>CAISPO010000048.1 GCA_903887415.1 uncultured Bacteroidota bacterium | reverse complement strand
AGCATCTGACGCGGGTTCGTCCCCCCTTCCTCCCTTGGTTAAAAGTATAAAATAAGTGTCCTGAAATTTAGGGCACTTTTTTATTGTCAGCATCTGACGCGGGTTCGTCCCCCCTTCCTCCCCAAAGTAAAGTATTAAAAATGTCCGAAAATTTCGGACATTTTTTTTGGATTTCGAGGGGCTGTGGGTTCGTCCCCCTTCCTCCCCAAAGTAAAGTATTAAAAATGTCCGGAATTTCCGGACATTTTTATTGTCCGCACCCCCTATAAATAACAAAATATATTGAGGATGCTTTTCGTTATTTTTATACAATCATGAGATTCCGCAATATTTTATTGGCTATACTGCCTGGTGTTATCTTATACGGGTGTAAGCCAAAATGCCAGATACAGTGCACTGTCGGTGCAGTGCCGACTGCTGTTGGTTATACCTTCAGTGAATTAGACACTGTGATCATCAACGGCTATAAACAAGACAATACATTCAACAGCCTGTTGATTTCCGATACTATGTATAGTCATGGCTACGTAAATGTAGCCCAATGGGTAGTCCCCGGTTCTTATAGCGGCTACGATACCGTTGGTGATACCCTTAGCTTCCAGCCTACCTACGCGTACTTTCTGGATGACTATACATCAACTACTCTGCCTTATGATATTGAAATAATTGTTCGGTCAAGCAATGAGGTTTACCGGTTCACAAACATTACGGTAGCCGGCAATCAGTCGGAAGAAGTTTATTGCCCCGAAGGCTCCCCCAATCCGTCCTATTGCAGCAGCGGCGGGAGGTATATAGTTTCCTATGTACTAAACGGAACCAAGGTTACAGGTACCGGTGGTAGGCTCTATTTTCAGAAATGAGAGATTCTGGATACAAAATGGGCTTTGGAATTTGGAATTTCATTTTTGGAATTTGTAATTTGCCCTTCGTACATTTGTTTATTGTTTTATAATTAAATTTTACTAAAATGAGTTTAGAAGTAACAGGCAAACTGCTTGTAAAGTACGACACACAGCAGGTAAGCGAAAAATTCAAAAAGCGTGAATTTGTGCTTGAACTGGCAGAAGAGATCAATGGCAACATCTACACCAACTTTGCAAAAATGCAATTGGTACAGAACAAATGCGACATCATAGACCGCTTTAAAGAAGGGGAAACCGTGAGAGTTAGCTTCAATATCAAAGGCAACAAATGGGAGCGTGACGGAAAGGTAAACTACATCACCAACCTTGATGCATGGCGTGTGGAGAGCGCTACGGCCACACCAGGCAATGCCGGCGGCGGCCAGGCAGCACCGGCATATAACAACAACAACAACCAGGGAGGCGCAAACTTTAATGCTGCCCCAAGCTTTAACCAGTCGCCGGAAACAATTGACGACTTGCCGTTTTAATTCATCTATACTAGGGATATAGCAGGCGGATTTGAGCCTGTTATATCCTGTTTTTTAAAGCATAAATATGCACCGCTATTCGCGTACTACTCTTGTACTATTACTGGTTGCTGCATTGCTTGGCGCATGCAGCAAAAAGCCAGACCATGCGCGCTATATACCCAAGGACGCGGTAGCAGTGGCAGGGATCAATCTCAGATCGCTGGGCAAGAAAATAGCCTGGAACGTGATCACCGGCAGTAAACTCTTTAAGGAGATGCAGAGCCGCATCCCGGAAAAGAGCACCAAGGACGCAATGGACGGAATAGAAAAAGCCGGGATAGACCTTGCGAATACACTCTATGTTTATGTAAAGCCGGACACCCGCTTTAAAGGGGGCAACCGTGTTACCGGCCTCGTGCCGCTATCTGATGCTGCGCAATGGGAAGCCTATGTGAAAAAGGTGTTCCCGCAGGCAGAGATCAAACAGAACGGTGGCCATAAGGAAGCAAGCCTTGGCCGCGATATGTTTGTAGGCTGGAGCAGCAATCTCCTGGTCATTATCAATGTAATGTCTGCGCCAACTAATTATAACGACCTCATGGAGGGCCGCGGCGCCCAGCCCGGAGACCACCCTATGGAAGACATGGCCAGCCTGTCGGCAGAAATGACTGCTGCATTCAGCGTGGCGGGAGACAACTCGCTTACCGGCAACCCCCGCTTTACAGCACTGGAAGCAGAAGGCCACGACATAACTTTCTGGCTCAATTACGGCCAGCTTATGTCGCAGTACGGCAGCGATATGTCGGACCGGATGGGTGGCGTTTCCTTATCAGCCGCATTGTGGAAGGATGCCACGTTCACATCTGGCTTTGACTTTAAGAAAGGTAAGATAACGGGTGACATGCGTTATTATCTGCCAGATTCTATGAAGGACATTGGCCTTGAATTTGGGGCAACAAATATTAATAAAGAGCTGCTTGACCGCTTGCCGGGCCAGAATATGGATATGCTGGTAGCCATGCATATATCGCCCAAGGGCGTAAAATCAATACTCGAAAAAATGGGGGTACTCGGATTGGCCAATGCCGCGCTTGCCCAGCAAAACATGAATGCTGATGATATCCTTGACGCATTTACCGGCGATATGAGTTTTGTGATCAATGATTTCAGCCTGCATACAGAAACCGTTACCGACAGCTTTATGGGACAAAAGGTGACACACCAAAACCAGAAGCCAACGCTTAACATGAGCTATGTGATGAAGATAGGCAGCAAGGATAAGTTCCAAAAGCTGGTAGGGCTGGCCAAACAAAACGGGCTTGCACAATCCGGGAATGGCTTTGTGATACCGCTGGATGAGAGCGACTCTGTCTATCTGATGATGGACGACCAGTATGCCGTAGTGTCTAATAAAAACGCATATGCTACCGGTTTCCTGCATGGAGACTTCAAATCGCAGAAAATGCCGGATGCTGCTTCCCAGGTTACCGGCCATCCGTGGGCCATATACCTGGACATGCAATTGCTGCTAAAAAACATAGACGCAGGTATCAGCCACTCAGCACACGACTCGGCAATGATCGTGGAAAGCAAGAAACTGCTGAACAACATTTCGTTCAGCGGAGGCGAGTTTAAGAATAGCGCATTTGAATATCATTTAGATATAAATTTTACCAATACGGATGAAAACAGCATAATTGAGCTGATTGATTACGGGATGAAAATGAATGAAGCCGACAAAATAGCTCAGTAGGCTGATCAATTAATAGGTTGATAAGTTAAAAGGTTAAAGGGTTAATTGGTTAAAAGGACGTTTAGTTCCAACCTTTCAGTATGATTCAATGTCTTTATATTTGTGAATAGTGTAGTTATCTTTGTTTTTTATTAATTTTAGCACCTTAGAACAGCATACCGATGAAAAAATTGTCCCTATACTTTATAGCCGGATCGATACTTCTTGCAACTGCCGCGATGCACGGCTGTAAGAAAATAAATTCCATTAACAACAATACTGTTGTTGAAACCCCTTACAGCTTATATTTTTCTGATACATCGGGCACCCTGTTTTCGAGTACAGATGGCAAAAACTATTCGGTGATATTTCCGCCGGATGGAAAGCCATGCCGTTCGCTGATCACATCGGCAGAGAACATCCTGTGGTCGAAGGACTCCCTTTATTACAGCACTAACAACGGTGTTAACTTCAACCAGAGCTTCGATTCACTGGTATGGCTGCCCGGGAGAACAGTTAATAATGTAAACATAAATCTTAACCAGTCCATGCTGATCAATACACCCACCTGGGGCAACAGGGTGTATTTGGCCAACCGTGCGATCGCTATGAACACTTCGACAGGCCCACTTACAAACCTCATGGGCCTGGCTTACAGCGACCAGAACGGGGAGTTGGGCACATGGAACCTAGAAAATTCATACAATAAAGATTCCGCTAATTATGGGGGCGTAGGGATATTACCGGTTACTATGGTGTCCTTTACACAACTTACCAATGGTTATCTCTGCGGCCTTGCTTATGAAGCAGCCCCCCGGACGGCTACTGTGAGATATGTGCGGAACTTCTACAAATCTGCAAAAGACCAGATATGGAATGAAGTAACCAGTAACCCAGATCATATCTCCACGCTTCCTGAATGGAACTCAAGCGGAAACCCCCTTCCGCCGCACCTGGGCACCGGCACTACCGATACCAGCTTTTTCACGCTGGGACATTTAAACAACAGGCTGATAGCTATTGATAACAAGGGTGAATACGGGGCCTGGTACAGCGATGACTTTGGCGAGAACTGGACCCAATATACCGGGCTTCCTGCGGGCAGGCCTTTGCTGTGTGTAGCGTCTCCGTTTGAGGCAGTAGCGCTTATAGGCACCGACTCGGCAGGGTTATACATCTATAATAACAACACCAGCATGTGGCAGCAAAATAATAACGGGCTGTCTAAGAACCTGATCGTGCGCAACATTGCTTTTAAAGAGACTATTTACAAGAATGGCAATCTGCAGAAGTATGTATATCTGGCTACCAACCAAGGCATCTTCCAGAGCGTGGACGGCGGTAACAACTGGGTACTGACCATACCGGGCAACTACGTATCTGTTTATTGATCCTCTAAAAAATCTTCCAGGTCACGCCGCTGTTTTTTAGTGGGGTGGCCTGTTTTGCTTTGGCGCTTGCCGGTATAGAAGCTGCTGCCTGTTTGCTGGTTCAGCAGCTTGTCTTCTTCGGGTGTTATGTCCAGGTAATTCTTAATAGCTTCTTCATAGGCTACGCGGTTGTGCAGGAGGCCGGTTACCTCTATCGTCCAGCGGCGGGCCGGGGTCTTTATGGTGTACTTGTCGCCTATGGCTACGGTTCGGGAAGGTTTTATGTTGTCGCCGTTCAGCTTCACTTTGCCCTCATCTATGGCGGCAGTGGCCTGTGAGCGTGTCTTGAAGATACGTATAGCCCAGAGGTATTTGTCGAGCCTTAGTTTGTCGGTCTGGATTTTCAGGATATTTTTGATTTTCTCCCGATAGTTATCGGGATTGAGATTGTAAAGTTCGGGAAAAATTGTCTGAACCTTGATTCAGGACTATAAGATTACTTTGATTTTTTCAGCAGTTGCGCATTAAAACTTCCGGTTTTCTTCCTGTTTCCGGTGTGCGATATTCCGGTTTTTCCGTGGTATTACATAATTGCGAGTATTTCTGTTACGTATTGTAGTGTTTGTGTTGCGATGAAAATATCACAGTTTTTCAGAAAAAAAAGTTTGCGCAGGTTTTTGATGATTATCAATGAATTGTGCTCAAAAAATATCACAAAAATGTCACAATTACCTCACAGGGTTTTTTGATTTTTCCGTGGCTACAAAATGAATTTATCTTCTTGTTAATTATAACATTGTTGGGAGAAAAAGCCGAGTGTAGCCTTGTGGAAGCTATATTTTTATGTCAAGTAAGGATTGCCGAACTTCTGACCTCTGCGGGAAAACTTCTGCCTACCGGTAGATAAATCCGGTTTTTCCCTGCCTGGGCAGGCAGGTTCTGCTTTTCCGGAATTTTTTCACCTCGCAAATGCGGGAGGCTACAAGGGCGCTGAGCCACAAGGGAAATTTAGCCTTTTGCGTCACAAAGGTAGTAAGCAAAATAATACGGCCCAACATCTTTTAGCTATAGGGGAGAATGGTTTGGTTATAATATGGCATTATCATTCTTTTAAAAACTTAGCTGTCTCACTACCATTGATTTTTACAAAGTAAACACCGCCTGGGAAAGCTGAAATATCTATATGAGCACTTGACGAACTATAAGATTGGCTGAATACTTGTTGCCCCAAAAGATTGATGATCCCTATTTCGCTTATTGTGTTATTTGCAGTGATCGTGATAGCTGTGGCAGCGGGATTAGGATAAAGGCTAAAATTAACACTGCCATTAATATTGTGGATATTCAGGGATATATGCGAAGTGTCAACTTTACGCACTACATAGTCGTCTATATCTCCAAAATAAAAATTGCCGTAGTTATCTGCGGTTATGCCAACAGGATGGCTCAATTCAGCCAAAGTAGCGAGACCTCCATCGCCAGTATAACCAAAGATACCATTGCCTGCCACAGTGGATATAATACCCGCTGAATTTATTTTGCGAATAACATTATTCTCTATATCAGATATATAAAGATTGCCAGAATCGTTGATGCTTAATGCACCTGGAGTATTCAATTTGGCCGCCGTTGCAGGCCCGTTATCGCCGCTATAGCCTGCTGTGCCTGCACTGCTACCGGCATAGGTTGTGATTATGCCCGTAGTATCTACTTTACGAATAACATTATTGCCTCTATCGGCTATATAAATATTGCCAAAAGTATCAGCTGCTACACCCTGTGGGAAATGTAATTTAGCGTTTGTTGCGGGGCCACTATCTCCTGCATATCCGAGGCCAATTAAATGATTGCCCGCAAACGTGTTTATAGTGCCTGATGCATCCACTTTACGAACCACATTATTATCTACATCGGCTATGAAAAGATTACCAACTTTATCAACAGTTATTGCATATGGAGAGTAAAGCTGAGCTGCTGTAGCCGGACCGCCATCGCCGCTGTATCCGTAACCCAGGGCATAATTACCTGCTACTGTACTTATAATACCAAATGTATCTATTTTACGAATCACATTATTGCTATAGTCAGCGATGTACAAATTGCCAATACTGTCGGCAGTGATTCCATAAGGATTATTAAACCAAGCATCAATAGCAGGGCCGCCATCACCGCCATAGCCTCTAACGCCGCTCCCTGCAATAGCGGTTATTATACCATCTGTATTTACTTTGCGAACAACATTATAATCGCCGTCGGCAATATACAAATTCCCCTGACGATCAATTGCAACTCCTGCAGGATCACATAGCCGGGCCGATGTGGCCGGGTGGCCGTTACCATTATAGCCAAGCGTATCGTTGCCGGCATACGTAGTGATGATCTGTGCCTGTGTGATAACCGGCAATAGAAAAAGAATCAGTATGTATTTCATAGTTTTATAAACAATAAAGATAAGACTTCACGGAATAAATTTGAATCCCCGTTGTTCCTGATGTTCCGCAGGGCATCAGGAACGCAGGATAAGGAGCTGTTCTCCGAACAGAATTTAATGAACTGAAGCTAAATGAATTTGATTGAGGAATGGGATTTGCGTACAAAATAACAGACCAACAGGCAGTGCATTTTATTACGTGTACTGTGGCACAATGGGTTGATGTTTTCACCCGCGCGGAGTATGCGGACATTGTTCTTGATAGTATTCGTTTTTGCCAGAAGAAGAAGGGGTTTTGTGTATTTGGGTGGGTAATAATGAGCAACCACCTGCACATGATATGCTCGTGCAAAGAAGGCTTTGAGTTAAGCGATACTTTGCGAGATCTCAAGAAATTTACATCATCAACGGTGGTGACAGCGATAGAAGATAATAAACGGGAGAGCAGGAGAAGCTGGATGCTTTGGCTGCTGAAACAAAAAGAGGAAATACTTTTTTGGCAGCCGGGAAACCACCCGGAGGAAATAAGAAACAGAGCGTTTTTTCAACAGAAACTGGACTATATACATAACAACCCGGTACGGGCAGGTATAGTAGATAAGGCAGAGGAGTACAGGTATAGCAGCGCTCGGGATTTTTACGGGGTGAAGGGATTAATTGAGCTAACGGATTTTGAATAAACAGCATTATGGGTTCAGCTTCAGTTTCAGTGAATGCCGTCGGAGACGGAGTTTTATTTGGTGTTCCTGATGCCCTGCGGAACATCAGGAACAACGGGAGACAGCTATACTGAATCCATTTCCTTCATAAGAAAATCCCCAATCCCGTATTTTGCTGGTTGTGCCAGGTGTGATATTTTGCTCCGCAATATCAACTTCTATGCTTTCAATAGAATAACCGTCATTCACATTCCAGGTGTCATCGCTTCTGGTAACATAAAAGCTATCCCAGCCGCCGCTAATTGAGTCTTTGTACACCCAATAAGTGCCAATTTTGTAGCTAAATGCAGCTTTCAAACTACCATTTACCGGGGCTTTTGCGGGCTGTTTTT
>CAISPO010000047.1 GCA_903887415.1 uncultured Bacteroidota bacterium | reverse complement strand
TTCCCTGACTTAAATTGTGATAATGCTTGTTGGCGGACTTCGTCACTCAAAGTGACTCCTGTATTGCGTCTTTTGGTCATGTTATCTGTGTTAAAGTTGTGACTAATTCTCAACTTTGACACAGTTTAATTTACGCCCTCCGCTCAGGTCGAATCTCTGTAGATATATCGCCAATTTTAAAGGGCTGTGGGTGCGCAACCGTTCTGGTTATTCAAAATCTGAGGTCTTCTATACGATACGCAATTGTTCTTAGCCAAACATCGCATCGCGCCACTGAAACTAAACGGTATTAATCTTGTGCCCTAAAAAAATACCTGCAGCGATAACACTACAGGTATTTTTATGCGTTGTTATTTCGGGTTTTTCAGGGAGAAATAAAACGATGATCCTTTTCCTTCTTCGCTTTCAACCCAGATGTTGCCGCCGTTCTCAATGACGAACTCTTTGCTCAGCATCAGGCCCATGCTGGTGCCTTGTTCGTTGGCGGTGCCCTGTGTACTGCTGCTAAAGGGCTCAAAAATGCTTGACAGGTTTTCTTTCTTTATTCCCGTGCCGGTATCTTTTACAGAGAACACCGTGTAGCCTGGCTTCAAAGCAGCATCTATGGCCACTGACACAGTTCCACCGCTATGCGTAAACTTTATTGCGTTGGATAATAAATTGCGAATAATAAAATCAAAGTGCGCTGCATCAGCATATACACGGGTATGTGACGGTACGTTATTTATCAGGGCAATTCGTTTTTGGTCTGCGCTGCTTTTTACCAGTTTGAGGTTATCCTGCAAGTGCGCATCAACTTCAAATACTTCCGCTTTAGACCCAATATTCTTTATCTGCGACTTACCCCAATACAGGAGTTTATCCAGTGTTTCCAACGATGCAATAGAATGTTCCATTAATGTCTCAATAAGGTATTTCCTTTCTTCGGGAGTTGTACTTTCATCACCAAGTATGGTCAGCATATTCGGGATATTGCCCACTGGCCCACGCAGGTCATGCCCTATTATCGAAAACAGTTTGTCTTTTACCTTATTAGAATTCTCCAGTTCAGCTTCGCGTTTCTTAAGTTGCTCATTCAGCCGGTTCGACCTCCTGTAAAAAAAGGCAGTGAATAACAATGCTGCCGCCAGGCAGAAAGCAATTCCAATTATTATATTCCGCTTCAGCGCATTCCGGTGTTCATCCGTTTTCAGCTCCCTGATTTTATTGTTCGACTGTTCCAGTTCATATACAGATTCCAGGTTCGCGATCTCCCGTGCCTTCTCAATGCTGGACGTACTGTCTTCCATATTCCTCAGCTCCTCCATCATCGACACGGCTTCCTTATATTTTCCGGTTATTTTGTAATTTTCAACAAGGTTGCCATATATATCTTCAAGCAATGACCTCTGCCCTATCTTTTTTGCCGTGACCAACGCATCCTTTAAGTCTTCGATTGCTTTCGCCGGTGAGGTCAGCATTACAACGGCAGACCGGTTTACAACGATACGTGTGTATTCTTCCGGCAGGTTTTTGTCCCTTGTAATTTGCAGCGCCTGATCAAAATACGCCAGCGATTTTTTATTATCGCCAAGATTCTGGTAAACAATGCCCATGTTCATCAGAGTTGATATGCGCACACCGGTAAGCGCAGGTTTATCGCTGGCTGCAAGCGCTCTTTCAAAATATTCAAGCGATTTCTTAAAATCACCTTTTTTCCCATACACGATCCCGATATTGTTCAAAAGATTTACGCCATTTACCGTCATCGGGGAATCCGGGCTTAGCGCAGAGGCTTTGGTATAATATTCCAGTGCTTTATCAAGATTGTTATTGAGCTCATTCACAACACCCAGCTTCAGGTATGTGCCTATCAGGCCTTTTTTACTTCCCGCATCTTCAAATATCTTAAGCGCGGCCATAAAATGCCGGGTTGCATCGCTGAAATGCCCGGTTTTTCCATCAATCACACCAATCGCGTTGTTTGTTGCTGCAACTCCCGCTTTATCATTCACCTCCTCAAACATCTTCAACGCATTATCCAGCCTTTTCCTGGCTATTTCCATCCTCCCCTGGTCACCATCTTCAGTGCCAAGCAATAAAGTCATTGATGCAATTCCGATTTTGTTGTTTCGTGTGCCGAATAACTTAAGCCCATCCTCAATATAATGAAGCGCAGAGTCTGGATTGGAATACTCGTAGTGTTCAAATATTTCGTGGTAAGCGCTTAATTTAGCGGTGTCCGTTCCGGCATTTCTCAATTGAATGAGTAAATCGGAAATATTATTTTGGGCGGCAACAGGAAGGGCAATGGCAAAAGCCATTGTATAAATAAAAGCACATTTCAAATGCCTTAAAAACTGAATGTTAATAATTGAAGACAATCCCAGTTTGGAACTTTATGAAACCGCAAGATACACGATTTTTGCCGTTTAAGTCTTTTTGCAGATTCGTTTAATTTCATCTACCTTTTCTGAAAATTATTTATATGAGACAGTTTATTACGGTGATAGTTGCCGCCCTATTTGTTTTTAGTTCGTGTAAACAGAAACATAATGAAAGTGAGGAACACCTTATTAAAGGTAATGACTTTGTGCTCAATGACGATCTTGCCAGTGCCAGGAAGGAATATGACATGGCACTGAAAATTGACACAGCGAACTGGCGTGCGTGCTATGAACTAGGAGGAGTATATGAACTCGAGGGCGACTTCACTAATGCACTCTATTACTTTAACCGGGCAATTCAGTTGAATCCCAAATTCACACTGGGATATTACAACAGGGCAAATCTCGAAGAAACAATGGGTGATGAAAAAGCCAGTATGGCCGACCTGAAATTCACAGTTGATAACCGGAAGGATTTCTTCCTTGCGCTTATAGCAGTGGGTCGCAAGGAATACGCTGCCGGGCACATCAAAGAAGCCATAAGCGCTCTTGACCAGGCAATAGAGGCGAGACAGGATTTTTATCTTCCATACAGTATGAGAGGATCCTGCAAGTTCAAAGCAGGAGATATAGCAGGTGCCATTAAAGACTTTAGTATGGAGATACAGGCTTTACCCGGCCACGCTATGGGCTATATGAACCGCGGCATCGCTTATGGCGAGATAAAAGATTACCGGGCAGCTATCTGCGATTTCGATACCGTTATAAAGCTCGATCCCAACTGGTCGCAACCCTACATATACCGGGGCCAGTTCCTATCTAATTTGAAAAGCAAAGACAGCGCCTGTTCCGACTTCAGGATGGCCGCAACACTCCACAACCCGCAAGCCGATGACTATATCAAAAAATATTGCGGAAAGTAGTTGCAGTTTACAATTGGCAATTGCGGTTTCAATAAAATTTGTTGTATGGCTTTTGTAGAGACGCATTGCATTGCGTCTCTACGTGGCCCATTTTATGCAGTTCAAAGATCAGCAACATTATATTGCGAACAGTAAATTGAAAACTGCCGACTGAAAACTGTCAACTGTTGACTAATTCACCAGCGCCCAGGTAAACCCAAATCTTATCAGCGCATCAGGCGCGGCATATACCGGTATGTAGTTACCGCCTGTGCCGCCAAAGTACTTTTCTGTTGACGTCAAAAAGTTGGTAACAGGCGTGCCGGTAAAAAGTATCGTATTGCGGGTAAAAAGCTGCTGGAGCTGGTCACCCATAACGAATGCGCGGAAGCGTTTGATCCTGAAATTCACAAACACGGATGCAACCGGCGTATTGCCCACATAGGTTGTGTTTTGGTAAAAGAACCGGTTCAGTAAAGCATCATACCCTGCCGGATGATAAGCAGTATTGTATCGCACGTCTATGCCCGCAGATATCTTCAGTCTATGTTTGAACATTGCCTGCTCATAGCTAAGCTGGTGCCGGCCCATCAGCGCAGGCACGTTCACCGGTGCATTCTCTGCAGTCTGCTGATAGACCAGCTCATTATCAAGGTAGAAATCGCCAACCCGGAATACCTTACGTATCCATACCTGGTTCAGTGTAAAGGGAATGGTGTATTGCGCAGGTTTCTCGCTATCGTTGATATAGATGTAGTTGCCGATCACATAACTCCGCACACCTCCCGAAAGGTGGATTTTGGAGATGGCAAGCGTAGCATAAAGCTGCGACACACTTTCATTATTGAATGTGAAAAACAGTTTTGTGAATTGGTTTTCGTAATTCGTATAGTTATAAGGCGCGCTGTTCAGTTGTTCTCGGAAACCGGCTACGAAACTGCTGTTCTTAAATTCTTTACCTATCAATACATTGAGCAGAAAGTTACCTGCATCCTGCCCGGTAAAAAAGAATTTTCCATTTACACCATACTCCCATTCACCGGGATGCAGCGCTTCTTTTTTCAGTTCTCCTTCCAGGTAGTTGCTGATTATACTGCTTTGGTCGCGGCCCAGCGAATATACTGCCTTGGGCAGGCTGTCCAGTATTTGATTAGAAACCGGCTGCGATGTAAACTGGTCGTACCGGTTGCCTATGCCTGCACTGAATTTCAACGCATGCCCCTCTTTCCCAATAAACCCATTCAGCAGCAATTTATTATCTATCCAAAACCATTTTTGCTGGGCAAATACGGAGTCTGTGGTAGCGGAATAGTAGCCCGTACCATTATTCACAAAGCTCTGGGCAAATAGTGTGGTATAACGGAGTGAGTCTGGTGCCAGATCCTTATAAGTATGTTTTTCGGTGCTCACTTCCATTTTGTGCGTAATGCTGAATCGCGGTATCAGCCGGTAGCTGTACTGGGTGGAATCCGCATTGTAGGTAGTGTCTTCCCTGCCCCATGTATAGCTATGCTGCAAAAGCAAGGTGAAATCCCGCTGCACATTCGAAACTGTTGACCGGGACAGACTATAGTTGCTGTTCTCATAAGCAGCATCCACGGTTCTACGGTCCTGGAAGGCGGCGCTGTCCAGTTGTGCGGGTATTACGATTCCTCCGTTCTCATCATGCTGCTCATTATTATACACCATGCCCGCATATAGCACATAGTGCCGGTTCAGGCTTTTATAGTTGGTGCTGAAGTATGCGTTATCATGATTGTTGCGCTCCGTTTGATAAAAGCCCGGCGAGTTGGTTTTATGATATTCCACGGCAAAGTTCCAGTTGGGCTGTATGCTTTGCGTATGCATAATACCGGCAGTTTGCTCCAGTTTTGACCCTAGCAGATAATTAAATACAGAATAAGGCCTGGTCGTATTGTAAAACGGAAGGCTATCGACATTGAACCGGTAAACATCGAAGACGTGATAACCAAGCGTAGGGCCGAGCCGGTCTTCCGGGGTGAACATCAGGTTATATACAGGGCTCCCAAGGTTGCCAAGATCGCTATACCAGGGTTGCGTAAAAGCTGTCCGCTGAAAAGTGTGCAAAGAGCTGTCCGGGTAGCAAACGCGCGCTGAATTCAATTTTTCATAAGAGATATTGGCTTCCTCGTCCTTCCACTTCGCATTGTTCGTCTTACTGGCATTCGTATCTCTTTGCGGCGCGTTGGCGATCGTATTGGGCTGGCTCGGGTTACCACCCGATATGGTCGATTGGGCAAATGACATTTCCACGCAAAACAGCATGCAAAGCAGCAGTACGCAGATACCGGTCTTTTTCCGAATGATATTTACCAAAATTTGTCCCAAAAATATTTGGACAAAGTTAATGCTGTTAAGTATAAAATCTGTTAAAAAGGGACGAGTTGCTTAAATTCAGATCACAGCCGCCTAACCAGTTCCTCCACCAGCCCCGCCATTTTGGGCGCAGCTGCGTTAGCGGCTTCAAGCACCTCCTCATGGGTTATCGTAATTGGCACGTCACTAACGCCGATGTCAGTAATTACGCTCATCGCAAATACCCGCATACTTGCATGCCGTGCCACGATTACCTCGGCAACAGTGCTCATGCCCACGGCATCGCCGCCCAAAGTATGCAGCATACGGTATTCAGCAGGTGTCTCGAAAGTTGGCCCCTGCAGCCCTATATATACTCCTGTTCTTACGCTAACGCCTTGCTCTTCCGCTATCTCTTTGGCCAACGCTATAAGGTCATGGTCATAAGCCTGGCTCATATCGGGGAAACGGGTGCCCAGCCGCTCCTCATTTGGCCCGCGCAGTGGGTGTTCCGGGCATATATTTATGTGATCCTTTATGATCATCAGGTCGCCTATGTTGAAGGTAGTATTGGTGCCTCCGGCTGCATTGGAGACAACAACCGTATCCACTCCCAGCGCCTTCATTACACGTACCGGGAATGTTACTTCCTGCATACTGTACCCTTCATAGTAATGGAATCGCCCGGCCATCAGTATTACCGCAGTATTTCCGATCTTTCCGAATATCAGTTTGCCGGAATGGCCCTCGACGGTTGACACGGGAAAATTAGGTATTTCCGAATAAGGGATCATTGCTTCCTGCTCTATAATATCCACCAACCCGCCAAGGCCGCTGCCCAGTATGATGCCAACTGTTGGCTTTGTAGTTGTCTTTTGCTGAATGAACGAAGCGGTAGCTTGTATCCTGTCGTATAAAGTCATTATGAAAAATTGGAGTTATGGCCGATAAATGAAAGCCGATGCTTCAAAGATAACGAGGATCAGGATATTGGCATGTTATCTTAAAACAGAGAAATCTACCTTTCTGATGTAGGCAATACGTTATACGCCAAGGCTGGCTCATAACCGGGGTTCATCACTTCATTTACATACACCTTTTGCCTGGATGGTGTGGCAGTTGCCGGGGCTGTGTTAGGCAGGCTTATACCAGACAAGCCAAGCATATGCCGTTGCTCTATCGTATCATGCGCAGCTTTCCGCTCCAGGTGCTGGCCTACTATCGTTTTTATGTCTTTGCCTGCCACATGCAGTATGTCATTCTTCAGCCTTATTTCCCGCGCCATGCGGCCGATGATGAAGATTAATGCCACACTGACCAGGGTAATTCCATATACAGCCAGTATAAAATATATAAGGTCCATATTCCCAACCCTGCTGCGTATCTGCGGATTGTAAAACAGCTCCCCCATCAGGCTGAACGGATAGATCATATGCATAAACCCGATAAAGGCAAGGCCGCCAAGGCTTACAATGTAACAACTGATCTCGGAGATAATTAAGGTGCCGCTGCTTAAGAGCCTTTGGGCTGCTGGTTTTCTGAGGGAAGTTGCTAGTGGGTCCAGGAGTTCGATCTGTTCATTGATCATTATGCGCTCTTCCCTAAACTCATGCAACAAGTCATCTTTAAGGGTGGTTAATGCCATTCGTAAAGATTGTTTTGCTACAAATATAATGTTACCATAAAGTTATTTACAGCAAAGTATCCACAGGATGTTAATAACCCAATGCTTGTAATCCTAAAATTGGCCTTTCACATAACAATCTCCGTACCTTTGCACACTTTTTATCTTAACCATAACTCGCTTACTACCCTGCCTACCGGCAGGCAGGTTATGACTCACGACTTACGACTACAATGAAATACGACAAAGAAATATCGCTACGCCGCACCTTCGCCATCATCTCTCACCCGGATGCCGGTAAGACCACGCTGACGGAAAAGCTGCTGCTGTTTGGTGGCGCTATTCAGGTTGCTGGGGCTGTGAAAAGCAACAAGATAAAGAAGCACGCAACCAGCGACTTTATGGAAATAGAGCGCCAGAGGGGAATCTCTGTAGCCACATCCGTAATGAGCTTTGAATACAACAAAACTCTTATCAACCTGCTGGATACTCCGGGTCACAAAGATTTTGCCGAGGACACCTACCGCACGCTTACTGCGGTGGATAGTGTAATCCTGGTAATAGACAGTGTGAACGGAGTGGAAGAGCAAACCCGCAAGTTGGTGGAGGTATGCCGTATGCGCGACACCCCGGTTATCGTATTCGTAAACAAACTGGACCGCGATGGTAAATTCCCTTTCGACCTGATGGACGAAATAGAAAAGGAATTGAAGATATCGTTGCATCCACTGTCATGGCCTATAAACATGGGCAAGGAATTCAAAGGGGTTTACAACTTGCACGATAGCAGCCTCAACCTGTTTACTGCCAGCCAGAAGTCAACCGAAGAAAATACAGTACCTATTGAAGACCTCAGCGATAAACTGCTGGATGAAAAAATAGGCGAGCGCGATGCCAACCAGCTACGTGAAGACGTAGAACTACTGCAGGGCGTATATGGTGCTCTCGATACAGAAAAATACCTGCAAGGCAAAATAGCCCCCGTATTCTTCGGCAGCGCAGTAAATAACTTTGGTGTAAAAGAGTTGCTGGATACGTTCATCCGCATCGCTCCGATGCCGCAGGGCCGCGATACCGACAAGCGTTATGTGGCACCCAACGAAGATAAGTTCACCGGCTTCATTTTCAAGATACACGCCAACCTTGATCCCCGCCACCGCGACCGTATCGCCTTTCTGCGCGTGTGCTCCGGCAGGTTTGCCCGCAACACCTACTACAAGCATACCCGCCTCGAAAAAGAAGTGCGCTTCAGCAATCCCTATTCCTTCATGGCCCGCGAAAAAGATATCATCGAAGAGGCATTCCCCGGCGATGTGGTTGGCTTGTTCGATACAGGTACTTTCAAAATAGGAGATACGCTTACCGAGGGAGAAATGCTGCAATTCACTGGCATACCCACCTTCTCACCGGAGATCTTTAAGGAACTGGTGAACAAAGACCCGATGAAGACCAAGCAAATGGAAAAGGGCGTGCGCCAGCTTACAGACGAAGGTGTAGCACAGCTATTCACCCAGCATGGCGGCAACCGCAAGATAATAGGCTGTGTAGGTGAGCTGCAGTTTGAGGTAATACAATACCGCCTGCTGCAGGAATATGGCGCATCCTGTTCTTTTGTTCCATTATCATTTTACAAAGCCTGCTGGATAACCGGTGATAAGAAAGCCATCGAAGATTTTGCCCGCTTCAAGCAAAGCAACATCATGGAAGATAAAGACGGTAACCTGGTGTACCTGGCACAAAGTGAATGGTTCCTAAATACAGAGCGGCAGAACAATCCTAAGATCGAATTTCACTTTACCTCGGAGTTTAAGACGGCGATGGCCAAGTAAAAACACAATAAAAAATTCACCCCATAGTTTGGACTGTTTGCATCTTGGTAACAGTCCATTCTGCATTTATGCAATACCTTTACAGTGGCCAGGCACCGCAGAAAAAGATATGTATCACGATCACGACAACCAGGTTGAGACGATTGTAAAAACTTTACTCCAGGTAGGCGAGCGCGTCGTAGAAGTTTCACGGGACCAGGTAATGACCCGGATATGGGAGCGGGACGGCGCTCCGCTCGGTGCTTTCAGAAGCCATTACGAAGGCAAAAAAATATCAGAGATACGAAACGACAGCACCATTGCCAAGTGCCGGGAGCTTATTACAGAGGCTTTCGCCACCGGCCGCAACACCTATACCGAGTACGTTTCCCACAATAATGATATTGCTGCAGTACTTACCTTATCATTGCGCGTACTCGCCTGCCATCCGGATAAGGATTATGTGTTCCTTGTTATTGATAACATCAGCAAAGGCAGGGAAAACACGCTTGTAGAAGATCGGTGGAAGTTGGCATTGGATGCTTCCGGCCACGGAGTTTGGGATGCAAACATGGAGGAGAAAACTATTTTCTTTTCAGACAAATGGGAGCAGTTGTTTGGATACGGCGCTAAGGAAATTACCAACTTCGCGCAATGGTCGTCAAAGATACATCCCGATGATGTAGCTCTGGCGCAGAAAAAAATGCAGGACTACATTGATGGCAGGTCGCCGGGGTATTATGCGGAAATGCGCTACCTGTGCAAGAATGGCACTTACAAATGGATATTGAGCCGTGGCGTGGTAATAGAGCGGAAAAAAGACGGAACACCGCTGCGGTTCATTGGTACACATGTGGACATCAGCGACCGAAAACGTGCTGAGTTGGAACTGCGCAAGGCCGAGGAAATGTTTGAAAACTCATTTCACAACTCCGGATCCGGTAAGGCACTGATAGCACCCAGTGGAAAATGGCTGCAGGTAAACAATGTGATCTGCGAACTAACAGGCTATACCACGGGCGAGTTAATGGACATTCATTACAACGACATGACGTTCCCGGAGGATATTGGTAATGATATACCGCTGATCCAAAAACTACTGGCAAAAGAGATACCTTCTTACACCATTGAGAAAAGATACGTAACTAAGGACCGGCGCGTTTTATCTACAGTGATTATCGTAACGCTTGTGCGGGATAGTGATGACCAGCCGAAGTTCTTTGTTTGCGAAGTTATTGACCGCACAGCACAGCAACGAGCGCGGGATGAACTAAAACGGAAGAACCAGGAACTCGAAACAGCATCCGCAAACCTGCTCGGCCGCTTCAACCAGTTGGAAGAGCTGAACCACATGATCGCCCATAACCTGCGTGGTCCGGCTCGTAACATAGCATTTCTCTCCGAACGGTCCGGGATATTCCCCGACGAAGAAGCGCTGAAAATGATCAATGAGGCCGGCAACTCACTGCTCACCAACCTCGATATGATGGTGGAAATAGCCCGTATAAAACTGGATAAAGAAATTCAGTACGATTCCTGCAACCTCGCGGATATTGTTGCCCGCATCACCAGCCAGTTACAGGGCGATATTTATCAGAATAGTATTAAGGTCATTCAAAAATTTCCGGTTTCTGAGATCAGCTATCCTGCTATCTACCTCGAAAGTATATTGTACAACCTCATCAGCAATGCCATAAAATATCGCCGGGAAGATATAGAACCAACTATACAGATCACTACGCGGACCATTGATGGCAAAACACAGCTTTCAGTAAAAGACAACGGCCTCGGCATTGATCTCAGCAAGTATAGCGATAAGATATTTAAGCTCAACCAGGTTTTTCACCAGGGCCACGACAGTAAGGGCGTCGGGCTGTTTATTACCAAAACACAAATAGAATCGCTAGGCGGCACCATAGAGGTGAAAAGCAAGCCGAATGAAGGCAGTGAGTTTATTGTTACTTTTTAAGGCATCCACGCTACAAACTGCATATACACTCAGAGACGCCATTGTTATCGTGAACTTGCAGAACGATTGCATCTTCTGCTCACGATAAACAACAGGAAGATACAACATGGACAAACAGGCACAGTCCACGTAGAGACGCAATGCATTGCGTCTCTACTCGCGATAAATACATCATCAAACAAAACCAATAAATGCGTCTCTACTCGCGATAAACACAACACATCCAATACCAAGCAAACAGTATAGGCCATGTAAGGATGCCATGCATGGCTTCTCTGCAAAAACAAGGGCTACCTTTTCCGGGTAGCCCTTGTTATTCAATAAATGTATTCTTAGATGTTCGGGTTCAAAATGCTCTCCGGAACAAGCGGCTCTTCGTCAGCCGCAATAGCATCTTCGTATGGGCGCTTGCCTAAGAGCCGTTCCATGTCGTCTTTAAACAGCACTTCTTTTTTCAGCAGCTCCTCAGCAATCATTTTCACAGCGTCTGTCTTATCTACAAGCATCTGCTTCACTCTTACGTAGGCTTTTTCCACAAGTTTTCTCACTTCGTCATCTATCATCTTCCCGGTTTCTTCCGAGAATGGTTTTGAGAAGCTATTTTCATTTTGAGCATCATAGAAAGATATGTTGCCGATCACAGGGTTCATACCATACATAGACACCATCGCATATGCCAGCCGCGTCACGTGCTGCAGATCGCTGAGTGCGCCCGTTGATATTTTACCAAAGATCAGTTCTTCCACTGCCCTGCCGCCAAGCGACATGCACATATCATCCAGCAGGTGGTCGGTAGTGCGTATATATACCTCTTTCGGCAGGTACTGCGCATATCCCAGCGCAGCCACACCGCGTGGAACAATTGTAACTTTTACCAACGGATGTGCATGTTCCAGGAACCAGCCCGAAACAGCATGGCCGGCCTCATGATAAGCTATGATGCGTTTTTCTTCCGGCAGTATGATCTTGTTCTTCTTTTCAAGGCCGCCTATCACGCGGTCTATAGCATCGTTAAAGTCGCTCATATCCACTTCGCTCTTGCCTTTACGGGCTGCTATGAGTGCGGCTTCGTTGCATATATTGGCTATATCAGCTCCTGCAAAGCCGGGCGTCTGTAATGCCAGCTTCTTAATATTCAGGTCCTTCGATTTTTTGATGGGCTTCAGGTGTACATCAAATATTTTCTCCCTTCCCTTCACATCAGGAATATCTATTGATATCTGGCGATCAAAGCGGCCCGGGCGAAGCAACGCTATATCCAGTACATCAGGCCTGTTGGTAGCCGCAAGCACTATGATACCGCTGTCACCGCTGAAACCATCCATCTCCACAAGCAATTGGTTCAGCGTATTCTCCCGCTCGTCATTGCTCATTACTACATTTTTTCCGCGGGCACGGCCTATTGCATCTATTTCATCAATAAATACGATACATGGTGCTTTTTCCCGCGCCTGCTTGAATACATCGCGGACACGACTTGCGCCCACCCCCACAAACAGCTCCACAAAATCAGAACCGGACATAGAGAAGAATGGCACCTGCGCCTCGCCGGCCATAGCTTTTGCCAGCAGGGTTTTACCGGTGCCCGGAGGGCCTACAAGCAGTGCGCCCTTGGGTATCTTGCCGCCAAGCGCAGTATATTTTTTGGGGTTCTTGAGGAAGTCCACAATTTCCATCACCTCAACCTTAGCCTCATCAAGGCCAGCCACATCATTGAATGTGATATTTACCCGTGTGCCCTTTTCAAATAACTGAGCTTTGGATTTACCGATATTAAAAATGCCGCCTCCGCCAGGGCCGCCTCCGCCTGCGCCTATCTTACGGAAGATAAGGAACCACATAGCCACAAGCAATACCACGGGTATCAGGAACGATTTAAGGATCTGTATATAATCGCCCTGCGTATCATAGCTAACCGGCGGACGGCTTTCTACAGGAATGTTTTTTTCCGCCTCGTCCAGGTCCTTTCCAAAGCGGTCAACCGTACCTATCTTAAAATTAAAGGCTGGCCCTTTATCATTGGGATTAGCTATAGACGGAAATTTGCTCCCTGGCTGCGCCGGAACAGCGCCCGGTTTCAGATAAACGTCCACATGTTCGTTGTTGATCACAACCAGCTTGGCCACCAGCCCCTTATTCAGGTATTCTGTAAAATCCTGGAAGCTATGCTCTGCCGTGACTGCATTAAAATTGCCGCCATATATCTGTGCACCCACTACTGCAAGCAGTATAAGACCGTATATCCAATATACGTTGAACTTAGGGCCCTTCCTTGGGGAATTCGGATTATCATTTACCGGTTTCAATCCCGGGTTCGGTTTATTGTCTTCCATTTTCTCTTTTGATCGTTATTTAGTCTAAAGTCTATAGTTGAAAACTGCATGCCGGTAGTCAGGGTATAAAGTCAACACATATTGCGATGAGTACACTCCAATCCAAATTCCAAACTACTAATACCTAATTCCATAAAAATTAATGCTCCGTCCTCGGCGCATCTTCCCACAAGCTCTCCAGGTTATAGAACATCCGTTGTTCATGCTGAAAAATGTGCACTACAATATTTACATAATCCACCAGCGTCCAGGTATCTCCATGCTCTATATGGTATGGCCGCTCGTCACATTCCATTTCTACCGCATCTTCAATATTCTGGGCTATTGCCTTTATCTGGATATTCGACCGCGCTTCACACAGGATGAAATAATCTGCGACTGCTTCATCGATCTTTTTCAGGTCCAGTGAAACGATCCCATCACCCTTTTTTTCCTGGATTGCGTTAATTATAGTTTTAAATAGCTTGCTATTTTTGGTAAGACGCGCAGGCGCTTTTTTTCTTTCCTGCAAGGCAGTTATGATTTTCTCCAAATCTTATATCTTATTTTTGTTTGGTAATACGTCTCCGGATTATCAAAATTATAAATCTTTTCTCACTTAACCTCATGCTTTCTCATTCCGCAGCAATATGCTTTCTGATTCCCCTATAATAGAAGTTGATAGTATAGATAGCACCAATAACTATGCCATGCAGCTCATAGATGCCAATAAAGCACAGCAGGGCCTGACAATAGTGGCCCAAAGCCAGGCCGCAGGCAAGGGCCAGCGCGGCAAAGTATGGACAGACACCCCTAGCCAAAGCCTGCTGATGAGCATTATAGTTGTTCCGGGGCGGCCAATACAGGAGCAATTTGTATTTAATGCTGCAATCGCGGCTGCAATCGCCAATGTTCTGCAAAATTTATATAAAGAGTGGCATATAAATGTGAAATGGCCCAATGACATCATTATCAATGACAAAAAGGCAGGGGGCATACTCATAGAGAATGTGCTCCGTGGCAGTAAGTGGACACATGCTGTCGTAGGGTTCGGGCTTAATGTAAAACAGGCACAATTTCCGGATTCCCTCCCATTCGCCACATCATTAAAAATAGCTTCCGGCAATGACTTTAATATGACACAACTGCGTGATACACTGCGCGAAAATATTATGCTTTGCACCGTATGCCCGCCGCCCGCAGATAAAATAATGGCCCGGTATAATGAATTGCTGTATAAAAGAGGTCAAAAACAGTTTTTCAGTAACGCCACCGGCAAATGGGACGTTACATTGTTAAATGCCCATACCGATGGAACTCTTGAAGTGCAGTTACGAGACGGCACAATTGTGTTCTACCATCATGGGCAGGCCACTTGGGAATGGGGTGATTAATTTTAAAATATGCGTCCAGCCTGGATAAGCAATGTTAATATCCCTATTCCACAACTATCCTCACCGCCTTCCTGCTATCAATGGTTGTTGCATTCAGCAAATAAATGCCTGCTTGAGTTGAAATTCTTAACTCAAATGCCTGATTAGTCACCGCATCCCCTTCTGTTATTTTCCGGCCAAGAAGATCTATCAGTGTATAATGCAGTGGCTGGGTTGTTGCCGATGAAAAATTCACAACAAACGCGTCCTTCCCCGGATTTGGATAAACAACAATAGCTCCTGCTGGCAATTGCTGCAGACTGCTTACAGCAAGCGGGCCCGCTCCCGTAAACTTGCGCACCCTGTCATTTTTGCGATCGGTGACATAAATGGTACCGCTCTGGTCTTTTGTAAGGCCAACCGGCATATTCAGTTGCGCAGTGCCTATAGGCCCGTCGCCATTAAAGCCAGGTACGCCGGTGCCTACATAGGTGGAAATGTTACCCGACGTGTGCACGATGCGTATGCGGGCATCACCCCCATCTGAAATATGCACATTGCCGGTATCATCGACTACAACACCCATAGGCGCTGTGAGCTCTGCGCTGCTGGCAGCGGCACCATCACCGCTAAACCCGCGGGTGCCGGTGCCTGCAAAAGTGGCGATATTTCCGGAGGTATGAATAACGCGCACACGGGCCGCCCCGGAATCCGCAATGTATAAATTACCCGCAGCATCAAACGCTAAACCCATCGGGTAAACCAGTTGCGCTGCGGAAGCCGCACCGCCATCACCGCCTGATCCGGGAGTCCCGTTGCCGGCTACAGCGCTAATGTTTCCTGATGTATGTACAACACGCAATGCGCTATTACCTGCATCAGAGAAGTAAACATTGCCAACCGAGTCCACAATTAGACCGGTCGGATCACTCAGTTTTGCCGACAGCGCACTGCCGCCATCGCCGCTATAACCAGCTACGGTTGGCGTTCCAGCGAACGTGGCAATGTTTCCCGATGTATGAACAACACGAAGGGCTGAGTTCCCTGCATCTGCTATATAAACGTTGCCCGCAGCATCGGTTGCTACCGCTTTTGGATGATTTAGCTTTGCAGCCGTTGCCGGGCCGCCATCGCCGGAATAGCCCGGGCCGGCAAGCGCATCGCCCGCGAACGTGGAGATATTGCCGGTAGGTGATACTATGCGGACACAGTTATTGCCGTAGTCTGCTATGTATAAATTGCCTGCTGCATCATATGCACTCGCCATTGGCGAATCCATCTCTGCCTGCAAGGCCGGGCCGCCATCTCCGCAAAACAAACTGTCGTCATGCCCCGCAACCGTCGAGATGATACCGGTCGTGGTTATTCTTCTCACAACTTTGGAAAGGCGGTCACAGAAAAAAACATTCCCCGCAGAGTCGGCTGTTATGCCGTCGGGCGCGTTGAGCATAGCCGCAGTAGCCGGGCCGCCGTCCCCGCTGTAGCCCGGAGTTCCCGGAGTACCGGCAAATGCAAAGATCGAGTCTGCCATTATCCCTACCCTCCTGATAACATTTTCAGCAACATCTGTAAAGTATAAATTACCCGAATGATCTATAGTGATCCCGCGCGGTATATTTATCTGTGCGGCAGTTGCCAGCCCATGATCGCCGCTGTTGCCGGGCATACCGGTTCCCACCATGGTACTAATAAGCCCGGTTGTTGTATTGACCTTCCTGATCCTGTGATTGGCATCATCGCAAATATACAGAGCCCCGTGAGCATCAACCACTATATGGCTTGGGCTGTCCAGTTGGGCCGTAGTCGCGGCAACACCATCAAAGTTGTAACCGGGAGTTCCTGTGCCTGCTATCGTAGATATTATCCCCGATGTATTTACTTTCCTCACCACATTGGCGTAATAATCCGATATGTATATGTTCCCGCTCGTATCCGTTGCTACACCTACAGGAAAATTCAGCAAAGCGGCTGTCGCAGCAAAGCCATCACCTGAATTGCCCGCTGCACCTGTTCCTGCTATCGTTGTAATAACACCGGATGGGTCTATCTTTCTTACTACGTGGTTGCCGGCATCAGCCATGTAGGTATTTCCGGCAGTGTCTCTTATTATACCCTGTGGTATAAATAATTCGGCACTCGTTGCCGGGCCATTGTCGCCCATATATCCACCGGTACCTGTGCCAGCTCCAAAACCGTTCCCAGCATAGCTCGTCACAATCGCCGCAGGATTGATCATACGGACAACATTGTTGTTTGCATCACATACATACAAAGTGCTGTTTGGCGGGTTAAAAAATATCCCTGTAGGCCCGTTAAACGCAGCATTACTGGCAGGTCCACCATTACCGCCAAATGAATTCTGGCCATTCCCCGCCACAGTTATCAGGTTCTGCGCTGATACCGGCAAAGCCATCGAAATAATGGCTGCGATCTGGATAAACAAACGTGACTTTTTCATAAAAAACGATTTATGTGTGTGACTCTGTCTTTGTAAATAACGATAACTATTGTATTCATATTGCTGCATTCCCGTCAGCTTTTCCCGGTTTCGCCTCAACAAAATACATTTTCATGCTGCCTTTGTTCTTAGCTTCTATTTCTCCGCGATACTCACATTCAAAAGCGCCATGAACAAGGTCATAAGTTGTCTGGGAAATATTGACTTTTCCCGCCACGCTGTTTTGTTCCATTCGCGCAGCAGTATTTACAGTATCACCCCATATGTCGTAAGCGAATTTCTTCACGCCCACTATGCCAGCCACGACACTGCCGCTATGTATTCCCAGCCGTATCTCAAACGCCTTTTCCCCGATCTTTTCCTTTCGTTCCAGCATGAAGTCCCGTATCTCCAGCGCAGCCTTTACCATATTCACCGCATGATCGCCGCTTGCTACAGGCAGCCCGGACACCGCCATATAGGCATCTCCTGCCGTCTTTATCTTTTCAATACCATACTTACCGCTTATCTCGTCAAATGCTTTAAAACACATATGCAGTTCAGCGATCAGTTCAGCCGGCGCCATTTTTTCGGCATGTATCGTAAAGTCAACAAAATCAGTAAAGATCACACTAACCGGGTCAAAGTACCTCGCCTCCGACTTACCTGTGGCCCTTAGCTCTTCCGCCACTTTCGCGGGCAGGATATTAAGCAGCAGTTCATCCGATCGTTGTTTCTCTGCAGTCACCTTCCGGTTGTTCCATATCACGATCCCGATAATAGTTATCAGCACAAAAAAACCACCGAAAATCGCCAGTGTCTCATTCCGTTTTCTTAACGTTTCCAGCCTCGCCAGCCGGGCACCAAGCTCAGTCTCCCGTTGCTTCTCCAGCCCTGCCAGCTTTACTTTGTTTTGGTCAGAGAATACAGAGTCTTTTAGTGTGGTATATACTTTCAGGCTTTGCAGTGCAGCATCACAATTCCCTGCGAGGAAGTAAGCATCCGAGATATCCCGGCTGAACTCTATCTGATGTTCCAGATTACCAATCTCCCTGCTGATGACAGATCCCTGTTCCAGGTATTCTATGGCCTTGTTTAAGTTCATTGTTTTTTCAGCAGGCACCGCACTGTCTTCTTTTGCAATAGCAAGGTAAGCCTCCCCTATCGCATCCAGTTCCACAGCTATGCCATCTTTGTTGCCTAATTCCTGGTATAAACGAAGGGACCTGAAACTATACTGTAACGCTTCCGGATAGTTATTCTGCGTAAAGTAATCCGTACCTATGTTTGCGTATATCTCTCCCTTTCCGTCTTTGTTATCTACGTCATAATCTATTACCAATGCCTGCTTATAATATTCCATTGCCTTTGGGTACTCTTTCAGGCTACTGTACACTATGCCAATATCCACAAGGTTAGCTGCTAATCCCTTTTTACTTTCTATCAGAGCTTCCGCAGCCCTCTTTTGAGTCTTTATGAACGTTGTATCTTCCTCGTTTTTATGCTGTTTTCTCTCGTTCAACGACTTGAGTTCCAGTTCTTTCCTGCTGGTCAAATTGTTGTTTAATGGTAATGCCTTCAGATAATAATCAAGGGCCTTGTTAAAATCATTTTGCCGGTAATAAATAATACCGATATTCAATGAATTGACGGCGATCGCTCCAGAATCATTTCGCTTTTCGTTGATGGTCAGCGCCTTCAGATAATAATCCATTGCCTGTGGAAAATCCGACTTTGCATCATAATTACTGCCGATGCTGTTATTGGCATACGCTATTCCTTTTTCCCATTTTTTTTGCTCCGCAAGCGCAAGTGCCTGCTTCCCATATTTAATCCCTTCATCAGGATTCACATTTGTATATTCGTACGACAGTTTTTCAAGCAATTTTACCTTGGCGGTATCCTCTTTTTTAGACGGCAACTCTTTCAGCAGTGAATCAATAAGCGCCTGCCCCTGTTTTTGGGCAAAAACAGGGAGTGCAAAAAACGATATAGCTGAAAAGCAGATCATAACCGCAAAAAGCACCCGCATAACAAACTATTTGACAGCAAAATAGCAAAACTTTAGGGGTGTTTTCCCTTTTAGACGCTTATTGTTGCAAAAACCTTCGCGAAAGGGGCAAATTCATTCGGCGTCAACAAGAGAAATTACCTAATTTCAAATTCTCAATTTAAAGCCATGGATTTCGGGAAAATAGAAGAAAAAGACCTAGCCCAAACAGACCTCACCTTGCCGCCAGACGCGCCTGAAAATATGGCCGTGCTGAAGAAAGGAAAGGGCAAAACAAAATTCTATATCGGCTGCGCTAAATGGGGCCGCAAAGATTGGATCGGGAAGCTGTACCCTAAAGGCACCAAAGAAAAAGACTTCCTCCATTACTATGCTACACAATTCAACAGCATAGAATTTAATGGTTTCTTTTACAATATCCACTCACGTGAGCAGGTGGAAAAATGGGTAGCCGCAGTACCAAAAGATTTCCTGTTCTGTCCCAAGTTCACACAATCCATCACGCATTTGCGCAGGCTGAAGAACGCAAAAGCGGAAGTAGATGCCTTTCTCGATGTCGTTTCTGCGTTCGGAAAACACCTTGGCCCCATATTCCTGATGCCGCACCCGCAAATGAGTGTAAAGCACCTCGCAACCATCGAAGAATTTCTTGATGACATGCCAAAGGATGTGGACGTTTTCCTCGAGCTGCGGCATGAAGAATGGTATAACAACAAACAGGGCTATAACCCGGAGCTGTACAGCTACCTGCGCACTCATAAAAGAGGCGCAGTGATCACTGATGCCGCAGGCCGCAGGGATTGTGTGCATATGCACCTCTCCACACCAGAATGTTTTATTCGCTTTGTGGGCAATGGCCTGCATCCCACCGATTACACCCGCATTGACGAATGGGTGCAGCGTATAAAAAAATGGATGGACGAAGGGCTACAAACCTGCTACTTCTTTATGCACCAGCACGAAGAACTTCATTCACCGGAGCTCATAAAATATTTCATTGAGCAGATGAACAAACATTGCGGCACCAAAATACCGCCGCCCGAAATTCATAGCGAAGGCTCGCTTTTCTGACGATTGGCACTCATCCTCACCACGTAGAGACGTAATGAACTGCGTCTCTGCTACCCCCAACTCAATGAGAATACACTTAGCGACTTTAAAAACTAAATGACTGCAACGCGAGCTTTGCGCCTTTGCGAGGGAATATTTTCGGGAAATCTTTTAAAAGTGCGCCTACACCGCCAGCGGAAAAGTGATCTTGAACGTAGTACCCGCATCCGGCGCGGATGTCACCTCAATATTGGCTTTATGTGCCTGTAAAATATTCAGGGTAAAAGTAAGCCCTAGCCCCACCCCATTTCGCTTCTGCGTAAAATACGGTTCAAAAAGCCGCGAAATATTTTCCTCGCTGATGCCGCAGCCATTATCAGAGATCAGAAGAAGTACACCGTTGTTCACCTGCTGCAGTGATACCGACAGCAAGCCCTCTTGCTCTTCCATAGCCTCAACAGCGTTTATTACTATGTTCAGCAACGCAAGCTTGAGCTTCTCATGGTCGGCAAGTATCTCCAGCATAGTGTTCGGATAGCTAAGCTGCAGTTTTATACGCTTCAGGGTAAGACGGTCTATTGATGCGGCAATAACATCGTCCAGTATATTCTGCAGCACCAGTTTCTCCAGCCGGTTCTCAGACGGGCGGGAAGTATTGAGCAGTTCACTGATCAGGTCATTTATACGCTTGCCATTTCTTTTTATGATGTCCATGTAGAGCTGCATCTGCTCATCTTTCACATCCTGCTGCATCTGCTCTACCGATAGTGTAATATTATTGAGCGGGTTGCGCACTTCGTGGGCTATAGTGCGCACCAGCCTTCCGGCTGCGGCAAGTTTCTCACCTTGCAAGGTTGCTTTCTCTACTTTTTTCAGGTTCGTGATGTCGTGTATTATGCCCTGCACATAGCCGTCCACCTTATCGCTGTCTTCTATGGTGAGTGTCAGAATGCAATATTTCTTTTCCCCTTCACTGGTGTTCATTACTACCTCCCAGTCATTCACATCAGTACCAGTCTGTATAGACTGCACAAGAGACGTTTTGAAATGCGGCTGGTCCAGGAGATCACATAAATTCATATCCAGCACTTCTTCTTTATCATATCCCAGCAGGTGCTCAATTGCCTCGTTCACATCTTTGAAATTAAGCGCGTAGTCTGTTACGAAAACCGCATCTTTCGACTTCTCAAAAATACTCCGGTATTTGCGTTCATTGGCCTTTAACGCCTTTAGTGTGCCCGCGCGCTCCAGTGCATACCTGATGCACCGCTCCATTTTTTCTACGCTAAGCTCTGTTTTTATAAGGTAGTCAACCGCGCCCAGTTGCATGGCCTGTATATCCACCTCGTAGTTACCCTTTCCTGTCAGCAGCACTATGGGTTCTTCAAAATTATAGCTGGCCGCTTCCTTTAAAAAGTCAACACCGGATTTTGCACCAAGCCGGTAATCCACAAAATACAGGTCATATTCCCGCGACTGGAGTGTTTTCAGCGCATCGTTGTAGGTCTTACACCAGGCTAGCTTAAACGAATTTCCGGGTATGGAATGTATATACTCGCTCGTAATGATAAAGTCGTCTTCATCGTCATCTACGATCAATATACGCGCATTAGTATATAACAGGCTCATTCGCTGATTGGTTTAGGCCCCCCTGGTGCTCGGGAATTATGAAGACGAACCGTGCGCCTGTATTAGGAATATTCTCCGCAAATATCAGCCCGTGATGGTACTCCAGTATTTTTTTACAAATAGCAAGGCCAATGCCCGATCCCGGATATTCCGACTTGCCATGCAGCCGCTGAAACACCTGGAAGATCCGCATACTGTACTCATCCTCAAACCCGATACCATTATCGGTGACCGATATCTTATAGTAAACTGGCTGTAGCGGCAATTCGAAATGATCTTTTTCATCATCGCTGAGCCTGCTCATCTCAATAGTGATCACAGGGCTTGTATCCGGCTTGCGGAATTTTATGGCATTGCTGAAAATGTTCGCAAAGAGCTGCTTCATCTGCGAAGGAATTGCATCGATCTGCGGTAAAGAATGGCTTTTTATTACCGTGTGTGTTTCTTCTATTACCAGTTCCAGGTCAGTTTTTACCTGCTTCACGATCAGGTTCAGGTTCACAGGCTCAAAAGGCTGCTTATTCTTCGATATTTTTGAGAAATCCAACAGGTTATTGATAAGCAACCGCATGTTCTCTGCAGCGGCTACCATCCGGGAAAGATACATCAGCCCATCTCCCGCCAGCGCGTCCTTATACTTTTCAGAAAGCCGGTCGCTGAAGGTAGTTATCTTCCGCAGCGGCTCCTGCATGTCATGGCTGGCTACAAACGCAAACTCTTCCAGTTCTTTGTTGGAGTGGTTAAGTTCCTCTACTTTATTTTTCAGGTCCGTTTCTATGTTCCGCTGCTCGGTCACGTCCCGGATACTGCCAATTACTTTTACTACTTTCCCTTCATTATTCTTAACGACTCTTGCCAACGAATGAATGATCTTGATCTTATTTTTGGCGGTAATTATCCTGTATTCAAGATCGACACTCTTGCCGTTTGCCACTGCTGTTGCAGTTGCTTCACTTGCCGCAGCCCTGTCTTGCGGGTGCACAAACTGCTGGACAACAGCTCTGTTAATAGGAAATTGCCGGTCATCGATTTCGTAGATCCGGTAAACGCCAACAGACCAGAAAACCTTGTCCACATCCATTATCCATTCAAATGTTCCGAAATCTTCCCCGTTGAACTGTTCGAGGAACAGCTCCCTGGTATTGAAAGAAGTAAATGGCAGGTCCCACCGGGAAAGTTCGGGATGCATCACAAGGCTATATGCTTCTATTACGCCGCCTGTATATACAGGCGATACGTATAAGCAGTATGGGGCTTCCACTCCGTTCTTGCCCTTTAAAGGATACATAAAATAACGGCTGCTGGCCATCGGGTCATTCTTTGCTATAGTTAACTGAAACCGCAGGCGGTCATGCAGGTAATTTCCCAACAGGTCATCGAAACATAGTCCTTTGCCTTCCAGGTCTGCATTCGAATAACCAAGGTGATTTTCAAACTGATCGTTTACATATAGTATTTTCAGGTCAGTTGCCCTTACCACAGTCACGAGCCCGGGTCCTCCCGATATGCATCTCAATAATGCATCCCCGGATAATAAGCCCTCCTTATTGTCAATTGTTCCTAATGTCTGTAAATTGTCCATAACCGCTATAACCATTTCCCAGTGTGTTTATTCTTCACTAATCCATGTTAAATTCCTTGAATTGCCTCATCTTGTTATACAGCGTCTTCCGGTCCACATTAAGTAGCTTGGCTGCTTTGCTTTTATTATAGTTAGCCTGCTTCAGCGCATCCAGTATTACTTCATATTCAGCGTCAAGGTTTGCGCTCTTCAATTTATTTTCATAGGATACCGCTCCATCGCCCTGTGGCGCACTGGCCACTTTTTCTGCAGCTGGTGAGTCAAATTGCAGTTTATAAAAATTGCTGATCTCAAACGGTAGTGTTTTTGCTTCTACCAGGTCGCCATCGCTCAGCAGTGTGGCACGTTTAATAACATTCTTCAGTTCGCGCAGGTTGCCGTACCACACATAACTGTTAAGAATGGCTTCGACTTCTTTGGTGAAGCCCTTGACATTCTTGCCCAATTCAGAATTTGTTACTTGCAGAAAATGATGGGCAAACAGCATGATATCCTGTTTGCGCTCCCGCAATGATGGTACAGAAATACTAAACTCATTGAACCGGTGATAAAGGTCCTCCCTGAATTTACCCGCCCGAGCAAGGTCCCAGAGGTTCTCGTTACTTGCAATAATTATTCGCACATCCAGTTCTATATCCTTAACGCCGCCTACCCTTCTTATTTTGCGCTCCTGCACCACGCGCAGCAAGGATACCTGTATATCGTAAGACAGGTTGCCTATCTCATCAAGGAATATTGTGCCGCCATTGGCTATTTCCAGGCTGCCGGTTTTTTGGTTGAGCGCACCGGTGAATGCCCCCTTTTCATGCCCGAAAAGCTCGCTGCCAGCCAGTTCTTTGGATAAGGCCCCGCAATCAATAGCCACAAACGGCTTGTCCGACCGCTTGCTTTTCTGGTGTATCTGTTGCGCTATTGCCTCTTTTCCGCTCCCGCTTTCACCATAAATAATTACGCTGAAATTGGTAGGCGCCACAAGGTCTATTTGCTTGATAATCACCCCGAATTCAGGGCTCTCTCCAATAATGTACTGGTTGTTATAAGCGCTTTTTGCCTTTATAGTAGTCCCGTTGCTGCCGGGAGAAGGCCTTGATACCACACTTTCCTTCGGCTCTTCCGCAAGCGCTTTTTTTATAGTCAATAATATTTCATCCGGGAAAAGTGGTTTTGTCACATAATCGTACGCACCAAGTTTCATCACTTCTACTGCATCCTTTACATCGCTGTAGCCAGTAATTATTATAACAGCCGCACCGGGGTGCATTTCCTTGATCTTTGATAGCAACTGAACGCCAGTCATATCGTCAAGCCGGAAGTCGCATAAAACCAGGTCCGGTGTGTTTTTCTTCATCCATTCTATTGCAGATTGGCCGCTTTTCGCGCTCGCTACAGTGTAGTTGTTCCTTGTCAGGAAACGGGTAAGGAGCAGGCACATATCGTTGTCGTCATCTACTACCAGTATTTTGTGCATAGTTGTTATTGTGTGTGTACCAAATATAAGGATTTATACCTTGACTATTGCTATTATGCCCATACAGCGCGCACTTGTGCTATGGGTATGTGCATTTGCTCTCTGTACTTTGCCACAGTGCGGCGAGCTATATTGTATCCTTTGCCGGAAAGCAGGTTCACCAGTTGCTGGTCGGTGTACGGGTGTTTTTTGTCCTCGACGCTTATTGCGTCACCTATTACCGATTGTATCACCTTATTGCTGATCACATCTCCCTTTTTATCGGCTATGCCCTCGCTGAAAAGCTTTTTAAGGTACAGCAACCCAAAGTGCGTTTCCGCATATTTATTGCTGGTGATACGGGAGATCGTAGATATATCGTAGCCCGAAATTTCAGCAACGTTTCGCAGCACCATTGGCTTGAGCAGTTGTATGTCGCCGGAAATGAAATAATCATGTTGTATCTCCACAATGCACTGCATTATGCGCATCATTGTTTCTTCTCTTTGTTTTACCGCGTTCACGAACCATTGCGCACTGCTCAGTTTGCTCTTTATATACTGGCTGGCTGTTTTGTCTTTGTTGCTTACATGGCTGGCAAGCTGGTCGTGCAGTGTCTGGTTTACAAACACGGATGACGACCGGCTGGAGAATAAATTCACCTGTATATTATCCCCGTAATTAGTAATGATGTAATCAGGGATAATTGTGTTCTTGGGGTCGCTCCGCGCTATTTCTGTCACTGGGTAAAACTTCAGGCTGCCGATCAGGTTTAGCACTATCCGCAATTCATCATCATCTATTTTCAGGGCGTGGTGCAGTTTTTCAAACTGGCGGTGCATCAGGTCGTTATAGTGATTTTCAAGCAGGGTGACCGCACATTTCACATCCGGCCTGCTCTTATTCATTTTATTTAGTTGCAGTAGCAGGCACTCCCTGATGCTGCATGCGCCAATACCTGTTGGGTCCAACGTCTGCACAATAGCAAGGCCCTTCTTTATCTGTTCAGTACTCACCACATTTTGAAAATGAAAGGACATATCGTCTGCCACTTCCTCCAGCGGCCTGTCCATAAGCCCCTGCGGGTTCAGTATATCTATTATATACTCGGCTGTATCCAGATCTTCCTTGCCGAGGTCAAGCAAATGCAATTGCCGTTTAGCATCCTCCTTGAATGTAGCCACGTCAGTTATAGCCGAGTTCGGCGCTACCTCTGCGTCAAAGTAATTCTGGTATTCTGCTTTGTAGTCAGGCCTGTCTTCGTACATGGTTTCCTCCCAGTCCTGGTAGTCCTGCTCAGAATCTTTGGTCGATTTGTTATCCTCGTCCGGCGCCGTTTCTTCTTTTGCATCAAGGAACGGATTTTCTTCCAGCTCATTTTTTATCCGTTGCTGCAATTCCAGCGAGTTCAGGAAGTACAGGTTCAACAGCTGTATTTGCTGTGGAAGAATCTTAAGTTGTTGTCTCTGTGATTGTTGCTGTGATATCATAGTGTGCAAATTGTATTGCTCACTATAAATCAAGGTTAAAGCCAAACTTAATTTTTTGAACAATATTTTATTATAAGCACAATATTTAGCTCACTACAAATTACTTACGACATATTTAAATTATTATATAAAATTAAACTTATCTATCATCACGCAAACTTTCATGCCACCATGAGGAAATTGTTCTACAAAATGTAGCTTTGGATACCAATGAAAAAGAGGTTACTCGTAATTGTTATTGCTTTTTGCGTGTCATTTGTGTCTATGATTGCGCTTTCGCTGTTTTCCATGGCGAGGTTTTCCACATTTACCCAGTTTTCCGATGCCGTTGACCACACCAATCTTGTTATCATAAACATCCGCTCCACCGAAGTTTTCCTGCGGGATGTTGGCCTCACCGAGCGAGGATACATGATCACCCACGACACCTTATACCTGAGGAATCTTAACAACGCCGTTGACAGCATTAACAAATATGTGGACACACTTGGAAAAATTACAAGCGATAACCCCGAACAAAGGAAAAACGTTGCACTGCTGAAAGCCAGCATTGCCATACGTATCGCCGCGGTAAGGGCAAACATAGAATACGTGGACTCCTGCCGGTCCACGAGCCCTTCGAAGTTCTATTTTGACAGCCGGCAGCAAATGATAGAGTGTTCCCACCAGCTAAGAGCTATGCGCCTTGCTGAAAACAAATTGCTGGCTGAAAGATCGCGTGGGGAGCAGTTTTACCAGGCGCTTACTACCAGCACATTGAAGTATCTGCTGGTCATTTTTTGCATCATTACGCTTATCCTGTTCTCTATAATGATCAAGGAGCTGCGCGAACGGATCCGGTACCAGGAAGAACTGCAAACAAAAGTGATAGACCTCCGGAGGTCGCACAATGAATTGCAGGAAATTGCTTTCGCAGCATCTCACGACCTGCAGGAGCCATTAAGAAAAATACAGGTGTTCAGTAATATGCTGCTCTACAAAAACAGCGGCCAAATTGATGACCAGAGCAGGATCACTATTGACCGTATCAATTCATCAGCAAGCAGGATGCAGTCGCTCATTTATGATCTCAACGCACTCACTAGCCTCACAAAGATCGATGAAGCGAAAGAAACAGTTGAACTTAATGTTACCTGCCAGTATATCCTTTTTGATCTTGAAGAACAGATAAAAGCAATCGGCGCATCTGTAGAAGTATATGCACTGCCTGTTATTAAAGGATATCCAAACCAATTAAAGATACTCTTCAAAGCCCTGCTTGATAACTCCCTGAAATTCACCAGGGAAGGCGTGAAACCGGTAATTACGCTCAGTTGCGAGACTATTACGGGGCATGAACTGGTAAGCCTCAACCCAAACCTGATGCACAAAAAATTTTACCGTATCGTCTGCTCCGACAATGGTATCGGTTTCGATAATCAGTACATCAGCAAAATATTCCAGATATTTCAGCGCCTGCACACCCAGGAATCCAAGTACGATGGCAAAGGGATAGGGCTGGCTATCTGCCAGCGGATTATGGCAAATCATGAAGGCTATATCATCGGCCATGGAGAGCCAAACATGGGGGCCAGGTTCAAATTGTTTTTTCCGGTTGAGGATTGATCACTTTGGATGCTTTTTACTGATCTCCTCAACCTCAGTCATAAATTTGTTCACATGCTCGTCCGCATATGCACCGTAGGCATCCACCAACGTACCTTTTACCCCATCTGCTGTTTCTATAACATACATTATTGAATTGTCAGCCGGATCCGACTGCCCTTCAAAACGGCAGAAATCTATCACGCGCACCTCATCAGGCCCGTAAGTTTTATCTTTCATAGTGGAATACAAACCTTGCTTCGTCACCTTCAAACTGTCTGTATAACCATCTTTTACCGCCTTGTTTATCCGCTCGGTAAGCGTACTCATAAATGGCACCTCATCCGCCGGCATCGCTCTGCCTTTTAATTCAGCTTTCATAACATAATAATTAAGTTGGTGTGAAAAATTTCAGCGTTTTTTTTAAATCATTATTTGCCTTGCAGCGACTTATGCGCATTTCTCTGTTGTTTAACGACATCATGCGATTTCTTCAGCGAGGCTAACTGCCCCTCCACCAGTTCCCGGAAAGAGGCGTCCAGCAAAAGGCCTGATGACAACGCAGACTCGTAAGCACGAAGAGCGGCATCTTCGCCAAATTCGCAGGCAGCAAGTATGGAATGGCGGTCGCTTGCTGTGAATGTTGATTTTATGTCCATCCATGCCCGGTATATCTTGCCTGCGGAACTCGTATCATTGTCAACTATTCCACCCTTCTCCTCTATCTTTTCAATAAGTGCGTCTTTATTTGCGTCGCTCTGATGTATCATCTCCTCAAAGAGCGCCTTAAGGTCAATATCAAGGCCGTTCAACTCGCCTTTTGCTTTCTCATAGCCAGCTATACGGTCGTTGTTTATCATTACCAGGTCGTTCAGTATTTCCGTCATTGATTCGTGGAGTTCCATAATACTTTTTGTTTACCTAAGTCTGGTAAAAACTGTGCCACATGCCGGCGGCCTCGGGCAAACAGGTCTGAAAAATTAAAAAAAATATCATAATATTAATTTGCCGTGCCCGAAAGATTTTGAATTGCTACTTTTGGCCTTTGAATTGATCTTATGGATATAATGGTTGCCACGCTCGAAATTCTGAAATATACAATACCCGCACTGGTAGTGCTGATCTCCTGCTACCTGATCGTTAGAAAATTCCTTGTCACGGAAATGCAGCGTAAACAGCTTGCCCTCTTCAAAGACACACAGGATATCACCATGCGCCTGCGTCTGCAGGCATACGAACGGCTCATCGTATTCCTGGAGCGCATCAGCCCCAGGTTGCTCATACCACGCGTTTACGATCCATCCATGACTGTGCGCGACCTGCAGCAGGCAATGACCTTCAACATCAGCGCAGAGTTTGAGCACAACCTTTCGCAGCAGATATATGTGTCAAATAACGCCTGGGAAACGGTTAAAAACGTAAAAGAGCAGGAATTGAACATGATAAACCGCCTGGCTCAAACCGTAAACCCCGACGGGCCAGCCCGCGACCTGCATGCCCGCATTCTGGAGGTCATCCAGCAAGCAGAAGGCGATGTACCAACCGACATGGCTATCCAGATCATCAGCAATGAAGTAAGGAAGGTAATGTCAATACCCAATATGTAATTGCTTACCCACATGCTTTTAAGAAAAGAAAATGAGTGCTGGTTACACCTCCCCTCCGTGTCCCGATAGCCATCGGGAGGAGGGGATGACCATCGCTGGCGATGGTCTGGGGTGGTTGACTCGCGCACAAAAAAGACCACGCAAAAAATGGACCAAAAAACGATCAAAACAGATTCAGGTATAATAATCAACGAGCTCTACTGCGAGCCGGTAAAAATGGATGAGCTGCCAGGGCAGTTCCCCTTCACCCGTGGCGTTCACGCCGCCATGTACCGCGATCGTATGTGGACCATGCGCCAGTACGCGGGCTTCAGCACAGCAGAGGAATCTAACAAACGGTATCACTTTCTCCTCAGCCAGGGCGTAAGCGGCCTCTCGGTAGCTTTCGATCTTCCCACACAGATCGGTTACGATTCAGATCATGCCATGTCTGAGGGTGAAGTAGGCAAAGTAGGTGTAGCTATAGACTCCCTTCAGGATATGGAGCTGCTCTTTAAAGACATCCGCCTCAGCGATATTTCCACATCCATGACCATCAATGCCACCGCTTTTATCCTGCTGGCATTATACATAGCCCTTGCAAAAAAACAAGGCGCCGACATCAAGAAAATATCCGGCACTATACAAAATGATATACTGAAGGAATACGCCGCCCGCGGCACTTACATTTACCCTCCAGCGCCATCCATGCGCCTCATCACCGATATTTTCGAGTATTGCAGTAAGGAGGTACCTAAGTGGAACACCATCTCTATCTCCGGCTATCACATCCGCGAGGCAGGCGCAAATGCAGTGCAAGAACTTGCATTCACACTCGCTAACGGCAAGGCCTACCTGCAAGCGGCACTGGACAAAGGCCTTGATATAAATGTCTTCGCACAAAGGTTGTCTTTCTTCTTCAATGCCCACAACAACCTGTTTGAAGAAGTAGCCAAGTTCCGCGCCGCCCGCCGCATGTGGGCACACATCACCCAGGAGCTCGGCGCCACCGACCCCCGCGCCCAGATGCTGCGCTTCCATACGCAAACCGGCGGCAGCACCCTCACCGCACAGCAACCCAAGAACAACATCATTCGTGTGGCCTTGCAGGGCCTTTCGGCTGTGCTAGGCGGCACACAATCGCTGCACACTAACGGCTACGATGAAGCATTGTCCCTGCCCACTGAGGAAGCCGCATCCATAGCACTTCGCACCCAGCAGATACTCGCCTTCGAAAGCGGCGCTACCGATACCGTGGACCCGCTTGCCGGCTCATTCTATGTAGAAAGCCTGACCAACGAAGTAGAGGCCGCAGCATGGAAACTGATAGAAAAAATAGACGCAATGGGCGGGTCCGTAAAAGCCATAGAGCATCACTTCATGCAGGATGAAATTGCCCGCTCCGCCTATGCCTACAATAAAGCCATAGAAGACAAAAGCAAGATCATTGTCGGCGTAAACAAATTCACATCTGCCGAGGCCGCCGCGCCGCCTGTATTCCGTATAGACGACTCCATACGCATCGTGCAAAGCGAGAAGCTGAAGAAGCTCCGCGCAGAACGCAACAACGAAGCTGCAGCAGCCTGCCTTGCAACAATAAAACAGCAAGCCACCACCACCGAAAACCTGATGCCCGCTGTAATAGACGCCGTGGAAAACCTTTGTACATTGGGCGAGATCGCAGACACGCTTCGCGATGTATGGGGAGAGTATCGAGGGTAGAAAATATGGCCTCATTTCATTCTCGCTTAGCGCCCTTAAAAACTAAATGAGTGAATTGCGAGCTTTGCGCCTTTGCGAGATATTAAACCCTTACGGTACCGGTATCACCCCGGCATTCCTATTCAGCTCCAGCAGCCACGCACTGGTTACTACATTGCCATAGCTCCTGATGCCTTCCTTCTGATGCTGCATCTTGAGGTAGTTGTCATAAAACTCGGTGCTGTACCTGCTGGCTTCATTGTCAAATTTCTTGCTCAGCTCTTCCAGCGTATCCAGGTGCGCTTTTGTCAGCTTGTTCAGTTGCGCTTCAAATTGCTTCGCCCTCACCGAATCCCTCCGGAACAGGCGGCTGTTGGCATACAGCCATATATTCAGGTAAGCAGAGTAGTTGAAGCTCGGGTCGGCAGATCGTGTGCCCAGTGCATAGGCCATCAGGTTAGCATCGCCCTCCGCTGCTATGCCTGCCTGGTGGGCCATCTCGTGGCTCACCACAAACGGCAGCACAAAGCCTGGCAGCCGCCTGCTCACCTGCCCCTCGCCCGTAAACGGATTGTAATACCCATCTACCGCTACACGCTCCATAAAGTAGCCAAACATTGATGGCTTCACATCCAGCCCATGCATCTTCACCTTGCTGTCGGTATAATGTTGATAAAATGCTTTCGAGCGCGCATTCACCTCCTTCAGCGATAAGTTGCGGTATTGCGGCGCAAACACATTCAGCCTCCTCACCAGGAAATCATTATACGCTATCAGCATGGCTGAATCGGCTGCCCTCCGCTCTTCACGGGTCTTATATACCGGGCTATCCATTCCCCAGTATTCATGCAGCGGCCGCTTTGAGTAATTGGCGCCCCACCCCACTATGAAAAACAAATACGCAAACAAGGCTGCATTAACCGTATCCAAAACAGACACCGCCAGCCTCTTCTTATGCTCCCTGAACTTAACTAGGTAATAAACCCAGCGTACTACAGTATAAAGCAACGCTGCACCGCCCGCCACATACACCACATCCCCCACGCTAAATGGCACCCATCCCAGCAGCGCTATCCGCAATGACTGTAAAGGATAGAAGATATACTTATCATAAAACGGGACATGCCCCGGCAGTACATACACACACATCAAGATCAGCCCTACCAGCCCCACCAAGCGTACTACATTCTTGATCAAATTCATTCTGTTATGAAATTTTTCACGCAAAGACCGCAAAGAAAAAACGCAGAGGTCGCAAAGAAATAATTTCGTTCGGGGCAGTGCCTTTGCGCTCTTTGCGTGACCCCCCGAGCGGAAACCTAAAACTCCTTATCCGACCTCAGCCCCTTTATCTTCCCGGTTTTCCATGCCTTAAGGTCTTCTTTATACACCGCCTTGTTGCGGTCCGTCATAGATGCCGGATCCAGGTCGTCAAGGTCGGGCTTTCCCGCATTTACCCATGCGGTGTACCAGAAGTCAGCAATATCCGCTATCGCCGACTTCATCTGTTTTTCAACCATGCCGTTCAGCAGCTCATGATACACATGTGCATATTCATAGCTGTGCACCGGCTCGCCATACTTGTTCTTCACCCGCTTGCCGTCCGCGTCCATCGCATATTGCTTGTCCTCCGGGTTGTCCTTGCGCATCTTGAACTCTATGCGCAGCAGCGTATCCACCAGTTTATGGCTGCTGTCTATCATATCCCAGGTGGCCTTTTCAATATCGCTTACATAGTGCGCCGGGCCGGTATAAAGATGATAGTTTTTCCCGAACAGCTCCGGCAATTGCGACTCCCAGAATGCATGTATGCCCTGTTGCCCTGTCTGTTGCCCGTTATGGTTCAGCGAGGTGTGTAGTGGCATGTGCGCATCTGCTACATAATGCCCCAGGTCAGCAGCGAGGAGCAATATCTCCGTTTTCCGTTTGTGCTTCATGGCATCGGTCAGCTTCGCCATCATGTCCTGTATATACCATGGCAACAGTCCGTGGCGCTGCAGCGTGTCCATGCCATACTTCGTTATCGCCTCGTCCATAGTGCGTGGCATACCAGCACGGCCACTGTAGCCGTAGCTCTCCAGGTCTATGTAGTGGCGTGACCCCTCCGCCTTATCGGCCATCACATGCTTGCGGATGTCCGGCACCGTGCTCTCCTCCACCATAAAATCGCAATGGTTGTAAAAGAACATCCCCATCTCCGCCGGCAGGCTCAGCACCGCACCCTTGTTGATATGATTATGCCCCCATACCCCCCATCCAAACACTGCAACACTGCTAGCCATTATGGCAGCAATAGAGAGTGTAATAAATATTTTCTTGTTCATAAAAAAACGTATTGAGCAATGCCGTGGAACGATTTGCCAAACTACATGAAAAATTTGATTTCGTATCAATGCCCCAACGCCCCATCAAAAAAAATAAGGTAAAAGCGGGGCATGCTAATCTGCTGAAATGGTTTACGGTGGCTGATATTAATTTTTGTTCAAATTTCCCATTGTTACCCACTGTCTGAACCTTGATTCACTTGATTGTTTTGATTTCCATGATTCTTATTCCAAAGTGCTCTAGCTGTATTTGCGAGTTATAAATTACGTCGTTTGTGCTTCGATGAAAATGTCACAATTTTTCAGAAAAAAAAGTTCTGTGGATTACTGCGGCTATTTCGTTGTTTATGTGTGGTTTGGGTTTTTAAAAATATCACAAGCGTATCACATTCTTATCGCACGCTTTTGTTGCGCTTTTTCGATGCCGGCCAATATAAATTTTGTCGTAATTCATAACCGTTATGATGCCATACTTTCACTAACTGATAGCGCCAAAATGCCACACGATAATGCCGCAAGAAATGTGCCGGATGAGTAAGACTGCCAAGGAAGATATTCACAAATTTTCCTGTCTGCTTCGTGGTGCTGGATGAGAATAGCATTTTTTTGTATCTTTATATAGGAAAAATCAGCGCATGAATACGATATCCATCCATGTTCCTTCTTCTCTGGCCCATGTTTATGAAAAGGCCAATGAAGAAAAGAAAAAGAAAGCCGAGCAATATATTAATGCCTGGCTTCAAGCCTTTTTGAGTAAAAAATCACCCGATGAACGTCTTTTTGATATTATGGGCGAGGCAACAGCATTGGCAAAAAAGAATGGCCTCACTCCTGAAATATTAAACGAGTTGATGAAGGATGAGGAGTGATCTTTTCGTTTTCGACACCAACGTTTTATTAAGCGCCTTATTTAATGACTCAAGCACACCCGCACAGGCATTGAAGAAAGCAAGGGCCAGGGGCGTTTTGGTTGTTTCTGATGAAGTTGCTGCAGAATATGTGCGCGTGTTTTCACGCTCAAAATTTGATAAATACCTGCCGCTTTCCTACCCGGTTTGCTTTTATTGAAAATATTATCTCGAACGCACTGCCAGTTCTTGTAGAAAACAATGTAACTGCATGCAGAGACCCGAAAGATGATAAGTATCTTTCTTTAGCTCTGGCAGTGGAAGCGAGCTGCCGTGTATCTGGTGACGCTGATCTGCTGGTGATGCACCCTTTTCAGGGCATACCTATCCTGAGGCCGATTGAATTTCTGGATAATTATTGATTTTTAAAGGATAGTAACTCCGAATGAACGAGGTGGCAATCACGCGCGAAAGCAAATTGACGCTCAATTTAGTAAAACCTTGCCGTTCATGAAGTCTTGCGAATGAGTATGTATCTTTATTTGCGATTATATTTTAATTCTTTGTAATGAATTTGATTGATAAAAAATGGCTAAATCCAAATATTGAGAGTCCCCAGAGGAAGCGAGCGTGGCAACGATGCCCAATAGTAGCAGCACGCGGCTAAGTACAGAAAAATCTAAACAGGAAAAATTATTCAGCCGACACCTCTTCTTTCGTGATCTTAAAAGTAAAGAAGCGTTGCGAGAGATAACTGAGTATGGCAGTAACAATGGACACGAAAATATTAGCTATATCTGCCCGCACCATGGGGATGCAAACGGCAAACAGCTTCGTGAGAGCATAGGATAGCAGCAAAAAAGTAATGGTGGCCATTGTATAACGGAAAGCCTGTATCCTGCTATGTATCTGCGATTCGGGGAAAACAACGTAGCTGGACAGCATGAACCCTAATGGTGTAGTGATGCAAAGCACGGTAAACAGTGCCGCAACACGTGCAGTCACTAAAAGCCCCATTACATGCAGGTCGTGCTGGTGCAACACGTCCACAAAAACTACGGAGTACAGTACCAGGCCAAGAACAGTATTGCCACCCCCGCAAGCGAGATAACGGAAAGTTTGCGTAGGTATCCATTTGGCAAATGGTCGATGGAAAAAATCTATAATCGCAACTATGATATTTCTGGCCTTAGAAAGCAAATGTTAAAATTAGGGTGCAAAGGTAAGTGATTTTTTTAAATATCCGGCCTCCCGGAGGGTGCGAAAATGCCACAGACTAAATTCAGCTAACATAGTTCTGTGGGTGTCACCACAAGCATAAATTCGGTCTCTGTGTTTGCGAACAAAACGATCACCACTTTAGCTTCCGCATCTCCTGGAACAGCTCTTTTTCCTGGGTGCCGCATTTGCGGAGCAGCTCGCTTAGCTCGTCGTAAGAAACAATATCCGACTGGCGGGCCTTGAGGATGCGGGCAGCGCTGTAGGCAAAGTGCCGCCAGTCATCGCCTATGGCCGTAAGCCGCTCTGAAAAAGCAATGAGGTCATCCCGCTTTAGCAGTTGGCCGGCCTCCTGCAGAAAGGCAGCGTAAATATACCGGAATCCTGCGCCGCCGGTGCCAATCTCCTCTTGCATGCGCACCACATTGCCCAGGTAGAGGGCGGCCTTGCGGGGGGGCAGTTTTTTAGGGTAGTCGCTGATGCGATTGGCAAGGGTAAAAATAGCCTTGTTGCCAAACCATGGCAGCGGCGGCCCGAGCATGAAAAAGCAGGTTTGCTTTATGCCCTGCTCTATGGCTTTCGCCATATCAATGTCTTTCGATGTGCCGGTAATGTAGTACATATACCCCCTGGGCTCCGGCACTCCTTTGGCAAAGCGCGACTTGACGAGGTCAGCGGGTGCAATTCGGGTTACATCCTCCATTATGGGGTCGCTGATGAGATATTCACCATCCTGCTTGCCGTAGGCTACCAGGTTGTGGGCGTTGAAGTGAAACCTGAATGCCTCGGGAAGATAGGGCAGGTAGAACACGCTGCCCAATATGCCCACAGGTTTGCCTGTGGCCAGTACCGCATCGAGTGCCTGCATGGCCTTGTCGGGGTTGCTGAATTTCTCTGCATGTATCGTCACATTCAGGCGCTGTGCCACACGCTTGAAGATGGCGCCCGGCCATATGCGGTAAGTAGTGCCGGGCACACCGCTCACCTTCAGCATAGGCAGGTGCGCGAAGAATAGCCCTGCGCCTATGCCGAAGGCCATGGGCTCACTGATGCTGATGCCCTCGTGGGCCAGGAGATTGGAAGTGACCCCGCTTTCGCAATGGGCATGCTGATGATGCAGGTATGGTGTATTGCTCATGAATTATTTTTCCCGAAGCCTGTGAGCTGTGCGGTAGTAATGTTAAATATCTGTGCGTATTTTTCAAGCATAGCAGCGCTTAGCTTATTAAAAACACCGGGTTTAAAATGACGCTTTACCTGCCACTGCCACTTGCCGGCGTAGCGGGCCAGCAGGGCCAGGTCCATAAGGTTCTTCTGCATGAAGTATGGAATGGGGCTAAGCGTACCTGCACGCACCTGTGCTTCGGTTTCAGCAAGGTGTTCATCTATGTCGTCCCATGCCTGCTTTATGGCTACATTCTCTGCTTCCCAGCCGGCAGAGTTCACACCTGTGTACTTGCCGTCTTTATCCACGGCATACACCAGTTTCTTCAGCGTATCTCCGGGCTTTATGTTCCGGGGGTCCTGGGGTACTTCGTTAACGTTCATTGTCTAAAGTCTAAAGTTCGTGACTGGGCGCTTCCGGCAATCCATCTTTTTAATTTTGAATTTTGGCTTTTGAATTTGAAAGGTAAAGAATAACGGGGAAATGGTCACTGTAACCATTTATCCAGTGCGTGCCCACGAACGAGCGGTGCGGCTCGCCATCATGCCCTTTGTAGTGGTCTATAATAAAATCGGGCCTGTATATTTCCGCCTTTTCGTAATGCAGCTTGTGATTCTTATCGGCCAGGAAGCCGCCCGATATGATCACCTGGTCGAAGAGGTTCCAACTGCCGCGAAAGGTCTCTGTGCCGCCTCCGCCCTTGTATATGTCGATCCACGGGTCGTACAGGCCGGTTTCAGGTACATCTGCTGGCTCCGCTTTGGCTCCAAGTACCGTGGTGATGCTGTTGTCGGTGGGGTTGTCGTTGAGGTCACCCATGAGGATGATCTTTGCGCCGGGCCTGATTTTCATGATGGAGGCTATCGCATCTTTGTCCACCTGCGCGGCGGCGCTACGTTTAGCATCGCTGGCTTCTTCACCGCCCCGTCGCGATGGCCAGTGGTTCACGAATACGTCAACGGTATCGCCGGCCAATACACCATATACATGCAGCACATCGCGTGTTACAGACTTACCGGCTAACGCGGAGAGGTCCACGTGCAAAGGCTCTGCCATGATGACCGTGAAATATTGGGGGTTGTAGAGCAGCGCCACATTTATACCACGCGGGTCTGGCCCATCAAACCAGGCGTATTTGTAGTTGCGTGTTGCGAGTTCCGGCTGGTGGGCGAGATCGCCCAGCACAGTGCTATTCTCCACCTCGGCCAGCCCTATAATAGCGGCGCCATCGTCGCCGCCCATGCCTTGCAGCACTGTGGCAATGTTGTGCAGCTTCTGCTCATAAATGCGCTGCGTGTAGTGGTACTTACCTTCAGGCGTAAAGTCCTCGTCTTCCTTTGCGGGATTGTGAACAATGTCGAAAAAGTTCTCACAATTATAGAATGCAACTGCAATCTCGTGGTTACCCGCTTTTTGAGCGCAGCCCGCAAAACCTGCAACCACAGCGAAAGCCAGCATCAAAATAACTATTGCGTTTTTTCTTGGCCACATTAACATGAAGTTTAGGTTAAATCAAATGCTGAACGGGATTTTTTTCCTAATTTTCGTAAAAATAAATAACTATGTCAATCAACCAAGGCTTAATAGCCGAACTTAAGATGGAGGCCGCCTCCACCAGGAAAATTCTGGAGCGTGTACCGGTAGAAAAGAACGACTGGAAACCGCATGACAAATCCATGAAACTAGGCAACCTCGCCAACCACATTGCCGAATTACCAGGATGGATCACGATGACCATGGGTACCGAGGAACTTGATCTCGCCGCCATGAACTACAAGCCAACAATACCGACATCTACTGCCGAACTGCTTGCTAAGCTGGATGAGAACGTAAACAAAGCTGTAGCTGCTCTGGAAAGTGCCAGCGATGAAGACTTCGGTAAAATGTGGACCCTGCGGCGCGGCGACCATGTTATATTCTCGATGCCTAAGATTGCTGTGCTACGTTCGATGGCCCTCAGCCACCACTACCACCATCGCGGCCAGCTCAGCGTTTACCTGCGCCTGCTCGATGTGCATGTGCCAGGTATGTATGGCCCAAGCTATGACGAAATGAATGTGCCTGCGCCTGAAGTGGCGAGTGCGAATTAATTTTACTGTTTTGCTAATAATACTAAAGCGGCCTCCCGGCCGCTTTAGTATTTGTTACCTCTGATCTTTAAAGAACTGGCCCGCGTTAATTCGCTATGATCGTATGGCTGGCTATGTCCACAGTTACTGCATCACTGTATGTTTTTTCGTTAGGCTCTGCGTCGTGATACTCGATCCTCAATTGTGCCGCATCGCAAACTATTCTTAAATAGCCGAAGTTCGTATCATCGTAATTTTCAAAAACAAGGCTATCATTCACTTGTACCGGCGCCCTTAAAGTAGCGCCATTTTTACCGCCTATTTTGCTTAGGCCATGCCCTGAATTACCACATACTATATAAGGGGTCTCGTAATCGGCCTTGCCTTTCGCTATACTTTTTGAAATTGTTCTTGAGAATCGCTGATAGCTGTGCGCGTGCCCGGAAATTACAGCATGTGGCCAGAAGTTGGCATCAGTGCAGCAACCATCGATGTCCGCCAGCATTTTCGGGCTGCCACCATGACTGCCACCGTAGGAGAAAGGCGGATGATGCACTGCTATGATCACACATTTTTTAGCATCTTTTAACCTCACGAGCTGTGCTTTCAAAAAGACAAGCTGTTCATCAGTCAGCGGCAGCTTGCCCCCTTCACTTGAGATAACACCTGGATCCTCCAATACATTGCTGTATAGCCCCAGGATGGTTACAAATGGTGCATCAAGTGCGAAATATACTCCTGGCTGCGTCATGGTAGTTCTTCCGAGACCGCCGGCATCGGGTGACGGGACTGGCGATGGGCTTACAAAATTTCTTAAGAATGCAGCCATATATGCTTCCCTGTCCCCCTTGTAAGAAAGGCCATCGTGGTTGCCGGGCACGGCAAAAATCGGCGCAGGATAATTTCTGAACGGCTCAAAAAACTGGTCGTAATAATAGGTGGATTCACCAAAACTATACACGAGGTCGCCGAGGTGGAAGAAAAAAGAAGGCGCTTCGCCTTTCTCTTCTCCTGAATAATCAAGTACCATTTTGTCAACAACTTCTTCAATAGTTTTTGGCCCGGTTGTAGGCCCGGTATCGCCGCCTGCATGAAAAACGATCTGGCCTGCTTTGGTAATGGCATTTGTAATTGCCGGGCCATTCTTACCATAAGCATCCGCGAGTGTCATCACCAGGTTACCTGCATCCTTTGGTACAGGAATAGGCTGAACCTGCTTGACCATCAGTTTGTAATGGGCCGCATCCGAAAGGTGGGGTATTTTGTTTTTCGTGGGGTCGCTGGTAGGTATTTGTTCACCAAATACGGGTTCTCCAGCAGGAACATTTGTTGTTTTCTTAGCCTTAGCCATAAGTTTAAAAGTTTTAGGTTAAAAAATATGTTGCGCTATTTGTTGTTAATCGCCGGCTTGTCCCGGTTTCGTCACTATGGGCGAAGCCGTTTTTTTCCTTAATCATAATTCACCCGAATTACTTTTATAATCAGGGTAAACATACCTACTATGTTCAAAATAAAAAAATAGCTATTCGTCCAATTAGCTATTTTTCATTTCAAACATTCTTTTATGTTAACCCCACGAGTTCCTTGACACGCACACCTTTCTTTTTCATGATGCTTTTGCGGTGGTTGGATACTGTGTATTCGCTGATGTAGAGAATGCCGGCTATTTGCTTTGTGTTGAAACCGGCGGCGACAAGATTATAGACTTCCTGTTCGCGGCGGGTGAGGCGGGTGCCATAATATATGTGTTGTGCTTTCATGATCCTGTGCGTTTAATGCTGATGTAAAATTGCACACAGAACCATCCGTTGTTAACGTGGTTATCCTTGATTTAAAAAGGGTATTTTTCCCGTATCCAATAAAGGAATTACATAAGATATTATAAGGAGCAACAAAGAGACCCGGGCCTATTTACAATAACAGGATCGACAACCCATAATCAGCGCAGAGGATCATAACACAGGTAAGCACCACGGCTTTGGTGGACGACCGGCCTATCTCCAGGGCACCACCCTCTACATTATAGCCGTAGTAGGCGGGGATAATGGTGATAAAGAAAGAGAAAGTAAACGCCTTTATTATAGCAAAAAAGAGGTTGTACGAATTGAAGCCCGTAGTAAGCCCCAGGAAGAATTGCTGACGGGTAAGGATGTTGGAGAACATGCCGGCAAGATAACCGCCCCATATGCTTATAGCTATGGAGATGATAATAAGGCACGGGATCATGATCATACCGGCAAGTATCTTGGGCATAACAAGGTAGGTCCTGGTATTGATGCCCATTATCTCCAACGCATCTATCTGCTCGCTTACCCGCATATTACCGAGCTCAGAGGCGATCTTTGAACCAATAACGCCGGCAAGCACGATACAAACAAGAGTAGGTGAAAACTCAATAATAGTAGAATCCCTTACCAGCGTACCTATCACGGATTTAGGTATCAATGGGCTGATGAGCTGGTAAGCAAACTGTACCGTCATTACCATGCCCATGAACAGGGAAATAATAACTACGATAGGAAGCGAGCCAATGCCAATATCCATGCACTGCTCCATAAATTCGATCCAATAGACTTTAAGGTTTTCGGGTTTGCTGAAGCCGCCCCAAACCATTAAAACTATCTTGCCAAAATGCCCGAAAAAACGCTTCATAACGGGTGCAAAGGTAGGGGAAACAAAAATCCCAAAAAGAAAATTCCAAATTCCAAAAAAATCAAATCCCAAAAACATTTTAAAAAAAAAATCCCACCCGTTGCAGGATGGGATCTTTCCTCTTGGAATCTGGAATTTTTTTCTGGAATTTCCTAGGCCAGTTTTTTCAGCTCTTCTACACGCGCTTCGCGGTCCACTTCCTGCTTCAGTGAGCCTTTCTTGTCCATATCGACAAGTACAGGCGCTGCCACGAATATCGAAGAATAAGTACCGGTGAATACTCCTATAAGCATCGCAAACGCAAAGCCTCTCGTTGCTTCACCACCAAAGATGAACAATATAAGCAGGGTGATAAACACACATAACGAAGTCATGATAGTACGGCTCAGTGTATCATTGATGGCGCGGTTGATAACGCTGGCCTTGTCTTCATCTGGCGACTTGCGGAAATACTCGCGGATACGGTCGAACACGATAACGGTATCATTCATCGAGAAGCCGATCACCGTTAGGATAGCGGCAATAAAGTGCTGGTCTATTTCCAGTGCGAATGGCACCTTGCCTTTGAAGTAAGAGAACACGGCCAGGGTAAGGCATACGTCATGCAGCAATGAAAGCAGCGTACCTAATGAATACTGCCATTTACGGAAACGAAGCAGTATGTACAGGAATATCGCGATCAGCGAAATGATAGTAGCTTTCACAGCGCCAGCCTTCAGGTCATCAGAGATGGTAGGCAATACTGTTTGTGAGCTCTGAAGGTATTTAGCATTAAAGTTTGCAAATGTGGTGCCATCCGGTATCAGGTGCTCCTTCGTGAGGCCCATCCATAACGTGGAGTCCACCTTCTGCTGTATGCCCTGGCCCGGAGTGGTGATGAGATAAGATGTAGTGATGTTCAGCTCATTGTTAGTGCCCACTGTTTTCACTATAGGACGCTCACCGAAATAAGATTTCATTTTTTCGCGCACATCTTCGGTCTTATACTTCTGGTCGAACTTTATGGTATAGCTGCGGCCACCCTTAAACTCCACGCCCTGCTCAAACCCGGTAAACCAGGTACTTGCCCCCATGAGCAGCACAGCAATAGTAATAAAGTAAGTATATTTCCTCGCCTCAACGAATTTGAAATGCGCCTTCTTGAAAATGCTCTTGGAAAGGCCGGTAAAATATTTGAAGTGGCGCTCGCGCTTGGTGTACATATCTGTAACAAGGCGCGATACAAGGATACCGCAGAACAGGGATAATAAGATACCTATGATCTGGGTGGTAGCAAAACCCTTAACAGGGCCAAGGCCGAATACGAAGAGGATGATGGCCGTGATCAATACGGTGATGTGGCCGTCAAGCACAGGCGCATAAGAACGCTTGTAGCCGTCGGACACAGCCTGCTGGTAGCTCTTGCCAAGCGTCAGCTCCTCCTTGATACGCTCAAAGATGATAACGTTGGTATCCACCGCCATACCTACGGTAAGCACAAGGCCCGCTATGCCCGCCATAGTAAGCGTGGCATGGAGCGCGGCAAGCACACCTACAGTAAATATCAGGTTGAGGATAAGAGAAACGTCTGCTATGATACCGCCGGTATTATAATACAATAGCATCAGCGCGAAAATCACAACAAAGGAGATGATAAGTGAGTTCATACCCTTGTCGATATTCTCAGCGCCGAGGGTAGGCCCTACTACCTGCTCCTGCACTATGTGCGCGGGTGCGGGCAGCTTACCAGACTTCAGGATGTTTGCAAGGTCAGTAGCTTCATTCACATCGAAGTTGCCGGATATTTCGGTGTTGCCGCCGCTGATCTCATTGGTTACACTGGGGCTTGAATAAACACGGTCATCAAGCACTACTGCTATAAAGCCTTTGGCTTCAGCTATGCGGCCGGTCATATCCTTCCAGATACGGGCGCCGGTGATATCCATTTCCATGGTCACATCGGGCTTGCCGGTAAGCGGGTCGAAGTCATTGCGGGCAGAGGTGATATGATCGCCTTCCAGCTTTGCTGTACCACCCATAGGTACCTTCAGCGCATATAGCGGGAGCCTTGCGTTGGGGTCATGGTTTTTCTTACTGTCTTCAATGCCATATGCAAAATGAACGTTTGCCGGGAATTTGCTTTTTACTACATCCAGGGAGAGGTATTTATTTACTTTACCCGTGTCCCTTTTCAACACATAGCCCACAACCGGACCAGGCAGAACGCCTTCCTGCTGTGTAGCCATTAGCTGTATCAGCCTGGTAAGAGGATATTTTTTGTCTGCTTCCAGTTCTTTAGATTTGGTAGTATCAGCGGTATTTGCACCGCCTTTACTGCCGCCTGCAAGTACACTCTTAAGGCTCCCGGTATCAGATGCGCTCTTGCTCTTGGTTGAGTCCAGGCCGGCAGTTTTTGCAGAATCGGCTGCGGCAGTAGTATCTGTTGTACCGGATAAATAATTAGCCAGTGTTTCGTTCGCGTTTATCAGTAACTGGCAAATTTCCGGGTTAGTGTACGTTTCAAAAAACTGGAGTTTCGCAGTTGCCTGTAATATTGTACGCACGCGATCCGGGTTATGCACACCGGCGAGCTCCACAGATATAATGCCTTTGGCCTCATCAAGGTTCAGGTGATGGCTGGCAACGCCGAATTTATCGATACGCGTCTGCAGTACATTATAAGTACGGGTGATCGCGTCCTTCGCTTCTTTATTCAGCTTAGCCAGCACATCCTGGTTGGTGGATGCCAGCGTAATGTCTTTTTCAGAAGGCTTTGTAAACAGGTAAGCCATGTTCACGCTCGGGTTTTCCTTCTGGAAGGTTTCACCAAACAGGGTTATAAAATTGGCTTCGCTGTTCGCTTTCGCGGCATTGGCGTCAGCAATGGCTTTATTTAATGCCACATCGCGCGGGTTGTTGGACATGGAGCGCACGAGGTCATCGAGGCTTACTTCCAGCGTCACGTTCATACCGCCCTGCAGGTCAAGGCCAAGGCTCAGCTCTTCTGCTTTTGCAGCCTGGTAAGTGTATTTTTTCAGCACGGGAATGCTGAAGATCACTTCGCCCTGCATACTGTCTGTAATAGACTGGTAGTAGTTGTCAACGAGCTTATCCAGCGCGGTGCCTGATGCGGCGGGGTCATCCGCTTTTGCTTCGCGCATGGCCTGCGCGTGCATTTTCTTTTCCTCGTTACGGACTACTAATGTCAGGGATAGCTGGTACAGCGATATAGCTATAAGCGCGACAGTAAAAAACTTCACCAAACCTTTTAAATGCATGGGTTCTTGTTATGATTATCAGTATAATAAAATGCCTGCTCGGATGTTACTTTTTATATAACCGTTCCGGCTCAAGGGCTGCAAAGATAGGATTTAATATAAAAAATAAAAGCCCCTTTCAAACTTTCGGTGTTTTTTCATAAAATAGTATTAAACTAGAATATTGTTATACTTATGAATTCCGGAGCAGTGAAGTAAATTATATTTTAAAAAAATATCTTCTTGGTTCCGGCGACCTTTCTAAAATCACTGCATTTATGCGAAACCTGCAAAAATTCATATAACTACTTTTTACCACTAAGGCCACAAAAAGATTCACAAAGATCACCATACTTATTTTTGTACCCTTAGTGATTAAACTTCGTGCCCTTTGTGTTATTTCCCCTACAGCCTGGTTATCATACACACATTTTAATAAATCAATATTTATATTGTCCAGACAAATTAAACCAAAATAAATCTTTACTTTACCATTGTTTATGGATTGAAAAAAATTAACTTTATCCCGTGTTTTTCTCCTCTTTTATAAGGAGGGAGGAATTATTTTGGAACCGATACAAACCATTTGATCATTTTTGACTGTCTATCTGCTATAGTAGAAGAAGGTTGAAAGAATTATAACTCACTTTATTTATTGTCCTTTTTATGAAAAAATTATTACCTGCTTGTTTTCGCGGCCTTATCTGCTCCGTAGCGTTGTTGTGTATGCACCTTACCACTTTCGCATCGCACATTGTGGGTTGTGATTTGTATTATACCTGGGTTACCGGCAATCAATACAATGTAACTGTTATCCTCTATGGAAACTGCGGTACTGCAAGCAGCGCGGCTTACAGCACACTGCCTGCTGCAACTCCGTATGTCTGCATATGGGATGGGGGCACTTATTATACAACCATACACCTCGCAATAGTGGCGCCAACCGCAGGCGTGGAGATAACGCCGGTATGCCCAGCCGATTCTGCGCTGACACAATGCCATGTGGCTTCTTCTACTATTCCGGGGATCACGAAATTCGTTTATACAGGAAGTGTTACCCTTCCGCATACTTCCCGTTACTGGCGTTTTGTTTATACCGGCGACAATGGCGGGGCATCCGCTTCAGGTAGGGCAGCTTCAATCACAAATATCACAGCGCCTGGAAGCTCTATCATGCAATTGATCGATACTTTGAACAATTCAGGCTCCGGGATCTACAGCCATAACACCAGCCCGCTGCTTACCGTGGTACCTACACCATTCTTTTGCCTCAATAGTACTGACTGTTACAATCCGGGCGCACTTGACCCTGATGGCGACAGCTTAAGGTTTGCACTTGTGCCGCCTACAAATGGCAGTGATGACGGAGGAAGTGCGGCCGCCTGCGCTGTTGGCGCACCGCTGACCTATATCACGACTGATGTCGCCTGGACAGGACAAGCCCTTACCGGGGCCACGCCGCTCCAGGACGTTACGCCGCCGCCGTCCTATTACTTCGACCCGGCTACCGGGCAAATATGCTTTTATCCAACAGTGACTCAGCGTTCGGTGGTGGTTTACAACATTGAAGAGTACCGGAACGATACTTTTGTGGGCACCTGCCAGCGCGAGATGACTTTTGTGGTACTTCCCTGCACGAACCCGGCTCCTGTTTCCGCGCTTACAGACAGCAGCGGTGTTATTGTTGACGACCCGACGCACTACCACATATGCGGCAATGCGGGCGCATGGTGTGTGACCTATGCAGCAACAGAACCTGCGGATACCTCAAACCTGATCACACTTACGGTTACCGGCCTTACCAGTGGTATGACCTATACGGTAACCGCAAACGGTACAAACCATCCTACTGTGACGGTATGCGGCAATACCGCGTCTATGACGCCCGGGCTCTACACATTTTTCATACATATGCAGGACAATAACTGTCCGCTTACGGGCAATACCACGCAAGCCTATTCGATCAATATCTACCCGGTACCCTCGATCACCTATGCTGTCGTCTCACCCGCCACTTGCCTGCTGGGTGAAGTCGTAACATTAACGCCCGGAGGGACAGGCAAGCCCTGGACGATAGATGTCTCCGGCAATGGGTTGGATACTTTCCAGCGATTTGTGGATTCGGTGGCCTTTTCTGATACGCTTAACCCTGGCACAGACACCATCAGCATTTTTACGGATGTTTCTCATGAATGCGGCGCATATATTGTTGTGACGGTTAATCCGCCGACACCTATTGTGCCTGTGGCTGCAACCACAAATCCCACTTATTGCGGCGCTACCGATGGAACGATCACGCTCTCAAATCTTGTACCAGGGGCGATAGATACCGTGAGGTGGGACTATAATGGTGTAGCGCAGACGCTATTCTGGCAAACGGTAGGGCCGGGCGGCACCATTACTTTCCCGAATCCGCCTATATCTATGCTGGCAGGATCTTACGGTAATATTATAGTCAGTTACGGATTCTGTAAGTCGGACCCCATTGGGCCGCTGGTGCTGGTGAACCCTCCGTTCCCGATACGGGCGCTATCATCAGTAAACCCGAACCGTTGCGGTGCATGTAATGGCGCTATAACGCTGTATGGGCTTAATCCTAACCAGCTTGATACCATATACTATACTTATAACGGTACGGCTACTTCTGTGAGCTACTATGTAGGGCCAGACAGTATGGTGCTGTTCACTGCGCTATGCGATGGTGCCACATACACGAACTTCTTTGCACGCACGGACAGTGTATGCCAGACGTTGCCATTGATAGGCGTTACTTTGACCGGCCCGAAACTAAATGATGTATTTACTGATGTCATACACTATGGCTGTCATGGGGATACCGTATTGTTTACAAACGATAATTTGTCGGACTCCGACCACGTGCTCACTTATCACTGGTATTTCGGCGACGGATATACAGACACGGCTCAAAACCCGAACCATATCTATAACAACAGCCTTACAGATACTGCGTTTTCAGTGAAGCTGTATGCTACCAATGGTGTATGTGTGGACAGCGTTTTTGCTAATCTTAAGCTGCTGAACTACATACAGGCTTCCTATACATTCACGCCTGCTCCTTATGTGTGCCAGCTTACACCGGTTAACTTTACCAATACGTCCATCAACCTGAGCCCGCCAGATAGTGCTGCGACAATCTATACCTGGAATTTCGGTAACGGTAATTCATCAGTGGGCACTACTCCGGCCAATGTGTATAATAATACCGGCGTTTATACCGTGACGCTAGTAGAAACGAATTTTGTGCCTTGCAGCGACACCTTTGTGCAAACAGTGGTGGTGGACACCATAAGCAATATTACGATGCAGGCTACCGATACTACAGTATGCCGCGGCAAAGACATCACGTTCACTGCCACTTATGCCACAGAAGGTTCTACGGGTGACATATGGTCTATAAGCGATGGCTTCAGCATGATCAATGTGAACCCTATACTGCATGGCTTTGACCAGGCAGGGCAATTTATTGTTACGGTAACTGCTCAATACAGGGCCTGCCCGGAGACTACAGCTACCAAGATCATCAATGTATTCAGCTACCCGGATATTTACCTGGGCCCTGATACTTCCATATGCCCCGGCAGCAATTCTATAATACTGGCAGACAACCAGAATGATGCAGGATTGGGTGCAAGCTGGCTATGGAATACCGGTGAAACGTCCTCTTCAATAGTAGTTACAAAACCAGGGTATTACTATACTGTAGTAACTATGAATGGTTGCTCTTCATCTGATACCGTATGGGTGCAGAAAGATTGCTACATGGACATTCCAAACGTATTTACACCAAATGGCGATGGCGTTAATGATTACTTCTATCCGCGCCAGCTTCTTACCAGGGGCTTAACTTCTGTCAGCATAAATATCTATAACCGCTGGGGGCAACTCGTATATCAGACCACTAGCCTTGATGGCAGGGGTTGGGATGGCACATTCAATGGCCAACCACAACCAGAAGCAGTCTATGTGTACATTATTGACGCCACCTTCAAAGATGGCCAGATGGAACATCACCAGGGCAATGTGACCCTCCTGCGATAATATTTCAATCACCCGTTTTAAGAAATCCCCTTAGCCGATGCGCTAAGGGGATTTTTTTAGGAAGGAAGAAATAATAGGCAACTTTACTGCCGGAATTTATAGAACAAATACCAACTGCTTGACTTCCAAAAGAATACCCGGCCTAGATGTCATCAGATCTGTCGCTATACTGGCGGTAGTGATCGCGCATTCGTCCGAGTACCTGCTGCGCCTGGCCAATGCAGGTGCTTTAGGAAGCGTGATACGTGGTTTTACCGGGTATGCCCGTTCTTTTGGCTTACTTGGAGTAGAGCTGTTTTTTGTTTTAAGCGGTTTCCTTATCGGTAATATCCTCATCAGGACATTCCTGCAAACGGATACCTTTTCATTCCGCGATGTGGGCAACTTCTGGGTACGAAGGTGGTTTCGTACACTCCCGCTCTACTGGCTCATTCTTACCGTTGATATTGTCCTGTATCAGTTGCTCGGCCTGCGAAGCCACGAGACGAGCAAGGCCTTTTATTACTTGTTCATCCAAAATCTTTGGCATCCCCATCCGATGTTTTTTTTCGGGGAAGCATGGAGCCTGTCGGTAGAGGAATGGTTTTATCTCACACTTCCGGTGGCTATGTATCTTTCTGCATTAACTTTCAAACCATCAAATAAAAAGAAGTTTCTGTTCCGGGTTTTTGCAGGGTATCTTGCGGTATTCCTGGTATTAAGGTTCATCAACGCTTTTCATCCTCTTAATGGGCCCGACCAGGATGCAGGAATAAGAAAAGTAGTGCTATTCCGGCTCGATGCCGTTATGTATGGGGTGCTCATTGCTTACTTCAACCATTACTACAATACCGTTCTTAATAAACTAAAGAACATCCTGCTGGGAGCAGGGATGGCAGGCATAATATTGATCACGTGGCTCATTACTGATCCCCGAATAAACATAACCGATTCGCAAAGCCACACTATTCGATTCGCGAGCGATGCATTTCTATATTTATTGATACCCCTGTTCTTCTCGCTATGGCTGCCATTTGCAAACAATATCCGGGCAATAAGTAACAAATATGCTTCCCGCTTTTTTACCCACATCAGCAAGATATCTTATTCCATGTACCTGGTACATTATTCGCTGGTCTTCATTCCATTTTTTTGCTACATGAAACCGGTATCCATGCACGCGGCAGCTTTATATTATCTGTTGTATTGGGCTATAGTGATCGGCCTGTCTTCCGCATTGTATAAATATTATGAGTACCCGGTGATGAAGTTGAGGGAGCGGTTTACGGAACGGGAGAAATAAGAGAGAAAAGTCCTGGGGTATTATTCTCCTCCCGGTATTTTTACCAGGCAAGAATACTGCTGATCTCCGCAGCAAAATAAAAACTACCTACAGGCAAATAGCCCTCACCATATCAGTGAGTTTCACCACCAGATCAAGGCTGTGGTTAAACACCATTGCCAGGTAATCTTTCGGATTGGACCTTTGTATCATTGTTATACAGTTTGTAATTCGGGCTTTTTCACCGGCAGCTTATTGCCGGCATGTTTTATCATTATCTTCTCAATGATCTTGTCGGTAATGTCCGGGTAATTCACGGTTATCTTTTTGCCGCTTTCCAGCCAGTCGCCAATGGTGTTGTAATATTTTTCACTCAGTGTCTTTATCACAGTTGCACCCATAGCCTTTGCACCAGCGGCATTGCACTGCTGCTCATATTGGATAAGCATAGGTATTACCAGCACTTTTTTGTTCAGGTACATAGCCTCTGCCGGACCCTCAAAACCAGCACCGCACAAAACACCCGTACTGGCAGCCATGCTTTTTATGAACGCCCGGTTATCTATGCGGCTCACCGATACATTGCCTGCTACAAACGGCTCCTTATTATGTTTGGAAAAAACCTGCCATTTTGCATTCTTAAAATGCGAAAGGTGCTTCACTATCGTAGCATCGTCGTAAGCAGGAAGGTAAACGGTATAGTGGCCTTCGTCTGTAGGTGTGAGCTCGCGTATCTCTTTGCGTATCACCGGGGTAAAGATATTCTCTGCAAATGCCTTGAAGTGAAAGCCGTACGCTGCAGTAACTGGCGCATAGTTCAGCAACACAAATTTGCCCATCGGGTCGCCTGATTCGGGCGGCGGCGCATTTTTATTAGCTACTGCACACTGGTGGCTCACAGAGATGCAAGGCTTTTTTTTGCGCTTGCACGCCCAGGACGATATGGGCTCAAAATCATTGATCACCAGGTCGTAATCTTCTATCGGAAAATTACGGATGTCTTTAAGTAATTTGAACAACTTCAGTGTTTTCGCGGTTGCCCAAAGGTCCACCCCACCCCGCTTCCCGAAGATAAAGCTCATGCCATACATCTTGTACTTCACCGGGAAGGGCACATCCACATCGGCCTGTATGCCGCTTATCAGCACATCCACCTCACCATATTTCGCCAACTCGGGATATACATCCCTGGCCCTGCTCAGGTGGCCATTTCCGGTACCCTGTATCGCAAATAATATTTTCATATCAAACAGAAAATCCAAAGTACAAATTCCAAAAGGTAAAGTTCAAATTCCAAAACCCAAATTCCAAGGAACACATCGCTCTATTTGCAAGGCAAGAAACAAAATGCGCGTAACAATCCTAATCCCAAAATCCTAATTCCCAATTCCAAAACTAAGCCGCCTCGTCCTGCTCCTCCTCATCCAGTTCTTCTACCTCCTTTACGTGGCCTGGCTTCATGTTCATCTCCAGCATCAGGCTCGCCATCATTGCTTTGGCTGTTTCCTTCCCCTGCTTCTTTTTATTGATGTCAATAGTTTTTGCAACGGGATCTTCGTTGAAACTGTAGAGGCTCCATTTTGAATCGTTGTACTCCAATGCGGTAAGATTTTCTATCCAGTCGCCCGAGTTCATGTAAGTAACATGGCCATGCTTGGTGTCCACATCTTTTATCTCCGGGTGGTGAATGTGGCCGCAGATCACGTAATCGTAATTATTTTCAGCAGCTATATCACAAACTGTGTCTTCAAAATTATTGATGAATTTTACCGCGCTCTTCACACTGTTCTTCACTTTCTTTGAGAGCGATATTTTGCCGCGGCCCATTTTCAGCGAGATATAATTTACCATCCTGTTTATGAGGATCAGCGTATCATACCCCACCGCGCCCAGCTTTGCCAGCCAGCGGCTGTGCTGCATTACCACATCAAACACATCACCATGAAATATCCAGACCCTTGCATTATCGATCTTAAGGGATAGCTTGTTGGTAATCTTCAGTGAGCCCATCCGGAAGCCTTTGAACTTGCGCAGCATCTCATCATGGTTGCCGGGGATGTAATAGACAGGAATGTCTTTGGCAATAAGCCCTATAAGGTGCTTTACCACCATCATATGCGTTGCGGGCCAGTATCTTTTGCTGAATTGCCAGACATCTATTATGTCGCCGTTGAGGACTACCGCTTTGGGTTTGATACTTTTCAGGTACTGGAGGAGTTCGGTTGCGTGGCATCCGTAGGTGCCGAGATGCAGGTCCGACAACACCACAATGTCCACTTCTCTCTTAGCCATTATTCCCTTCAACGAAGCATTTGGTTATACAAAATGACTACTTTAATATAAACGGAATGTTATGCGCCCGTTAAAAAAATGTTATAAACAATATGTTTACATAAAAATTAAGTACCTAGTTTCATCACCTATAAAATCTAAAATGAAGAAAACATTATTGACTGCGGTTATTTCCTTTATCCTTGTACTGACCAGCACCCACCACGCTTGTGCGGGCTTTGCAACAGCCAAACATAGCAACGCCCAAACAACTACCGGCCCCACCGACACGAAAGTGAGCACACGCGACAAAAAGCAAGTGCTTATTGCTGAGATCAAAAACAAGTTAAAAAATGCATTCTCATTTGACCAAAAAGAAGACAGTAAACACAAAAAATCGTCGTGGCAGGCATTTGTTTCCTTCGGGTGCTCAATGCTGGGGTTCATATTAATGATCGCTGGTTTTTTATCATTATTTTCTGAGGTAGGGGCGCTGGTTGTGGGGCCGGGAGCCCTTTCGGCAATCGTTTTCGGCATCTTATGCGGTATAGCGGGGATCGTCTTTGGCATCAAAGGCGTAAAGCGGAGAAAACATAAATTCAGAGGCTTTGCATTGGCAGGAATCATCCTGGGGAGTATTGACCTGTTCTTTTTGTTGGTGCTCGTATTAATTGCGGCTGCTTTTGGCTAGTAACCAAGGCACAGCCACTGGCCACAGGCATCTTAAGCGAATCGATTAAACCAAGACCCGAAAAACATGAGCAAAAACCTATTGGCTATCGTTATAGTTATTAGTCTCTTATCAGGCAGCATATCCAATTCTTATGCGGGTTTTGTGATTGTTACGGATAAAAACATGAGTTTCATCGTCTCCACTGTGGCTAGCGCGAGACAAAACACATGCGTAAGAAAGCAGGACCCGGCTATTTCTATCAGGGATGGTTTTAATAGTAAATTCGTAACTAATGATGGCGAAGGCAAACACAAGAGATCATCGTGGCAGGCATTTGTCTCATTGGGTTCTTCTTTGACCGGGTTTATTCTGATACTGGCTGGCCTGGCAGCATCATCGGTTGTGGTAACAACAGGCGCAACTATCTTACTTGCACTGGGCGCACTGTTAGGCCTGGCCGGGCTGATTTTCGGAATAACAGGAATGAGGCATAGGGAAAAACGTAAATTCAGAGGCTTTGCCATTGCCGGGATGATCATTGGCTGCATTGACCTCTTCTTATTACTTGAGCTGTTTGCATTAGGGGCCTTTAATTAATGTCCGTTTCTGCAGCGTGATTGCCATCAATACCAGCTATATCGTACCTTTGTGCAGATTGTTATTCTGTGAAACAATAGCTGAGAAGTTATTCACATTTGGTGCATTACTTGTTTCTCCCGGATTGAACAGGTAGCCTAATTTCGGTAGTGAAAAAGAAAAGGAGAAAAGCATGGATATCGAACAACTGATGCCACACGTAGAGGCCCTCATATTTGCCAGCGAGCGGCCACTGACACAAATGGAAATTACAGAAACACTGGGCCAGGCGCTGGAAACAGCCGTAGAATCTGACCGTATAGCCACGTGTATAGACGCCATACGCGAAAAGTATGATGTGGACTACTATCCATTCCAACTGAAGGAAATAGGCGGTGGGTTCCAGTTTCTTACCAAGAAGGCATTTCATAAAACAGTACTGCAACTGAATGGTGACAAGCATATAAAGAAACTGTCAACCGCGGCCATGGAAACGCTGTCTATCATTGCCTATAAGCAGCCGATCACCAAGAGCGATATAGAATATATACGCGGTGTGAGCGCGGACTACAGCATACAAAAGCTGCTGGACAAAGAGCTGATAGTGATAGCAGGCCGTAATGAAGATATGGCCGGCAAACCGCTGATCTATGCCACTTCTAAAAGCTTTATGGACTACCTGGGTATTAACTCACCATCGCAACTGCCGCAACTGAAAGACATTACTGATGTGCAGCTTGTAACACCAACAAATGCAGAAGAAGCGGCGCCGAGGGATACCCCCGGAATAGCCCTGCTGCCGGAACACACCATTCTGAAGAAAGCATCTTAGTACCAAAATAATACTAAAATAATATTGCATATTCACAACTGGCCGCCCCCTCCCGGGGCGGTTTTTTTTATTTCGCACCCGCCGTGCCGATGCGGTTCTCTCCGTATATTTGCTGGCAAATACAACTATGCCGATCCGTATTTTAACACTCATCTTTTCACTGTTTCTTTTCACACTCCAGCCTACTGCTTTTGCGCAGAAGAAAGCGTCAAAAAAGGTAGCGCAGGAATTGCAGGCAGATGTGGCATACCTTGCATCTGATGAGCTGGAGGGCCGCAGGACTGGCTCATCGGGTGAACACAAAGCTGCCGACTACATAGAAAAGCGGTACATAGCCGAACAAATAGCCCCCTATAAAGGCCAATACCGCTACCCGTTTCATTTTATTTACGGAAAAGAAATAGGCCCCGGTACACAGGTGCTTATTAACGGCGCCGCAATGAAAATGGATGATGAGGCATTCCCGCTGCCCTTCAGCGCAAACAGACATGTGACAGGTGATGTGCTGCCCGATGTGATGGAGCAAGGCAACATATGGCTGCTGCCACTCTTTACCGACCAGGACCAGGCTAATAATCCGCATTTTGAAGCAGAGCAGACCATGTTTGACCGTACGAAGGAGGCACAGAAACAGGGCGCATCTGCAGTAGTGTTTTACGATAGCTATGGCAGTAAATGGGAGCCTGTATTTAATAAGCATTCTGAGCTGGAGCCGGCGGCGATACCTGTTGTTTACCTGACTCACAATGCCTATCAAAAATATGTAAAGCAGCCGGACAGCACGGCTCAAAAGGGCCTGGCTGTGGATATGACCGTGGCCGTAAATAAGGTAGAGCGCACCGGAACAAACCTTGCAGCCTATATAGACAATCATGCGCGCTACACGGTGATACTGGGCGCACACTACGACCACCTGGGTTATGGCGAAGACGGCAACAGCCTGTATGCAAATGCTGGTAAGGAACACCAGATACATCATGGCGCTGACGACAATGCAAGTGGCACGGCAGCAGTGCTGCAGATGGCCAAATGGGTGAAAAAGAACAGCAAGAAGCTGAACCACTACAATTACCTGTTCCTCAACTTCTCGGGTGAAGAACTGGGCCTGTACGGATCGAAGAATTTTGTGAAAGACCAAAGCATAGACAGCGCCCATATAGCCTACATGATAAACATGGACATGGTGGGCCGCCTGAACGACAGCACCCGATACCTGGAGCTGGGCGGTGTGGGCACCTCGCCCGCATGGGCCGATGTCGTTGCCGAGGGTACTGACTTCAAACTAAAACTGGACAGCTCCGGCGTAGGGCCTTCGGATCATACGAGCTTTTATAATGCGGGCATACCCGTGCTCTTCTTTTTTACGGGCCAGCATATGGACTACCATAAGCCCAGCGATAAGGCCGAACTGCTAAACTATCCTGGTGAGGCCATGGTGCTGGACTATGTGAAAACCGTGGTGTCTAGTATGGACAAAAGCGGCGTGAAACCGGCATTTACTGCTACCAAACAAGCCGCAACCGGGCGCAGGAACTACAAAGTGTCGCTGGGCATAATGCCTGATTATTCTTTCCAGGAAGGGGGCGTGCGCGTGGACGGCGTGAGTGATAACCGGCCAGCCATGAGGGCAGGCATAAAGCAGGGCGATATCATTACCCGGCTGGGCGATACCCACATAAACGGGATGCAGAGCTATATGGAGGCACTGAACAAACTTTCACCCGGAGATAAGACCCAGGTAACCATTACCAGGGACGGCAAGGAGCTGGTGCTGCCGGTGGAGATGAGTAAGTAGTTTGAACCTCAGATTAGCCGAGATTAACTGATTTACCGATTCTGGTAAAATGCCGGTATTCCATACTCAATATGCTGAAAATATTCTGCGGAGCAAAAACAAGTTTGCACATGGATGGTTTAAACAAAACAATAAACCACCTGCGGTTAGCAGATGGTTCACTGATTATTTTGTACGGTAAAAACTTACTTAGTCTTAGTTTTTGTTTTTTCTGTAGTAGTAGTCTTAGTTTCCATTTTGCTTTCTGTAGCTGGCTTAGTAGTATCTGCAGCTGGCTTAGCTGGGCCTGCAGCCATTGTGTCGGCAGGAGCTGGTGCTGGAGAAGCTGGTGCAGCAGTAGCTGAAGATGTCATAGAAGTAGAGTCAGTAGTTTTGGTAGCATCAGTGCTGCTGTTGCCGCAAGAAGCTACAAAAAGACCCATCGAAAGTGCAAGCACGCTTAATTTTACAAATTTCATAATTTTTTCTTTTTTAGTTGGTTATACAGTTAATACCAAAAAGAGAAAAAGGTAACCCGTCAGAACCTCGAATTAGTCAAGATTAACTGATTTACTGCTTTTTGTAGGAATCTGTAAGTTGGAATTTTAACCTTATCAAATAGCAACCGAAAACCTTACCCTATTGACAATCAACCTATTGCAAAATAAAACTTCTGATTTTATTCCGGTTTACTTCTGGTTTTCCTTAAAATAATAAAACATCCCGGTGGGGGATGTTTTATTATTTGTGCTTTAAAGAAGAAGAATTATTTCTTCATTTTGTCCATTTTCTTGTCATCTTTCTTCTCCATCTTGTCAGCAGGAGCAGCAGCCTTGGTAGTATCCATAGCTGGCTTAGCAGTTGTGTCGGCAGGAGCTGGTGCTGGAGCCGGAGCAGCTGGAGCAGCAGTTGCAGCAGCAGCAGCAGAATCGGCGCTAGCCTTAGCAGCATCGCTGTTACCGTTACCGCAAGAAGCTACAAAAAGACCCATTGAAAGAGCGAGTACGCTTAATTTTACAAGTTTCATAATTTTTTGTTTTTGAGTTAGATTTTGCAGTTTATACCGTAAACAGAAAAAGGTAACCCAGTTCCCGGAAAAAAGTTTCGGAAATAGCCGAAAGTCATGAGTCGTGAGTAATAAATATGCGTTATCGTATTAATAATCAACAAATTATGACCAATCAATTTTCATGCCACCGGCTGCAAAACGCCTACACATACGGGCATAAGAAAGCCGCAAGCTGATGTTGCGGCTCCCGGAAGGATAGACTCAAGTAAGTATTATTTAAGCATTGCTACTGCATCTGCTGCTTTTACGTTCATTTGTGGCGCTAAAGAGCGTGCATCGTCATAATAGGCGAGCAGGATCTTATAGCCGGCGCATTTTTCGCCAAGTACGTTGGCCTCACAGCCAGCATACCC
>CAISPO010000046.1 GCA_903887415.1 uncultured Bacteroidota bacterium | reverse complement strand
TAAAATAACGGTTGCATCTGTACCGTAAAGAGTTTACTAAAACAACAATTTATGAAACAAAAAAACAATGGGCCCAACGCTCTAAGACAAATGCTGTCGAAGAACAGCAATCGTTTCTCTGAAGAGGAGATTGAGGATTTACTTGAAGTTGTTAATAGACTCGAACAAATTGAGTTATTAAAAGCTTCAGATATAGGTAAGGATAATTGCTTGGTGAAAAAAAGTGCCATCAAAAGCGAATATGTACCCTTGGTATATTATTCATTAAAGTTTTTGACTGACCCTGATTTTATTAAGATGTTACACGACCTTTTTAATCATTAATCTCCTCTTTACTTTTAAAATAATTATTTTTATGAATATTGGTGGTGCTATCGGAAAAGTGCGGAAACAAAAAAAAATTAGCCAAGGTGACCTGGCAAAACTGGCAAACTTAAACCAATCTTATTTATCACAAATAGAAAATAACAAGAAAACCCCTAATGTAAAAACTATCGCAGAAATAGCTAAAGCATTAGATGTTCCAGTTTCAATGTTATTTCTATTTTCCATTAATGAGAATGAAATCCCCGAGAAGAAAAGAGACGTTTTTAATGCTCTTATGCCTGTAATGGAATCTCTTTTTGACGAATACTATATAAAATAGGCTATGATTAAAAATCCCAAAATATTTGCCGAAATAGTTGGTAGGAATATTTTGGAAATTGAAAGAATTATAGAGGAAATCAAGAAGGATGAAGCATTAATGAATTCTAAAGCTATCGAGAAAGGCAAAAAGCTTAGCGGGAAATATTATTATCGATATTCGAAATTAAAATCATCAGGGAAACTCAGAGTATATAGCCCAAGTTGCTATGATTTAAAGCACATCCAGCAAATAATAACTAGGAAAATATTTAGTCAAGTTAAGTTCCCATTTTATATAACGGGCTCAATAAAAAAACGTAGCGGCGCAATTAACGCAAAAATACATAAAGGAAAGAAGCACCATTTACAAACAGATTTAGTTGGTTTTTTTGATTTTGTGACAAGCAAAATGGTATATCAATCGTTGTTAGCGCTTGGATTCTCCCCCGATGTTTCCTATTATATAACAAGGCTAACAACTTTTGTCGGCCATCTCCCCCAAGGCGCACCAACTAGTCCCTTTTTAGCTAACCTTGTTGGACTTAGTATTGATGAATTATTTATTAGCCTATGCCATGATAATCAGATTACATACAGTAGATACGTTGATGATTTAACTTTCTCGAGCAATAAAGATTTCAAACAGGTTGTAACCCCAATTTTGGATAAGATTGGCGAGTTGGGTTTCCTGTTTAGTTACAAAAAAACTCATTATAAAACAGGCGCTATAATTACAACCGGGGTTAAAAGTTCCTACCATTCCTTAAATGGTAAGGATGAACAGATTGATAAATGTTTCTCTCACGATACTTCTTTTAACTCCTTTAAAGGTATTCTAGGTCATTTAAGTTACATAAATGAAATTGATACAAAATTCGATTTGAAAACCTTTCGGAAAAAGTTTTCAGAATTGAGTTACCCAAAATCAATTATTTTTTACAAACCTAAAAGTAATCCACCGGTGTTGCAAACGTTAGAGTAGCGCATCTGGAACTGCAAATCAACCCCCCCCGGTTGCCTGTAATCTTCACAAAAAAATCGTTCGGCGTATGTCTCCGACTGCGCCGCGGTGGTGGCCAATCTTCAGATTGGTCAAGTGGTGCGCATTTTCTGTTCCGACCATGTCTCAACCTTCGTGGACGCAACTATGGTAATCAGGCTAATCTTGCAATCAAGCATATCAGGGTTCAGAGATGTGTATAAATTTCAGTATTTTAGTGTGTAAAGCGATTAACCAATGAGAACAAATATTGTCCTGAACGATGAACTTGTAAGAGAAGCAATGCGCCTCAGCCACACCAATACAAAAAGGGAAGTCGTTGACCTGGCGCTTCAGAATTTTGTAGCCAGTCTTAAACGCCGCAACATGAGAAACCTGTTTGGTAAAGTGAAGTGGGAAGGCGATCTTAAGAAAATGCGCGCGATATGAACCTTCACAATGTCACGGATTTTGACAGGATAGCACAATTTACAACCCTAAAGATTTTGACTCGGCCTGAATAAAACTCAGCCTCCTGTTCCCTTTAGTCTTCCAAAAAAAAATAGTTCGGCGTATGTCTCCGACTACGCCGCGGTGGGGGCCAATCTTCAGATTGGCGAAGCCATGTGTGCACACATTGAATGCAATCCCGAAAATCCTTTAATCAAGCGAATCTAGGTTCAGACAAACATGCCCGCTATCTCAGCTTGAAATGAGTTAAGTTTGTTCAACAACTATATATGGGCGTCGCATCAACTCACGAAGACATTGGGCTATACAAAGATGTATTTGAACCCGCACTGATAGATGAAATAGAGCACAAAGGCAAGCTCGTACATCTTAAGGAAGGAGATGTGCTGCTGGACATCGGGCAAACCATCAGGCAGATGCCCCTGTTGCTCGTAATCTTCCAAAAAACATAACAGTTGAGCGTAGTCTCCTAACTACGTTCCGGTGGATACCAATCTCCGATTGGCGGGTGGGCTAACGGGGACGCACGAATGGAATCAAGTTAATCATGAAAATCAAGCAAATCAGGGTTCAGACAATTTCCCACTCCCTCAAAGGTTTCGGGTATGCACCGGTGTGGCGTTTGCAACGCCATTGACGCCATCAGCGGTGGAGACAGAGGAAATGCGCGAAGGGTAGTGAGCGTTTTTTATTCTCGAGGCATCATCATAATAGGCCACCAGGATGCGGAAACCCATGCACCTTTCGCCCAGCACATCTGCCTCGCAGCCGGCATAGCCTACAAACTTGCGGTCGCGGGGGCCTATCTTTTCAATTGCCCGCACTCTCTTTTCTAAATGATCATTGATCATCACCGATTCTTCTATCCGCACGGTAATGATGCGGTCAACCGAACGGTTAAACACAGCACATGCCCTTTTGCCGGGGTTAGGGAATATGGCAATGGCCGGTTGCGGTGCTGTAACTGGAGTATTAACCGCTGTGCCGGGCGCTGATGTGCGTGCTCCTGATGTACCGGGATTAGGTATAATGAACATGGGCGTTTCGGTAACGGTGAGTGCCAGCGCATTAGATGCATCGGGAGTAGCAATGGTAAGGCTCATCGTGTCCTGCCCTATAGCCGGGTTATAGATATGCACAGCGCCGGGTGTGCTGAAGTGCATGGTATAAGGAATGGTCGAGCCATCCTGGCTGGGCTTAACCAGCACATAGGCAGCATTACCGTTCAGCTCATACTGGTCTATAAGGGGATTCGTGCTGATCGTCTTTACATAGACATAATTGCCCATCAGCTTATTCGCCTGGTACAGGTAGTCTGCCGCAGGCCTGCGGCTGGTATTGTTGATGATAAGGCCGGAAGAGCTGTACTGGGTAGGGTTAGTGGTGTCCTGGTCATCGACCATGTAGAAGAATGTACGCGCCACACCCATGCGGGCATACAGCAGGGAGTTTCTCAGTATCCAGTCGGCCTGTGTCTGCGCTGCTGTCTTGCTGCCTATAGGCACAGCTCTTTGCGGGCTTCCCTGGTTCAGGTCATAACCGCTCTCGGTTACCCATACCTGCATGTCTTTAGCAAATACATGAGCTGCATTGATAAAGCTGCTTGCCACAGTGTCCATATGGGCTACTTCCGGAGCCATGCCTTGTATGGCGCTGCCCTGCGCAGACGCAGAATTATTGGGGTATATGTGGTAATTGATCACGTCCCAGCAAAGGTTCACCGATCCATCGGCATTATAGCCCCTGTATTGTTTGCACCAGTCTATCATACCCTTGAAATAGTCCGGAACTGGGTCTGCAACACCAGCCATAACCACCTGCATGGAAGGGTCTGCATTTTTAACACCTACACCGGGGCCCATCGTGTTTTTGTTGCCGTCATAAAAGGCCGACATGTTCGCAGCATATTCGCGCCCGGTCTGGTAAGCGGCCCGGCCTTTCCACCACTTATCGCGCTCGTTATCACACTCCACGTAGGTGATCAGGCCAAGCCCTGTCTTTACCACATTCGCCGGATCGCCCGTCCACCTGGTGGATGCATCAACAGATAACAGGGAAGGGCTTACACTTGCATTGTAGCCATATCTCGCAGCAAATTGAAACGCGAGCTTCGCCTGTAAGATATAAGATGCAGGGTTTGTAAAATCAGCGCCATACATCACGGGTACATTTTCCGCATCTGCCCCGGTAGGGTATGTGGCCTGCATCCATGTTGGCTGTGTTTTTATATCCACCAATACATCAATGCCTTCGGTTTTGCACCTTGCATACATGGTATCATAGTTCCAACTGCCGCTATGAGACGGGTTGAATGTATAGCCGCCCTGGTTTGGTTCCAGTTTGCTCCAATCGAGGTAATGCCTTATAGCGCCAAAACTTTTAATCGTTGCCATCCTTACAGGATCAACCACATCGGGTGCATTGGGGTCCTCAAAATCCCACTCAAAACAATTAACACCGGTTTCCTGTTTCAGCGTGATCGTTTTGGCAGGAGCAGCCGGTAACGCGGCAGGGGCTATGTACGACCCATATAGCTCCATCTCATTAGGATAATCGCTGGTGCAGGTGATCAGCAGGTATTTGATATTGTTTGCAGGCACTGTCAACGCAAAATTTGTGGTGCTGTTGTTCGGCCCCACCCACGTATTGTAGTGCCCGGCTGTATAAGTAGCTATCAGCACACGGTTCCAGGCAGAATCAATATAGTACAGGTAAAACGGATTGTACGTACTGCCCGTGCCGTCATAAAACCGGATACTGTCTATATTGATCTGTTCGCCCGGCAATACCGGGTAATAGGCATCGTATGTGGAAAGTATTTTCCCCCATCCTGTAAGTACCTGTGTCATGGTATCGCCATCAAAAAGCCCTTGCAGGCCGTTGCTGGTGTTGTCCAGTTGGTACCACCTGTTGCCGTCTATAGGAATTTTGCCGTGTACTAAGGTCCCGCCGCTTCCACCACTGCCACTTCCGCTTCCGCCGCCGCCGGTGGCTGAGGTTACGGTTATTACCTCAGTAGCCACAGCAGTGCCGCAGCTATTGGTTACCGAATAGCTGATCGTTGCCGCACCTGCTGCCACACCGATTACCACACCACTTGTGTTCACTATTGCAATACCTGTTGCGTTGCTGCTCCACACTCCCGCCCCGGCGGCATCATTGAGTGCAGTAGTTGCCCCGGCTGTTATTGTTGCAGTACCAGTTACAGAACCAGCTACCGGCAATGCATTGACAGTTACTATACGCGTTGCTGCCCTAGTGCCCACCGTATAGCTGATTGTTGTTGTGCCTGCAGCAATACCAGTTACTATACCCGCAGCACTAACGGTGGCTACGCTGGTCACCGAACTGCTCCAGTTGCCGCTCTGCGTAGCATCAGAAAGCACGGCTGTTCCACCTGCACACACCATTGCGGTGCCATTTATGGCGCCTACCGATGCCGCACTCACCGTAACTACCTTAGTTGCTGTTGCTGAGCCGCAAGTATTGGTAACCTTATAGCTTATAGTAGCAGTGCCCGCTGCTACCCCGGTTACTATACCGGATGTGCCTACTGTTGCATTTCCGGTAGCAGAACTGCTCCATGCGCCGCCAGTTGTCGCGTCAGTAAGTATGGTCGTTGCTCCTGTGTTTACTGTTGCGGCGCCCGATACAGTACCGGCCACAGGCTGTGCAGTCACGGTTACCACACGGGTAGCCGCCGCGGTGCCAACGGTATATTTAATAGTTGCTGTTCCGGCAGATACTCCCGTCACCTTACCTGCTGAGCTCACAGTAGCAACTGTCGCAGCGCTACTGCTCCACACACCACCCGCTGTTGCATCAGAAAGTGTCGCGCTTGCACCAGCGCATACTGTTGCAGCGCCCGCAATAGCAGCCACTGCGGGAACGCTCACGGTCACCATCTTAGAGGCAGTGGCTGTGCCGCAGGCATTGACGATCTTATAGCTTATAGTAGCCGTGCCTGCTGCTACCCCGGTTACAATTCCGGTTGCCCCTATAGTGGCTATTCCGGTTGCGGAGCTGCTCCAGGCACCTCCGCTTATGGAATCTGTAAGTGAAGTAGTTGCGCCTGTATATACCGTTACCGTTCCATTAATACTGCCCACGGTGGCCAGTGGATTGACCGTTAATATCGCGGTTGCCATAAGCCCGGCTACCGTATAAGAAATGGTTGCAGTTCCTGCGGATACACCGGTAGCAACGCCTGTGGCATTTATGATTGCGACAGCCGTATTTCCGCTTGCCCATGTCCCGCCCGATGTAGCATTGCTTAATGATTTGGTTGAGCCTATGCATATCGCGGTATTGCCGGTTATCGGTGTTGCCAGGCCCGCAGGCGTTCCATATATCTTTATCTTTCCCGGAAAACAGTTTTCGTATTTGTGTATGATTATTGTATCTGCGGCTACAGGGGTGGTTAACATCACATTTTCCCACACCATGTAGCTGGGGCCTGTGAACGTGGCGATGAGTGTCCGCACAGTGCCCTTCACCGCATAAATATATGCCGGAGTAGCTGTAAACACCCCCTCATAATCGTACAGCGATAATTCCGTAACATTCGTTGTCGCCGCCAGCTTCAGTTTCACGTCCACATACTGCGCATTAGCCGGGCTCCATACATCTGCCACCAGCTTGGTGGTATCGTCATTCAGCCATGGGCTGTAATCCTGTCCCGTGTTTATATTTGTCGAAATGCCTGTTACCGCCACTCTTGATGCCGTCTGTGAAAAACACTTGCTGCATAATAAAATGTATATTCCTATGCAAATAAATAGTCTGGCTGTTCTCATAATACATATATTTAGGACGTTAGCAAAATAAACACTCAGAATAGTTAATGCAGTTTTCGTACCAACTATTTCACAAATTGGGTAAACAGGTCGTTTGTGGGGGCGGACAAATAACAACTGGTTAACAAAGTGGTGGGTAGAATAATTGTGGGGGTGAAATGCGATTTTACTTTTGACTGCAAGCACACCCATATGCAACTGGATGCAAAGCGGAATCTGTCTGCCGGTAGGCAGAAGAAAACCAGAAGTTTAAGTGATGCAAACCGTACATCCTGCAATCCTTTTATCCTAAAAATCTTAGTTCAGACAAACATTCTATGCACATCCGAAAAAAACTTTGTAGCTTAACATGGAAACAGACACTTATTGATGAAACGTGTGCTCAGCGGCATATACTACTTTTTGCCGGTACAGTTGGTGCTGTTGCACTTCCGTAAGTACCAGATACTGCTCATCTTCTGGGTCATTCTGCTGCTCACTATTACCGGTAAGTTCGCATCTCATTTCGGCGCGTCATCACTCTTCCTGGCGCCCGAGTACCTGGGCAAGGTCAGCTTCGTGAGTATGTTGCTTCTGGGCTGCGCCACCTGTGTATTCATTATGATGTGGCATATCACCACATTTATCATTCACAGCAAGCGCATACCCTATATGGGTGCCACACGCCATGCATTTGTGGTCTATTGTTACAACAACTCTATTATCCCCATCTGCTTCCTCGATTTTTATTCTACCCGTGCCATCCGCTCCCAATGGGTCGATGAGCATGCATCCATGAAAACGATACTGCTCCTCCAGTTCGGGTTTTACCTCGGTATGGCCCTCATATTTTTTATCTCTTTTATCTATTTCTTCCGTGTCAGCCGCGACTTTTTCAAAACCCTGCTCACAACGATCACCAACCCATCCCGCATCCGCGAGATCATCCCTTACGATTCATTGGATTATGAGCTGGACGTACTCCCCGCCCGGTCATACGTTTCGGGAAAACTGAGCATAGAGCGCAGCTCAGACCTGGAGCGTTTTCACCCGCGCCTTATGAGCACAGTGCTGCGCAGGCATCACCGCAATGTGATATTTGCCACCATAGTAGCCTATGTGATGCTGCTGCTCATGGGTATTTTTATGGAGCGCCCGCTGCTGCGTGTGCCCGCCGGGGCCGGGTTCCTGCTGCTGTTTGCCATTATCATGGGCATAGTGGGTGCCTTCAAGTATTTTATGAAAAGCTGGGAGGCAATAGGGTGGATCATATTTGTCATTGGGATCTCACTGATGGTCAAGGTAAAGCTGCTGGACCTCCGCAGCATCGCCTACGGCCTCAACTACCACAACCCCGAGAAACAACAGCCGGTCTATGACTATGAGCACCTCCATGCCTGCTTTACCCCGCAGCGCTATGCCGCAGACCGGCAGCAGGAAGAACAACGGCTCAGTAAATGGAAAAACAGGGTAAGCACAGATTCTGTAAAGCCACCATTGGTTGTGGTTACTGTAAGCGGTGGCGGCACACGGTCTGCCTACTGGTCATTCCGCACATTGCAGTATATAGACAGCGCTACGGGGGGCAAGCTGTTTAAAAACACCGTACTCATCACCGGCGCTTCCGGCGGTATGATCGGCGCTACCTACTGGCGCAGCATACACGATGCCGTGCAGCAAGGCCTCTTAAAAGATCCGTGGTCGCCAAAATACCAGCATAACGTAGGTAAGGACCTGCTCAACGCAATCATCTTCTCTTTCGCCAGCGTGGACCTTATATCGCCGTTCAACAAGATAGATATTGCCGGCTACTCTTATACCCGCGACCGTGGCTATGCGATGGAGCAGGAACTTGTGCGGAACACCAAAGGCTTGCTTGATAAGAACATTGGTTACTTCAGTCCGCGAGAGGCCAATGGCAGCATACCGCTGCTTATTATCAATGGCACTATTGTGAACGATGGGAGAAGGCTCATGATGTCTGGCCAACCGCTCGGCTACCTCACCCAGCCCGAATACTCCCTTAACAGCGCCACCCCACCCATTGATGGGGTTGACTTTGCAGAGTTCTTCCCTAACCAGGACCCGTACAACATGCGCATAACATCTGCCCTGCGTATGAACGCAACATTCCCATACGTGCTGCCGGTGGTGAAGCTACCCAGTGTGCCGCGGATGAACATTATGGACGCTGGCCTGCGGGACAACTTCGGCGCTGAACTCGCCGACCGCTACCTGTATGTGTTGCGCGACTGGCTGAAAGAAAACACGCAGGAGGTCATCTTCCTTGATATAAGAGACACTCGTGAAAACGAAGTCACCACCATTTCAGACCAGTCCGGGTCATTGTCCAATATGGTGGCTGATCCCCTGTTTGTGATACAGACCAAGTGGGAGGCATTCCAGTCTTATTCTGAAGGGCTGTATAAAGACATTGCACCCTACTACCCTGGAGGCAAGCTGCGCTTCGTGACGCTGCAATACGTACCCAAAACAGCCAATAAAATTGCCGCCCTCAACTTCCACCTCACCCAGCAGGAAAAAGACGACCTGCTCCAATCTATTTACGATCCAGGAAACCAGGCGGCCATCGATACGCTGGTAAAGGTGTTAAGTCCAGTTAAGGGTCATTGATCACAACTGCTTCACCAACTCCTCCCAATCCTGTTTCTCCGGCAGCCATTTTTTACCTTGCAGGGTGCCCAGCACACCGCGATTGCGATAGAAATTCACTTTATCCTGCATCAAGGCGTGTATTTGCACCAGCGAACTATAGCGGGTGAGCTCGTCCCAGGTGCAGCCCTTGAAATGAGTAAAGAAGGAGACGAGCACTGTGCGTGCTTCCTTAAGGTTCCAGTAATGGAATATATATGGAGCAGCGGCCTTCACCACAGCAGCCTCCTGAAAATAAATGGAGAATGCGAACTGCTCTATTACGTGCTTTGGAAACTTGAGGTATTGGGTATCGGTGAATGTTAATACCTCGTCCAGCAGGTAATTGTATTTAGTATTAAACCCAAGCACTCCGGCATTCCACATTGCAAATTCATGCACGGGTTTGTCGTTTACTTTTATGTCTGGTTTGCTTTTGTAATGGTCGTGCAATTTTTCAAAAACCTTGTTGCCCCGGTCGCTGATGAGACCTTCACGCACATGCATGTATAGCTGCCCGGCATTGATGTTTTCCAGCACCTGGCCTATGGGGTGGGTTATTACAACATCGCAGTCGAGGTACAGGATGTTGCCGGTCTTATTTTTTACCAGGTCTTTCAGCACCTCAATTTTTACCCGGTGCACAAAATTGATATCTCCTTTCCATTGTTTTACGGTTTTATCGTCCACCGTTCTGTAATGCAGCGGCAGCCAGCAATCTTTAAGCGAACTAAACCATCCGGGGTTATCGGTATAGATCCATATCTCTGTATTCTTCAGTTCGCCGGGAGCATATAAACGAGACAGGGAAAGCAGCGCATAGGCGCACTCATGGAAAATGGCCTCGTTTCCGTAACATTGAAGAACAATAAAATTGGTTTGTTGTTCCATAATACCTAGAAAGGGGCATTTTGCAGGAATCGCTCTGCAGCAATTAGTTTATCATGCAATATTTCATCCTCCGCCATAAAGGTTGCTGATTTCCGCAGCTCACTCCAAATGTTTTCAATCATGGCTGATGATTTATGCGGGCGCCGCAGATCCAGCGCCTGGGCGGCGGTGAGCAGTTCTATCGCCAATACACGCTGCACATTGAGCACCACGCGGCGCAGTTTTGTTGCCGCATTGGCGCCCATGCTCACGTGGTCTTCCTGGCCATTGCTGCTTACTATGCTATCCACAGATGCCGGTGTGCAGTATTGTTTGTTCTGGCTCACTATGGCTGCTGCCGTGTATTGCGCTATCATAAAGCCGCTGTTCAGCCCGGCATTGGGAGCCAGGAACGGTGGAAGGCCTCTTTGCCCGCTTACGAGCAGGTAAGTTCTGCGCTCTGATATATTCGCTATCTCCGCCAATGCTATCGCCAGGAAATCGGCATGAAGCGCCAGTGGCTGGCCGTGAAAATTGCCTCCGCTCATTATGGCGTCTTCATCATGAAATACTATAGGGTTATCGGTTACTGAATTGATCTCTATCTCTGCGACATTGGCCACCGTATCGGCCACATCCTTCGAGGCACCATGTACCTGCGGCATACAACGGAATGAATAAGGGTCCTGCACCTGCGATTTATGCAGTTTCTGTATCTCACTTCCTGCCAGGAGTTCCAGTATTTTCCGCCCGGTTGCTATCTGCCCCTTGTGCGGGCGTACCCTGTGTATAGGGTGTTTAAATGGTTCGTCCTTTGCCAGGAAGGCATCTACAGACATGGCCCCTACCACATCCGCCCATTCCAGCAGCTTCTTCGACTGCATCAGCGACCAGCAGATATAGGCATTCATGAATTGGGTACCATTCAGCAGCGCCAGGCCTTCTTTGGCGGCCAGCGCGATGGGCTCCAGACCTTCTTTTTTCAACGCCTGCGCAGCCGGAATTTTTTCGCCTTTATACCTTACTTCTCCTTTTCCAAACAACGGCAGGCACAAGTGGGCAAGTGGTGCCAGGTCGCCGGATGCACCCAGGGAACCCAGCTCATAGACAACAGGCGATATACCGAGGTTGTAAAAATCTGCGAGGCGCTGCACGATCTCTGTTCGCACACCGCTATAGCCCTGGCTGAGGCCATGCACTTTCAGCACCAGCATGAGGCGCACTATTTCTTCCGGCACCTCGTCGCCCATGCCGCAGGCATGTGAGCACACCAGGTTTTCCTGTAGCTGCTCCAGCTCGTGATCGCCGATGCGCACATTGCACAGCGAGCCAAAGCCTGTATTTATGCCATAATGGGTTTTGCCTTCTTTGAGCACCGTCTCCAGGTAAGAGCGGTTATGCGCAATGCGGTCATTCGCGGCCGCTGATAATTCTATGGTGTCGTACCCTTTGACCAGGAGATCAATGGTTAAATGTTCCGGTAATTCCATCTGCTTTTAGTCTTAAGTCGAAATTTGAAGATTTCGGGCTGAATTGTAAAAGTAGAAAATATTACGCGTTAGTGGCTAGGCGGAAAGGTGATAATTGCAGCCAGGTCATCCTCCATGGTTTTCTTTACTGTCTCTGTTATCCGGCCAACCTCTTTTCCATCCTTCATTACTATAATGGTTGGCACCAATGTTATACCGTATTTTTTTTCTTCACCGTTTTTCGTGGTCTTTGCCCGGTCCACACCATACATGGTCACTTTTGACAGCGGATAGTTTACCGCTTGCAGCACCCGCTCAAACCGCGGTATCAGCACGTGCGAATCATCACACCATGTGCCCAGGAACACTACGAATGAATAGTCTTTAATGTAGTTTTGGAGATAGTCGGTCACCTTATCATAGGGTTTGTATTCGTATGCATGTATCATCCAGGTAAAGCTGGCTTCCCCGTTCAAATCATCAAATGTAACGGGGCCATTAAAGATGAGGCCGCCATCTACAGTATCTTTATAGGGTATATAACCCCTGGTCTGCGCCAGCGCGCCTGTGCTTATTAGCAGGAGGAATGCAAATAGTATCTTTTTCATTTTTTATTTTATCTGCCGTAAAACCCGTGCCATTAGTTAAGCCACCAACTGGTTCCTGATGATGAGCAATTTATTTCTTAGCTCCAGCAAGGAGTGCTTCAGGTCTATTGTCTCTACATCCATTTTATTCTGTGCTTTCAGTTTGGCCTTTGCGCCGGTGAGCGTAAAGCCTCGCTCTTTTACCAGGTGGTGTATGGCGCGCAGCTCGCGTATTTGTTCGGGAGTATATAACCGGTCGCCTTTGCGGGTAGTCCTGACTTTGAGTTTGAATTCGTTTGTCCAGAAGCGTATATGCGAGGTCTTTACTTTAAACAGTGCAGAAACCTCACCGATAGAATAATATTTTTTATCTCCGTCCCAGTCGGCAGGAATAATGATCTCTTTCTCTGGTTCTGTTGCTTTAGCCTCTGCTATTGTGTTTTCGGGTTCTGCAACCACTGCCGGCTTAGGCGTTTCCTCTTTTGGTATTTCTTCTTTTTTTTCCTCCGTTTTTTTCCTGGTGCGGCTCTTCCCTACAGCTTTCAACTGTTCAGGAACGATCTCCTCCCCAAATAGTGTTATAATGCGCTCGCTCATCCTACCAAATTACAAAATTTGTTACTAATGCTATTTCTTTTTAACAAAAAAGAGATTGTTCTTTCAAACAACCTCTTTCTATGAAACCCTCCTGCCGGTAGGCAGGTCCTGAAAATCTTCGAATCCTGACCTCCCGATTAAAAGTTAGATGGGTTGTAGGTCGCATCTGCCTTTCTCATTATCGTCTGCTGCAGGCTCTGGTTAATACCGTTCATGAGTTGCATTTCCTGGTTCCTTCTCTGCGATGCCAGTATCTGCATCAGCAGGTTCTGGTCGGTAGGTAACTGCGCACTTGTGCGGTTCAGTACGGTGATAAAATACACGCCGCTCATGCCCTTTATACCCGGAGATACCGTATTGGGCTGGAAGCCTGCATCAAATGCATATCCGATAACCTTTGGCTCATAGCCAAGGTTAGGAACAAATCCGCCGCCTGCTACTACTGAGTCTGCCTGCTGTACCTGCTGGCCGGAAGCCGATGCGATCGCATCAAGTGACCCTGAATATTTCTTCGCGATCATGTCGGCTTTTTTCTCTTCCCTTATTTTTTGCTCTATCTGCGGGCGATTGGCTGCGCTCAGTGGCACCATCCCTTTTTCGGCCACAGAGATAAGCTGTGCTACCAGGTAGCGCTGCTGGCCAAGCTGGAATACAGGAGATATTTCACCCACCTTATGCTCAAACATCCACCTTACCACTTCCCTGGAAGGGCCGAGGCCGGTGATCGAAAAGTTGGTTACCTTGATATTGTCGCCGATCCTTTTGTCCAGGTTTTGTTTTTTAATTGCTGCTTCAAAAAGCTCCGGCGTAGTATTTTTGCCGGCAAACTCATTTGCTTTTCCGTAGATGGCATTTACTGTGCTGTCGCTTGGCGCCAGGTTCTTTACTATTGTCGCTGTCTGCACGGCCGGTGCAATTCCTTTTTGCTCCAGTATCTCAGCATAATAATAGCCGGAGAAATTATCGTTGGAAACTTTTACCGTTTTTGTCTCGCCCACCTTACCATTAAAAATAAAGTCGCCCAGCTCTTTCGGTACTCCAGGCCTTTGTATCAGCGTGATGGTGCTTTCACCGCCCTGGGCCTTGCTGCCGTCATCCACAGAGTATTTTTGTACAACAGAGTCAAATTTTACTCCAGACTTTATTTCTGCAATAGCGCTGTCCAGCTTCATTTTTGCAGCGCTGTCTGTGGCTATGTCGTTGCCCTGGGCTTTGGTGAGCACCAGTATGTGCCTGTTCTTTACAGAATCGGGGAGCGATTTCCTGTCCACTATTTTTGTGAGCTTGTAACCGCCGTTCTCATAATAAGGGCCGTATATGCTTCCGACCGGCGCGTCCATGATAGAGTCGGCAAAACGTGACGTGAATGTCCTTTTATTCAGATATGCTTCTGTATAGGCATTGGGGTCATCCGTCTTGGCATTTACGAAGCTCTTGTTATCTTTTTCTTTTGCAGCGGCAAAATCGCTCTTAATATCTGCAAGTGCACCAAGCGCGCGCGCTGTGTCAGCGGAAGACGGGTTGATGTCGAAGGATACATATTCTATAGAGCGGGTTGGTTCATCGGCCTGGAACATGGCGGCGTGTTTGGCCATGTAATCCTTTACTTCCTCATCGCTCACTTTTACGTCATTGTCTGCGATCGTAGTAAATGGCACCTTTACATATTTTATGGCAGCCATAGAGCCCTGGTCTGTTGCCGCTTGCTTTGAAACAAAAAGCGGAACATATATAGAGTTGGTCAGCATCATGTGATATTTGTTGATCCTGCTTCTTCTCTTTACATAATTTTTCACCGCGTCCCACTGTTCTTTATATTTCCCGGTAGGGTCCACCTTCTGGGCCTGCTCGGTGATCTCTTTCTCAAACTGTTTTATGATAGCCGGATTGAACTGGTGCGTGTCTCGGTCTATAAATATAGGCTGCCCTTCCAGCGTGAAGTTGGCCACCATAGGGTCCACGTTAGGCCCGTAGATCATCTCCTTCTTTTCGTCTTCAGAAGTTTGGATGCCCAGTTTGTCGCACTGCTCCCCGATCACGGCTTCCTCTACTATGCTTTGCACAGCCTGCTCATCAATCTGCGCCCTTTGCGCATCGTCAAGGCTTTTTGCCTTATTATATATCATTGACAGTGTCTCATATTCCTTCAGGCGCTGCTGGTATTCCTTGGGGTCTATTTTTACACCGTTTACCGTCATTACGTTTGTGTCATGGCCGCCAAAAAAACTTCCGAAGGAACCATTGCGCGCATCAGATATGATAAAGCCTACCAGCGCTATAGCGATAACAGCGCCGGCTATTTTTCCATATTTATTTCTAATCGTTTGAATTACAGACATTGCAGGTTTGTGTTATGTTTTATAAAGGAGGGCAAATTTATGTGAAAAATTAGATTTTGCACAAGTTATTCCCATATTTTCAATCTTTATTTTTGAAATTACATTTATTTGCCCGCTTTTTATATGATTCCTTGTTTTTCCTGTCTTTTTCTGCCTTTTACTGGCACAGATTTTATATTTATTTTATCGCTTCGTTTTCTCTCCGGATTTGATCATTTTGGGGTGTGGATAAGCATTGGGTAATCGGTGTAGAAAATAGGGTTTCGCTTTATAACTAATTAATGGACAGCCGTTTTTAAAAGTTATCCGTGCCTAAAAAAACTTCTCCACATTCTTCTACGATATTAAGGTGGGGATTTTTACTAACAGCCTTTTTAATCCACAATTCCAACTTTTATTGTTAGATCACTGCTATCACTGCTTTTTATGTGTTAATAATAAAACAGTTTCCTGTGAATAAACTAAAACTATCTAATTTGCAATAGGAATAACTTTTTTTATTCCCCGAACCCACAGCCCTAATAATAGTGGTTAAGTTTTTTTAAAATTTTAAAGGTTATTAATAGGGATGTGAATAACGTTGTTTTTCTGCTTGTTAGATGATGATAAACGGAGTTAATTCCACGAAAAAGGATACAGGATATGAAATATAAGGAATTGGAACAAAAGGGTTTTTTAGATATGGACATTGATCCATCGTTAGATCTTTTTGAGGAGATCACTAAGCTGAAGAAAGAAAAGAATGCGGTTGTGCTTGCGCATTATTACCAGGAGCCCGATATACAAGATATAGCAGATTATATAGGAGACAGCCTGGGGCTTGCACAGCAGGCGGCGAAAACAGAGGCGGAAATAATTGTATTTGCCGGTGTGCATTTCATGGCTGAGACCGCTAAGATCCTGAACCCTGGTAAGAAAGTGCTGTTGCCTGACCTGAAAGCCGGCTGCTCGCTTAGCGATAGTTGCCCGCCTGCACTTTTTAAAGCGTTTAAGGACAGGCATCCTAACCACCTGGTTATATCTTATATTAATTGTTCTGCAGGAATAAAGGCGCTTAGCGACATTATATGTACGTCGTCCAATGCACAACTGATAGTGGAAAGCTTACCTAAGGGCCAGGAAATTATTTTTGCACCTGATAAGAACCTGGGAGGATATATTAACAGGAAGTCGGACAGGAATATGCTGTTGTGGAATGGCGCCTGTATGGTACACGAGATTTTTTCGCTGGAGAAGATAACGAAGCTGAAGCAGAGGCACCCGGAGGCTAAACTGATAGCCCACCCGGAATGTGAGGAAGCAGTATTGCGCATTGCTGACTTTATTGGGTCAACCACTCAATTACTGAAGTTTGCAGAAAAGGATGATGCATTAGTTTATATAGTAGCTACGGAAACAGGGATATTACATAGTATACAGCAGAGAGCTCCTGGCAAAACATTTATTGCTGCGCCGCCAGATAATGCATGTGCCTGTAATAATTGCCCCCATATGAAACTGAACACTCTTGAGAAATTGTATCTCTGTATGAAGTATGAACTGCCGGAGATAACTATGGATGAAAAACTGAGACAGGCTGCTGGGATCCCTATTGAGAGAATGCTTGATTTGAGCAGGCAATTAGGTTTGGCGGGGTGAAAAACACGAAAGTAAGGGTAGAACTCACCCAAAAAGGGGGTATTTTTGGTAATATTGCATTTCTTTTATACCTTGCTTTGCTCAACTAAAAAACAAAACAAAAATTTATGAAGCAGAATTACTTTTCCAGGATTTTATTAATAGCAGTTTTTCTCGGTTTTTCCGGGATTGCCAATGCGCAGATTCACCCTTTGTCTTATGGATTTGGTATTAATACCAGCTCGAACTGGTATGCCGATTATGTAGGACAGCGCTTAGAAGTCGTAAGCCCGGCTGCTATTGCAGGCAGTAAAATTTATACAACCGCAAACAACGGGAGCGGTGCTACCGGTGAATGGGGCGGAGTGGTGACCACCCCGTTGGTGAACTTACCCATCTATATGGATACAACCTCTGATTCTTTTGGTTGTTCCGGATTTTCTGCAGCGGCGATAGCAACCATGTCTATGACGCCAACGATAGCTGTGATCTGGCGTGGTCCAATACCTGTTGGTGCATGCGATTTCGGCTGTAAAGCGTTAGATGCCCAAAATGCAGGAGCTGTAGCTATTGTAATTATCAATGAGTATCCTGGTCAAGGCCCTGTTGGTATGGGTGCCAGCACCACTTGCACTGGTATCACGATTCCGGTTTTTATGATCGGAAATCTTGACGGTATTGCTATCAGTTCACAGTACCGGTCTAGTGTTCCTGTAAAAATGACTATTACCAGTTGGGGACAAGGCCTGAACAATGACCTTGGCTTTGTGCCTGGTGGAGCTGCCGGCTGGCATAATTATGCCATTCCATCTAACCAGCTTGGCACTACCGGTAACCCAACAGCATATAATATGCTGGATGGTGCCTTCATAGCCAATTACGGTAATAATCCTGCTCATGGCGTACAGTTAAAATCAACGACGTTTTTTACACCCACAGGCGGTTCGGCTTCAAACCAGCATACTGGCGAGGTTGACCTTACTCCATCTTTTGATAACACCAATCCGGCCACTGACTCTATTTGGGCTATGTTCGGTACAACTGAGTATGCACTTAGTGCATCTGGTACTGGCCGTTTTGATATTCAGTATGATATAGAGTCAGACTCTACCGACCAGTTTCCTGCAGACAATTCTCAAACAGTTTCTTTTTATGTTACAGACAGCCTTTATTCAAAAGGAAGGTATGATCTTACAAACAATGCACCCATGAGGGATATATATGAAGGGTTCAATTCAGGAAATGAATTTATCTGGGGCCCGATGTATTATGTTGCTAAAGGCGGTACAGCTTTATCTGCAGTGCAATATTCGATAGCTCAGAGTTTTGTATCTGGCGGCTCATCCATCATTCCCGTAGGACAAAACAATATTTACATTTATAAATGGGTAGATTCCCTTGGTGGTGTTTCTGACAGTGTAGTTGAAGACGGCGAGTTAGAATTAGTTGGCGTTACGACAAAATATTATGGCGGCGCTGATACTTCTGAGGCCACGATGTATCAAAAGATTACCGTTGATGGTACCGATGGTGGTCCTCAAGTTATGCTGGATGCAAACAGTTGGTACTATGTTGCTATTGATGTGCCTTCGGTTGCGGGATCAACAACCCAGTTATTCCTTGGATGCGACGGTATTCTCGATCCTTACCCCAGGATATTTGGACGTTACCACGCAAATGGCGGAATGTTCGATTATTCGAATATCGTAATTCCTAACGATTCTAGTACATTAAGCACAACACCAGGACAGGAAAATCCGCCATGTCCCGGTGGCCAGACAGCAAATATAAACTCTGTGGATTCTTTCGTTTACAGCAGCATGATGGGGCTGATCCCATCAGTGGCAATGATCGCAAACAATAACCCCACAAATGCCGTGAAGACTGTAAGTAAGCCATTTGCTGATGTTTCTCTTTTCCCTAATCCGGCAAAGGATGTGATGAATGTGTCTGCTTCTTTCAACCAGATCGAAAAGACGGTATCTTATGAGATCATTGACGGGCTTTCCCGCTTTGTCAGCAAGGAAATACACAACAATGTTCAGCAAGATAACTATACAGTTAATACTGCCGCTTTGGCTGCCGGTAATTATTACCTGATCATCAATACCGAGAACAGGGTTATGGCAAAGAAGTTTGTTGTTGTAAAATAATTAATTATTTAATATATAAAAAGAGGCTGCACGCTATTGTGTAGCCTCTTTTTATTTTCAGCATTCGGGGAACACCTGCATTTTAGATGCTTTATTGTAGGAGGTAGAGGTTTATCTAGCCACGAAATGAGATTACCCTATGACCTAAATAATACCACTTAGGCATTATAGAGCGGCATGAGTGGGCAGCCTTGGAAGCGCAACCGGGCCTGGTGCGTTAAAAGGTAACGCTGACTATATGTACAAACAGAATAACCGACATTGAGATTAGTGTCATCGTCCTTGCGTAAGAAACAATTAGGTAGTTCCATACTTCGTTATTGGCGTAGGAGATTATTATCAATGAGGCTTGAGTGAAACAGCATTTAGTGAGTTCAATGGGATTATGCAGCCGCCGCTGTATGATTTCGGTATTCTTATTGAGAGAATGAATGCAACTCTTGAGCGTAAGAAATGAAAGATGTTTACACTTAAGGTATCTTATAGCCAATCCCGAGGTCAATCCCGATTACCTTATTTGGGCCTCCGGGTATAAAGTGGAACGATTGGCTCACCTGTATCTTTGTGTTTACTTCATACGTAACCCCCTGTGTAAAGAGAATGGTGATGTATTTAGTATCTGGTTGTGTGCCGGGATATTCAGTAGCATTGCCGTCAGAGTACGTGGGCTGGATGTTATTTGTAAGAATGTTTCCTTGAACGCCGGCGCCGCAGTATGGGCGTACCCGGCATTGCTCCGGCAGGAAATAATATTGTATGGTTAAAGGCATCGATAGCTTGCCTTGTACTGAAGTATTTATTTTGTTAGTCGGAAGATTGGTGTTTGGGAAAGGTGTACCAGGCATTGTGCCATACCCGACTGCGGCTTCGGCCTTGAAGTGCGCATTCAAAGGCCTCCTTAATACCAGCGACTTGCTTACCCCATAATGAATTTTATTTTGCTTGCTGTGGAGCAGCGGCGTGGAATTGAAAAGCAGCTCTCTTCCAGATTGAATGCCCAACGTAGTTGTCTTATGGGCTTCCTTCTTAACTGTATGCTTAATTTTATTTTGGGCATAGACAGTGAACGATCCTATCGTGAGATAAGATAGCAACAGGGCAGAAGACAATATTTTGTTTGGTAGGTGCATTCCTCGTACAAAATAACGGAATATTTTATAGATTATTGTTAAATTTTCAGGAATATTTTTGTTCCACGTGGAACAATGTGGTGTATCTTCAAATAGTAAGGGTGTATGCGCTGTAAAATCCCGTTGACTTTGCTTTGAGATTTTTAGTGTTGGGTCCAGAGTGATTGCAGTATTTGGTTTTCTTAACCATAGCGATCTGTAGAATAGCACAGCAAAATGTAGAGCAGCAAGATTTTGCATCTCTATCTAATATGGTGGATACCAGCCCACAACAGAAGAGTTCAATTTGTCCCGGTCCAAGGTAATACTTTCAACCGCCCAGGCCTTCGGTGAGGTAGAAAGCAAGAATACGAACGGCTTTAGCCGAAGTAGTTTAGCGTTCGTCTCACACACGCACTTGACTACACAATATCTCCGTGCGTCAATACCGATCAATGTTCCCCAAGTTTCAGTACCTTTGCGCCCTATGTTTCCTGAATATGATGTGATCGTCGTTGGGGCCGGCCATGCCGGCTGTGAGGCTGCTGCTGCTGCTGCCAATATGGGAGCTAAGGTGCTTCTTGTGACCATGAATATGCAGACCATCGCCCAAATGAGCTGCAACCCGGCTATGGGCGGAATTGCAAAAGGCCAGATTGTTAGGGAGATTGATGCTTTGGGAGGATATAGTGGAATAGTAAGTGACAAAAGCACTATCCAGTTTCGGATGCTAAATAAGTCCAAGGGGCCAGGGATGTGGAGTCCTCGGACCCAAAATGACCGTATGCTCTTTGCCACAACTTGGCGGGAAATGTTGGAGAACACCCCTAACGTTGATTTTTGGCAGGATATGGTGAAAGGGCTGATTGTTTCACGTGGAACAATTACCGGAGTTGTAACCGGAATGGGGCAGGAAATAAAGGGGAAATGTGTCGTTTTGACCAATGGAACCTTCTTAAACGGGGTTATTCACATAGGAGAAAAGCAATTTGGCGGAGGTAGGATAGGGGAGAAGGGTGCAACCGGCATTACAGAGCAGCTTGTGGAAATGGGTTTTGAAAGTGCCCGGCTCAAAACAGGCACCCCACCAAGGATAGACGGGCGCAGCCTCGACTACACAAAAATGGAAATACAGGAAGGAGATGAGGAGGTCGTTGGGTTTTCATATCTTCCGATAGAAAAGATAAAGCCAAAGGAGCAGCGTTGCTGTTGGGTAACCTATACCAGCCCGGAAGTGCACGAGATACTAAAGACAGGCTTTGAGCAATCGCCTATGTACCAGGGCCGGATAAAAGGCAGCGGGCCGAGATATTGCCCCAGCATTGAAGATAAAATAAGCCGTTTTGCGGAAAGGGACCGCCATCAACTCTTCGTAGAGCCGGAAGGATGGAACACTGTGGAGATCTATGTGAACGGTTTCAGCACTTCACTACCGGAAGATGTGCAATATAAAGCACTCAAAATGGTGCCCGGTTTTGAAAAGTGTAAGTTTTTCAGGCCGGGTTACGCCATTGAATATGATTATTTTCCACCAACGCAGCTAAAATTCACCCTGGAAACAAAGCTCGTGAAGAATTTGTTCTTTGCCGGACAGATCAACGGAACGACTGGATATGAGGAGGCTGCCTGCCAGGGACTGATGGCCGGGATCAATGCTGCCCGGAATGCAAAAGAGCAGGAGCCGGTAGTACTGCAACGCAGCGATGCCTATATTGGTGTACTGATTGATGATCTGATAAATAAAGGAACAGATGAACCCTACCGGATGTTTACCAGCCGGGCAGAGTATCGTACGCTGCTCCGCCAGGATAATGCCGACTTCCGGCTTACCCAGCTTGGGCATGATATAGGCCTGGCATCTGATGAGCGGCTGCAATTGATGAAGGACAAGAAGGAGCGGGTGAACAAAGTTAAAAGCATTTTGGCTGCGTTTTCTATAGATACAGAAATGGCGGCAAAGCTGCTGGATGATAATAACAACAGTCCCCTGCATGAAAAGACAAGGGCCATAAAGCTGTTATTGCGCCCCGGAATTGGCCTGAAGGATATGATAGCTGCCATTCCAAGCCTGGGAGTAGCGATAGGCGAAACAGACCCACTGGTGCTGGAGCAGGCAGAAATACAGGTAAAATATGACGTCTATATCGAAAAAGAGCAGGAATTGGTGACAAAAATGTCTGCGCTGGAAGGCCTGACCATTCCCGAAGCCTTTAATTATGATAAGCTGACCTCCATTTCTACCGAGGCACGGCAGAAATTAAACAAAATAAAACCGCGCACTTTAGGCCAGGCCAGCCGCATAAGTGGAGTAAACCCAAGCGATGTGCAGATACTTATGGTGTATATGGGGCGGTAGTACTGAACCTTGATCCGCTTGATTGAAGGATATTAAAGGAGATTACCTAATTTTCCGGCCATTAATATTGTATATGTTTTATATATAACATATGTAAACGAAAGTACTCAAGCTTTGCGGCCTTGAAAACAAATGTGGGACTGTGCCTTTGCGTCCCTGCGAGAGAGCTTTTTCAAAACACTTCACGTTCCCAAAATTACAGCCGCTGGATGCGCTCAATAAGGGATGTAGTAGAATAGCCGTTGACGAAAGGAATAATCTCCACACTACCACCACGGGTTTGCACGAAATCTGCACCTACTATTTTGTCTATAGTGTAGTCCCCGCCTTTTACCAGCACGTCTGGCTTTATCATTTTTATCAGCGCTTCAGGTGTGTCTTCGTCAAATAAGCAAACAGCGTCTGTACACAGCAGTGATGCCACCTGGAAAGCGCGGTCCTGTTCATTGGTCACTGGCCTTGTCGGCCCTTTGAGGCGATGTACTGAGCTATCGGTATTTACACCCACAACCAGTATGTTGCCAAAACCGGCAGCACGTGCCAGCAGGTCCAGATGACCATGATGAAGTATATCAAAGCAACCATTGGTAAACACGATCTTCTTGCCCGTAGTGCGCCAGACATTGCATTCGCGGACGAGGTTTTCGCGGCTATATATTTTGTCCTGTATCCAATGCAGCTTTTGCATCTCTGTTGCGGTTGTAAGAATGAATGAATAACAGCGACACCACGCCCAGTATAATGATAAGCGCGGTTTGCACCACCCACGCTATCCACCCAAATGCCTGCGCGGGCACATCGGGTGTGCCATAAACACCCAGTATCTGGGCCACAAGGAAGGGGTACAGGCCTATGCCGCCGGGAGTAACGATCATGCCTACGCTGCCATATACAAGAACCACCAGCGCTGCAAACGGCGTGAGGTGGTGCGTATCGGGAAGGCTTTTAAGCCCTATGTATATTTGCAGCACATACATCAGCCAGATGAGCACAGTATAACCCATGAACTGCATCCGCTTCTTCATATGCAGTATGGATAATATGCCCCGGTTCATTTCTTTCATAAACCGGCCAAACTTAGTTTCCTTATTTTTTCTATATATGACTATGCTGGCTACAATGAACAGCCCCAAGGCGATAATGGCAGCCACTAATATCCGCTCGTTCCTTGGTGTTTCCAGCCGGGCACTGAGGTGATGGAAACGCACACCTACATAGTCATTGATCTGCCGGAACTGTAGTAGAAAGGCCAAAATCGCGATGACAAACAGGCAAACTATATCAAAAGCGCGTTCAGCAACTATGGTGCCTATCATTTTATGCGCGGGCATTTTCTCATATTTGGCCAGTACAGTACACTTAGCCACTTCACCTGCACGGGGCAGCGCCAGGTTGGTTATATAACCAATCATTACCGCAAACATGGTATTCAATACCGTTGGCTTTGTTTCTACTGTTTCCAGCAGGTAGCGCCATCGTAAAGCCCTGAAAAAATGAGAAAGGAAGCCCACTATGCAGATCGGTACCAGGTACCAGGCGTGAATACTTTTTATAGCAGCCACCAGCTCGTCTTCCTGCTGTGCAGTAAGCTGGTGCAGCATGTGGTAAACGATCCATATACCCAGCCCTAGAAAAACTACATACTGTAATATGGTGAGAAGGGTCTTCTTCATAGTTTGTATAAAGATACGAATTACAAGCTATTATCTTCTTTTGGGAAGATGATCGTTGGCTTGTGTTTTTTTGCAGCTTCAAAATCCATAGTGCAGTAGGATATGACAATGACCGTATCGCCAACAGAGATCCTGCGGGCAGCCGGGCCATTCATGCAGATCATGCCGGAGCCCCGAGCCCCCCTGATCACATAAGTATCCAGCCGCTCGCCGTTATCAATATCCAAAACGGTAACTTTTTCGTTTTCAATGATATTGGCGGCTTCCATAAGGTCTTCATCTATAGTGATGCTGCCTATATAATGAAGATTGGCCTCGGTGATCTTTACCCTATGAATTTTAGATTTTAATACTTCTATCTGCATAGTGGCACAAAGGTACGTTTTTGGTTGATTGTTTATTTGTTAATTCAATGGTGGGATTATACTTTTTAATATGAAGTCACTATATTTGAATTCAAACCATAAAACCACGGCACTTAACATTTACATATATTTTAATGGCAATTGCGAAGAAGCAATGAATTTTTACAAAGATGCTTCCGGCGGCACAATTGACAATATACAGCGCTACGGCGATGCCCCGATGGGCTCCGGCGACTCCTACAAAGACAAAGTGCTCCATGCGGTAATGACCATCTACGGCAGCACGGTGATGTTTTCAGACGCTAACGAAAAGCGCCATGTAAATGCCGGGGATAATTTCTCCCTCGCACTCGACTTTAAAAACGATGAGGATATAACCAATGCATTCAATGCATTTTCTGCCGGTGGCAAAATCACAATGCCACTACAGGACACCTTCTGGGGCGCTAAGTTTGGCATGTGTACCGATAAATTTGGCATCAATTGGATGTTCAATTTTGATAAACCGAAGAAGTAGGGGGCCGCTTGCGTATAACCGCGCTACACGTGTACGCAGATGAATTGCAGAAAAATTCTTAACTTTGGTTATAGAGAGTAAAGCGAAAATTATGAGCTACGCTATAGAAAAAGAAGAAATAATAAGGCGTATAAACGAGGCAGAAGATTTGGGGGTAATTAACGCTATCAGGGATTTGCTAGATAATGGTAGCAATGCTCCGGTCATTCATGACGAAGCACTTGAGCGGGAACTGAACATTTCTATGGAAGAGGCAGATAATGGGCAGGAACTGCCGGTGGCGGAAGTTCTGAATGAATTCAGAAAAAAGTATGCTGCATGAGTTATGACCTTAAGATCACTCTTAGTGCAAAAAAGACTTTCGACCAAAATCTGGATTATTTAAAAAAAGAATGGGGAGCCAAGGTTACCAACGAGTTTATAAATAGGGTTGAAGTCGTACTTAACACGATCAGCGAGAATCCATTTTTATATCCTTTTCATTCCACATCGAAGCAGATAAGGCGATGCGTAGTACACAAGCGTATCATTATGTTTTATCGCATTTCCGGCAAAAATAAAATCAGTATATTATTGTTTTGGAATACCTATCAAAACCCGGATAAGTTGAGATTATGATTTGTGAGTATTGAATTTCGTACATCGTGGGTATCGGCATGCACCCGATGAAGGGCGGCAGATGCCGAGGGAAATAAAAATCACAAATGCTTTATAATCTATTCTCAAAGCTCCACAAATATAGCTTCTACATTATATCCAATTCTGGTATTACACCTGAAGTGCCGCCTTTATTGAATGCTCACTCTTGGGTTACATCTTTGCGGCAGGTACGAGTCGGCTGTGCGCAAGGTCAAGTTACTGACTCGCGCGAGTAGCATATGTTGAGGTGAAGCGCTACATTTTTCTAAAACATAATTTATACATTTGATGAAATAAAATCAACAACATGGCAATAGCACTTTGGATTGTACAGGGCTTGCTGGGCCTGATCTTTGTAATTACAGGCAGTTTTAAATTTTTTCAAAGCAAGGAGAAAGTTATTGCCAGCGGCGGCGCCTGGGCTGCGGATTTTGCACCCGGCATCATTAAAACAATAGCCGGAACAGAACTTATCTGCGGCATTTTGGTGGTAATACCCCGGCTACTGGGGCATGGGCATCGCATTACTTTTATAGCCGCGGCCGGTATTGTCCTTATAATGGCAGGCGCCATATACACGCACATCAGGCGTAAGGAGTACCAGCATGCAGCTATAAATGCGGTCTTTCTGCTTATGGCACTGTTTGTGGCTTATGCCGCCAGGCCGGGTTCCTTGTAGCGGTTAAAAAATGAGGAATAGATAATTTATCTTTTGTACATTGATAATATCGGCGAATCCCCCTGAAAGGCGAAGAACCCGCTGAAGACTAAAAAGTATAGCTATGAAAAAATGTATAACCTGGAAACCTCATCTTCCATGACATCGAAATATTATTTCCTGATAGTAATGGTATTTCTCTGCGCGTTTATAGGCTGTCAGAAAAAAACTACCACTACACCCATAGACCCTGTTTTGAAAAAATACTATAGCTACAAGCAAGGCAGCTATTGGGTTTACCGCGACTCATTGAACGGGGATATCGATAGTTTTGTAGTAGTCAGAAATGACTATCAATCTATTTATCCTGGTTCCAGCAACACATACAGTCAGCCTGTTGAGAATGAAATAGACTTCATAACTTTTTTTCGTAACGGAGTTATAGCAGACAGTTGTGAGTGGAACCTATTAGAAACCGGTATTAATTTTTCAGGAGGCTTCCCTAAATGTGCTTTTTATTATGGCGCTTTTTTCATAAACTATGGCGTAGCAATTGGTTATCAGGAGACCTTCGTAACCGATATTTATGCGGCAATAAATTACTTTCCCGTATATACTACTAATGGCAATACATACGATTCTGTTAGTGTTGTCGGCCATAGTGGTGCTACATCTGATTATCGCGATACATTTTTTATAAATCAGGACGCCTGGATCATAAAAATGGCTTTTCATCATCCCTCTGATTCTAATACTTACGTACTTGAGCAAATAAGAAATAAAATAGTCAGGTAGTGTCCTTTATATCCTCGGCGAGCCTCCGCTCATTCAGCGGACTTGGCCGGATACTTCAACAAGTAGCAAGGACATGGGGCAGATAACCATTAACCTTATACAAATAGTAAATCAGTAAATCACGGCTGATGTGAGGTTTACACAATGTTAAATAAGGTTAAATGCAAATGCATGTAATGCTATACTTAGTACATTTACGAAGAAGTAAGGTTTCACAATCACGATAAATCTTTTAATCAGGCGAATCCAGGTTCAGACTATGGCTGCAATAAAACAATCAAAACTGCAATGGCTGAAGGGGCTGATGGTCTTCAGCCAGGTGGTATTGGTGCTGTTTACCGGGCAGTGGTTATATAGCCAGTATGCTGAGCAGCAGGAGCAACTGAAAAAGAACCTCACCAAGGTCTTTACCGATGTGCAGCAAAAAATTTCCGATTCACTGTACCTCGCCAATGTGGTAGATCCGCTGGCCGTAAGCAAACCATTGGTAGGTCGTATAGAGGCCGCGCCGGACAGCGACAAATTACACAAGGTAGCTTTATCAACTGCTGGCCGTTACAAGATACTTAGTGGCACGATGAGGATTTCCGGGGCGGAGGAGAAGAAATTATTCAATGTGGACACGATTGTTTTCAATGAAATGTTCACCTCCCAGATGCGGCAAAACGGCTGGAACTTCAATTCTGAATGGATCAACAGCAGTGACAGCAACAAAAAAGCGGCAGGCGCCATATTTATCAACAGCAACTTTTTTACTGATGCAAATGGCGTGGTGATCAGCAACTACCGGCATTATATATTCTGGAAGTTGCTGCCGCAAATGTTCTTTGTGCTGGTATTGCTTTCGCTTACAGCAACAGCATTCGTGGTGACTTTTAACAGCCTCAAGGCACAAATAAAGCTGAGCTTTCTGAAAGACGATTTCATCAGCAATATGTCGCATGAGCTGAAGACGCCCATAGCTACCGTGAAAGTAGCCCTGGAAGCGCTGAACAACTACAACATTATTGATGACCCCAAGCTGAGCCGCGAATACCTGGGCATGGCTACCTCTGAAATGGACCGGCTGGAGCTGCTGGCAACAAGGGTGCTGAACACATCGCTCCTGGAAACCGGAAAAATATACCTGCAGCAGGAAAGCCACGACCTGAAAGAGCTGGTGGAAGGTGTGCTGCAGGCCATGCAGCCACGACTGCGCCAGCATGAAGCGAAAATTTCGTTCTATGCCAGCGCGGACCGCTTCCCGGTGCATGTGGATGTGCTGCATATGCAGGGCGTATTAGTGAACCTGATCGATAACAGCCTGAAGTACGGCATTGCCCCCGTGCGCATAAACATTGACCTGACCGAACAGGATGGAAAAGTAAGGCTGGCGCTCACGGACAACGGCCCGGGAATACCTGAAGAATATAAAGAAAAGGTGTTTGAAAAATTTTTCCGGGTACCTACAGGCAACCTGCACAATACAAAGGGCTACGGCCTGGGGCTGAGTTATGTAGCCCAGGTGATGCGGCAGCATAAAGGCAACATAGCCGTAAATAACATTGCCGAAGGCGGATGCATGTTCACACTGACATTTTAATACGCTGAAAAAAATACTCTACATAGAAGACGAACCCTACCTGGCCCGTATTGTAAAAGATACGCTGGAGCTGCGTGGATACCAGGTATTGCATAGAAAAGACGGAGCTAAAATAATGGAGCAGGTCTCCGCCTTTGGTCCTGATGTGTGCCTGCTGGATGTGATGCTGCCGGATATAGATGGTTATGCACTGGCCAGCCACATCCGTAATATGAACCCGCAACTGCCCATTATTTTCCTTACTTCAAAAACGCAGCCCAATGACATTGTAAAAGGCTTTTCCTCTGGTGGCACCGACTACCTGAAGAAGCCCTTCAGTATGGAAGAGCTGATAGTGCGCATAGAGAACCAATTGAAAATAATGAGCCGGGATGTTGCCGCATCGCAATCGCTGCCGGATGAGGTACGGTTAAAGAACTACAAATTTTATCCCGGCAAGTTTGAGCTGCATACGCCCACGGGGGTAGTGAAACTTTCTAACCGGGAGTCACAGATACTGGCACAGCTATGTGCACACACCAATAGCGCGGTGGATCGACGGGAATTGCTGCAGGTGGTTTGGGGCGACGACTCTTTTTTCAACTCCCGCAACCTGGATGTATATATCAGGAAGCTCCGCGGTTACTTTGCTGGCGCAGATGGTATCGAGATAGTGACGCTGAAGGGGAAGGGCTATCATTTTGTAGTGTCGTGACTTTCTATATTCCTCGGCTTTGGAAGGCCAGATCAAATAATAATGTGATTGTGTAAAAACTTGATGTAATTTAATTTGGATACTTGGACTGTTTAATTAAATTTGTACCATAGTTAATCATTTAAAACACAGAACTGTGGCGTACGAAAATAAAAACTTTGGTGAGAACCGTGGCGAAACGCGTAACGAGAGCCTTTACAGCAAACGCATAAAAGCAGGAAAAAGAAGGACTTACTTTTTTGATGTACGTGCCACACGCGGCAATGATTACTTCATAACGATCACAGAAAGCAAGAAGCGTTTTGACGATAACGGCTATGACCGGCACAAGATGTTTCTTTATAAAGAAGACTTCAACAAGTTCCTTGCAGGCCTTACAGAGACCATCAACTATGTGAAGACCGACCTGATGCCCGATTTTGATTTTGATGCTTTCAACCACGACCAGGAGAATGAAGAAGGCGGAGTGGCGGTAGCTTCCGAGGCTGCAGAAGTTGAAGAGTCTGTTGCAGTACCCGAGGTATCAGCAGTAGCCGGTATCAATGACGGCGGCAGTGTTGATGACTGGAAAATGTAATTTTCAAATACAAGCTATATTTTAAACCTCCGCAATAACTGCGGAGGTTTGTTTTTATAAGAACAGCAAAACATGAACCAGGAAACGATACTAACAGAGGTAAATAATATTTTCATAGATGTACTGGATGATGAAAACATAAAACTGGAAAGGAACACAACGGAAAAGGATATAGAAGAGTGGGATTCGCTGACGCATATACAACTGGTAGTGGCTGTGGAAAAGCGTTCCAAAATACGTTTCAAAAGCTCAGAAATAAATAGCTGGGCGAGATGTGCGATGCAATTGAGCAGCGCACGAATGCACAATAAATTTTTAGAAACAGGTATTTATAAAAGCCAAATTTTAATTTAAATAACAACGGAGGCTCAATATTCCCTCCTTTTTCAAATTCCCACCCTCAAAGTTGTATTTTTGCGCCAAAGGATAATATATGAAGTTTGAAAAGCCTGTTCCGGTGCAGTGGATCGCTGAGTTTACGGGGGCAAGACTCGTAGGCAACACAACACAGGAAGCCACGGGTATCAACGAGATACATAAAGTAACGGCAGGCGACATTTCGTTTGTTGATTTTGAGAAGTATTATAATGCCTGCCTCACCTCTGCAGCCACGGTCATCATCATAAATAAAGAAGTAGCCTGCCCGGAAGGAAAAACACTGCTGGTGACGGATGAACCATTCAATGCTTATGTGAAGCTGGTAAAGCATTTCCGCCCGTTTGAGCCTGCGTACAAAATGATAAGCGACAGCGCTGTGATAGGTGTGGGTACTCATATACAGCCCGGAGTTTTCGTGGGCAATCATGTGCGCATAGGCAGCAATTGCCTTATCCATCCTAATGTGACGATCTACGACCATTGCGTGATTGGTGACAATGTTATCATTCATGCAGGTTGCGTGTTGGGTGCAGACGCGTTCTACTACAAGCGCAGGAAGAATGAAGAAGTTCAGTACAATAAAATGGATAGTTGCGGCAGGGTGGTAATAGAAGACGATGTGGAGATAGGCGCAGGCACTACTATAGATAAGGGCGTGAGCGGAGATACCATCATCGGCCGTGGCACCAAGCTGGATAACCATATACATGTAGGCCATGGTGCCGTAATAGGCAAGAACTGCCTTTTTGCCGCACAGGTAGGTATAGGCGGCAAGGCCATAATAGAAGATGATGTGATACTCTGGGGCCAGGTAGGTGTGAGCAAAGACCTGACCATAGGCAAGGGCGCAGTAGTGCTGGCGCAAAGCGGCGTACCGGCCAGCCTGGAAGGCGGCAAAACTTATTTTGGTTCACCGGTGGTGGATGCTAAAACGAAGATGCGTGAGCTGGGATGGATAAAGCGGATACCGGAAATGTGGGAGAAAATTAATAATGCAAATAAGGACTGAAAATTTCCGGCATAATATGATGACAATAGGAGTTATAGGCTCTGGCGCTATGGGCGCGGGTATAGCACAGGTTGCTGCTGTGGCTGGGCATAACGTGGTGGTTTATGACAATAACACTGCCGCGCTTGAAAAAGGCAAAGCCAGCCTTACAGCTACACTGCAAAAGCTGCAGGAAAAAGGAAAACTTGCCAATGCGGATGAAGTGTTGCTGCGGTTTTCTTTTGCAGATAATATAGCGGCATTTACAGATTGCGGGCTTATTATTGAGGCTATTGTGGAGCGGCTGGATGTGAAGAAAGCTGTATTTGCGGATGTGGAAAAAGCGGTAAGCGATACCTGTATTCTGGCCAGCAATACTTCTTCTTTATCTATTACCTCTATTGCTGCTGCATGTCGCAAGCCTGGGCGCGTTATGGGCTTGCACTTTTTTAATCCGGCACCGCTGATGGCCCTCGTTGAGGTAATACCTGCTATTCAAACGAACCCTGAGCTTATACCATTTGCAAAAGAGCTGATGCTCAAATGGGGCAAGACACCAGTGATAGCCAAGGATACTCCCGGCTTTATAGTGAACAGGGTAGCGCGGCCATTTTACAGCGAGGCAATACGCATCTGTGAAGAGGGCATTGCAGATATGGCCACCATCGACTGGGCGATGACGGAGCTAGGCGGGTTCAGGATGGGGCCTTTTACCCTTATGGACTATATAGGCCACGATGTGAACTATGTGGTTACGGAAACGGTTTTCCAGTCGTTTTTTTATGATCCGCGATACAAACCATCTTTCTCCCAAAAGCGGCTGCTGGAAGCCGGCTGGCTGGGGCGCAAAAGCGGGAAGGGTTTTTATAATTATGCCGATGGCGCGCCAATACCCACCGCAAATAAGGACGAGGTGGTGGGCACACAGATCGTGGAGCGGGTGCTGGCTATGCTGATAAACGAGGCTGTGGACGCGCTATATCTAAACGTGGCCTCAGCGGCTGACTTGGATTTGGCGATGACCAAAGGGGTGAATTACCCAAAGGGGCTTTTGCAATGGTGTGATGAATGGGGGGCCGATAAATGCCTTGAAAAACTGGACGGCTTGTACCATCAATATCATGAAGACAGGTATCGCGCCAGCATATTATTAAGGAAACAGGCTATTGGAAATAAAAAAATTGTTTAATTTTCGGAAATGAAAAGAATATTACTAATTGCATTGTTGTGTTTTGTTGTTGCTGATAGCTTTGCCCAGAAGAAAGTTTTCCCTGGGGATATAGACTATATATACATGCCCACTTTCATTGGCTTGTATGGCGGGGCCGGTCTTGCAACTGCAAATAACTATGATGTTGCTCCCTCGCTGGGCTTGTTTTTTGAGAAAAGCTCAAGAACAAAGAGTCGTATAGGAGCCCAGCTATTTTACCAGCAATTTTCGCTGTACTCCGACAACGAAATGAATTCCGAAAAGCATATGCAAGGCGAGGCCGGCGAAATATTCCGCCACCTGAGCAGCTATGTGTTCATTGCTCCCAACTACAGCTACATGATAGCAAACAAGCTCAATTTTATAAGTGATATTTCTATTAATGCAGGCGTGGGCTTTAAAGTAAGCGGGTTTGACTCTGTAAAAAAATGGGATCATGGCTATTATGTTAATGGCTATTATACCGCCTATACCAGCGGGATAGGGCAATATGACAGTGTGATAGACGCTTCAAAAAATATCAATTCCCTGCTCATACGTGTGGGCCTTACGGTGACACAATATATGCATTTGGGCGACGGTAACTGGTGGTTTTGCCTGAAAGAAGATTTTGGATTCCTGGCAAATGAACTGACAAAAACAGGGGACGCAAATGTAGGCAGCCCCGCAAAAACCCCATATACTCCAACAAATCTGAGGCCCGGTTACATTTCGTTACAAATAGGAATAACGCACATTAAGTCAAAGAAGGGTTATTAAAAAGAGGAAACATAAAGGATGAAAAAAATCACTTTCATTGCTATTCTTTCTTTGTTTACCAGTTTTGTTTCTTTTTCACAGGGCATGTTTGGTGCGCAGGCTGGTATAGGCGATGGCACCGCATATAAGCCAAAGATCACGCCTGCTGCCGAGGCTTATTATTTGCAGCAGATATTTCCGCGCATCTATATAGGGGGCACGTTTTTTTTCCAGCGCTATTCGTTTACAAACACACTGATAAAAGACACGGCCAACCTCAACTATGGCGATGTGATCAGCATCAGGCAGAAGAGCTCCTATCTTTTCTTCTGTCCCAAAATAGATTTTGGTTTCGGCTTTCATAAATACATTCATGCCAGCCTGTCCTTTGGCCCCGGCCTATACATGGGCGGCAACCAGTCCACCTATCAGTTTCAGCCCTTTTGGACAAATACCTCTGGCGTCAGCTATGGCAAGGACACCGTATCCACCAACACCACTTACAACATTCCAAAGGTTATCTATCGTGTAGCAGCGGGCATCTCTGAACGCATACCTACACACAGGTACTGGAACATCATGTTCTCACAGGAATTTACTTTTCTTCCCGGCTACATCAGCCATGGGAACCCGAACATGAGCACAGGCTATTTTGCCTTCCAGGTGGGTATTATGCATAAATATCCGATGAAGTTTGTGGAGTATTGAGATCAGGATTTTAGGATGGAAGGATTTTCAGAATGCGCGATTTGCTCAAGATTCAATTTTTGCGTTACGAATGTCCTCCAGGATCGCGTCCCAAAGCCTTATCCGCGCCAGGAGTGCGCTTTTTACTGCCAGCGTTGCTTCCTGCCAGTATGCGGGATTGTCGCAGCAAAGCTCTTCGGTCATATGGCAGGCTAGTATCGAATGGTGATCGCCGTCCACTTCTATATGGCGCTCCAGGTAGTACTGGAAGATGTTCACTTTATCGCTCGTTTGTTTGTTCAGCTCTTTTACAAAGGATATGAACATGCCGGGAATGATATCTTCGCGGCCAAAGGTAAAAACTGCGGCCTGGGCGTGAGTAGCGCTGTTATTAACAATATCGAAAGTATTGCCGGTGAAATCTTGTGCACCAACGGGTATAGAACTATCTTTTAGTGCCTCGGAAACGGGCATACCTTTGCTAACAGCATTCACCAGCTTGTTGATGCTTCCGGTATCCGCTCCAGATTGCGCCATAGCAGTAAGGTACAACTCAAAATGGCTGGTTCTTTTTCCAGCATGGTCCACATCACTTTCTTCCCCTATCACGATCTCATTGATGAGGTAGCGGGTGTCTGCACTGCCCCTGGGTATCCATGGCACATCTACACAAGTCAGGCTCCGCTGCAGAGATTTTAGCAGCGACATAAAATCCCACACTGCAAACACATGGTATTGCATAAAAATATGCAGGTCTTGAAGTGTGCGGATATTTTCATAAATGGGGTGTTCTATTAATGTTTGCCGTAAAGGTGCGATCTCCGCTTTCAGTGCTGCTATCCTGTCCATTCCAGATAAATTGGTGGCAAAGATAAAGGAGAATTGTGTGGAGAATTTAATATCACTAAGGTAAACGTCTGGGACACTATACTGATCAATATTTCAGTTTCTTCAGGTCAATAACCATAGTAGTATCAAAAGCTTCTTCGGAAAACGTTTTTACTCTGATCTTACCGTTATTTAATTTTTTAAGAAGATCATGAAACTTGTTCAGGTTTTGCGTAATAGCGTTGTTAAGAGAATCATCAAAAACATGATAAAACCCATCGCTTCCTAACATACCATATGAACGGCCTGTATTTGGAATAGGAGGCAATTCCCATTCCCTTATTTCAAAGGAATATAGTTCTATCCACTTTTTATGTTTAAGGCTTAAAATATGGTAGTGGTTTACGGACGATAACTGCGGAAGTGAGGGCACAAAACCAATCTCATCGCCCCCGTCCCCGTCAAGATCACCCTCATTCTTAATAAATAGCGGGCCAAATACGCCACCTGCATGAAGAGTATCTAAGTCAGGATTTGAAGAAAGAAAAAAAGAAATAACCTTCTTTTCGGAGGCAATGGAATCTAGGTCATAAATATCCTCTTCGCCGGAGTAGAACTTGTTCGTTTCTTTATTATCACGCAGGCTAAAATAGTGTTCGTAAAACGTGTCCCTGTTGCCATCCGCAGAGAAATTGCCAATTATTTTGAAACGATAACCATAGATTGGCGTGTCAACTATTACTGCGGAATCAATGCCTGGAGTTTTATTAACTGTCTCCGTATTTTTACTTTGCGGAATTGACGGTCTGTTGCTACACGAAATAAATGCTTCTGTTATCGAAAAGACGAAAAGCAACTTGATTATCAGGTCATAGCGATATGTTTTCACCAACCATATTTTTACAAAAGTAAATCAAAATATATAGTGATAATATTTTTATTTCGGAATAGAATGAGATTTTGAAACTGCCCGCAATCACGTGTTTATCAATTCACCTAATTAACTTGCACTCATGTTTGCCGATATTATCCTTCCACTTAATCTTCCACAAATACTTACCTACGGCGTTCCGCATGAAATGCAGGAACTGCTGCAGCCGGGTATGCGGGTAGAGGTGGCGCTGGGTAAGAACAAGCAATATGCCGGCATCGTGGAGCGCCTGCACAATGAGCGGCCGGAAGCCTACCAGGTGAAGCCAATACGAGGCATCATAGATGAGGAGCCGGTGGTGAATGAAAAACAACTTCAGTTCTGGCGATGGATAACACAATACTATGTAGCCGCGCCTGGTGAAGTGATGCAGGCCGCCCTACCCGCCCACCTGAAACTGATGGGCGAGACAAGGCTGGAATGGGTGGGCGATGAAAGCATTGTATATGACTGGAGCAATGAAGCGTGGCTGGCGGTGGATGCGCTGGTAATGCGCAAAGAGCTAACCATCAGCGAGCTGAGGAACACAATAGGCACAAGGCATTTTGCAAATGTGCTGAATGAGCTGCTGGAAAAAGAAGCGATACAGATCAATGAAACGCTGGAGACGGTTTACCGCCCACGAAAGGAAAAAGTGGTCACACTGGCCGCGGAGCACGGAGAAGAAAAGGCACTGATGGCTTTATTCGACAAGCTCTCAAAGGCGCCTAAGCAACTGGAGCTGCTGATGGCCTACACCGAGATATCTATGAAGCTGGGCGTGGTGCGGCAAAACGACCTGCTGGACCGGACTGCAGCATCAGCAGCACAGGTAAAGGCACTGGCTGATAAAGGTATCTTCATAATTGAAGAGAAAAATGTGGACCGCCTGCTGTATGCATCTATAAAGGACGCGAAAGAAATAGTTTTTACTGACGCCCAGCAAATGGCTTATGACGAGTTGAATTTCGGTCTGCAGGAAAAAAACGTAGCCCTGCTGCATGGCGTAACGGGCAGCGGTAAAACACTGCTGTACATTCATAAAATAAAAGAGTGCCTTGCCGCAGGTAAACAAGCTATACTGCTGCTGCCAGAAATAGGATTGACTACACAACTGGTGAGCAGGCTTCATGCCTACTTCGGAAATATACTGGGTGTATATCATTCGCACTTCAGTAATAATGAGCGGGTAGAGATATGGGAGAAAGTGCGGAAGGGTACCTACCAGGTCGTTGCCGGGCCACGCTCGGCATTATGGCTGCCTTATAATGATGTTGGCGTTATTATAGTTGACGAAGAGCACGACAGTTCCTACAAGCAAAAAGACCCTTCACCCCGTTTTCATGCGCGGGATGCGGCTATTTACCTGGGCTCGCTATTTAGTGCGAAGGTGATACTCGGGTCTGCAACGCCATCCGTGGAGAGCCTGTTTAATGTGCAGCACAGCAAGTATGCATACATAGCGCTCAAAGACAGGTACCAGGGTGTGGAGATGCCTGTGATAGAAGTGATCAATGCGAAATCGTTGGAGACCGTGCGGCTGCAGGGAATAAAACTAATAACGCCTGAATTACGACAGGCTATGCTGGAAGCCTTGCAGCTAAAGAAACAGGTAATACTTTTCCAAAACCGGCGGGGCTATTCCCCGTTCCAACTGTGTATGGTATGCGGCTGGACACCGCAGTGCAAGAATTGCTCGGTGTCGCTCACCTACCACAAAAGCACGGATAAAATGCACTGCCACTACTGCGGGCTAAAGGCCGCGGTGACACATGCATGTCCGCAATGCGGCAGCAACAAGCTGGTGAGCAAAACGTTTGGCACCGAGAAAATAGAAGAGGAAGTACAACAGATATTTCCCGAAGCGCGTGTCGCAAGAATGGATGTGGACAGTATGCGAGGCAAGCACAGCATGACGGAGCTGCTGGACCAACTGGAGAAACGGAAGATAGATATACTGGTAGGTACACAGATGGTGGTAAAAGGGCTCGACTTCGCATCTGTGAGCCTCGTTGGGGTACTCAGTGCAGATAGCCTGCTCAGCTATCCCGACTTCCGGGTAAACGAGCGGGCGTTCCAGCTCATGGAGCAGGTCAGCGGGCGGGCCGGCCGCGTGGACGGCAAAGGCAGGGTACTGATACAGGCCTACAATATGCAGCACCCGGTATTGCAGTGGGTGAAAGACCATGACGTACATTCGTTCTACAAACAGGAGATCAGGTACCGCGAACACTTTGGGTATCCACCATACAGCAGGCTCATAAAGATCAGCTTCAGGCACCAGGATGAACCAAAGGCGATAGCAGTAGCGACACAGATGGCCGATACACTGCTGACAATGGAAGGCATAATAGTGCAAGGCCCGGGCCCGGCAATAGTGCCGCGCGTGCGCAATCAGTTCATACACGAGATATGGATAAAGTGCCCGCGCGATAACAAATTGCTGGATTCGGTAAAAAGCTATATAAAAGCGCAACGGTCGCTGATACTAAGCAAGAGAGGAAATACGAATGTGCAAGTGGCTTTTGATGTGGACCCGTATTAAAATCAAAATTCAAAAGTAAAAATTCAAAAAACACATAACAGCAAACGAATAAAATGCACCTGCAACAAAACATATCGCTCAAACCATACAATACATTCGGTATAGATGTGCCGGCCGAATATTTTACTGAGCTAAAAGATATTAATGACCTGCCGGAAATTACAGAGCTGCCCTACAAAAAGCATGTGCTGGGCGGCGGCAGCAATATATTGCTCACACAGCCCATAAGCGGGTTGGTGATGCATAATAAGCTGAAGGGAATCACCACAGAAAAAGAAAATGAGAACCATGTATGGCTGAATGTGCAGGCCGGAGAGGTGTGGCACGACCTGGTGCTGTATGCCATTAATAACGGATTTGGTGGCATTGAAAACCTGGCGCTGATACCCGGTACAGTGGGTGCATCGCCTATGCAGAATATAGGCGCCTATGGTGTGGAAGCAAAAGAAACCATAGAGAGTGTTACATTCTGGTACTGGAAAGAAAAAACGTTCCTTACTTACAGCAACCGGGAGTGCGCCTTCGGATACCGGGACAGTATTTTTAAACACCAGTTAAAGGATAAGGCGTTCATAACTTCTGTAGTTTATAAGCTGAACAAAAAGCCACAGTACAATACCAGCTATGGCGCAATAAAGGAAGAGCTCGAAAACATGGGTGTATATGAGCTGTCGGCAAAAGCAATAGCCTATGCCGTAATGCACATAAGAACGAGCAAACTGCCCGACCCCAAGCAGATAGGCAACGCAGGCAGCTTCTTTAAAAACCCCACTATAACAAAAGTGCAATTCCAGCAGCTAGTTTCCCTCTATAACAGCATCCCCTCTTACCCGGTAAATGATCTCCTGGTGAAAGTACCTGCGGCCTGGCTCATAGAGCGCTGCGGCTGGAAAGGATATAGAAAGGGAGACATAGGCGTACACGCAAAACAAGCCCTCGTGCTGGTAAACTACGCCCATGCAAATGGAAATGAAATCTGGCACTTATCTGATGAGATTGTAAAGTCTGTGAAAGCGAAGTTTAATATAGAATTGGAAAGGGAAGTGCAGGTATGGTGAATCAGGGGTTCAACGGCAACCTAATAAAAAACGTAGTCCCCACTCCATCTTCAGTCTCAAACCATATTGCCCCCTTCCAGAACTCAATTATCTTTTTGGTCATCGCCAGGCCCAGCCCTGTGCCGGAAGACTTGGTAGTAAAGTAAGGCTGGAACATTCTCTTAACGGCTTCTTCGGGTATGCCGGCGCCATTATCAGCAATGGAGATAGTTACTTCATTATTCTCGGCGGTCAATGATACGAGTATGTTTCCTGTGCGCTCGGGTGGTATGGCCTGGCGGGCGTTTTCAAGGAGGTTGGTAAATACACGGAGCAACTGGCTGCGGTCGGAGTGTACGTAGAGCTTTTCCGGCACATCCAGTATGGTCACTTTTACCCGGGCATCGTCCAGGTGCAGTTGTACAGCTTTGTGCAGCAGCTCGCCAAGCTCCAGTTGCTCTGGCCGGGCTTCGGGCATGGTAGCAAAATTGGAAAACTCAGAGGCTATGTAGGAAAGGTTGTCTATCTGCTCCACTATAGAGTTGGCTACTTTATCCGTAAGCTCTTTTATGTTATCCGCGTCTTTCTTCATGGCCTGCTGCAGGTACTGTATATTCAGCTTCATGGGCGTGAGCGGGTTCTTTATTTCGTGTGCCACCTGTCGCGCCATTTCGCGCCATGCGCTTTCCCGCTCGCTCTGCGCCAGCCGGGCGGCATTCTCTTCTACCTTGTTCACCATCTTATTATATTCGGCTACCAGCAGGCCTATCTCATCATCATAAGGCCATTGTATGCGCTCATTGCGCTGCAGGTTGATGCGGCCAAACTGCTTGATGATCATGTTGAATGTGCGCGTTATCCAGCGGGTAATAAAAACGGTTATCACGCTGGAAATAAGGAATATGAAAGCATACAGGTTAATGAGGGTCACCACAATATTGGAGATCTGGAAATTGAGGTCTTTTTCGGAGGAGAAGAACGGAACATTGATATACCCCATTGTCTTGCCGGTTTCATCCGTGAGCGGTTCGTATGCCGAGAGGTAAGATAGCGCTGCCACTCGCTCATTCTGCACCACTATAGATTTTCCCAGGTTATTAAGCTGATAAAGGGCTGCAGGGCGCATCATCCTTGATACGAGCCCTTTATCATAGATGTCTTCCTGCGATGAGGAAAGCAAAGCGCCATGATCCTGGAATATATTAATGTCTATTTTCTGCCTGTTGGCTGTCCTGACGACATAGTCCTTAAACCAGTTCGACCGGCATACAGAATCGAACCGGGCAGGCGATGAATAGGCGTTTAACAACCGCAGCTCATCATCCACCGACTGCCGCGCTATCTGCATACCAGACTGCAGCTTACTGATATTAGAGAGCCGGTATTGATTTGTGAAGAACCAGATGGTAACAGAACATACCACCACGAACGAGATGAGCACTATAGCCAGCATGGAATACCTTACGCGTTTGCCAAGCGTGAGCTTCAGAAGGGCGCCGGTCGAAATGGCCTCTGTAAAATAAGACAGGTAAAGCTGGTAAAGAACAATGAATAGCGCTATCAATACCTGCATCACAAACAGGTAAGAGAACAGCGTGATCATTTCCAGCGAGCGGTTATGTTCATACGCCACTACTACTACCCGCTTATCTTCTATTTTGTACCGCAGCTCCGAAACATTATTATTATTAAAAAAGGCATAATCCTGTTCTTTAAGATTATCGTCTTTCAGCATTGTGGTAAACGGGTAGTTCCTCGTCTGCGATACCAGCTTGCTGTCCATATACACACCTACAGAATATTCGTTTTCCTGCTGGTTGGTCTTATTAGTATTGGTTTTCAGCAACTCGGGATAAACGGCGGTTTCTGTCACCGGCTTTTTTGTATCCAGGTCTATGACCACATATCCCACCCTCTTGTTGACCGAGTCGGCATATATCGGCACATAGGCGTAATAAAAGTGCCCGTCATGCAGGTCCTCCATATAAAACATAGATGGTGAATTGGTGGACCATGATTCGTTCTTTTTACTCTGCAGCGTAGCATAGCTAAGTGTGTCCTTATTGAAAAGGCTGTTTCCATTCGCATCAAACAGGTAGAGCCAGGCCTGGTATTTATTTATGGATCCGGTAAAGTACAATGCGTTAAAGCGCTCTGTGATGTTCTTTCTGCCGGTAGCAGAGGGTTTGTTCAGAAAAGTTTTCAGCGCTTTGTCCCGCCCTATGGCGCTGGCTTTTTTATCAAAATCGTACTCCATCAGGTTATCACGGTGTGGCGAGTACCTCAGCTCCACATAAGCCCTGCGTGCGTCCCGTTCCTTTATTTCATTGAAGTATTGTACGATGCTTGTGCAATAGACGCAAATGAAAACCGCCCAGAATATCATATGCGGCTCGAACAGGTCGGGGACAAGGCTGAACCCCGGAATATCGAGCAGGACAATAAATATCAGCAGCCATGCGGCCAGTGAGCAATAAAAGGGGTCATGGAGCTTGCCGTTTACCTGCAGCAAAATGATTCCGGCAACAGCGATCAGCAGAAATTTGACCCAATGGTTTTTGATAAGTGCACAAAACTGAACATTGAACAGGTAGATGACGAGGCAGGATATGCCCGTCATAGCCCCGATAACCAACAGCCCCAGGATAGTATAGACATTGATCGCGTAAAAATGACTTACATCGAAAGAGATGCTGGAATCGAGTACCAGGCTGCGCACCAGGCCCACAAAGAAATTCATATACACAAACAGCAGGCATACCAGTACAGCAGCTATTACATACCGAAGTGGTTTTATCTTCAGGCCATCGAAATAATTTTTGTACGGTGTGTGGCGGGTAACGAATACAACGATCCACAGCACACAAAGTGTATTAATAAACAGGTCGCCAAAAGAAGAGAGGAACTTGCTGGACGCATACAGGCTGGGAGAAAAGAAAGTGAGCGTATCCAGGTTGAACGGCAGGCCGAAAAAATACAGCAAAGCACGGAAAGCGGCCACCAGCGAAAGCGTGATGATGAGGCCAATGAGCGATGACTTATTGCGGGTAAGATGTATCACCATTAGCTGCAGCCACGATATACTTACCACCAACGCTGCAAGAAGCATGAGGATAAACGATGTGCCGGGTATCCACTTTTGTACATCTGCGGGGTTGAACTGTAGGTAAAACACAACATCGTTTCCATGCATGGAAACCGGGAAAGCGCCGCTATGCGGTGATACCGGAGATAATATCTTTGTAGTTACAGGTATATTATCGGAAGCCGCAAAATGTGTTTTGAGATAGTCGTTCTCCAGCGGGTAGGCGATAAAAACCGGGAACAGCGCCAGTATCCTTTTGGTGTGCCCATCCGCCTGCTGTTCTGTACACCTGGCCACAAATACCCCCCGGTCGTTTCGCAGCAGTACTGTTTTTCCAAGTAAGGAATCATTGTAGGCGGGTGTAAAAATGTTGGTGTTCCAGTACTTCAGGGAATCTTTGTCAAAAACATAGACGTAGAACGGGAATTTACTGATCCTTTCCGACTCTTTCTCCGTGAGGGAATCAGCTAGCATACGGCGAACAAGATCGCGCTCTTCCATAAACCCATCAAAAACATCGCTGCGCTGTTTGAGGTCGGCATTAATAGAGCGCGCCATACGCTCAGGCAGCATAGCCTGGCGGTGCATGTGGTAGTTATACCCATTGATGCACCACAGCAACAGCCCCAGTAAGAGCCACCCCCAATATGGATACCGCCTGAACATTTTATTTTCACCAGTTAATTGTCATCAGCAAAAAGCCAAATGAAGAGTGTCATGGTGAGCCCCGCCGAACCATGACTACTCAATTAGGCACCCAGCCAAATAGCATTACGAAAGCGATTCATTACTTCCGCTCCTCCACCTTCACCTTATTCCAAAGCTCATCCATTTCCCACAGCGTCATATCATGCAGCGATTTGCCCTGCTCCAGCGCCAGCTCTTCCACCCGCTGAAAACGGCGGATGAACTTTTTATTCGTCTGCTCCAGCGCCAGCTCAGGGTCCACCTTTACAAAACGCGCATAATTGATAAGGGCAAACAGCACATCCCCAAACTCATCTTCTATCTCTTTGTGGTTGCCGCCTTCCACCGCTTCATACAGCTCTTGTATCTCCTCGTTCACCTTATCGCGCACCTGCCCGGTATTTTCCCACTCAAAGCCCACCTGCTTGGTTTTTTCCTGTAGCCGCAGCGCCTTTATCAGCGCCGGCATAGACGGCGGCACACCACTCAGCACTGATTTTTTGCCCTCTGCCTGCTTTATCTTTTCCCAGTTCTGCTTTACTTCGGTTTCGTTTTCCACCTTCACGCTGCCGTATATATGCGGGTGCCGGTTGATGAGCTTATTGCACACCGTTTCTACCACATCATCAAAAGTGAATTCCTTTTGTTCCGCCCCTATCTTGCTATAAAAAACAATGTGCAGCAGCAAGTCGCCCAGCTCCTCTTTTATGCCCTGCCAGTTCTCGCTGGTTATGTCATCCATCAGCTCGTAGATCTCCTCCAGCGTCTGTGGCCTTAAGGTGTGTATCGTCTGCTTCTTATCCCACGGGCATTGCTCCCGCAGTTCATCCATTATTTTCCGTAAGCGGTCTATTGATTTTGAATATTCCATTGAATTAAAATTAAGAATAAAGGCGTGTGGCACTATATTGTGTAAAAGGTAATTGAGAAGACAATTAAATGTCGCCGCTATCTTTTAGCATCTGGACGTATTCACTCGCACTAAGCGGACAATCAAAAAAATCATCTGCCTTTTGCGCATCACTAAATCTAAGTTGCTTTTTAATTTGTGCCATAAGCGGGCTGCTATACTCCTTGAGCCCGTGACTCAGATAAGTATAAATGGCGTGCTTCTTTCCATCAACTTTCAAATAGTAGAACTCATGATGGTTTTTTGAAGGTTCCAGCACAAAACCCTTTTTCTGAAGTGCGGTTTTAATTTCTTTTGTTTTTCTGACCTTCATTTATGGTTTAGTATTTACAACTAAGTGTCGCAAAGTCTTTTTTAGACGCCGGGCATGCGATGTGAGATTTTTGTCGTCTTCTTTTGCGAAGTTTTCATAAAGCGAATGAAATGCGAAAGCAAATGCTTCCTCAGCCTCATCTCTTGTCTTGCCCCAGACCGTTATGTCCAAAAGTTCATTTGAGATACTATAATTACCTGCCTCGAAAGTTACTACACCGTCCAGCTTTTCGTGAAGAATATAGTTGCTGTCGTCAAACTTTAAATACTGCGGCTTAAAGGGATAAACTTCCGGTGATTTGCTCTCTTCATCTATTTTGGTTCTATGTTTTTTCAGGGCAGGTACTGCCTTTTTTTTAGGAATATCTTTAATAACAATGAGATTCAACTCAGCCAGATCGCCTAACAATTTTGCGGCCTTTGGGTTAATTATCCCTACTTGTAAAGTTTCCATTCTCAAATTTAAACCTTTTGTATGATTTTTAAACCGCAATATTTACAGGACGAAACTTGTTGCCACTCTGCAACATTCTAAACTTTTGTATATTTGTATCATGAACACCAGCGCAATATACGATGCGATCCGCGGGGCAGTGCAAAGCTGCCTGCCTGGCGCACGTGTATTGCTCTTCGGTTCACACGCCCGCGGCGATCATGACCGTCATAGCGATTATGATCTGCTGATCATTACACCACGCACATTTTCTCCACGGGAAAAAATTTACTGGAGCACTCTTCTGGACAAAGCTATTATTGCCGCTGTTCGTGTGCCTGTTGACCTGCTGCTCGACAGCGAGGAAGAGATACATCAAAAACAACAACTGCCCGGGCATATTATACGTACGGCAATGAGGGAGGGGGTTGCTATATGAGGACTGGAAATGAAGCATACGTCAGGGAATGGCTTGATAAAGCAGAGCACGATCTTATAAGCGCACGGCTATTGGAAAATACTTAAAATGAAGCGCATCTAAATTTGGCCAGCACAGGTTCAACTAAGAGAGCATTATATGCCACCTAAAAACTATCTCACTAATGAGTATATAAAATATATCAACGAAAGGGCCTGTGATCCAATTTGGAGAATGGGCGCATTGGCAGCATTGAAACAAAATTGGTATGACATATTATTAGTTTCACAGACAGGGTTAATTCACTTTCACGGAAATGGGGATACCGGCTGGGAGCATATTCTAAATAGACATAGCTATTACTCATTTGCTAATCAGTTTGGTAAAGGTGCGCAGGCGAATCCAAGCAAGTTCACCGGCTCGTCAATTCCAATTCATGACTTTGTCAACGTTGCGGATGATATCTATGCCAATGGTAAAGTTGACTTAAAGCCACATACTGAGGGAGAAATGTTTATTAAGTATCAGGGCAAATCATTTAGGTTTGTTGGTTCAAATGGAGAAACAAGAGACTTTAATCTGATTCTCTACAGAGGAACAAAAATTGTCCATTCGTTATACCCAAAGAAAGATATTGAAGGAAATAGACCTAAGAAGATATTGGAAAATCTTTCGAGAGACCAGAACTTAACGAGTGCTGAAAAAATCCTTGTTAGCGAAATATTGACCGTACGGCTTCCCTACATAAATCGCAATAATATACAACGATACATTATCATTTTGCGGATAAACTTGAATACACAAAGAGGAAACATTCACATACAGACCAATTTACCAAATGGCGACCCTTATTTTTGTACATCAAAGGTTATGGAATTCGGAGCGAAGTTGACATTTATGGAGGTTCACACTGGCTCAATAGAATTTACCCGTTTTCTAAATGGATTAGGTCTTACAGACTTAACTGCTATAGAGAAAGTCATTAAGGACATAGAAAAACAAGTGTTTTCACAGATCGCGTAGCGTTGAGAGGTAAGTATTTTCTAATTCAACCGAGGCATCATTCTACCGACCTTTTGTAAGGCCCGACAACAATTATTTTACATCATATCCCGCATACGTCACATGACAGCACGAAAAACTCACTATCATGTTTTTCTGTTTTGCCCATCTCATTTCTTCATTTTACCTTTATGTCGGGATATACGATTTGAACACTAAAAGTCGGCGGCAACAACTCAAACTCGCGCTTGGCGGTCTTAAAAAACGAAATAACTGAACTGCGCTTCTGCGTTACGAGAGACCTTTATGTTTCCACATCAGAAAAACCGTGCGTAGGATAAATGAAAAAGCATGGTCAGTTGTGCAGGCACGAAAATTATCTTATTTAAGCAGATAAATAACCAAAGAGGGATATGCACAATATGTTGATAAGACTATTTGGAAATTCAACCTAAATAATTCACTTATTTTGGGAGAAGGTTAGTACTTTTCTTTTTACATTTACAATCCAATTTGTAAAGTTTAAAAATGATTTGTATTATTTGTCTTGTAAATCCGCGCTATAAGCAGGTTTCAAGGTTTTTGCATTTCAATTTGGACAAAAAATAAAATAAAACTATCCATGAAATGCGCACTTTTTTAACAATATTACTTGGGGTTATAATCGGAATTGCGATCTCCATGTCATTTTTAATAACGTATCGGGCCTGGGGATTGCATAATATAGTTCAAGCCCCTATAAGTTTAGGGAGATTAGATACGACAAAAGATGGCTTGGCTCAATCTATAAATCAATTCAAAATATCAACTCTTAATTTTCAAGAAAAATTTGATTCTGTAAACAAGCGTTTAGATGACTTTTTAGTATTTGGAGGTCTTATAGTTACTCTTTTATTAGGCTTGTCTGTAAGTATTTATTTCAAAACAGAAACGGAAGTTGACAAACACATGAAAACAAGAAGAAAAGAAATTGACGATGAGATAGAAAACAATAAAAAAGCCATGAGGGAAAATCTAACAGCTATGGGGTCTTTTCTTGCGGATGCAAAGGTAAAATCCGATGCCATTGCAGCAATACAAAAAAACGTTTCAAAATCTCCTGAAAAATGACACAACATATGGAAGCGCCAGTTAATCTACAGATAACGTCAGAAGAATTAATGATTCTTGAAAGTAAAATAATTCAGAATAAAGATACCATTGAGGATTACCAGAAGATAGATTCTTTTTTATCAAAATGGCTCCCTCGGGATTATTTTTTAAATATCCTGCAAAAAGAAGGGATAACTACTTTTTTAAATCTTGAATTGTATAGAAAAAACCCTCCACCAGGAGATCCACTAAAAGAAGGAAGAATACGGGGTACACTTTTAGGTCTTCTTGGTTTTTTAAAAAATCAAGTTAAACAATAAAAATCATGGACGCAGCATTAATATATGAACTTTCTGACCCTTCCGCTGATTCGAGGATTGTGGTTGAATTAATTCAATTAGGTTACAATACATCTTGGAGAACTGATCAGGGAACCGTAAAATATACCCTCCCCAAAGGCATGTTATGGAAAGTAAATATCACTTTTAGCGATGCCCTTAAAGACATAAAAACCGCCTGTGATAGATTAAATACTGCAACAGTTGGACTTAATCTGAAAATAGTGCATTGCATAGTATTAGATACAGCTAATTGGGCCGGGATACCGGATTCCGCCCAAGGTTAAATTTTAACTTGTATTTCAGTATAGGCTTTAACCCACTGTCTCAATCAAAATCACGACCAAGTATCACATTTATACAAAAACCCTAATCCAACTAGCGCAAAAAGTGAGCAAGAATTGAGCAATAATATGTGGGTATCTTTTTTCTAGTTTGCTGGTTATCAGCAAATTATACAAAAAATGGGCACTAATATACCACTTTACACAACCTTAAGTAATAAAAATAACTACTAATATGTAGCTATTTTTTACTGTTCTTTTTAACATAGTCCTTCATCTGTTCCTTTGTAGGTTTTGGAACACTCAAGATACCTTTTACAAACTCGTCAAAATCGTTTGGCTCTTTTACTTCTACTTTCTTAGTTCTTTCTTTCTTTTTATCTGCGAGGTTTTTAAACTCTTCTGCATTATCGGATGCATACATAAGTGCTAATATTTTTGTAGCTTCTCTTATAGCATTGATTTCGTCAAATATCTTTTGGAGCTTTTCAGGTCTTTTTGCAGTTAGTATCTGTGTAGCTAGTCTTCTTTGCTCCTCGGTTATTTCCGGTACGATATACTCCCGCAAGACTTCCTCTATAGTAAGAAGTTTACCGTTACTGGACAGACGTTCTACTTGTTGTTCCAGTTCCTTGTATATTTCCTGTGACGTATCCATTATGCCAAAAGTAAAGCTATTTGTGAATTAAATCTTTATACCTTAATCTTTTGTTTGTACCTGTCAAAAGCAGGTTTATTTTATCCTTTGCATCGAGATGTCTTGTGTTAAACCTGTACTCTATCTCTCTGCAATATCTGTGCAGATGCTCATTTGTCACTCTACCTGCATAAGTAGTTCCCCATACCTTTTTCAATATCCCCCAAGCACCTTCTACCCTGTTACTGGTATACCCATCAGAGGTTACGTAGTTCTCTAACCTGTGATATACTACTTTGTGCCCATACTCATTGTTTAAGTTCTTGTACACATTGTATTCGTCTGTTACTACTGTACTACCTTTTTCTACCTTTTCCCTGAAAACGGGAAGGATAGTTTCTCCTTTTGTGTTATCTACTACTTCCATTTTCAAAATAGCATGTTGTTCTACTATCTTCTCTTTAACAGCTACATCTGGGAAATACTTGTGAGACCTGTATATAGTTTCTGATACTTCATTCTGCAACATTCCTAAAACAGGTTGTTTGTCTGCGCCACCTTCACCACCTGATTTCTTTTTATCCTTGTGCCTGTTCTTGTTCTTCCCTCCTATATATGCTTCATCCATCTCTACTATGCCGTCAAACTTCACGTTAAAAGTTCCATGATCCATACAATACCTTATCCGGCTTAAAAGGAACCAACTGGTCTTCTGGGTTATTGACAAGTCTTCTGCTAACTGGTAACTGCTTATACCTCTTTTGTGTGTTGCTATCAGATACATAGCAAGGAACCATGTCTGTAACGGGATTTTAGTATTCTCGAAAATAGTACCAGTCAGCACATTAAAATACTTATTGCTGTTCCTGCATTTGTACTTGTGATTTCCGCTACTATACACAGTAGAACTTGCATCGAAAGGAGAAACGACAACACCATTCCATTTCATGTGTTCTAAATAGTTCAGAACTGTTTCCTGATCGGGGAAGGCTTTCAGCAACTCAGCTATACTTTTATACGACTTGAACATACTAACCAGATTTGTTTCATAAAGATAAGTAGATGTTTGCACAAAAGCAGGTATTTAGTGTAAAATTATTCTTAACAAGATGTTATTGTTTATTGTACTTTTCGATACAAAATATAATCATGGGAGGACTTGATGATACTTATTATGGAATGACACAACGGTTAAGAACTGATGAACTTGAAAATGAAAAAAAACAGCTCGAAATAGATAAGTATAAACAAGATATTAAAATAGGTCAAAGAACTATCAGATATTGGTGGATACCTATTACGGTCTCAGTTGTATCTGCTTTAGCTGCTGTTGTAGTTCCATTTTATATACATTATGCTGATGCAACTGATAAGCTCCAGATGCAAGAACAACTAAAAGACTTGCAACAGAAACTACAACAGACCAATGCCAATACTGTATCCATTTTGGACAGTCTTTTGAAAATAGAGCATAGACCGTCTCCGACCAAAAAGTAGATTTTTTCATTTGAGTATATTTTAAGTTTGATGAGTATTATATTTGTTAGTATTAAATGGTTAGATAATGCAAAGTATCTCGCTGAAACAACGGAGATTTCTTATAGTGTGGTGCATCTTTCATCTATTTGCACTGACTGTAAACCTTATACCCATTTGTGGTTCAATATCTGATGTAGAGAGTAACTATGGTTCTTATCATAGACATATCTTTACAAATGGCTACTATCGTGAGGATGATGGTGCATTTTGGCCATTTGTGAAATTCAGTGAGTATTATTCATACAATGGGATATTTCATAACTATAGTATTTATGCATTTATAGTTTATATCGCTATTGGATTTGCTATCGTATTTCTTCCCAAACTATGGGGAACAACTAAAAAACAATGACAATGAAAAAATGGTATAGAGTTAACTTTATCTTCTAGTAGAACTATAGTTGAAGGAGGTCATGAAACAGATAAGCCTAGGTATGAAATAGCTATTTGGAAATTGTACAAAAAATAAGAGCAAACAACCCATAAAAGGTAAATGGTCTTTTCCCTAGAGAGCTGATAAGAGTTACCAAAGCTGCAAAAGCCGTTTACCTTTTATGGGTCTCCGCCGGAAGGCATTTGTTATTGATATGTTTAGTGGGTTACCATTTTAAAATGCAGGTATTAAGTCTTGCTACTAATTTTAACATTTCAAAAAAGGAGGTAATATGACATAGAGTAAGTATTGAATCAGGGCATGTATTGATTTTTCAAACAAAAACAGCCCTATGTAGATACATAAGGCTGTGATCAGGCAGATTTAAGTTTGAAGACTATCTGACCTGATCTAAATTAAAAGAAAAGCGCATGAGTAAAACTCAACGTTCGGTAAAAAGGACACAAAGATGTGTAAAGATCAAAGCAAAAGGTTGTAGTAGAGTGATAGCGATAAAGGGTTTGGGAAGTAATAACACCTTTACGAATTGCAGGATAGAGTTAGGGAACTACAGTAAGGTAGTTGAAGCACAGAAAGAAAAGAGGGATACTGGAAATGTGTGGAAAAAGATAGCAGGTATAGTGGTAACTATGATAGTCGGTATAATACATACACTAGGACACACTCTCAGATAAACAAGACAATAAATTTACTTAACTATAAAGGGCTACTGTAAAAGGTAGCCTTCTTTATTGTCTAATTTGTGTAAAGTGGTATATTAGTGCCAAAAAATGGGCAAAAAAGTTTTTTATCCGGAAGGTGAGCAATTTTGCCCAATACCCCCATTTAATTTTTTAACCAATTAACCTTTTAACCTACTCCTCCCCCCATCTATACCCTTGCGCATCCAGCCCAGCCAGTTGCAGCACCCGGTGAATGACCGTATAAGCAACATCATCCAGCGTTTTCGGGCCACTGTAAAATGAAGGGGTTGCCGGGCAGATGATGCCTCCGGCTTCGGTTACCGTGGTCATGTTGCGCAGGTGAATGAGATTGTAAGGTGTTTCGCGCACCACGCAGATGAGCTTGCGGCGCTCTTTCAGCATTACATCTGCGGCACGGGTTACGAGGTCGTTGCTGATGCCGCCGGCTATGCGGCCCAGGGTGCCCATGCTGCATGGGCAAATGATGAGTGCGCTATAAGAAGAGCTGCCGGACGCGAATGGCGCCATGAAGTCGGTCTTCTCCCATACCTTGAAGGGGAATTGTTTGTAGTCCGTATTGCCAAGCTCATGCTGCCAAACGGTGAAGGCATTGTCGCTCCACACTATCGACATTTCTGCCACCTGGTCCTTCAGCCGCTGCAATTGCTCTAAGAGCACCTTTGCATAGATCGACCCGCTTGCCCCCGTTACCGCAACTGCTATTTTTATCATAAAATTCTTTGGCGAAGTGGCAAAACTACATGGAATATTTGTAAATTCGTCTTTCAAAAATTGCTGTAAAATGAAACGTGTATTGCTTTTCGCTGTTCCTGTGGTATTGCTGAGTGTTGCTTTGCTGGCATGGAAGAAAACACCCCCGCCCGCAGCTCCCGCTGAAGGTATCCACTGGATCACCTCAATTGATGAATTACAGGCCAAGATGAAGGCAAACCCCAAAAAAGTGTACATGGATGTCTATACCGACTGGTGCGGCTGGTGCAAGAAAATGGACGCTACTACATTCCAGAACCCGGACCTGGTAAAGTACATGAACAACAACTTTTATGCGGTGCGCCTTAATGCCGAGACACAGGATGTAATTCATTTTCAGGGTAAAGACTACTCATTCAATCCGCAGTTCAAGGCAAATACATTTGCGGTAAAATTATTGAAAGGAAACATGTCTTACCCTACTGCCGTTATTATGATGGAGAACTTTCCGGAAGATGGCACCCAAGTTATCGCCGGGTATATGGAGGTGAAACAGATAGAGCCGCTGCTTACCTATTTTGGTGATAATATCAACAAGCATCAGCCCTGGGACGCATACCTGAACTCTTACAAACCCAAATGGGACCACGGTATAGCCACAGATATGACGCCTCCAGCAGGGCATTAAACCCCGGCTTTAGTTGATTTATTATGCGCATTTACACAAACAGGTATAACTATATGAAATTAGCAGCAGTATTATTGGCAATACTTTTACCCTTTTCAGCTTTCTGCCAGGGCAATTCCGGCGACCAGATCCACTGGATAACCTCGATCGATGAGTTGCAGGCCAAAATGCAGCAGAGCCCCAAAAAGGTTTATATAGACATGTACACCGACTGGTGCGGCTGGTGCAAGAAAATGGACGCCACCACCTTCCAGAACCCCGACCTCATAAAGTACATGAATAATAACTTCTATGCTGTGCGGTTCAATGCGGAGACTAAAGATGTTATTCACTTTCAGGGCAAGGAATATAAGTTCGACTCTGCGCACAGGGCCAACATGTTCGCTGTGGAAATGATGAAAAACCAACTGACTTTTCCCACCGCTATTTTTATGATGGAAAATTTTCAGAACCCTAACCCAATACCAGGCTACCGTGGCGTGTCAGAACTGGAGATGATGATCACCTACTTTGGTGACAACGCTTACAGGCATAAATCGTGGGATGCGTATCAGAAAGAGTACCAGCCTAAATGGGAACACACCGCTCCGGCCGAGGTGACAGGGCCGCCACATGCTTCGCCTGAGTCTCCCCGTTAAACCCCCAAACCCCCTGAGGGGGGCTTCACTTGTGAATATACTTTCAGCTTTAGTGATTGATTCTGCTTTTACCCGGTGGTAATGTTTATACCACTTCGACATTAAAAAACAGAGCAGGTAGCGTCAGAACGGCTTCCAGCCCTGACGCGTTAAAATGTGCCGACTTTTAATGTTCAAACGGTATTATTGCCCGTTCAATCTTTACCCCCCAATAACATGGTCAGCTCCCCTTTAGGGGCTGGGGGTTTTGATAGAACTTACATGCCGGCCTCAACCCACATTCTTCGCATTTAGGCCTTCGCGCTACGCAGATATAGCGGCCATGCAGTATTAGCCAGTGATGGGCTATAGCCAGCAGATCTTGCGGGATATTGGCCACAAGCTGCTGTTCGGTTTGTAGCGGTGTTTTCGCATTGGTAGTGAGGCCTATGCGTGCCGACACCCTGAAAACATGCGTATCAACTGCCATGCCTGGCTGGTGGAATATGACTGATACAATGACGTTGGCAGTCTTACGGCCCACGCCGGGCAGCAGCACAAGGTCTTCCATATTATCGGGCACTTCGCCGTGAAACTGCTCCATCAGCATTTTGGCCATGCCTATCAGGTGCCTTGTTTTGTTATTCGCAAAGGTGACACTTCTTATAAGTGGCTCCACATCTTCAAACTCGGCTTTCGCAAGGCTGTCCGCCGTCGGGAATTTTTTGAATAGGGCAGGTGTTACCATGTTCACACGTTTATCCGTACACTGGGCCGAAAGAATGACTGCGACAAGCAACTCATACGGATCGGTGTAATGCAGCTCGGTTTCCGCATTGGGCATGTTTTTCGCAAACCAGTCTATTACGAAATTATAGCGTTCTTTCTTGGTCATACCTCCAAGATACGGATTTGCAACTACTTCTCGTCGAAGTGCAGTGCATATCCATTCATACAATAGCGCAATCCCGTAGGCCGGGGGCCATCATCAAAAACATGCCCCAGGTGGCCGCCGCAGCGGGCACATACCACTTCATCGCGCTCCATGCCCAGTGAGTTGTCTTTTGCCTGCATTACGCTGCTGCTATTGTAGGGTTGGTAGAAGCTGGGCCAGCCGGTGCCGCTGTCAAATTTTGTATCGGAGCTGAAAAGTATATGCCCGCACGCCGCGCAATGGTAAATACCTTTTTTAGGGTTGTGTACATATGGCCCGGTATTGGCTATCTCTGTGCCTTTTTCGCGCATGATATCATATACCTTTGGCGCAAGCACTTTTTTCCACTCGGCATTGCTTACTGTAAGTTTAGCGTTATCCGATGGCTTGTAATAAGGATTTTTGGTTTCATCCTGCGGCTGTTGTGCTGTGCAGGAAACTATCCCGGTAAGGATCAGCACCATTGATAAAATGAAGGTCGTCTTTTTCATAAAAATTAGTTTGTGTGATAGATAAACGAAGGAGCGGCGGGTATGGTTTTACGTTTTTTGTTTAAATCATGTTAAACAGCCACCATCACATTAAAAAAACCATCAACCAAAAATAATGAAAAGAAAAAAGGCCGCTACACTAACACGATATTAAATAATAAAGTATTTTGCAAGTCAATCCATATGAAAAACAAATTAGCCAGTTTCATAGCGCTGTTGGTGTTGCTTGTTTTAGCAAGCAGTTGCGGCCGTACCGTTTATAGTGCAAGGTATGCAAATAAGAAAAAGTACGTCCACTATAAAGCGCACAACTATTTCTGGCATCGCCATCACTATCGTCCGCGAGCTCATTATGGAGGCTACTGGTAAAACTGCTAGCCGGCTACTGATTTCTTAGAGGCAGCAACTACCTGCTCCCAGCGCCAGGCAGTATCCATCATTGCATCAAGGTCGTATTTTGTTTCCCAGCCCAGTTGTTTGCGTGCTTTGTTATTGTTGGCATATACCTGTATTACGTCACCTGCGCGGCGCGGCCCCAGTTTATAATTGAGCTTTTCGCCCGACACTTTTTCAAATGCGGCGATCAGCTCCAGTACGGTTACACCATTGCCCGTGCCGAGGTTAAACACTTCGCAGTTCGACTTGTTGCGGTCTTCGATAATGTATTGCAATGCCTTTGTGTGTGCATGCGCTATGTCGCTTACATGTATGTAGTCGCGTACACAAGAGCCGTCTCTCGTATCATAGTCCGTGCCAAAAACGTTCATCTCTTTGCGCGCGCCAATTGCCGTTTTTGTGATCACCGGCACTACGCTTTCAGACAGGTCCTGGAACTCGCCGATAAGTGCGGATGGGTGCGCGCCTACAGGATTAAAGTAACGAAGCAGTATGGTATTGAAATCTTTGTGAAGGTTAGTAAAGTCGCGGCAAATGGCCTCTCCCATCTGCTTGGTGCGGGCATAGGGCGATTCCGGCTCAGCCAGCGGCGCCTCTTCCGATACCGGCAACTGGCTGGTATTGCCATATACTGAACAGGAAGACGAGAACACAAAATTATCCACATCAAAATCTTCGGCGCACTGCAGAATATTGATCAGCGAGTTGAGGTTGTTCTTAAAATACATCAGCGGCTGCTCCACAGATTCCGGCACAGACTTGAAAGCTGCAAAATGGATGACGCCTACAAGGTCGGGGTTCTCAATAAAAATGGCTTCTGTGTCGTCAAGGTCACACAGGTCCACTTTGTAGTTCTTTATGGGCCGGCCCACTATCTTCTCTATGCCGTGCAGCATTTTCATTGATCCCCTGGACAGGTCGTCCACAGAAATAACGTCAAAACCATTCTGGATGAGGTCCACAATAGTATGGCCCCCTATATAGCCACAGCCCCCGGTAACAAGTATCTTGCTCATAAATCAAAAGTTAATAGTCCACCCCTAACTGCCTATGAATGAACCGTGAGGCAATGTGGTATATTGCAAATATATGGGGTAGGTAACTTCAGATAAATTTTTTTTATTCCGATTTTATGGCTATTCTTTTAAGTTGAAAATTCGGGAGAGCGTGGTTGGAATTTGGGATTTTATTTTTGGCCTTTTATAATTTATTTGACCTGCTGCATTTCCACAAGCCGCTTGTAGATGCCGTCTTTGCTGAGCAGGCCGGTGTGGGTGCCGCGCTCAGCTATCCTGCCGCGTTCCAGCACTATTATTTCGTCGGCATGTTGCACGGTGGACAGGCGGTGAGCAATGACAATACAAGTACGGTTCTTCATCAGGTTGTTGATGGCATCCTGCACCAGGCGCTCGCTTTCGGTATCCAGGGAAGAAGTCGCCTCGTCAAGGATGAGGATTGGCGGATTTTTCAAAACGGCTCGCGCGATAGTGATGCGCTGGCGTTCGCCGCCGCTGAGCCTTGCGCCACGGTCGCCCGCTATGGTTTGGTAGCCTTGCGGTTTCTGCTTGATGAAGTTATCGGCATTGGCTATACGCGCCGCTTCCTCCACTCGCTCCTGCGTGGCGCCACCGGTGCCGAGGGTGATGTTGTTATAAATAGTATCGTTAAACAGTATCGGGTCCTGGCTCACCACCCCCATCAGGCGGCGCAGGTCGTAGAGCTTGCAGTCTTTGATGTTAATGCCATCAATAAGTATTTCTCCCGCCACCACGTCGTGGAATCTCGGAATAAGATCTACCAGCGTGGACTTGCCAGCCCCTGATGCGCCAACCAACGCAACGGTTTTCCCTTTTTCGATGACGAGGTCTATGCCTTCCAGTATCTTTTTATCGCCATAAGAGAAGCCTACGTTTTTAAAAGTAATGTTGTTTGAAAAAGCAGCAAGTGGTTTCGGATCTGCAAGCTCGGTTATTGCATTTTCTACGGTCAGCAAATGCTCTATACGGTCTAGTGCAGAAGTTCCTTTTTGTACGTTGTAAAAAGCAGACGATAGATTTTTGAACGGGTTAATGATCTGGCTGAACATGCCGATATAGGCGACAAATGTAGCCCCATCGAACCCCGTACCAGAGAACACCATTTTACCACCTATCCAGAGTATCACGGCCACAACTATAATGCCCATGGTCTCTGATAGTGGCGAAGCCATTTCACGCCGGGCAGCAATGCGGTTGCGGGTGCGGAACAGCAGGTTGTTCAGCTTCATAAAGCGCAGGTGCTGGTGGCTTTCTGCATTAAAAGCCTTCAGTACCCGCATCCCTACCAGTGTTTCGTCTATCACACCCAGCATATTCCCCAGTTGCTCCTGCGCTATATTCGATGATTTGCGAAGTGACTTACTGATGCGGCCTATTATAAGCCCGGCTATAGGCAGGCCAACGAACAGGATCAGGGTGAGCTTGTAACTGATAAATATCATGGCGCCGAGGAAGGCGATAATAGTAAGCGGCTCTCTTATGAATACTTCCAGCACACTCATTATTGACAGCTCGACCTCGTTAATATCATTGGTCATCCGGGATATAAGGTCTCCTTTGCGTTCTTCAGTAAAGAACCCGATGGGCAGCGACAATGTTTTTGTAAACAGGTCGTCACGCAGGCGGCGCAACACAGCATTCCTTAATGGATTGAGTATATACAGCGCAAGGTACAGGAACAAGTTCTTGAGTATAGTAAATACCACGATAACCACGCAGATGTACCCCAGGGCTGTTTGCTTGTCCTGCTGCACAAGAAAGAGCTTGAAGGAATCTATATAGTGAGTCACCCCGGTACCTGCCGACGCAACAGAAGAAGCAGGACTGATACCAAACAGTACCTGCAGCACCGGAATGAGCATGGTGAACGACAGCAGCCCAAACGCAATGCTCAAGAGGTTAAAAAGAAAATAGAGGCCTATCTTTCCTTTATACTCTGCGAGGTACTTTAAGAGTCGGGATATTTTTTTCATCATTTAAATACTTCTCTCCTCAGACGTTTTTGTTATTGAAATAACGAGATGTGATTCGACAGTCAATAGCATCAGGGATTGATAATTTTTAATCCTTTTATGTTTTGAAAGTCAGCAATATTGCGTGTAATGACTTGCAATTTATGTTCAAGCGCAGTTGCAGCTATTATAGCGTCCGGAAGTTTGATCTTCTTTGATTTACGGATTGCAATTGTCCTATGTATTATTGCATCCGTTAATCCAATAACGGTAGCAGTATCGACTAATTCTACTATAGTCTTGCTCACATCAGAAAAGCCAAGCAGTTCGATCTTATTAATAACGGAAAGGAATGGTTCTGTGTCAATGACAGATGCCACAAAAGCTTTCGCTTCAGCCGATAGCTTATTTTCAGAAAAATCAATAATAATATTGGTGTCGATCAAATATTTCTCTCCCATTCGTCACGCATTTCCGAAAGTTCTTTTCGCATCACTTTAGCTTGTTTCGAAGATATACTACCGGCAAGCCTTTCAGAGAGTTTTCCCTTCTTCTCTTTAACGGCTATCTTACTGATAACCTGGATAAGGTTCAAATCTTCAAGATCCTCCAAAAGTTTTAATGCCTTGACATTATTTATTTTTATCGTTAATGTTTGCATGGCTTCTGTTTCATAAATAAAGGTATGAAATTATTTTCTACTCCATTGTGTAGCTCACACTTCCATCCTTCTCATCCTTCAGTATAACGCCGGCAGCGAGCAGTTTATTTCTTATCTCGTCAGAAGTGGCGAAATCTTTCCTTTTTTTCGCATCTTTCCTGATCTCAATGAGTATGGATAGAATGCCATCCAGCTTATTGCTTTGTTCCGCCTGCAGCGGCTGCAGGCCCAGGATGTCTTCAATATATGTTTTGAAAGAATCCTTGAGCAGACCGAAGGCTGCAGCGGAAAGCGCACCGGCAGCTACCTGGCCACCCTTCATGCCATTGATCACCGGTGCCAGCTCAAACATATTGGCAATGACCTTCGCTGTATTGAAATCATCATTCATGAAGTCTGCAAATTCATTGCACCAGTCGGTTACCTGTTTATCCAATGCAGTATCCTTAGCTTCTGCATTGCCGGGATGGCCGAGCTTTTGCAAAACCTCATATGCTTCCCACAATCGGCGCAACGCCCGTTCAGAGCCTTGCAGTGCTTCATTGCCAAAATCGAGTGTGCTGCGGTAATGCGTCTGTAGTATATAGAATCGCACCACCATGGGGTGATAAGCCTGCTCTAACAGCGGATGGTTGCCGCTGAACAGCTCAGACAGCTTGATCACATTATTGTAGCTCTTGCCCATCTTCTTGCCGTTGATAGTGATCATATTGTTGTGCATCCAGTAGCGCACCGGCGGGTGGCCGTGGGCTATAGTGCTTTGCGCTATCTCGCTCTCGTGGTGCGGAAACTGGAGGTCCATACCGCCGCCGTGTATATCAAAAGTCTCGCCCAGGTACTTGCTGCTCATTGCGGAGCACTCAATATGCCAGCCGGGAAAACCTTCGCCCCAAGGGCTTATCCAGCGCTGGATGTGCTCTGGCGGCGCGCTTTTCCACAGCGCGAAGTCAACCTTGTTGCGCTTCTCATCCTGCCCATCCAGTTCACGAGTGGTCTCCAGTTGGTCTTCCAGTATCCTGCCGGATAGTTTTCCGTATGGATAGCCTTCTGCATATTTCTTTACATCAAAGTAAACCGAGCCGTTTACTTCATAGGCATATCCTTTTGCCATGATCGTCTCTATCATGCTGATCTGCTCTATGATGTGGCCGGTGGCCGTAGGCTCTATGGCAGGTTCTTCACAATTGAACAGGCGCATGCCGTGATGAAACATAGAAGTGTACTTATGCACCATTTCCATAGGCTCCAGCTTTTCCAGCTTGGCCTTTTCACCCACTTTGTCTATTGCTTCCCGACCTTCTTCTTCAAAGTGCCCTGCATCGGTAATGTTACGGACATAACGCACCTTATAACCCAGGTGTTTCAGGTAGCGCTGCACCACATCGAAGGTGATGTATGGCCGTGCATGCCCCAGGTGCGACTCCCCGGATACCGTAGGGCCGCATACATAGAGGCCAGCATAGCCTGGGGTTATTGATTCAAACTTTTCTTTCTGGCGCGTATATGAGTTATAAAAATGGAGTTCAGACATAGGTGTTTAAAATTCAAAAGTAAAAATTCAAAAAGAAGTAACAATCAAAAAAACAGAGAATATGGTGGAGGCATTAACGACAACAACAGCAATAGCGGATTCTATATCCGGCCGCAGGTGTGAAGAATTTCGGTGCTATTGCAGTGCGAGTCATATACTATTGATACAACAAATGTAAGGAAATATCTGAAAATCGCCAGAACATACATTACTCCTTACCTGCCCGCATCAAAGTATCCTTCTCTTCAGCAGACAGCGAGTTATATCCTTTCTGGTTTATTTTGTCAAGGATGTCGTCTATCCGCTTTTGCGATATCCCCTGCTTGGGCTCGTACATTTTGTTGAGTACCTCGTTACGTTTTTTGTTGTGCCTTTTCCATTCAGCCTTTTCGTCAGGTGTTACCAAGCCTTCTATTTTGCCGGTTACGGTGTACATCCATTCACCGGGCCTGTAACCTGCTTTCAATAGTTTTATATAGCCAAACCCCATAAGCCCGCTGCCCACCAGCATAAGGATAATGGGGAGATAAACACCGTGGCTAACGGATCCAATTATCATAAGCGCAGCGAAAACACCAGCCAGTGCTAATAACGGAATGCTGAAAGTATCGGTAAAGTAAAAGCGGTATTGCGGCGTAAGCGTTACCGCTGCTGCAGCCAGCCCTATCAAGCCGGCACGTGGCCCTAATAAACCAATGGTGTGTGGCGTCTTGCCCAGCTCACCCGGAAGAACCTGTGACAGCAAATAAAATACCGCCCCGACTAGCAGGCAATATAAATACAGCGGTATCACCTGCTTGGGCCCTACCAGCATTTGCACTACCGAGCCAAAGCAATAGAGCCAGAGCATATTGCTCACCAGCTCCCAAAACCCGCCCGGGAAATTGTAAAACCATCCGTATGTGAAGATCGTCCACCAATGACTTTTTATACCTGGCAGTGCCGGCAAAGCCAAATTGGGCAGAAAATATTGCTCATATATTGGCATACCCTGGTACACCAGCATGATAACCGCCCAGGTAAGCGCGAGGATTACGTACAAAACTGCTGAAAAAAGGATCAGTTTCAGTACCGCATTATTTGTTAAGCCTGGTATGTAGGATAGTGCCGATCTTTTGCGCCCTGTGCTCATTGCTCTAAAGTTACCTAATAAAAATCGTTTCTAATCTTACTCTTCCAGATCCTTAACAATATGAACGCAAAGAGCATGCCACCTATATGGGCAAAGTGTGCAACATTGTCGCCGGCAGAATTCCGGACACCCGAAAATAATTCAAAAACGGCATAGCCGCCGATAAACCATTTTGCTTTAATGGGTATAGGCGGGAAAATAAGCATCAGTTCTGTATTGGGGAATAAATAACCGAAAGCGAATAATACCCCAAAGACAGCGCCCGATGCACCAACAGTAGCCTCATTGATCATGTGGGTATAATATTGATTAATATCTCCGGCAGCCTCCGCAGCACAATTGCCACAATCCGGATTTGCCGACCAAAAGTTTAGTATTTGATCGAAGGCAGGAATACCAGTTAAATCATGATGCCTCATAAATTGCGCATAGTCCACAAAAGTGTGATTCAACTGAAAACTCATAAAGTCGTTATGGAATCGTGTAAATTCGAATGTAAGTACCCCCATATGGCAAAGAGCAGCGCCCAGCCCGCAAACGAGGTAAAAGATCAGAAACCTTCTTGGCCCCCATATATTTTCAAGTATCCGGCCAAACATCCAGAGGGCAAACATATTGCCGGCAATGTGCCAGAATGTGGCTTCTACGTCATAAGCATTGCCATGCATGAACATGTGGGTGAATGGCTGCCACCACCTGAACAGCGGAGAAGCCCAGTAGTGCAGCCCAAGGTAATCCGCAAGATCAATACCGGCCCGGCCCAATGCATATTGCACCAAAACCATTAATACATTAATGATGATAAGGTTTTTTACAACTACAGGTAATTGCTGAAATCCGCCAGGCCTGAAATTCGACATGCTGCAAAAATAAAGCATTGCCAACGGATAATTATGCACCTATCCCTTATACAGGCATTGCAGTTAACTATACGGAACATTTAATCTAAAAAACGCGCTTTTTTT
>CAISPO010000045.1 GCA_903887415.1 uncultured Bacteroidota bacterium | reverse complement strand
TATTAAATCCAGAATTTGGCGCAGTAACGGTTTGTTATTATTTTTACTACGTTTGAATAGCCCCATATTTTTGTGTTTTGGTCGTTCTTAACCAAAGGTATGGCCGCTATTCAGGCAAAAAAGTTTCGGATAGTTGTGATAAACAATGAAATTTTTCAGGGCGGTCGAAATCATTTTCTACTTGCAGGAGTGCTTGTCGCTCGTAATCTGGCAACTATTCACTTTTCTACCCCTTTTTTCACCCTCATATTGCTGTTATAAAAAAGCAAATCACCCGCTTTGCGGTAAGATTTCCGCTGTAACCTCCGATACATTTGGTACGTCTAAAACACATTATTCTCACCAAAATAAAAAACAACTTTTATGAAACGTCTCGTAATTATTTGCTCGATGATTGTATGCACAAGTATTGCTCATGCCCAGACCACTGCTATGAGCGAAAACTCATGGGAAGGCAGCGACAATAAGTATCACCGGGCCCTCATGGGCAAGCCCAATGACTTTGAGGGTATGGAAATGTCTTTTAATGATGGCAAGGCTACTTTTTCAGGGATACCAAAGTACAAAAGGTCGGTATGGGCCGTTGTTACCAACAGCGAAGGTGAATTTATCAAACAGATGAAAATAACCGACCAAGAAAATGTGATGGACCTGCATCGCTTGCATAGCGGGTTATACTTTGTGACCATTGTGTACAGAACTCAAAGTAAAAAAGCCTTTACGCTGAATCTGTGATTTAGCAGTATGTCATGAGCCGTAAGTTCGCGAAATAATAGCGTAAACATGTAGAGACGCAAGATATTGCGTCTCTACACGCACAAGTCAATCGCGCGAAATCCGCTACGCAGCGCGGGGCAAGAAACTTAGCGTTTATCTTCTATTGCACTCAGCGGAAATATTTCCTTTACCCTTGCCCCCCGCTCTGTTTGCTGCAGGGAGCAACATTCATTCCTGGGGTCGTGCTCGAAGAATAATACCCAGTTGTTGGTCGCAGCTTCATTGAGCAGCCTGGTCTTCTCTTTCAGAGTATCCAGCGGGCGCATATCATAGGCCATGATCCATGGCAGCGATATATGAGCGCTGCTCGGCAGGAGGTCGGCGCAGTAGAGCAGGGTAGTGCCATTATAGGTTATCAGCGGCAGCATCATGAAGTCTGTATGTCCGTTCACCAATCGTATGCGGATATCCGGCATCCATTCTTCATTATCTGCGGTTTCGATGAAGCGCAGGCGGCCGCTCTGCTCAATGGGGAGAATGTTCTCTTTCAGGAAAGATGCTTTTTCCCGCTCATTCGGGTTTAGCGCAGATTCCCAGTGCTGGCGGTTGCTCCAGTAAAAAGCGTTTTTGAACGTTGGTACCAGCTTATCGCCTTCACGCTTAATAGAGCCGCCGCAATGGTCGAAGTGCAGGTGTGTAAGAAAAACATCGGTAATGTCGTCTGTTGTAAAGCCGTGTTTCGCGAGGCCCTTTTCTATGCTGTCATCTCCATGCGGGAAGTAGTGGCTGAAAAATTTTTCATCCTGCTTTGTGCCCATACCATTGTCCACAAGTATCCGGTTGTTGCCATGCTCTATAAGCAGGCACCGCATAGCCCAACTGCACATGTTGTTCTCATCGGCCGGGTTGGCTTTGTTCCACATTGTTTTAGGCACAACGCCAAACATTGCGCCGCCATCCAGCTTAAAATATCCTGCGTTTATCGTGTATAGTTTCATTCTCCAAATCCCGCATCTGCGGGCTTTTCTGTGTTATCTGTAACCCCAGATCCGCCGCGGCGGAGCTTTCCCTCATATCGCGTATCAAATCTATCAACTATTTCCTGAAATAAAATAGCTCAAATATTTTCCCATGTTCTCAGATGTTGATAAAATGGAATTATGTGATTGACTCGCACCCGTGTGATATAAAAAAAGAGCGGGGAATAATCTCCGCTCTTTTTAGTTTCATAGTCAAAGGGTAATTTTTTTGATCAGGAATGTTTCAGGTCTGCAACCACGCCGTTGCCGTCTTTGGCTAGCTTAGACCATTTGTTCTTCCATTTCTTGGCCTTGTCCATTGCTTTGTCTTCAAGATCATCTCTCATTTCTTTTGCCCTGTCTGATGTGAGCAGTAGTATTGCAGTCACCCCCAGTGCTGCATACAGGAAATATTTTACAGTTTTCATACAATTGTTTTTTAATTGTTCGCTGCAATAATTAACAAATTCGTGCCAATAAAAACCGTGACCATGCGTTTTACCTATGTTATAACACTATTCACCGAAAAGCACTCGGTGGCAGATAGCTGGCATAATATTTTTGTGGTACAAATTTTCTAACGGATAAAACGGAGCGTTATGGAGCCAAATACAGAAAACACCATTTATACTTATGCCTTCTTAGGCGTACTCTTATTTATTGCCGCAATAGTCTGCGCTACTGTCAGTCTCGGAAATATCATGGCAATGCAACTGCCGTACATTCTGGCTGCCTTTGTACCGGGTATTACAGGCGCATTGCTGCTGGCGTCTGCCATAAAAATGGATAAGTACCGCTTGAAAAAAGCATGAGGTAATGTACGCTCCGGTAATGTGCTCATATAAGGTGCCCGCGTACATAAGGAGTAGTCTTGCTAATATCTTAAAAGCTGTCTTTTTTGCAAGTCACTCCCGGCCTTACGACTACAATTGACTTACGACTACAATTCCACATGCGCCCGGAACGAAAACACATTCACCGGTCCGCGGTCCGAATTGTAACCGGGATTCAGGGCAAACTGGTAATCGAGTGATAGCCATATGCCGGTTGCTACCGGCTTGAAACTGTAATAACATTCTGCAACTGTTTCGTTCGCGTAATTCAGCCTGCCATCGCCTAACTGGAAACCAAGGCCGCCAAGGGCCAGGTATTCTTCATGATCTTTTGAGAGGCCGTTTACAATCACCGCCACACCAATATTATCGTCTTTGCGTTTCCATCTGGCTCCGTTAATGGAAAGCCCTGCTGAGATGGTTCTGTCGGCTTCCGTGAAGCACCACGTTTCATTCTTGCCATCATTCCAGCCTGCGCGGCCAAAAATGCCCAGCACGTCACTGAGCTGCTGGTCGAAGTTCAGCCCGAAGCCATATTTATCACGTCCGTATTGGCGGGTGGCAATGATATTGGGGCGCATAAAAGCATTAATTGCTTCTTTGTAGTTCCCCATATCGCCATTATTGTAGTAGCCCAGCAGCCTCAGGTGCCCATCTTTTTTGTGCAGTTTGTATGCGCGGGTGGCTTCTGCATTCAGGCTGTATTCCTGTCCCAGGTTGGTATTCAGGTCTTCGCCGTTAGCTACTTTGGGCAGGGTAGCCAATGCGGCTTTATAGGTCATGTTATCCCATTGCAGCACTGTTGTGAAGCTAAGCGTATAACCTCTTAAATTGGCAGCATAATCCCATGCTCCGTTATTCATCAGGCACCAGTTGAGGAATGAGGTTTTTGGGCCTGTGGCATAGGCGTTATTGTCAAACAGGTCGCCAAGAGAAAATTTGCCGAGGTAAAACGACAACGAATGGTCCGAGTAACTGGTTTGCAACTGATTCGCCCCATCCGCGTACAGTGTATCCTTACCATGATCCAGTGATATTGTTTGTTTCAGATACCCACGGGCAAGGTAGAGGGTAGGGGATGGGTCGCCCACACGGAAAGTTTCGCCATTGGTGGATGCGGCCATGCCATACGCGCCGCTGAGCCCGCTGCCGCCTGCTATTTCCGGGTTTATATATAGTTCTGCGCCCTTCCACAGCCTGATCCCTAAAAACAAAGTAGCGGTGACTGAATTATCTCTTTCCTCTTCAGTTTTCAAGCTGTTCGGCCCGCTGTAGTCTGCTGCGAACGCAGGCTTGTATTGATAAACATAAGTAGTTTGAAAGTGCAGGTTGAAACGGTCTGGTTTGGCAGTGTCTGTCCCCGGGGCCTTATCTTGTCCGAAGCCACGAAGGGGAATCAGTGCCGAAAACACCAGCGATACAAGTGCAGGAACAATAAAACGTATTATATTAAATGGCATTTTTATATTATTTTCAGGCGGGCAAAGGTAAATGAGTGACACCATATTGGCAATTTATCAAGGTTATCTCTTTTAAATCGTTTATTATTTTGGCAAACTTATTTTATTTATTTGACAATGCGAAGAAATATTTTTAGGTAAGGCTAATTTATTGATTTATTATACTTTCCTTACTTTTACATAATGACCACCGCAATCCATATACAAACGCTTTCTGAAGAGAACTACCTGAAGGTGATCTACCACCTCGGGAAGGATGCTAAAGTGAAGATCAGCCCAACGGCCATAGCCGACGCCCTGAACAACAATCCGGCGTCTGTGGTGGATATGCTCAAAAAGCTGGTGGACAAAAAGCTCATACAATACGAAAAGAGCAAGGGTGTAAGGCTTACCGAGAAAGGCAAAAAGATAGCCCTGCTCATCATTCGCAAGCACCGGCTGTGGGAGGTTTTCCTGCTGGAAAAGCTGGAATACTCCTGGGACGAAGTGCATGAGATAGCCGAACAACTGGAGCACATACACAACCCCCAGCTCGCCGACCGCCTCGATAAGTTCCTTGGCTTTCCCCAATACGACCCCCATGGAGACCCTATACCCTCAGCCAGCGGCGAGATGGCCGATATCTATAAGACCATACTTTCTGAAGTGACCGAGGGCAAAACCTGCCAGGTAGTGGGTGTAAAAGACACCAGCTCATCATTTCTGCAATACCTCAAAAAGCTGGATATTGGCATAGGCACCAAGATCACGCTGATAGAGAAAATCCCTTTTGATAACTCCGTTATCGTCAGCGTAAAGAACGGGCCGAATACTACCGTTTCGAAATTATTTGCTGATAGCTTGCTGGTACATGAGTGAGGTGATTTTTTTATTGCTCACTTTGTTCCGTTGCGTTCCCATTCTGTTATTTTTGAAAAGACGAATATGAGGTGCATTTTGTATCTTTGTTAATATTTGGTTTACTGTATAATATTACCTTTGAGTGTTTGGCAAATCATGCCCGAAAAAGCATGTTGCTATTTAATACAATATTTTCTATGAAGAGACTTCTGCTCACTGCTGTTCTTGGCCTTTGTGTTATGATAACATATGGGAGGAACATCCCTGGTTTTGCAGATTTTCTACCCGCTCCGGCACCGGTGGTGGGGCCAATAACCGGTACCTCGCCGGTATGTGCGGGGAACTCATTTGCATTCTCTGATGCTACTACTGGCGGTGGATGGAGCAGCAGTAATACCGGAGTTGCTTCCGTGAGCGCTTCTGGCGTGGTGAGCGGTATAACCAGCGGAACAGCTATTATATCTTATTCCGTAAGCGACGGCAGCGGCACCACTTATGTTACGTATCCTGTAACTGTGAATGCTGCGGTAGCAGCTATATCTGGTGCGGCTAGCATCTGTTCCGGCGCTTCCGAACTGCTTGGGGACCTCTCGGAGCCCGGTGTGTGGACGACCAGCAATGCCGCGGTGGCCAGTATTGGCTCTTCCAGCGGCGAGTTGTCGGGCATTAGCGGCGGTGTGGTGAATATCACATTTACTAAAGTTCCCGGCTGTTACCGATCAGCCGTTTTTACAGTTAACCAGACGCCTCCCCCGATCATCGGCTCGCCTTCATTGTGTACTGGCGCGACTGAAACCGTTACTGACGCGCTGGCCGGAGGTGTATGGACAAGTACATATACATCAGTAGTGACCGTTGGCAGTACGGGTATTGTTAACGGGGTAGGAATAGGCAATGCCGCGATACATTACACTATGAGCAGCGGTTGTGCCGCTATTATGGACATAACCATCAACCCTTTGCCAATCGCAATCTTCGGTACACTTTCTGTTTGTGCAGGTTCGTTAACAATACTGTCTGACCCTACGTCCTCGGGCGCATGGAGCAGCAGCAATTCGTCAATAGCCGCTGTTGCATCAGGCTCCGGATTTGTAACCGGAATATCTGCCGGGACAGCCACTATTAGTTATTCGTTGTTAGCTACCGGCTGTTTTCGAACAGCAGTGGTGACCGTAAACCCATTGCCTTTAGCGATCTCCGGAGTAGCACAAGTCTGTGCAGGCCAGGCAACACATTTAAGCGATGCTGCAACGGGTGGCGCATGGAGCAGCAGCAGCACCGCTTTGGCTACAATAGCCACATCGGGCGTAGTAACCGGTGTTTCTGCGGGTACACCGCTGATCACTTACAAATTACCAACCGGATGTATAACCACCATTCCGGTTACTGTAAATCCGCTGCCATCTGCCATAACCGGTACTGCAAAGGTTTGTGCCGGATCAGTAACAGTATTGATAGACACTTCCGCAGGCGGTGCCTGGAGCGCGATTAGCGGCCTGGCTACGGTGGATGGCTCGGGCAATGTAACTGGAATTTCTGCCGGGACAGCCGTTGTTACCTACACTTCAGCCCTCGGATGTTATACGACAAGAATAGTTACCATTAACGCATTACCGCCGGCAATAGGTGGGGCGTTGGTGCTATGCCAGGGCGCAACCACAACGCTCACGGATATTTCAACTGGAGGAACATGGAGCAGCAGCAATATTGCAGACGCAGTTATTTCCAGCACCGGCTTTGTAGCGGCAGTTGCTGCAGGTAACCCCGTTATTTCCTACCAGTTGCCAGGTACAGGCTGCGTAATCACTGCCACAATGACCATTAACCCCACTCCCCCGGCAATAACGGGAGTGGCAAGTATGTGTGCCGGCGCCGGCACCACGCTTAGCGATGCGGCATCCGGCGGCGCCTGGAGCAGCAGTAACGCGGCAGTAGCCAGCGTGGACGGCAGTGGGAATGTTACCAGCGGTGTTGCGGGAATGGCTACCATCAGCTATTCATATCCTACAGGATGCCGTGCGACAAGAATGGTTACGGTAAATGGATTACCCGCTGCCATTTCCGGCACTGCACACCTTTGTATCAGTGCTTCAACTACGCTTAGCGATACGCCAACCGGCGGCACGTGGAGCAGCGGTAATATTACCATAGCAACAGTTACCGGTTCCGGCTTAGTGTCGGGTATTGCTGCGGGCACTACCGCCATAACTTATACATCGGGCGCGGGGTGTCTGGCCGTCACAAATGTAACGGTGAACCCGCTTCCATCAGCCATTACTGGTACAGCAAACGTATGTATCGGGCATTCTACTGCGCTCACAGACCCCGGAGGCGGAGCCTGGAGCAGCAGTAATGCGGGCATCGCATCAGTAGATGGATCAGGAAATGTAACAGGTATGCTTGCCGGTTCTGCCACGATCACATATGTGCTTCCGACTGGCTGTAAAACAAATATTCCGTTCGTGGTAAACGGGCTGCCGCCCGCTATTTCCGGGACAACTGTTTTATGTATGGGCGCCAGCGCCACGCTCAGTGATGCGGCTGCAGGCGGTACCTGGAGCAGCAGTAACCTGGCCGTAGCAAATATTACCGGGGCAGGAACACTGATAACGGCCGCCCCCGGCAGCACAACGATCACTTACACATCGGCTGCAGGCTGTATTCGTACCACTACCGTTTCTGTCAATGCTTCACCAGCGGCAATTACCGGCTATTCGTCAGTGTGTGCGGGTTCTGCTGACCAGCTCAGCGATATAACCACTGGGGGCACCTGGATATCGGGCACCCCAGCCTATGCTACAATTAGTTCTTCAAGCGGCCTGGCGTTGGGTGTTAATACCGGTATTAGTACGATCACTTATGAACTGGGCAGCGGCTGCATGGCAACAATGGTACTTACCGTAACCCCCTCACCTGCAGGCATCAGTTATGCAGGGAGTATATGCGCCGGCTCTTCTGCTACATTGTATGACGCAACCTCAGGCGGTGCCTGGATCAGCGCCGACCCTTCAATAGCTTCGATAGGCGGCGGCACTGGTACAGTAGTGGCGATTTCCGCAGGTACCTCGATTATTACTTACGAAATAACCGGTAGTTGCTATAAAACGGCGACAATGACTGTGAACGCCGCACCTGCGCCGATAACCGGGGCTACGGTGGTTTGTTCCGGCCTTACACTGCCATTGAGCGATGCTGTTAGCGGGGGCACATGGACCAGCTCATCTCCGTCAGTTGCAGTGATAGGTTCTGGTTCGGGACTGGTAACGGCAGGGTCTTCCGGAATAGCCGGCATTACCTACACACTGGGAGGCGGTTGCCGGACAACTACTAATATTACGGTCAACCCGCTGCCGGGTTATATGATAGGGACACTACATGTTTGTGCCGGGCTGATGACATCTGTAAGCGATGCTACGGGAGGCGGTGCCTGGAGCGCGGGTACACCCGGCAATGCGACCATTGACGGGGCCGGCTATATTACCGGTATTACCGCGGGAACCAATCTGATTACTTATACCCTCGGCACAGGCTGCCTGCGTACCGCTGTTGTAACCGTTGATCCTCTGCCCCCCGCCATCATAGGGGCTGGAGCCGTATGTATTGGCGCAACGGTTTATCTTACAGATGCAGCCACAGGCGGCACATGGACCAGCGGCGATGTCAGTAAGGCAGTTACAGGTGCGACTGGCGGTGTCTCCGGCGTAGCAGCAGGCACAGTTGCCATCAGCTACAGGATCAGCACGGGCTGTATCATCACAACCATCATGACTGTAGAGCCTTTGCCATCGCCTATAACAGGGCTTACCAGCGTATGTGCAGGTGCTACTACCACGTTGTCGGAAGCGGCCGGCGGTACATGGAGCAGCAGCAATACCGCTGTTGCAACAATCGACGCAGGAGGAACGGTAATGGGTGTCTCCGCCGGAACAACTACGATCACCTACACGCTTGGTACCGGTTGTATCAAAACTATATTATTTACAGTGCGTCCGCTGCCGTTGGCGATCAATGGCGCCAGCGCCATATGCGCGGGCAATATAACAGTAATGACCGATGCATCCTTTGGCGGTACCTGGAGCAGCGACAACCTGCCTGTTGCCACTATTACCGGAAGCGGCATAGTAACGGGTGTTAATGCCGGCTCAGCACATATTATTTATACGTTGCCTACGGGCTGTTCTGTTTCCAAAACATTGATCGTAAACCCGCTGCCTGCTCCGATATCTGGTGCAGGCCATGTTTGCGCAGGGCTAACAACTATGCTGACCGATGCAACTGGCAGTGGTACATGGACAAGCTACAGTACATCCATAGCCAGTATCGGGTCCGGAAGCGGCCTGTTATACGGCGTGGCAGCCGGAACGAGTGTTATCACTTATACTGCCTCCACGGGTTGCAGGATCACCACAATAGCAACCGTCAATTCGCTGCCAGGTGCAATAGGCGGAACATTGCATGTATGCAACGGCTTTGAGACCGCGCTTAATAACACGGTAACCGGTGGTGCCTGGAGCAGCAGCAATCCTGCCATCGGCACTATTGGTATCACATCCGGCATGGCGTTTGGCGTTGCGCCCGGAACATCTGCCATAACTTATACTTTAGGCACAGGCTGCCTGAGGGCTGCAATACTTACGGTCAATGTTTCTCCGGCGGCGATCAGTGGACCTGCAACTTTGTGTGCGGGCTCTACGATAACATTGAGTGATGCCACAGCAGGCGGCTCGTGGAGTATAGGCAGCGCGGTTGCTGCATCCGTGGGCTCGGCATCGGGCGTTGTTACTGGTTTATCTGCCGGCCTGGCTGCCGTTTCTTACACACTTGCATCAGGCTGCCGTTCCACATTGGCCGTTACTGTTGCGGCAGCTCCCGAAGCTATCTCGGGAACAAGAGCTGTCTGTGTTGGCCGCACTACGTCCCTGACTGATTTCGTTACGGGTGGCACATGGGCCAGCAGCGCTCCTGGTATAGCAAATATTGCGCTTACATCGGGCACTGTTTCCGGCATGGCGGCCGGCACGGCTACAATCACATATACCTTGGGCGGAAGCTGCTTTAAGACAGCTATTGTTAGCGTAAATGCATCTCCGGCGCCCATTTCCGGTACTACAACTATCTGCACTGGTAGTACCACCGCACTGAGCGATGCTGTAACAGGCGGAACCTGGAGTACCAGCAGTTTCGCCATAGCGCCAATAACAAGCGCCGGAGTTGTAACAGGGGCGTCAGCAGGTACGGCTGCTGTTACTTATTCACTCGGCGATGGCTGCAAGTCTATTGCTGCAATTGTTGTAAACACCACTCCTGTCGCCATTTCAGCGCCGGCAATACTTTGTATTGGTGGCTATGTTCCGTTTAGTGATGCAACACTTGGGGGTACATGGGCTAGCAGTAATTCATCAGTAGCTTCGGTAGGGTCGCTATCAGGCGGTGTGCTGGCGGTTGCAACCGGAACTGCTACGATAACTTATACGCTTAGCTCCGGCTGTTATCGCACAAAGGCGGTGACTGTAGATCCGCTGCCTGCTCCCATCGCGGCTGGTACCGGAGTAATCTGTTCCGGAACTTCTTTAACACTAAGCGATACGCCAACAGGTGGGCATTGGAGCAGCAGTAATACCGCCATTGCAACAATCGGTTCTTTAACCGGAGTTGTGAACGGTGTCCTGGGAGGCACGGCTACTATCACGTACAATCTGACTACCGGCTGCACATCGCTTGTGACATTAACCGTCAATCAATCTCCCGCTGCCATCATTGGGCCGGCGAATGTGTGTATCGGTGCATCCATATTCCTGAGCGATGTGACCACCGGTGGTACCTGGCACACCGGCAACACGTCTGCTTCCATAGACGGCCTTGGCAATGTAACGGGTATCACGCCCGGTAAGGATACTTTTTCTTATGTAGTGGCATCGGGCTGCAAAGCCACGTCAATTGTTACCGTAGATGCGTCTCCCGTTGCAATAGCGGGTGCGACCCATGCGTGTACCGGCAGCACAATTATCCTGACGGATGCATCATCAGGCGGGCATTGGAGCAGCAGCGATATAACGGTGGCCACAGTGGGCACAGGCACTGGCATTGTTACAGGGGTGAGCAATGGTATTGCCACGATCAGCTATAGTCTTAGCGCGGTGTGTAATGCGGTAGCTGTAGTTACCGTAACGCAAACCCCATCCGCCATCAGCGGCACTACTTATTTCTGTGTACCGCAGTCTGAAACTTTTACAGATGCTTTTTCCGGCGGTACGTGGAGCAGCAGTGACCCCGGAGTTGCATTTGCATCACCGGTCACAGGCCTAATTACCGCGGTAACGGGTGGGTCTGCCACTATCAGCTATACCTTGCCCGGCGGCTGTATTGCTACTACTTTGGTAACTATCTCCCCAATGGCTGCGACCGGGCCTATAAATGGTTATTCTTCCGTTTGTATCTCATCCACTATTCAACTGAGTGATGCTGATTATGGCGGTGTATGGAGCAGCCTTCATCCTGATGTTGCAGTTGTGGGCCCCGGCAGCGGCCTGGTTACCGGCCTTGCTACTGGCAGCGATACGATCTTTTATATCGTTACCCGCTATTGCAGTGCAGACACTGCTATATTCTCGCTTACTGTAGGCCCCGAAGTAATCCTTGATGAGATAACTGGTAATAATTCGGTTTGCCAATACGGAACAGACACGCTGCGGGATGCATCGCCGGGCGGTATCTGGACAAGCACTAATCCTTCAAAGGCAACAATCGATGCATCAACAGGCGTGATGACTGCAGTGGGGTCGGGACTGGATACTGTGGTGTACGTTGTTTTCAGTGGCTGCGCAGCCGTGAAGCGCGCCCTGGTGATAATAGATGAGCTGCCGACAAACCCGTACATAACGGTTCATCCGGGTGCGGAAGTATGTGCCAACACGCAGTATATGAACATTGGCGCGGGCTTCCCCCAACCGCCCACATATATTTATACCTGGGGCGCGGTTAATGCGGATATAAACAGTATCAGCCCAAACAAACAAGGTGTGTTGGTGTCTTTTCCTGCTGCCGGCACTGGCTTGGTGACATTGACAGTTCAACTGCTGACAACCGGGTGCGCAATTACCGATAGTTTCGTCACTGGTGTGGGTAGTTCCGAATCTCCATCTTCTGGTATAACTTACTCTGCGCCCACATTTACCTGTACAGATAATACCGCCGACAGCTACCAGTGGGGCTATGACAACGGCTATACGCTGGACTCGTCTATAATCCCCGGCGAAACCTCGCAGACCTACAACCAGCCAACCCCTGATTTTACGCACGGTTATTATTGGGTAATGACGGTTCACGGCGGATGCCTGCAGAAAGCCTACTACACCACGCCGCCGGCAGTAGGGGTAAGTTACACTTCTGTTGAAAACCTGGAATTCATATTATTCCCGAACCCGGCAGATTCAAAAGTTTATGTCCAGGTAAATGGCCTGAACAACAGCAGTACGGTGAGCATGAAGCTGTATGATGTGCTGGGCAAAGAAATATCCGCTGCTACATTAGTGGATGGAAAAGGCAGCATAGATGTTTCCGGCTTTGCGCAGGGCGTTTATTCAGTAGTGCTTATCAAAGACGGTATGAAGATAGGTGCAAAGACGTTCGTTAAAAGCTAATTTCCTTGATTTCAGGAGCGTTGTAGCGGCACAAAGCATAGCGTATCCTGTTCCTGGTTTAGCCTTTTGCATTATGTGATAGTCAAACGGTCATTCATCGTTTTCTTTTTGATCAGTAACGTCGTTTCTTTTCAGCCTTTCTATATACATTTGCTCAAGAACATTTTTGCTGTATAATGCATGAAATAGAGCCATTCTACAACTGGCGTCATTTATATATTTCGGAGGAAGACGAGGCTTCCCCTTTTTATGGGGTGGAGCATAGTGAATTTGAGTATTCCAACACGGTCTATAACTATTATATACACCCCCAGTGGGATGAGTTTGGTTCAAAGACACTGTATATGAAAGTGCTGTTCGTGGACTACGAGCTCAATTACGCTATTATAGAGCTGATAGGAGAGTGGAACGACGCTGTAGAGAATGACGTCATGCATCTAAAGCGATCGGTAATAGACCTGATGACAGCCAGGCGCATCAGCAAGTTTATACTGATCACGGAAAATGTGCTTAACTTTCATAGCAGCGATACCGACTATTATGAAGAATGGAATGAGGATATAAAAGACGATGGCGGGTGGATCGTTGCGATCAATATGCCAGAGCAAACGCAATACGATTTTCACCGCTCCCATATCGACTATTACATAAAGCTCATGGACAGCCCTAACTGGCGCACCTTCCAGCCGCATGATTTCTTTCAGTCTATAGATAATAAGATGCTCAGGCTGGGAGCAGGGTAGCAATTACATTCCCGACAGCTTCTTCATCAGGTTCACGCCGCCTTTTTTGCTCTTATTTATCATTGTTTTTGCCTGTTTGCCACCTTTAGCCGTAGGATGGTTAGAAAACGATATTGGCTTTGATGGAAGCCTTACAGGGCCTGCTTTTTTTGCAGGGTCAGCAGCTTTATTACCTCCTGCCGGTGTTGTTTGCTTTTTCGTATCCATACTGCAAGATAAGATTTATGCGGATTATTTCGTAATTTAGGTTACCCGTAAAATTTGGTTCGGTTTTTGCACTGTTGTTGATCAGGGAATATGGCAATAGTATGTTTAAAATTCATTATTTATTGTGTATATTAGGAACTAATTACAAAGACCCTATTAATTCCCTGTTAAGCCCCACGCTGTAAGTTATTTTTTTGTATTATTGTATAGATGACACTCTATAGACCTGGATCAGATGAATTAAGGCACACAGACTAAAAAAAGGAGTTTCCATGGCGCATAAAATACGTATTCTTCCACGCTGGTTAGTTTTCTTGTTCGACCTCTTCCTGGTTTGCTTTTGCATTTTCCTGTCCAGGATGCTAAAAATGAATTTCAACCTTGAGCACGTCAATGTTGGTATTAAGTTTATGCTTGGTGTTGTGCTGGTAATCAATGCTGTGCTATTTTATATATTTAAGAGCTATGCGGGTATAGTCAGGTTTACCAATCTTGAAGACACTTCAAGGCTGGTAATGGTGAATGCCATCGCCTCTTTTTTATACGTTGTCCTTAATACATTCATTTTAAAGAACGGAAACTACTTCACGCTTCAGATCGTTGCCATTAACTTCTTTATTACCACCTTTGGCATCATATCTTATCGTCTTGCGGTCAGGTATTGCTTTAACTTTTACAAGTCTTTATCGCAGGGAGATAAATTACTGAAAAAGAAAGTAGTGGTGTATGATACATCGGCAGATGGGCTGCACATTAAGAAGGTGATGAATAGCCTGCCTAACGGAGATATGCAGGTAGTGGCATTTTTGGATGATTCGTTCAGCACGGCGGGTAAATTATTGGAAGGCATACCTATTTACAATACCAGTGAGGCCAGCCTGGTGAAGCTGCGCAATGAAGGTGTGGAACTGCTCATCCTTGCCAACAAGAACATGGAAAAAGGCAAGCTCAATGACCTTGTGGACAATTGCCTTGCCCATGGTATCCGCATTCAGCAGGTGCCTGCAATGCTCGACTGGCTGAATGGCAAGCTGGACACCCAGCAGCTACAGGACATTAATATCGAAGACCTGCTGGAACGCGAGGTAATAAAGATCCACAACGAGGCTATCTATACTGAATTGAAGGGTAAAAAAATATTGGTTACCGGCGCGGCGGGCTCCATAGGCAGCGAACTGGTAAGGCAATTGCTGCAATACCGGCCATCACTGCTCATACTTTGTGATATGGCGGAGACACCCATGCATGAGTTCATGCTGGAGATACAGGAGAAGCACAAAGGAGCGAATGTAAAAGCCTACCTCGGCGATATATGCGACCGGCAGCGTATGGAGCACTTGTTTGAAGTGTATAATCCGCAGATCGTGTTTCATGCAGCGGCATACAAGCATGTGCCGCTTATGGAAGAAAACCCATCGATAGCCGTAATGAACAATGTGAACGGCACAAAAACCCTTGCAGAGCTATCGGTAGCCAATGACGTAGAGAAATTTGTAATGGTGTCCACTGATAAAGCCGTGAACCCTACTAATGTAATGGGCGCTTCAAAACGGATAGCGGAGATATATACCCAAAGCTATTACAGGCATTTGACAAAGGATATAGAAGCTACAGACAACACAAGCAATACAGGTAACGAAAAGATCATTACCAAATTTGTCACCACTCGTTTTGGAAATGTGCTGGGCTCTAACGGGTCTGTGATACCGCGCTTTAAGAAACAACTGGAAAAAGGCGGCCCGCTTACGGTGACACATCCCGAGATCACCCGGTATTTCATGACCATACCAGAAGCCTGCCTGCTGGTGATAGAAGCAGGAGTGATGGGGCAGGGGGGGGAGATATTCGTATTCGATATGGGCAAGCCTGTAAAAATATCTGACCTTGCCAGGAAGGTGATAAAGCTGGCAGGCAAAGAACCGGATATAGACATTAAGATCATTTACACAGGATTAAGGCCCGGGGAAAAGCTATACGAAGAATTGTTGAGCAATGCGGAAAATTCCCGCCCCACTTACCACGAGAAAATAATGATCGCCGATGTGCGCCAGTATGATTTTGCACTGGTGGAAAAACGTATTGCCAAACTCCTTAGCAGCGCCCGCCAGCACTACACGCTGGAAACAGTTTACCTGATGAAGGAACTGGTACCGGAATTTGTGAGTAACAATGTGGCTTATGAGAAGATAAAGGTACCGAATACTTAGTGCCGTGGGCAGTCAGTTAAGCCTAAAGTCAAGTGGTAGCGTATAATAAACTTTTACCGGTTTTCCGTTCTGTTTTCCAGGCTCCCATGGTGGCATTTTGGATACAGCGCGGATAGCCTCCTCATCCAATTCCGGACTGACGTGTTGGATAACAGCGACATTGTTAATTTCTCCATTTTCATTAACAACAAACTTGACAATTACCTTGCCTTGTATTTTACCTTTCTTGGCTTTTTTAGGATATCTAAGACTGTGGGATAAATATACTTTTAAGTCGTAACTGGGCCTGGGTTGTACTTCAATGTATTTGTGAGTGCTATCGCTATCATAAGATGCTGCATTACCTTGTATTTCTCCATCCATATAGTTGGCAGTGCTTGAAAGTTTATGCGAGGTGGGACTGTATCCTTTCCATACGCCTGTCATCTTATTGTTTCGAAAATTTCCTTCCTGGGTTTTATTGCCTTTTTCATCATAAAAAATAAATAGTCCATTTTTTGTGTCAATATCTTTTTCGGTACACATACCGGTCATGTACGCGCTGTTTGTTCTGTTATTATAGCCTTCTACTTTATAGCCTTTTCCTGGCTCTGGCGTGAACACACGATAATAAGCGGCGCTTTCTTTGTTAACAGTTTTCGGCATCCAGTTATTGTCAAGATAAACAGTATCACTTTGCCCGTTGCAAAACGCAGGCAGCAGTATCAAGAATCCGATATGCGTTAAAAATCTAAACATGCTTGTGCTACTAAACTCTAAAAATAGCAAAAGCACCAATAAATGATGCTTTTGCCAGGGTTAACCCTCCGTAAAATACTTATGAAAATAAGGTATCGTTTCTATCCCCTTATAGAAATTGGCAACGTCAAATTTCTCGTTTGGTGAGTGTATGTTGTCGTTATCCAACCCGAAGCCGAGGAGCACCGTTTTTAAGCCAAGCGTCTTTTCGAATAATGCCACGATGGGTATGCTGCCGCCGCCGCGTGTAGGTATGGGGTCTTTGCCGAATGTGGTCTGTATAGCCTTGGCCGCTGCTTTGTAGGCAGGAGAATCTGTTGGTGTCACTACAGGTTCGCCGCCATGGCCGCCAGTCACTTTCACCGTCACGCATCCGGGCGCTATGCTTTCAAAATGTTTCTGGAACAGTTCACGTATTTCCGCAGGGCGCTGATTGGGCACCAGGCGCATGGTGATCTTGGCATTTGCTTTAGATGGCAGCACGGTCTTTGAGCCTTCGCCCTGGTAGCCGCCCCAGATGCCGTTCAGGTCAAGGGTAGGGCGAACACCAGTGCGCTCCAGCGTAGTGTATCCTTTTTCGCCCCAAACTTCTTTAATGCCCAGGTCTTGTTTGTATTCTTCAAGGTCAAATGGCGCCAGGTTCAGGTTCTTGCGCTCTTCAGGCGTCAGGTCTTGTACTTTGTCATAAAAGCCAGGTATAGTAATATGCCCGTTCTCGTCATGCAGCGAGGCCACCAGTTTACACAGCATATTGAGCGGGTTCGCCACGGCACCGCCATATACGCCGCTATGCAGGTCGCGGTTAGGCCCCGTAATTTCTATTTCCACAGCAGATAGCCCACGCAGCCCGCTTTCTATGGATGGGTGCTCCATGCTGATCATTGAGGTATCGGACACCAGAACCACATCAGCCTTCAGCTTTTCTTTATTGTCTTCCAGGAATTTACCCAGGTTGCTGGAACCTACTTCTTCCTCGCCTTCTATCATCACTTTTACATTGCACGGCAGGGTATTGGTTTTCGCCATTACTTCCAGCGCTTTTATGTGCATAAACATCTGTCCTTTATCATCACAAGCCCCGCGCGCGTATATTTTTCCGTCTTTGATTACTGGTTCAAAAGGCCCGCTGGTCCATAGGTTCAGTGGGTCCGGTGGCTGCACATCATAGTGGCCATACACCAATACTGTCGGTAGCTTTGGGTCTATGATCTTCTCGCCATATACTATAGGGTGTCCGGCGGTGGTGCATATTTCTGCTTTGTCACAGCCAGCCTTCAGCAGGTGTTCTTTTACTGCGTCTGCACAGCGGGCCACATCGGCTTTATACTTGCTGTCCGCGCTCACAGAGGGTATACGCAACAGATCAAGCAATTCATTAAGAAAGCGGTCTTTATTTTGTTCCTGGTAATCTTTCCAAACTTGCATGTGTGTTAAAATTTAGGAGTCAAATGTAAGCGATATAGGGGGTAATTTTAAAAGGTTGTAAATAATGCTCGTTAAGAATGGCTGTATATACAGGAAATGTTAGCTTTGACCTATGACGAAAGCGCGGATAATAATGTTGGTCTTTATCGCGGTACTGACCGCCTGCAATCAACCTCCATCCAATGATGATCTGCCTCCCTTGCCCAAAATAGAAACAACAGATTACCGGGAGATTTATAAACAATTTAAAAGTACCGGAACGAAAATATTCCCGATGGTCTATGACAAATCATTTGGGAGTAAACGATTGGTTTTTATTGGAATTAGTCATAGTAATGATAATGATACTTTAAATATAATGTATGATACTATCCTGAAATATTTTTCGATGCTGAAACCAAATGTAGCCTTGAATGAAGGCGGGCAGATACCGGATACACTAGTTTATCCTACAAGGAATAAGGCGATTGTTGAGCAGGCGGGAATAGGGTATTTGAAATATTTGGCAGACAGTAGGGGAATAAAGCTTGTGAATGGAGATTGCGCTGACAGTATTGAAATACCTGCACTTGCTAAGAAGTATGATAAGGATGCGCTCTTGTACTTTTTAGTAACGCAGCGTTTTATACCCCAGTTTAACGCAGGCCCCAAAGCTGACCTGGACAAAGAGTATCGCAAATTCATTGCGGACTATTTAATCAAAAGGTGTCATCTCGCCTTGTCTAACCGGGACATGCAATGGCAGCACTTCAAAATCCTGTACAGAAAGAATAATAATGAAGAAATTGACCTCGGGCATTTTGAACTTAGTAAAACAGAAAATTATTTTTATGATGAAGGTGTATTGGGCCAGATAGGAAGAAGCTCGCTTCATATCCGCGATAGCGTAATTGTTACCAATATCTATAACAGTCTTAAACTGCAGGGGCGGGTATTTATTGTTTTTGGCGGTGCGCATCTTTTATCACTCAAACCAACTTTGGATAAAATCTTCGAAAAAAGCAACTCGAAGACACATTGAAAAAGCTTTTTTCCTCACAAAAAAAATCAATCCGGCCAGAATCTTCATATTCCTTTAACACTCAGTGGCTCATTCTTTTTTACCTGTATAATGGAACAAAACATGAGTTATGAAAACGATACTATTAGTAGCATTTATAGGTTTATACTCCGTAAATGGCTATGCTCAAAATAAATGTAACTGTCCGTGTAAGCACAAAACCACCACGCATAAAGTAGCCGTTGTACACCATGGTGTTGCGCCGGACAAGAAGCAACCTTATTTACCTGACTTTGTAACAGTGCTGCCACATGTGCCTAATACTTATGTGCCTCCGGCACCGGCTCCGGAGCCGTGTTATACCTATACACAGCATAATATTGTTGTAGAGGAATGTCCGAACACATTTTACAATAATGATGGAGCCGTTCAATATAATGGTGAGGGAACATTCTTGGGATATTACCCTGATAATAAATCAAACGAAAAAGGTGTAAACGTAAACGCTGATATGGCGCCGCAGCATACCGTGATCAGTAACTATCGGGGTGCTGCTCCTGCAGATGGTAACTCATGTAATGGTTGCCAGCCGCAGTAAGAGACAAAGTTGTTCATGATCAGGAAGGATGCTGTTTCCATTGATTTGGAAGCAGCCTCTTTTTTTGAATCAAAAAAGAGCGGCTGCCTGTTAACTCAGGCGGATCGCGTGGCTTCAATACATTTTTTAGCTTCGTCCTGGGTGTAAAAGCTGAAGTTCCGGTAGCGATCATGTACATCAATGATCTCCATGACGGCATCATTTACTAATGCCTTGTTGTCCCATTTTGTGATCTCGTTCATTACTTTTTCCAGGCAGCCTTTTTTGTAGCTTATCTGCCCTATCACATGCACCAAAGTATCCCTTACCCGTTTAGTTTTATCGTGCTGCAGTTCTTTGAGCAGCGGCAATATATCTTCGGGGTGTGTTCGGCCCCTCAGTTCTATACCATGGCATATTTCCCTGCGTATTTCCCTGTCCGCATGGTGGAGGTAAGTACGCGCCCATTCAATTACCGGTTGCGGGTTTTTCTCGCCCATTTTTTTTACGGAGCCTATCACCGCATTACGTACAGAGTGGTGCTTGTCAAAGAGGCCGGTATCAAAAAAATGTTTTACAACGACAAAATCGTTTTTGCCGATCTCCCCGGCTGCATTAATGCTTGTTTGCCGGGTCTTTGCATCATCGTTCTTTAACAGCGTTTCCAGCGTAGTTATTATTCTTTCCTGTAGCTTGGCGTTTGTAAGGTATATCCTGCCTATTGCCAGGTAAGTTGTCTTTCTGATATAGGTATCTTCGTCTGCGAAAAAAGGAATAATGCCGCTCACCGTTTCTGAGCGGAGATTATCGGCGATTTCCCGGTTTATCTTTTCTACAAGTGTGTTCCGTTGTTCTTTTCCAAGTTCGTAAAAGCTCATTTTAGGAATTGGGAATTAGGGGTTTGGAATTTGGATTAGGGGTTGCAAATCTGGGATTTTTATTCTTTTTTGGAATTTGAATTAAATTATTTGTTTGCGGTCATCACTTTTCTTTCGAAAATGCTGAAACGTTCATTTAGTTGCGCTTTCAATTTTTCTTTCACCGATTCTTCTTTAATAAAGCTATAGTCAATGCTGTTGAATACATACTGTTTAATATCGCTGTAGGAAACATTCTTGTACCGTTTCGCCAGCAGCACATATTGGTAAGTAAGATTGCTTCTTAATACACCGGCGTCATCGCTGCAAATAACTATCGGCACTTTAAACTCGTTATACAAGGAAATGGGGTGCTGGTCATCTTTTACTTTCAGTATAAATTCGTTGCTGTACAGGTTAATCTCAATTGGTATTTTGTGAGCCGCCATGTATTGAAGCAGGTCATAGCTGTTGTGTTCATAAGCCATATCTGCGCCATGCCCTATACGGTTGGCGCCTGCTGTTCTTACGGCCGCGTTTATGTGCCAGGTAAGCTCTTCAGGCTTTACCATGCCCAGCGTAAGCTCGCCTGCATGCATGGAGTATTTTACACCAGGGTACTTTTCATGGCAATATTTGAACATTTGCATATGCAGCCAGTAATCTCTCATGGATATCTCATTGTCTTCAGGAGCTACAATATTCACGCCAACTATTAATGAACAGGTGTTTGCAGACTCAAATGCAAGTACCAGGCTCTTAAAAACATCCGCTGGCGGCACTACCCGCACTACGTAATTCTGGTAGCGCATAGTAAATAGAGAGTCGTCTATTTTCAACCCGTAGTGGAGCTTTTCGATCACGTCATTATTATAAGCTGCGGCACAGGCCGTTACATTTTTATCCTGTACCATTTTATAGAGCCGGTCCAGCAGCATTCTTGTTTGGGCTTCATCTTGGCTTTGTTGGGCGGCTTCGAGCAAGCGGTTAAAACTGGTATCCAGTATCTTTATGTTATCGCAGTGGATACTGGTAAACATAGTCTCGATGTAACTCACGTTTTCATTCACTGCCCGCCGCTTCAATTCCATAAGGCCGCTGTCCAGCCTGCCTGGCCCGTCATTAGCTATGCCAAAGCCGGAAAAAGTCTCAAAAAATTGTTTGTCTGAAGGGTAGCTGACACCATTGTAGTCTTTCACAGACCATTTCTGTATCAGCTTTTGTTTGTAGGCAGCCAATAGTCCGCTATCGTTCAGCTTAGAGAAATGAACCCAGCTTTTTCCCTCGTTAGGAGCCGCTGATTTTACCTCAAGTGTGCTTTCGTTGATCACATAATCTTGCTGCACGACATAGCTGACATATGTTTCGGCATACACCGACCCGCTGTAATGGTTGTGTAGGTCACCGCCCTTGGGCATCTGCGAAAAAAAGGCCGTGAGCGCCGCGGTATTATTCCGGATGCTTTCAAAGTATTTGTCAATGCTCTGCCCGTTTACGGAAGCTGACAACAGTGAACAGAAAAGCAGGAGTAGTCTATTCATTCGGGTGGCGATTGGAACATCAATTTACGAAAATACAGTTACATATCACCGGTAGAGTGACGCATAATTGGGCAATGCTGAAATTTGCAGTGGTTCTAATTGATGCTAAGCAGTTCCACTTCGAAGATCAAAGTGCTGTTTGGGCCTATCACCGCGCTTATCTGCCTGTCGCCATAACCAAGATGTGGTGGTATGAAAAAGCGCCATTTGCTGCCGGTTGGCATCAATGCAACGCCTTCTGTCCAGCCTTTTATTACCTGGTTCAGCGGAAAAGAAGCTGGTTTGCCGCGTTGCACAGAACTGTCGAAAACAGAACCGTCTATCACTGTGCCGTGGTAATGGCAGGTAACCGTATCAGAAGCAGTTGGTTTTGGACCGGTGCCTTCAGTAATTACTTCGTATTGCAGGCCGCTTGGCAGCTCGGTGACACCTGGTTTAAGTTTGTTTGCCGCAAGGAATTCCTGGCCGGCTTTAAGATTGGCAGCTCCTCTTTCTTCTTTCATTTGAAACAATTTGTCGGTGATGTTCATGGTGGTCGTGCTTTAAGTAGTCTGCAAAAGTAAACAAAATAGTTAAATTAACCAATAATTAACCCTTTGTATATTCTATTGATGATTATCCGATTGCGTATATTATATTTATACATCCAAGATGATTTTTCTGTTTAAATACGAAAATGTATATTAGTATATGCCGCAAAGCCATTACTTAGTTCCGGATCAATCCCAGGGTTTTGAAAAAAACATAGAACATAGCGCATTGCTTGATACTACAGATGATGCTGAAGACAGCTTTGTAGGTGCTAAAGAAAGATTGCTGGATGTGAATAACTGGAACAGCTACATTGGCGGTGGGATCAGTTTGCAGCTCACTGATATACACGATAAGGTGCTGCACCGCAAGGCTCACAAAGGGGATCGCATAAAAATAGCAACAGTGCCGGCGCTTCATCTGGTTTTGGTAGAAGCTATAGAATATGATGACTATCCCGATGAGGGCCGTGAAACATTCGCAGTGCGGTTAAAGCAGGACGATGGCGCTACAGCGACTATTGTAATAGAACGTACACACAAAAGCCTGGCCGCCTCTTTCCATGGCAGGAATGATGCAACATTATCGATAGGGCTTACCGATGAGCAGTGGGGGAGTTTGGTGAAGGGATTGCTGGGTGATTTTTTACAACGAAGCTAAATTATGAATAAGCCTATGTAGGGTTTGGGGTCTCATTTCTTACCTTTGCCCGCTATGACACAGGAAAACCTGAAAGAGATGCGCGAGCGGATAACGCACTTGCATCGTTTTTTACTTATTGATGATAAACTCGCCAAACTGGAGAACGACAGGCAGCTAACGCTTTCTCCCGGTTTTTGGGATGACAATACAAGGGCCACGGCCATACTCAAGGAGATAAAAATTGATAAATATTGGACAGAGTTTTTTGAGCAGGTAAAATCATCGGTTGAAGACTTTGCCATATTGCATGATTTTTGGAAAGAAGGTGAGGCGACCGAGGAAGAGGTAAAAGAAGCATACGATAAAGCGATAAAAGAACTGGACGAGCTGGAATTCAAATCAACGCTTAACGCACCGGAGGATGAGATGCCCGGGATGCTGGTAATAAACAGCGGAGCCGGTGGCACCGAAAGCCAGGATTGGGCGGAAATGCTGATGCGCATGTACCGAATGTATGGCGAAAAACAGGGTTGGAAAGTGAGTGAGGTGGATGTACAATATGGTGATGGCGCGGGTATAAAGCAGGCTACGCTCGAGTTTGACGGCGCATTTGCCTACGGGCTGCTGAAAGCCGAAAGTGGTGTGCATCGCCTGGTGCGCATTTCACCATTTGATTCCAATGCGCGCAGGCATACTTCATTTGCTTCCGTGTTTGTATATCCGCTTATAGATGATACCATAGATATACAGGTGAGCCCGGCAGATGTGGAGTGGGCGTTCTTCCGCTCTGGCGGCTCTGGAGGGCAGAATGTAAACAAGGTGGAAACAGCGGTTCGGCTGAAGCACATACCTAGCGGCATAATAGTAGAGTGCCAGATAGCCAGGACACAGGGAGAGAACCGTGAAAAGGCGATGACCATGCTCAAGAGCCGGCTGTATGAAGAAGAGCTGCGCAAGCGCCAGGAAGTGCTGAACGCAACCAACTCGAATAAAAAGAAAATAGAGTGGGGGTCGCAGATACGCTCTTACGTGTTCCACCCTTATAAAATGATAAAAGACCACCGCACCGATTATGAAGTAGGTAATGTGCAGCCGGTGATGGATGGCGAGTTGGATGATTTTATCAAAGCGTACCTGATGATGGTGAATGCGCCGGAGGACTAGATGGGGTTTATGACTACAAAAAAGAAATCTTTCGATTTTAAATTGTTGCGGCGTATTTTTTCTTTTACTGCGCCGTACAAGGGTACGTTGTACCTCGCTATTGTGCTAGCTATTGTGCTAGCCGTAATCTCTCCATTACGTCCGTTCCTGATGCAGCGTTCAGTGGATGTATATGTGGCTACTAAAGACCTGCATGGGCTTATGCGGTTGGGGATAGAGATTCTATGCATTCTTGTTGTGGAAAGTGTGCTGCGTTTCTGGTTTACTTATCGCACCAACTGGCTGGGGCAAACTGTGGTGAACGATCTTCGAAACACGGTCTTTAAAAAAATATTGTTTCAGGACATCGGGTATTATGACCGTACACCCATAGGCACACTGACGACCCGCACTATCAATGACATTGAGGCCATTAATGATGTGTTTTCTGAGGGTATCATTGCCATCGTAGCCGATATACTCACGATTATTGCTATCATGGTGGTAATGACCGTTACCGACTGGCGGCTTACCCTGGCTTGTCTCGCCACTTTTCCTTTGCTGATACTTGCTACGTGGTGGTTTAAAGAAGCGGTTAACAAATCTTTTCAGCGCGTGAGAAATGCAGTGGCTGCGCTTAATGCCTATGTGCAGGAACACCTGACTGGCATGTATATAGTACAGGCATTTGCCGCCGAAAAACGGGAAGCCGGCAAGTTTGACGAGATAAACAGAGAACACCGCGACGCCAACATCAAGGGTATATTTGCCTATTCTGTTTTCTTCCCTATAGTAGAAATAGTGCTGGCCTGCTCCTTAGGACTGCTGGTGTGGTATGGCGTAACCCGGATACTGCACTACCAATGCTCTATCGGTGTTATTATTTCGTTCTATATGTACCTCAATCTTTTGTTCCGCCCACTGAGGATGATGGCCGATAAATTCAATGTACTCCAGATGGGCATCATCGCCGCCGAGCGTGTTTTTACTGTGCTCGATAGCGATGAGTTTCTCACCAATAATGGAACGTTAAAGGCAGAGCATATAAGGGGTAGTGTGGAATTCACCGATGTTCGTTTCAGCTACAAAGCCGGCACTCCGGTTTTAAAGGGTATATCTTTTAAACTGGAAGCTGGAAAAACATTGGCAGTTGTAGGGCACACTGGCGCAGGCAAAACCTCGCTCATCAGCATACTGAACCGGCTCTATGAGATCGAAGGCGGCCAGATACTCATCGATGGCCACGACCTGCATGATTATGACATCTATAGTTTGCGCAGCCACATCGGTATTGTGCTGCAGGATGTATTTCTTTTCTCCGGTACGATAGCCGATAACATTACCCTTCGCAATCCCGACATACCAAGAGCCAATGTAGAAGAAGTTTCAAAAATGCTGGGTATCCATGAATTTATTATGCGCCTGCCCGGCGGCTACGATTTTGATGTTATGGAGCGTGGCAATACTTTGTCGCAGGGCCAGCGGCAACTGCTGTCGTTTGCCAGGGCGCTGCTGTACAATCCCCGTATCCTGATACTGGATGAGGCTACATCATCTGTGGATAGTGAGAGTGAGCAATTGATACAGCATGCCATAGATACCCTTATTAAGGGCCGCACATCTATCGTCATAGCGCACAGGCTTTCTACTATACGAAAGGCCAACGAGATCATTGTGATGGATCATGGAGTTATCATAGAGCGCGGCAACCATGAGTCGCTTATTGAAGACCGTGGCGCTTATCACAATTTATATACTGCTGTGGAGCAGATGAAAGAGAAGGAAGTGTTATAAGAGGTGGTATGATTTGACTGCGAATTCTAAGTCACTTATACTGTTTTCTCTTTTAGCTTCCTTTTCACAAACATACTTACACGGTACAAGAGAAATACGCCAACCATTGATATGCTCACCATCACATAGCCAAGAGTAGGGTAATGCTCCAGTGGGCTGAATTTGTCTTTTTGCACTACTATCATCCCGGCGACCGCGGCCGCAATACCGCCCGCTATTTGCTGCAGTGAGGAATTAATGCTCATGAATGCGCCCCGGTCCTGCATTCCCGGTATCCCGGTCACGAGGGCTGTTGAGGGTACCATGCGGCTCATGATGCCCATCATCATCAGTATATTGAGTATAATAACCAGCCAGAGCGGGGTTACAGCCAGGTGGGTGTATATCAATACCATGATCATCATCCATAATGATGCAATAGCAAATAATTTGAACTTATCTACTTTGTCGCTTAGCTTGCCTACCAGCGGCATGATAATTAGTGAACTACAACCCGATACCATAAACAAAGTTGGTAATTGACCTTGCGTAATATGCAAGTTATTTATTGAAAACGCACTACTAAATGGCATCATCATAAATCCGCCTATCGAGAGCAAAGCAGTAGCTGTAAACGCAACACGATAGTCTTTTTTTGATACCGTATGCAGCAGGTGGCTGAATACATTGCGGTCTCCTTGCAACTCAAGATGTTTGGTAACTGGCTGTAATTTCAGCATGATCAGGATCGCTACAATTCCCGCCACGATCGCAACCATAATAAAAGGCGATTGCCAACCCCAGATATTGGCGATATACAGGCTGATAGGAATGCCCAATACCTGGCTGGCGCCAAAGCCCATCTGGATAAAGCCCATTACCCGCCCACGATGGTGTATATCGAACAGATCAGTGATAATAGCCATAGAGATGGAGCCGATAACGCCACCAAACAGGCCGGTAATGATACGGGCTGCTATAAGCAGGGGGTAAGTTGTAGCCATGCTGCAGAATATAGTGCCTATAATAAATCCAATATAGAAAAACAGCAGTAGCTTTTTCCGGTCGAAGCGATCGGCGAAACCCGCCGTGAGCAGCCCGGAGGCGCCTGCGCTAAATGCATAAGCAGATACCGCCAAACCAAATTGCGAAGGTTTGAGGGTTAATGATTTCATCAGCATATCGCCAAGCGGAGACATCACCATAAAATCAAGGATCACGGAAAACTGTGTTATGGCTAATATAAAGATGACAAACTTCTGATAGGAGGTGAATGGGATCTTAGTTGATTCTTTCTGCATGTTTACAATTAGGTAAGGGGCAAAAATAAGCTGTTGCAATGAATGTTTTTATTATTTATTTATGCACATTGTGCAATATTATTTTAGAGAAAGGCGTTCATCAACTGTGTTATAAGTACGTTACGATACCTTACTGAAAACAGCTAAATTGTGGCTGGAATGAAAGTGGCATTCGTACAGGACTGGTTTAATGCTAATGGCGGCGCGGAAAAAGTGGCCGGCAGCGTACTGGATATTTATGACAAGGAAGAAGTAACCATCTATGCTTTATTCAACCGCTTTTCACCTGCTGCCAAACAGGAAATACTGAATGGCCGTCCTGTAAAAACTTCGTTGCTCCAGTATGTTCCGTTCATTTCAAAGATATACCGCTATTTTCTGCCGGTAATGCCATGGCTGATGAAACGGTTCCATTTGAGAGGCTATGATCTTATTCTCTCCACTTCTCACGCTGTTGCCAAGGGCTTTCGCAGTGATCCCGCCACACTGAATATCTGTTATTGTCACACGCCGTTGCGCCCAATATGGGATATGTATGATGATTACGCCGCCACACACTCACTGGGCAGGTCGTGGCTGTACAAGAGCTTTGTAAATTGGCTGCGCCGCTGGGATGTAGCTTCCGCCAATCATGTTCATTACTTTATAGCCAATTCTAAGCATATACAGCAACGCATAGCCAATAGCTATGGCAGGGAATCGGTAGTTATTTATCCGCCCGTACGCACCGGCAAGTTCACACTGAGCGAAGCGCCCAGGAAAGATTATTATCTCTGCGTTGGCAGGTTCGTACCTTATAAGAAAACAGATATGGTCATTAGGGCGTTTCAGCAGATGCCGGATAAACAGCTTGTGCTGATAGGTGAGGGGTGGGGTACGAAGGAGTTTAATGAAATGCTGGAAGGATACGCTAATATCAAGTGGCTGGGTTACCGGGAAGATGCAGAAATGATGAAGTATATACAGGAGGCTAAAGCCTGTATCTTCGCCGCCAAGGAAGATTTCGGCATCATGTGCGTAGAGGCGCAGGCATGTGGCACGCCTGTTCTTGCACTGGATTACGGGGGATACCGTGAAACAGTGGTTGATGGTGTGAGCGGGTATTTCTTCCCGGAACAGACGGAAAGCGGCATAACGGATGCAGTGAATAAATTCGAGCGGCAGCCATTAAAGGATCATACTGCGATCCGGCAAAATGCCCTTCGGTTTTCAGAGGAAAGATTCAAAAATGAGTTCAGTGATTTTGTATTAAGAGCAATGAAAGAATTTTACAAAAGAAAATGATGAAACCTGGCCCGGCTGCTGATATAGTGTTTTCAGGCAAAGCCCCTGTAAGGGGGCTGCCTGCTGGTAGGCAGGTTTGGGGTAATATAGACATATACGCCGCTCGGTTGCTGATGCTATCCTTTTTTTTGCCGGAAAAGCTGCAGGCGCTTACTGTTATGGTGTCGGGGTTATACTTTGTAGTTCGCTCGGTGCGCTCAAAGGAGCCAGTTCCTGGAAGCAATTATTTATGGGCGTTGGCTATCAGCAGTTTTTATTTGCTGTACCTGTTGGCTGTTCCGTTTACACCCCATGAATACCGGCATTTCCTTTCACTGCTTTGTCAGCAAAAGGCATCCTTGTTGCTGATGCCTTTTGTATTCGCCATAACTGCGCAATCCTTCCGCACACTTATCGCGGGCGAGCTCATTTACTTAGTTTATGGTTGTGTGGCAAGCTGCATCGTAGGCAATGCAGATTTTGCATGGCATATATGGAGAGCCAAAGAAGCCGCACATTCTTTATCGCATGTCCAATACAGGGTCATGTTTGAGCGTAGTACGGGCATTCATCCCACCTACATGAGTATGTTTCTGGCGTTCTCTGTATGTATCACATTACTTGCAGCGCCGTTCAAAGGAATATTAAAATATCTGCTGGTTTACGCGCTGTTGATATTTCTGCTGGCGCTGCTGGCAAAGTCGCCGATCATCGCACTGGTGGTTATCCTTTTCCATTATGCCTATGTTAACAGGAAGGGGTTATACCGTTACAAACTGGTGTTTCTTGGTTTATTAACATCGTTAGCAGCCGCGTGTTTTTTCATTCCTTTTATAGGCCAGCGTGTGAAGGAGGTGTTTCAGTTTGCAGGCGTTGGCAAGCCCGGCAATGTGATGGATAACTCCGTATATGTGCGCAAACTTATCTGGACTGTTGATACAGGCCTGCTCCGGCATTACTGGCTCACCGGCATTGGCCCGGGGCGTGTATTGCAGGTGCTGCATGAGCGTTATTTTTTTTATTCGGTTACCAATCATTTTTTTGTAGGCTACTTTGATCCGCACAACGAATATTTTTCCGAATGGTTGTCCTTTGGCATATTGGGGTTCCTGTTATTTCTCTCGGTGCTGATCTTACACGCAGTAAAAGCGCTGCGGACTAAAAATTATTTATACCAGTACCTGCTCACTATTTTGTTCATTACATTTTCTACCGAAACATTACTGTCACGCCAGGAAGGGGTATTATTCTTCTCCGTTTTTACTTCCCTGTTTTTCTTTTGCAGCAAGCCTTCCGGCAGTACGTGACCCTCTTATTTTCAGTCATAAATACACTTATGGTTGTTTTACGCACATTTACAAAAAGTGCGTTCATTTTTATATCCGCACCTTTACAATAATAGTGGCATTGTATATATTTATAGTATAAACACACAAATGCAATTCCTGAAAAATATTCGTTGTTCCTTGTGGGTGGGATGGGTGATGCTCATTGTTTCATTGCAGCCACAAACTGTTTGCGCACAGCCATATACCATTGCAGATTCAGTAAAAGCAATGAAACTGATCAGGGATGGTTTTAATACCTTACAAACGGACCCCGCCAGGAGCCTTGCATTAGCCACAGAAGGAGTAGCGATTTCTAAACAGATTGGTTTTATTAAAGGAATTGAAAAAGGCTCACGGACAGTTGCAGATGCCTGCACAAAATCGGGGGATGTAAAAAAGGCATTGGCATGGTACACGGATGCGCTGAATGTCAGCAGGCAGTACCAGCATAGTAAAGACGAAGCGCTCACACTGGGCCATCTTGGTAACCTGTTTTTATTCATCGGCGCACTGGACAAAGCTCTGGAGTATAATTTACAGGCACTTGAAATTGAAAAGCAGACTAATGATACCATTGCTATTGCCGATCAATATAATAACATAGCGGTTATCCTGAACGATCAGGGAATGTTTAGTAAGTCAATTGAGGATTTGCTGATTACGGTGGATATGTACCACCGGATTCACGATTCTGAAATGGAGGCTAAATCCCTCGACTATATTGGTGCGAACTATGTGTGCATGAAAAAGTATCCCGAAGCGCTAAATTATTTTTCCCGGTCTCTGAAGATAAGGCAGAGCGCAGAAACCTATTCTAATATAGGGGATTACTATGAGGGTGTTAAGAATGACGATTCCGCATTGCATTATTTCAGGATCGCGTTGGATAGATTTGAAGCAGACAGTGACCGGCTGGACATGGGTAAAATGCTGAACAACATGGGCGAGCTGGAAATAAGAAAAGGAAATTACAAAGATGCGGAAACCCACCTGGAATATGCGCTGGCTATTGTTAAAAAGCTGTCGGATGTTGAGGAGATAGGTAATGCTGAAAATAATCTTTCCCGGCTTTATGCAATGACGGGTGATTTTAAAAGTGCTTACCAGCATCACCTGGAGGCCACGTTTTATAAAGATTCATTACAAAATGCAGAGAAAGCAAAAAAATTTGAAGAGATAAACACCCGGTATGAAGTAAAAGAACTCGCGGACAGGAACACTGCCCTGGAAAATGAAAACGGGGTGCAAAAGCTAAAGCTGCAGCGCAAAAATATACTGATCGTTGGCGCCGTCTCTGCCTTGCTCGCGTTGCTAGCGATTGGCATACTGCTTTTCAGGCAGAGTAAGTTGCGGGCATCGCAGCAGAGCGCCGAGTTGGAACAAAAACAGCTTCGTGCACAGATGAATCCTCATTTTATTTTCAACTGTCTCAACTCTATCCAGCACTTTATTGTGGCCAATGATGTGAAAAATGCGAATAAATACCTATCTGGCTTTGCGTTGCTGATGCGGCAAACGCTGGAAAACTCTAAGGAGGGGATCATAACGCTGAGGAAGGAAATTGCCTACCTGGAAAACTATCTCGTGCTGGAACGGATGCGTTTTGAGGATAAATTCATCTACGAGATCGTTTGTGCAGAAAACGTCAATATAGACCAGGTGGAAATACCATCAATGATCATACAGCCGTTTATTGAAAACGCCATCAGGCATGGCTTGTGTTACCTGGAAGACCGGCCGGGTAAGTTGAAAATCAGTTTTTATAAAAGCGCAGGTTTTCTGTGCTGTGAAGTTGACGACAATGGCATAGGCCGGGAGCAATCGCAGCGGCTCAAGCAGGCATCAGATGTGGTTTATGAATCGCAGGGTATGGAGCTTACCCGCAGACGGTTGGCCTTGGTGAGTAAAAGTAGCGGTGCGGAATATAAAATAGATCATGAACATACGGAACTTTTTCAAAAAGGGCAAAATATCTTTGGGAAAGCCTGATTTTACTGGAACAAGGTTGAGTTTTTCCAGAAAATATCTTTTTGCAGGTCAGGCGGTTTAGGCTTTACCCTAAATACAATTGGC
>CAISPO010000044.1 GCA_903887415.1 uncultured Bacteroidota bacterium | reverse complement strand
TTCCCTGACTTAAATTGTGATAATGCTTGTTGGCGGACTTCGTCACTCAAAGTGACTCCTGTATTGCGTCTTTTGGTCATGTTATCTGTGTTAAAGTTGTGACTAATTCTCAACTTTGACACAGTTTAATTTACGCCCTCCTTTTTTTGATAAAAAAGTAATAAAAACGCTGTCTGATCGTTTTATAAAGGGGTGATTTTTTAAATAAACATTAATAAAAAGTGAAAAAAAAGTTACTGAAATTAAAAAATACCTTAATTTCGGCAGTCTAAAAACATTTATAACCACTTTATACTAAACAAAAAACAATGAAAAAGATTTTACTCAGTTTAGCATTAGCGACGTTTGGGCTAACTGTAAACAGTTATGCACAAACTATTTTTTCGCAAGATTTCGAGTCTGCCACAATCCCCGCATTGCCGACAGGATGGTCGCAGCACTCCACCGGTACACCAGGATGGGTTACGACTACCAACGGCGGAAGCACGTGGGGCGGCCTCACAGGAGCCTATAATGTACCAGCACATACTACCTATGTAATCGTGGATGATGCGGCGAATCCACCAAATTACCATGACACCCTGAAATCGGCGGTATTTAGTATGGCGGCCTATACACCTGCCCAGGTTTTTTTGACTTACGACTATTTCTTTTACAATGCTACGCTTACTGCAACCGGGCAGACAGAAACCTGCTACATAGTAGGTTCTTCCGACGGAGGCACTACATGGGCCATTCTGGACAGCGTATATGGCAACGCATGGAATGCTGATTCATGGAGTACGGCTCACGTGAGCTTGGGAACATTGAGCGGTGCAAACTGCATGATAGGTTTTGCTTATGCAAATGGCGGGTCATCAACCGGTATTCTTGGTTGTGCACTTGATAACATCATTGTTTCTGTTCCTCCAGCTAATGAAATTGCCCTTACTGCTATTACACCGGTTGCACCAAATGATTTCGCCCAGACTGGCGGAAGTAAAATATTTGGCGGCACAATGTATAACAATGGTTCTACATCTATTACTTCGTTCCAGGCAACTTATGTAGTTGGCGCCGGCGCACCGGTTACTACCACAATTACGCCCGCAACTGCCGTTGCTCCATTTACTTACTATAACTTTACCACAACGGCATATACTCCGGTTGCCAGCGGTTCCTCAGCGGTTACAATGTGGGTTACTGAAGCAGGCGATCCGGTTCTTACCAATGATACAATGACTACAACAATCGTAGGTGTAGATACATTAGAACCTAAAGTTGTAATGATTGAAGAGTTCAACCAGGCTTCATGTGATCCTTGTGCTGACGCGGCTCCAAACGTTGATTCGGTTTATGCCAACAATCTGACCAGCAGTATTTTAGTTCGCTACCATGTGAGTTGGCCCGGCCAGGATTTTATGAACCAAGTTACTCAGACTCCTTTTATCGGTGCTATGGTTTCTTTCTACAGTGTTGGCGGTGTTCCTGATGCACAAATGGACGGTCAGTATATATACCCTGGTGCTGGTGGCTTAAGCACACCTGCAATTCAGGCGCTGGCGACATTGGGTTCTCCGCTCAAGATCAATGTTACTTCGTATTTTGACGCGGCAACAGAAACATACTCTTTTACTGCAACAATCAAATCTTTTACCAATTTACCAGCTGGTCTGAAAGCGCGCGCTGTATTAACCGTCGATAAGCTGACATACACAAATAACCAAAGCACAGAGAGTATTCCGCAGTATGACTTCCCTGAAGTTGCCGAGTCAATGTTCGGTTCTGGTCCGAACGGTACAACCCTTGGTGCATTTGCTGCAGAGTCTACGCAGACGTTCTCTTCAACATGGGTTAAGAATCATCGTTGGGCAGCTGTTAGCAGCGCAACGTGGGATTACGACTCTACTTCTACCGGGAAGATCGTTGTTTGGGTAGAAGATGATGCCGCTAAAGTAGTGTACCAGGCTGCTTATGCTACTGTTTCTACGGCAGGCCCACTTGGTGTTAATGCTGTAACAACCAACAATGGTTCTATGGATGTTTACCCTAACCCTGCAACAAGCACAGCTACTGTCGCAGTGAAATTAAACGTGGCTGCCGATGTGAAAATGGAAGTTTACAACATGGCTGGCCAGGTTGTATATTCTATGCCTGCAGAAAGCCGCAATGCTGGAACTTCTGTTTCAAGCATCAATCTCGCAAATCTTGCAAACGGAGATTATTTTGTACGTGTTTCCGTGGGCGCAGATGTGCTGACCAAGACGCTTACTGTTGCAAAATAGTCAAAGGCGAATAATAATTGTTACAAAGCGAGGCTGTCTCCAACAATGAGACAGCCTCGCTTTTCTATTAACAATATGTTATATAACAGTGACAAACATTTTATAATCGTTGCCGCACAGTAGTTTAATATATTTTACGCAATATGTATGGTTGTATTTAAAATAATCCTTAACTTGCAGTAGCAAATAACATCGATGATGAAGAAGATTTTACTTTTACTGTGTACTATTGGGTTGTTTTCATCTGTGAAAGTGAATGCCCAGGCGACCTTTTCGGTAGCTGATACGGTGTGGCAAAGCGTTAGCACAACAGCAACTATAAATGATTTTATAACCAACATTTCTGCAAACAATATTAAGATCAGCTGGCGGGTAACAGCGTCTAATTTTCCGGCAGACTGGTTGACAGATAGTGCTTTAAGCATTTGTGATAACTATCTTTGCAGAGCGAACAGCAGTGGTCAGCTTTGGAATGGTACCAGTGGTATGCCATACGCATCACCGAACTATTATTATTCTAACACGGCGCACGACAGTGTAGGCGATTTTCACATGTTGCTTGACTTGACAAATGTTACCACCACGGGTGCTCATTATTTGACGGTTACTATTACCGATGTAACAGTTGCCGGTGTGGGCAACTACTCTACAACTACTACTTTCGTGATCAATAAGATACCTGAGGCTGTTACTAATGTCAACAACCCGGAGAACAATATTAATTTATACCCCAACCCCGCGCATAATGAGGTGAACCTGGTTTACAATGCCAGCGCTGACATTAAGAGTATCGCAGTTTACAATATTATCGGCAAGATAATGGCAGTATATAAAGCAACAGACAACAGTGGTGCAAACCTTAACCTGGAAAATCTCCCATCAGGTATTTACTTTGTACGCCTCATCAATTCACATGGAGATGTGGTTGTGACGAGAAAGTTCACCAAGCAATAATTCGCAATACAGAAAATATTTTGCAGGGGCTATTACGTAGCCCCTGTTTTTTTCAGATAAGCGCCGCATTTTCAAAATAACGGATCACACATTCTTTGAGCATGCGCTCTTGCTCCTGCATACCAGTTACAGGCACTTGCTCTGTTTCCCTGAAATGCGGCCAGCCATCGTCATCCCGCCCCATATTTTCATAGTAGCCAAGCTGGCTGAGCAATGTGCATACCGCCACGTGCATCAAGTCTTGTTTCTGTTCTTTTGAGAATTTTTTCCTGGGCAGGCGGCCCAGCTCATTTACTCCTATCAGGAAAAGGATGGCCTCCATATCCGGTACTTTGCCAAAACGTTCCTGCAGCAGGAATTCGGTATCTATCCACCTTTGTTCAAAATTTTCCATCGTTTCTCTCTTACCTGCCAAAAGTAGAAAGTAGAAAGCTACCAACCTATAAAAGGTTGTATATTACAAGGGTATTTTAAAAAAAGTTAAAAAAGCGGCCTGTTTGGTTTGTTTTTCCTTTTCCCTTTTTACATTTGGTCTAAATTAATCATTTCGATATTGTATGGACATCTCTTCATCTGTTGACATCCGCGAACTGAACGAACGCATACACAAGAACAGCGCTTTTATAGAGCTGCTGAATATGGAGCTGAACAAGGCAGTGGTAGGCCAGAAACACATGGTGGAGCGCCTGCTGATAGGCCTGCTTGCCAGCGGCCACGTGCTGCTGGAGGGCGTACCGGGACTGGCTAAGACGCTTGCAATTAAATCGCTGGCATCGGCAATAGACGCCCGTTTTGCCCGTATCCAGTTCACTCCCGATCTGCTGCCTGCCGATGTGCTGGGTACTATGGTTTACAACCCGCAGAAACATGAGTTTGCGGTACGCAAGGGGCCGATATTTGCCAACTTTATCCTGGCTGATGAAATTAACCGCGCCCCCGCAAAAGTGCAGAGCGCACTGCTGGAAGCCATGCAGGAGCGCCAGGTAACCATAGGCGACAACACCTACAAACTCGAAGAACCGTTCCTGGTGCTGGCCACGCAAAACCCTATAGAGCAGGAAGGGACCTATGAGCTGCCGGAAGCCCAGGTGGACCGCTTTATGCTGAAAATAGTGATCACATATCCCAAGAAGGAAGAAGAGCGCGGCATTATACGCTCTAACCTGAACCCCGGCGGAATGCCTAAGATAAACCCTGTAGTGAAAGTGGAAGATATCATGAACGCCCGCCAACTGGTGCGCGAGGTGTATATGGACGAAAAAATAGAACAATACATACTGGATATAGTTTTCGCAACACGCTTTCCGGAAGAATATAAGCTGGCTAAGCTGAAGCCGTTCATCAGTTATGGCGGCTCACCGCGTGCCAGCATCAACCTGGCGCTTGCTGCGAAGGCATATGCATTTATTAAGCGCAGAGGGTACGTAATACCCGAAGATATACGCGCAGTATGCCATGATGTAATGCGCCACCGTGTCGGCCTCAGCTACGAAGCGGAAGCCGAGAACGTAACCAGCGAGCAGATAATTAATGAGATCCTCAATGTGGTAGAAGTACCGTAGTAAGTTTAAAAGTTGAAGTTAAAAGGTTAAAGGGCGTCTGGGAGATGCCCTTTTTATTTGCAGGATTTATAAGCTATATTCAAATTACCTTTGAGTGCAATTTTGCTGATGATGAAATACATCCTGTTTTTTGTTCTGTTTATAAGCTCTTTCAACTCTTTTTGCCAGCAGCAGATTTTCAGAGGCGAATATAAAAGTGGTGGTAAAACAAAAGAAAGTGCCGTCCAGTTTCTACATATCTATTATGGGGAAAAGAGCGAAATTTTATTTTATCTGGAAGCATCAAGAGGAGCGCCCAGTTATAATTCAGGCAGTATTTATGGCAGGCTAATCATCGACTCCCGGAAAGATCATTTACAATACATACCCGAAGATACCGCTGCAGACTGCACACTTGAATTCATTAAAAAAGGAAATAAAATATTGGTAAAAACAACGCACGGTAAGTGTCAGTTTGGATACGGGGTTGATGCTGATGGCGATTATTCATTAGTCAGCGGGACAAATCCTTTATACTTTACAGACAGACACGGTAAGCGGATTTACTTCAGCAAAACTGCTCCTGAAAATTACTTTAGATAAATCGCTTAAACCGGCAGGCAGATCTCAAACACAGTTCCGCTGGGTTTATTATCTTTTACAATGATGCGGCCCTTGTGCTGTTGCACGATCTTGTTGGTAAGATACAGGCCAAGGCCGGTTCCCTTGGCTTTACGGCTCTCTTCGTTGCCCACGCGGTAAAACTTAGCAAATATCTTTCTCTTCTCCGCATCGGGTATGCCTGTGCCCTCATCAGCTACCGAGAGGACGGTCACGCGGTTTGCGGTGTTCAACGTAATTTTTACCGGCTTGTCTTCAGGTGTATATTTTACGGCATTTTCCAGCAGGTTGTTGATGGCTATGTGCAGCATCACCTTGTCGCCGGTTACATCGCAGCCCGGCGCTATATTCTTGTCAAATCTTCTGGAGTAGCGGTTGGCGTAATCAGTTACCGCAGCTTCTACTAATACGGAGAGGTCGAAGGTGTCTATAGAGGGCCGGCACTGCCGCCCTTCTATCTGAGATGCAAAAAGCATATTATTGCACAGATCGTTGAGCCGGTCGCTTTCTTTGATGCAGCGGTCTATGAGTTGTTTTCTTTTTGCCTCATCTAGCTGGTGTTTTTCCAGCGTCTGCAGGTTGAGCTTCACCGCCGCCAGCGGCGATTTCAGCTCATGCGTCACCGACAGCATAAAATTGTTCTGCTGTCTTGAAAGCATAATGCGCCGGTGAAAAGAAGTATAAACCACTGCGGCGCCTATAAGTATCACGATTAGAAATGTAGCGCCCTCGCCGGTGTATTGGGTAGTGCGCAGGGCGAGGCTATGCTCCAGTTCGCTCATCTCGTGGTTATAGGTAGATGGATCTTTTGTGCTATCAACACGGCCTCTCAGCGTCATCACTTCCTGTGCATAGATGCGCCCGCTCTGCTTTTGCAGGCTCATCTCCCAGAATACTATAGCAGCTATAATGTAAGCGAGTAAGAGCAAGTGTACGGATGTGAAGAAACGCATTCTAATTTGAAGATTTGAAGATGTGCTCCCGATGGCTATCGGGATGAAAATGCCCGCATTAGATCATTCGTGCTATTGCTTGCGCCCGCCCTTTTCCAGCCTAAGTCCCACATGCATGATCTCTGGCAGGGGGTTGATGCGCATATTCTGCTCCAGGGTTATCTCGTAGGTTCCTTTGCGGTCGAAACGTATAGAGTCTCCGAGGTCTATGGGCATACGGTGCTCCCATATCTCGCCCATACCCCGACCCAGCCATTTGCCGGTGGCTTCTGCCAGGGGTATGTTCACTCTTTCTTTTTTAGGAATAGTTTCACCGGGTGCTTTTATGTACATCCATATCCATAGATTATTGTAGGGGTATGCCTGCGAGTGCTGAATGAGAAAATACGGCCGGTAATTAACGGTTGTATCAGTAATGTCTATAGAGAACTTAGGCCTGAAATTGTAGTTCCATGCATTTTGCGGCACAGGCTCTTCTTTCTGGTAATACGGCGCAGGCAGGCAGCCTGCCAGGCAAAAAGCAAAAAATAAGATGTAAACAACGAGGAGTTTATTATTCATGTGCTGTCTAAAGTAAAAATCAGGTGTAATTATGCTTGCGCAAATTTACATTAAATGAAAGTTATAAATTTTTCAATTCATTAGTAAGAAATGCTGCTATTTCTCTTTTATCGGGCAACTCCAGTAAATACTTCCGTACAAATAGTTGTTCATCCATTCCGGCGGTTGCATACTCTACGAGGGCATCATTCTTTTTCGTCACTAATAAAATACCCACGGGAGGGTTATCACCGGGCAATAGCATTTCTTTTTTGTAGTAGTTTATATAGGTATTTAGCTGGCCGGCATTATTATGATCAAACGCTTCAACTTTCAGATCGATCAGGACATGGCACTTTAGTATGCGATGGTAGAAAACCAGGTCAATGAAAAAATATTCATCACCGATCAGGATTCTCTTTTGCCTTGCCTCCAGGCAAAAACCATGTCCTAATTCTATCAAAAATTGCTGTAAGTGGTCAAGCAGTGCCGTTTCCAGATCGCTTTCCTCTACAGCATTTGTTGCCGGGAGCCCTAAAAACTCAAATGTGTAAATATCTTTTACAAACGAAGTCTGCACCTGTTTTTCAACCTTTGTATCGAGCTGGCTCAGCAACTGTTCCGGCTTTTTAGACATACCGCTTCGCTCAAACAGCAAGGACTCTATCTGCCGTTTTAGTTCCCTTACACTCCAAGTTCCTTTAATGGCCTCGATGGCGTAAAAGGCCCTTTTAAATTCGTTGTCAATTGGTAATAGTAAAGTGATGTGTGAAAATGAAAGTTTAGATATAATTTTTTCATTCAATATGGCCTCAACAGAAGGTGTGGGTTTTATCTGCGCAAGATGAGATGTAGAATTTGTAGATTCGTCAGACAGCGTCTGACGAATTTGATTTACATTATTTTCTAATTCGGCAGACACCGTCTGCACATTTAGGGTGTAATTATTTTCTAATGTATTAGCAGGCTTCGATGAACTTAAAATTGGCTGATTATCAGCAGTTTGTAATTGTGCAGACATCGTCTGCACAATTTGAGTAATGGAATTTAATAATTCTTTCGGGACTAAATGTGTTCCGCCCATCAATTGGGCAGACAATATCTGCCCAATTGATGGGTAGACTAAAAAGAACTGCCTGAAAAGCTGGAGGTTCCGGAAGGAAAGCCCTTTTTGGTCAATCTGGGCTGCTATATTTTGCAAGACAGTATCCCCATACTTGGCCCGGTCTTCACCCTTCTGTTCATACTCCACAATATAGTACCCTATCAGCCAGTTGCGCATGGTGAGCAACCGGTTCACCGCTTTATTGGCTTCGTGCTTTAATGTGCCATCCAGCGATTGTATCTGCGATATGAGCTTTTCTAATTGCATCGCTGTGCCTGCTTACAATATATTCAGTATCTGCTCCTTTGCCTTTTCGAGCTCGTCCTTCATATTAATAACGATCTGCTGTATCTCGGCATGGTTGGCTTTTGAGCCAAGGGTATTTATCTCCCGGCCTATCTCCTGTAATATAAAATTCAGCTTGCGGCCTATGGCCATATCATTTTCGTTCACCGTGGCGCTGAAATATTCGCAATGCTGGCGAAGCCTTATTTTTTCTTCCGAGAAGTCCATGCGCTCCAGGTAGTAGATCATTTCCTGCTCAAAACGGTTGGGGTCTATTTTCTCCTTACCAGCCATATCCGCCAGCCACTGGGTGAGGCGCGCACGTACACGTTCTACGCGTTCACTCTCCAGCGGCAGTATCTTTTCATGAAGTTGTTCTATGTTGTTTATGCGCAGCATTATATCCTTCAGCATCGCTGAGCCCTCGTGTAGCCGGTGCTGCATCAGGTCTTTGGCGGCCTGCTCTATTACCTGCTTCACACTTTCCCATTCCTTTTCCGGCAACACATCCGTATCCGGCGCTACCACCTCGGGCATTCGCATGAGGGTGGAGATGATGTTTTCCTGTGGCAGGCCGGTTTGCTCGGCTATCTGCTTCATGCCCTGGTAATAAAACAAAGCAAGATCAGTATTCACCACCATGGGCTTTGAGGCCCCCTCCTGCCTCACACTAACCGTAAGGTCTATGGTGCCGCGCTGCAGCAGGCTGTTCAGCATGTTGCGTATATCCAGTTCGTAAGAACGTAATATGGGCGGCAGCTTAGTGTTAATATCAAACTGTTTGCCGTTAAGCGCCTTTACTTCCACTACTACCTGGCGGCCATTTACCAAAGCCTCTGCCCGCCCGAAACCCGTCATTGAATACAACATATTTTTTCCTTTGCTGCAAAAGAAAACAAACGTTTGGCAATAAAAAAACTTATCGCTCGTTTTTGTGCAAAATCAGGATAAAATCGTCTTAAAACCGGGACAACTGCGTAAATCAGCGGTTTTATTAGCTATTTTTGTTTCACTCTAACTGCCTATGCGTGTAGTCGCTTTCCTTTTATGTCTCCTTTTATCAGTAACTGCAATTGCCCAGAAGCAGTTGCCGGTGCAGTACTCCATGACCAAGGAGCAATATGAGGCGGAGCGGCAGAAGATACTTGATGCCATCAATGAAACGCAGCAGCAGCTTGATGCCATAAAAAATGATAAGAAGGCTACTATGAGCCAGCTACGGGCTTTGCAGAATAAGCTCGCAGACCGCCAGAGGCTTATAGGTAATATCAACCAGCAACTGGACAACATTGATAATACGATCAAAACCTCGTCCTCGGAGGTAGGCACACTGAAGCAGCAACTGGAACGGCTGAAGATCAGGTATGCGCAGTCTATTCGTTATGCATATGAGACGCGGAGCTCTTATGATATGCTGGCTTTTCTTTTTTCTTCCAGCAGCTTTAATGATGCTATGCGCCGCATGAAATACCTGAAAAAATTCAGGGAATTTCGCAAGCAGCAAGTGGAGCAGATACGTATCACCGAAAACCAGCTGCAGCATAAGATTGGGGTACTCAATGCCGAAAAAGCCCAGAAAGATGAGCTCCTGGTGAACCAGGTACAGCAGAAACAGGTGCTGGTAAAGGAAACCGATGAGCAGAACAAAGTAATACAGGACCTGAAAGGAAAGGAGAGCCAACTGCTTAAGGAAATAGAAAGAAACAGGAAAACTGCTGCCCGTATTGATAACGCGATCAAAACCATGATCGAGCGGGAAATAAAAAGAGCCGCGGAAGAGGAACGGAAGAAAGCAGAACTGGCTGCTAAGGCCGCCACACCCACGAAGCCTGCAAACCCGACAAAACCAGGCGCAACGGAAGCACCATCTGTCAGCAATAATCCACCGGCAAACCCGCGTACACGCGAACCTAAGACAGAAGTACAGCCGCTGCTGGTGACACCCACGGATGTAGCGCTTTCTGCAAATTTTGAGGGCAATAAGGGCAAGCTATACTGGCCCGTGGAGAAGGGGTACATATCTGATCATTTTGGTGTGCACCCGCACCCGGTGGAGCACCAGGTAATGGTAAACAACAGCGGCATAGATATTCAGACAGCGCCGGGGTCCACCGCCCGGGTCGTATTTGAAGGGGAGGTAACGAATATTTTTTCTACCGGTGACAACTACAGCGTAATGGTAAAACACGCAAACTATTTTACCGTTTATAATAACCTGACCAATGTGCAGGTAACCAAGGGACAGCAGGTGAGTGTAAAGCAGGTTTTAGGCACAGTAGCCGAAAATAGCGAAGGAATACCAACGGTCAATTTCCAGATATGGAAGGTGGGCAGTAAAGGCACACCTGCTACCCTCAATCCTGAGCAGTGGATAGGGAAGGCCCGTTAAGTTCACTTATCCGCTGTAAGCCAGTAACGGCGGACATTTCCACCTGCAAACATTAACGCTTATTTTAGGATTTTACCCGTCTTTTTAAGCCAAAGTCTCGCCAGAATTTAGTAAATTACAGCACATTTGCAATGGCAAATCAGTTAATCATATTAAAATAATAAATGTTCATATTAGGGGGCTTGCACTTCATCGGTTATCCACAGGCATGTTAGTTTCTTTTATTGCGTATAGCCTTTTCTTTTTAATAATTTAGCTGTCCCACACCCGTAAATTTTAACGTTAAAATAATATTCATAATGAGCGCCAAGACTAACAATAAGGGCCTTTCCTTTGATCGCCACTACACCCGCGATGCAGTAAGCCCATACGACATGTTCGAGTATGACTACCGTACATCCGTAATTCGTAATCCTAATGGCGAAAAGGTTTTCGAGATGACCAATGTGGAGGTACCCAAACATTGGTCGCAGATAGCTACCGATATATTGGCTCAAAAGTATTTCCGCAAAGCAGGCGTGCCGCAAAAAGATGGCAGCCTGGGCCGCGAAACATCCATTAAAGAAGTGGCGCACCGCCTTGCCCATTGCTGGCGCACATGGGGTGAGAACTACGGCTACTTTGCCTCCAAAAAAGACGCACAGGTTTTCTATGACGAGCTGGCATACAGCATTATGGCGCAAAGCTGTGCGCCTAATTCACCGCAATGGTTCAATACCGGCCTGTTTAGCAGCTACGGTATCGACGGCAAGGCACAGGGCCACTACTATGTAGATCCTAAGACCGGCACGCTGGAACGCTCTAAGAATGCTTACGAACGCCCCCAGCCACATGCCTGCTTCATACTCAGTGTAGATGATGACCTGGTAAATGAAGGCGGCATTATGGACCTGTGGGTGCGTGAGGCGCGTATCTTCAAGTATGGATCGGGCGTCGGTACCAACTACTCCAACATCCGTGCCGAAGGCGAGAAGCTCAGCGGCGGCGGCACATCCAGCGGCCTGATGAGCTTCCTGAAGATAGGCGACCGCGCTGCAGGCGCTATCAAGAGCGGCGGTACCACACGCCGTGCAGCCAAGATGGTATGCCTGGACCTCGATCACCCTGAAGTAATAGACTTCATAGACTGGAAGGTAGAAGAAGAAAAGAAAGTAGCCGCGCTGATAGCAGCAGGTTATGCATCAGACTATGAAGGCGAGGCTTACAAAACAGTATCCGGCCAGAACTCTAATAATTCGGTTCGCGTGCCTAATGAGTTTTTCCACGCACTGGACAACAATGCCGATTGGGAAATGACCGCGCGCAGCACAGGTAAAGTAATGAAGACCATTGCTGCAAAAGAATTGTGGGAGAAGATATCCTACTCGGCATGGCGCTGCGCCGACCCCGGTACACAATACGATACAACGATCAACGAATGGCATACTTGTCCGGAGGGCGGAAGGATACGTGCTTCCAACCCCTGCTCGGAATATATGTTCCTTGATAATACCGCCTGCAACCTGGCATCGCTCAACCTCCGCCGTTTCTTCGATGAGGAGACCGGAATTTTCGATGTACCGGGTTTTGAATACATGACCCGCCTGTGGACGGTGGTGCTGGAAGTATCTGTGCTTATGGCGCAGTTCCCCTCGCCCGAAGTAGCCCAACTGAGCTATGATTACCGCACGCTTGGCTTAGGCTACGCCAACCTCGGCTCTATGCTCATGGTAAGCGGCATAGCTTATGACAGCGAAGAAGCCCGCGGCATTGCTGGCGCCATCACCGCTATTATGAACGGTGTTGCTTACAAAACGTCAGCTGAAATGGCAGCTAGCCTCGGTGCATTCCCACGCTACCAGGAAAATAAAGAGCACATGATGCGTGTAATGCGCAACCACCGCGCAGCCGCTTATGATGCTGCTGATGCGTTTGAAGGAATAGAAATAAAACCGGTAGGCATCAATGCAAAATATTGCCCCGACTACCTGCTGAAAGCGGCTACCCGCGCATGGGATGACGCCGTACAGATGGGTGAGCTGCATGGCTACCGCAATGCACAAGCTACGGTTATTGCCCCTACAGGCACCATAGGCCTGGTAATGGATTGCGACACCACAGGTGTTGAGCCTGATTTCGCACTCGTGAAATTCAAGAAACTTTCCGGCGGCGGCTACTTTAAGATCATCAATCAGTCTATTCCAGCGGCACTGAAGAAGCTGGGCTACACGCCCGAGCAGCAGGATGCGATCGTGAAATATGCAAAGGGCCATGGCACTTTTGCCGGTGCGCCCTTCATCAACCACCAAAGCCTGAGCGAAAAAGGATTTATAGCCGAAGAGCTGAAAAAACTGGATAATTCTGTAGAAAGCGCATTTGAGATCGGCTTTGTGTTCAACCATTACAACCTAGGCGAAGAATGCATGAAGCGCCTGGGCTTCAAACCGGAGCAATATTTCGCACCGGATTTTAACCTGCTCGAATCACTGGGTTTCTCTGATGCCGAGATAGATGCAGCCAATGACTACGCCTGCGGTACCATGACGGTGGAAGGTGCGCCATTCCTGAAAGACGAGCATCTTTCTGTATTCGACTGTGCCAACAAATGTGGCAAAAAAGGCGAGCGCTTCATACATGCACACGGCCACATCCGCATGATGGGCGCAGTGCAGCCATTTATCAGCGGCGCAATTTCTAAAACGATCAACCTGCCAAACGAGGCAACTATTGATGAGATAAAAGACTGCTACTACCTGAGCTGGAAGCTGGGCCTCAAAGCCTGTGCACTGTACCGCGATGGTTCTAAGCTGAGCCAGCCGTTGAGTAACAAGAGCGACAAAAAAGAAAAGAAGACAGAAGCCGCAGCCGAACCGGAAATAAGCCAGATCATAGACATGAGCAAGCTGACGGTAGGCGAGCTGCTGGAAGAAGTGAACAGGCGCGTACAGGCTAGCCCTGATACACAACTGAAACGCGAGCTGAGTCGCATAGTGGAGCGCAAGCAACTGCCCGCCAAGCGCCGCGGTTATACTATAAAGGGTAAAGTAGGCGGCCAGGCGCTGTTCTTGCGCACTGGTGAGTACGGTGATGGCACCTTGGGCGAGATATTCATAGATATGGCCAAGGAAGGCGCTACCATGCGCAGCCTGCTCAACAGCTTTGCAATAGCAATATCTGTAGGCCTGCAATATGGTGTGCCGCTGGAGGAGTTTGTGGACAAGTTTGCATTCTCCCGCTTCGAGCCATCAGGTATTGTGGACCACCCGAATATCAAGAATGCCACTTCGGTGCTCGATTATATCTTCCGCCTGCTGGCTTATGAATACCTGGACCGCGATGACCTGGTGCACGTACCAGACCCGAACCGCGTAACGCACCAGCAGGAAATGGAAGCCATTCAGCAGGAGCTGTCGCAGGTAAGAGTTACCGCACCGCAATCTCAGCAGGTACAGAAGCCAAAAACTGCATTAGCGCCAACAGCAGTGGGTGTGAACGCCCAAAATAGCCTGGAACTAAAGAAACTGATGGGTACCAGCGCAGATGCACCCGTTTGCCGCAACTGTGGCAACATAACCCTCCGCAACGGCACCTGTTATATGTGTCCCAACTGCGGAACAACCACCGGCTGTAGTTAGAATAAAGACTATAGAATGTTTATTTAGACATTAAACAGCAAAAAGACCGTCAGCCCCCTGATGGTTTTTTTGTTTTTAGGCTGGGCAAAAGCAAGTATTCGCTGGAACAATATTTAAATGGAGCCAGCCAAAATTAAATCTACAACTGGCTTTTTAGGGGTAACCCTAAGCAGAAAGAGTAAAAACACGCACCACATTGAGTAAAACCCAAAGATCATTTTAGCCGAACCAGATAATACTTCTTCACTTCGTTACTGCGGGTTTTCGGATTAATAAATTCAGGGGTCAGTTCACTTACTTTAAAGGACTGGCCCTGATTTAGTATATCGAAAGAGTGTCCGCTTTTCTGAAGGTCTTTCAGCCCATCATCCATTGTAAGTAGGTATTTACTATCTTGAATAACGGTCAGCGTATCAATGTCCCGAACAACGCCCTGTGCATAAAAGTGGATCGAATTGAGCGCATCATGGACTTTGTAACTGGCGATCTCATTTATGGGAATATCGTTCTTATGAATATACCGGCCCACCTGCGAGCCCACCTGGTATTGAAGCAATGCGGGATAGACAACATTGTTAAGAAAAACGTTTACAATGATGATAGCGCTGGCGGTGAGCCAGAATATTTTTCCCTTTAAAGACTTGCGAAGCGCTATAAATAACCAGCCTGCAAAAAACGCAAACCAAACTACAATAATCATAGGTTTCTGCGGAAAAACATAAACCATGAGCACAAGGGACGCTATTAAAAGCAGGAAGCTAACGGCAACTTGTAATGGCCGCATAACGCGCAGGAACATCTTGTATTTTTCACCATCAACAATGTCCCAAAGCAATTTGGCGGTAACGATCGCAGCAAAAGGATATGCCACGAATATGTAATGGGGCAACTGATAAGATGAAGACCCGAGCGCGAGATAAGTGATAAGAAAACCACCTGTGCAGAGCCACTCCTGCTGCGGCTGCAGGCGTAACTTTTGCTTAAGGAGCTGAATAATATTTATGACGATCGCAGGGACAAACAGGAAGATCCACGGCAGAAAGGACCACAGCATATTCTGGAACAGGAATGTTATATCCACATCATTTTTCCATGGACTCTCGCCGGTAATGCGGCCAAAGCTCTGCGACCAATAAAAAAACCGCAGGCCGGAAACATGGGTCTTGCCCTCCATAATTTTTTCCGGGTGCAGATCGAACTGCTGATAGAGGCCAATACTCATCGGGACGAGCAAAACAGCAATAATGATCAAGCCCAAAAGATATACCGGCCTGAAAAAATTTCGCCATTGCCGTTTCAGCGCCCAGTCGGAAGCGAAGCAGAATACCGGAACCATCAGTGCAATAGGCCCCTTGGTCATCATACCGAAACCTATTGCCGCAAACCCCAAAAGGATGTATTTCGGCTTGCACTGCCCATGCCACTCCTGTATGAGCCATACGGCAGTAATAACCCAGGCCATGAGTATGGTATCGCAGCGTATATCATTGGTCATCAGGAACATGCCTTGGCAACTGGCCAACACCAGCGCAGCCATACGACCGGTAACTTCGCCATAAAACAACCGCGCGAGCCTGTAGGTGGCATACAAAGCCAGTAAGGCAAATAATATGGATGGGAACTTATAACCAAAGTTATTTACCCCAAAAACCTTCATGCTGGCAGCGCTTACCCAAAACAGGAACGGTGGCTTATCCAGGTAATTCAGTCCGCGGTCATATACGTGCAGGTAGTCGCCGCTCTTCAGCATTTCCCGGCTTATCTCGGCATATTGAGATGCGTCAACGTCCATAGTATCCACACGGATAGCTGTGAAGTAGAGCAAAGCGATAAAAATAAAAACCCAAAACGGGACTTTTGGCATATTCGAAATTCAAAGGTCAAAATTCAAAACTGCAAAGCGGAACATCAAACAAAAATAGATGTACTTTCATTCCGGTTTCAGGAAGCAAAAATAACCGCAATTTTACCGAATGCTGCAATTAAAACATTATTCCTTCGATCTGGCTTTTGAATACCCGTTTACCATAGCAAAGGGCACCAAGACCCACCAGCCTACATTAATTGTTTCTCTTGGGCTGGGCGACCTTACCGGCTACGGCGAAGCGCCTGCGATTACCTACTATAACATAACGGTCCCGGAAATGGCTGCATCTCTGGAGAGCAAGCGCGCCATGATAGAGCGGTATGCGCTTACGGATCCGCAGCGGTTCTGGCATTTTCTGCACCACCTGATACCCGGCCAGCATTTTCTCACCGCAGCACTCGATATTTCCGGATGGGATTTGTTTGCAAAAATGCGCCGGATGCCACTCCATAAACTATTGAACATAAAATGGGAAAACATTCCGGCAACAGACTACACCATCGGCCTGGATACCGCCGATAATATGGTAGCTAAGATGGTAGCGCACCCCTGGCCTGTCTATAAAATAAAAATGGGCAGCCCCCATGATATAGACCACCTGATCGCCTTGCGAAAGCATACAGAGGCTGCCATTCGTGTAGATGCTAACGAGGCCTGGACATTTGAGGAGACAAAGGAATTGCTACCTGAATTACAGAAACTGGGTGTGACCATAGTGGAGCAGCCACTGGCCAAGGAAAACAGGGAAGCGATGACAGAACTGAAGCACTTGTCTCCGCTGCCGTTATTTGCCGATGAAAGCTGTCGTACAGAAGATGAAGTAAAAAAATGTGCGGACGGTTTTCATGGTATCAACATAAAGCTCACTAAGTGCGGTGGCATAACACCTGCGCTAAGAATGATAAAAGAAGCCCGCGCACTGGGGCTAAAGGTGATGATGGGTTCTATGAATGAGAGCACCATAGGCACAGCAGCCGTAGCTAACCTGCTGCCATTACTGGACGAAGTCGATGCCGATGGGCCGTTATTGCTAAAAGAAGATGTAGGGGAAGGGCTGGCTTATGAAAATGGCGTTATTAAGCTAAGTGGGGGTAATGGGCTTGGAGTGAAATTTATCGGGAAAAGGCAATAATTATCTACCTTGCAAATCGAAAACGAAATATTATATTTACAAGGTAAATTTGTTAAAAATGACCATTTTACCTTGCAAATCGAAAATGTAATATTACATTTGCAAGGATGATTGATAGGAAATCAGAAAAAGAGATCCAAAGTTTTTTGCAGGAGTTTCCTGCGGTAGCTATTCTTGGGCCCCGGCAAATAGGTAAAACGACCCTCGCCCTGGATATAACAACTGCATTTGATCCCGTTCCTATTTATCTCGACCTGGAAAAACCTTCAGATGTCTTTAAGCTCCGGGAGCCGGAAGACTATTTTGAGCAGCATAAAGGCACATTGATCATCCTCGATGAGATACAGCGCGTACCGGAACTATTTCCCATACTGCGGGGGGTGATTGACCAGAGAAGGCGGGAAGGATATAGAACCGGCCAGTTTCTGATATTGGGTTCTGCATCGCTGGAGCTGTTGAAACAATCTTCCGAAACCCTTGCCGGCCGTATAGCCTATAAAGAATTGTCAGGGATAAATGTATCTGAGATCAATTACCGGCAGGCGGGAGAGCAGGATAAATTATGGCTAAGGGGAGGCTTCCCGGATAGTTTTCTCGCCAGCGATGATGACGCATCGCTAAGGTGGCGGGCAAACTTTATCAGCACCTACCTGGAAAGAGAGATACCCCAGATAGGCCCCAGAATACCTGCCGTGGTGTTGCGGCGGCTGTGGACCATGCTTGCATACAGTCAGGCCGGGCAGATCAATTTTGCACAACTGGGCGCGAACCTTGACGTTACCGCCCCAACGGCTAAAAGATATGTGGAACTGCTGGAAGACCTGTTGCTGGTGAGAACACTCCGGCCATGGGCGGGCAATATAGGTAAGCGCCTGGTAAAATCGCCAAAGGTATATATACGCGACAGCGGGCTTACCCATGCTTTGCTAAATCTTACCACAATGGATGACCTGCTGGGCCACCCGGTGGTGGGCGGTAGCTGGGAGGGGTTTGTAATTGAGAACCTACTGTTCTCGCTGCCGGACTCATGCACCGCATGGTTTTACCGGACCTCGGCAGGAGCAGAGATAGATCTAGTTATTGAAAAGGATGCGAAGACAAGAGTTGCCATTGAGATAAAACGCTCTATGACACCTGCTGTTACAAAAGGCTTTCATCTGGGCAGCGAGGATATTGGGGCTACAGCCCGATACATTGTTTATCCGGGAAAGGGGCGTTTTTCTGTTGCAAAAGGGATAACGGCGATTTCGATCATTGATATGATGAAGGAAGTAGCGGCTTTGTAAAAAGGGAAATAGCATGAAAATATGCGTGTAGGTGCCGCCTGCAAAAAACTATTTTTACAAACACATCACTCCCCATCTTCATTATACTCCGATGCCATGCCGGTGAGGTCGTAGATCTCCTGTATTTCTTTAAGGATTCCCTTGAAATTTATATTGAGATCTATCAATATGCCGCTATGAAGATCGAAGACCCAGCCGTGTACTATTGGGTACCCGCTTTTTTGGTAACATTTCTGTACTGTGGCGGTCTTAATAACATTGGTGGCTTGCTCCCTTACATTCAGCTCCACAAGCCTGTTGTAGCGCAGCCGGAGGTCTTTTATGGTATCCAGTTCGCGGTGGTGCAGGCGATATACATCGCGTATAGTGCGCAGCCACGGGTTGAGCAGGCCCATGTCCTTGGGCATCATTGCAGCCTTTACACCGCCGCAGTCGTAATGCCCGCAGACAATGATATGCTTTACATTCAGGTGTTTTACGGCAAAGTTAATTGCCGACATCACGTTGAGATCGGTATTATTGACAAGGTTGGCCACATTGCGGTGCACGAATACATCGCCGGGCTCCAGGCCCATGATCTCGTTGGCAGGCACGCGGCTGTCTGAGCAGCCAATATAGAAATAGTCGGGGGTTTGGTCGCGGGCAAGTTTTTCAAAAAAATTGGCATCCCTCGCGGCCATTGCAGCCACCCACTTCTTATTATTCTCAAAAATCTGTTCGTAAGTAACCATCTCGAAATCAAAAGTAGAAAATCAAAAGGCAAAAACCGCAACAAACGCAAAAAATCAAATCTTACCATTTGAACAACTATTCAATTAAATTTACCCTCCAAAACCAACTTTAATGAAACTGGTAACCTATTTAAGTGACGGCGCAGAGCAACTGGCTTTTTATATCAATGACAAACTATATGATGTGCACGATGCAAATGTGCTGCTTCCGGACAGTATGGAGGAGCTGCTCGAATTCTGGGAAGAAAGCATTGATGATATGCGGAAAACAGAGGCAGAGATAAAAGCCGGCAAGAACACGGTCCATGGATTTTCATTTAAGGGGGCAAATGTAATAGCTCCCGTGCCTCATCCCAGCTCATGCAGGGATGGCTACGCTTTTCGCCAGCATGTGGCAGCAGCACGCCGCAACCGCAAAGTGGATATGATACCGGAATTTGACCAGTACCCCATTTTTTACTTTACTAATCACAACGCCATACAAGGCCCCGGCCCCATACCGTGCATGCCCGACCATTTTAAAAAGTTGGATTTTGAGCTGGAAGCAGCTGTGGTGATCTGTAAAAAGGGAAGGAACATAAAAGCAGAAGAAGCAGACCAATACATTGGCGGCTACATGATCATGAATGATATGAGCGCGCGCACTTTGCAGATGGAAGAAATGCTGCTGAACCTGGGCCCGGCCAAAGGGAAGGATTTCAGTACAGTGATAGGGCCTATGCTTGTGACTCCGGATGAACTGGAAGGCTACAAAATAGCAGCAAAACCCGGCCATACCGGCAATGCTTACAATCTGAAAATGACCTGTAAAGTAAATGGAGTGCAAGTGAGCGAGGGCAATATGGGCGATATGGACTGGACATTTGCAGAAATAATAGAGCGCTGCGCCTATGGCGTGGATATACTCCCCGGCGATGTAATAGGCAGCGGAACAGTAGGCACAGGCTGCTTCCTGGAGCTGAACGGCACTGGTAAACTAAGCAACCCGGACTATAAAGAGCAATGGCTGCAGGATGGCGATGTGGTGGAAATGGAAATAGACGGGCTGGGGCATTTATCAAACACAATAGTAGCGGAAAAAACAGACTGGAGCATATTGGGGCTTAAGAAATAGAACAACGCCGTTGGTATCAATAACCATAGATGATAATTTGCTGCTGCGCTCCTACGAAGTAGGGGATGCACAGGAATTGTTTGACCTGGTGAATGAATCGCGCAGGCACCTGCATCCCTGGCTGGACTGGGTTGTAAATACCACAAAGCCGGAACATTCGCTGCAGTTTATACAGCAGTCGCAGCACAAGACCTATGAGCAGGAAGCGCTGGACCTGGCCATTGTGCATAATAACAAGATAATAGGCGGTATAGGCGTGCACCACTGGGAGCAGGACACCAAAAGGGCACAGATAGGCTACTGGATCAGTGCCGCGTATGAGGGCAAGGGACTTATGAATAAGAGCCTCTCCGGCTTTGTAAATTTTCTTTTCGACAAAATCGCGCTCAATAAAATAGAGATACACTTTGTGCGGGCCAACGAGCGCAGCGCCAAAATAGCAGCGCGGCTGGGCTTTAAAATAGAAGGCATCATCAGGCAAAGCACCATGAGGAATGGTATGCCGGAAGATGTGGTAGTGGCAGGATTGCTGAAGAATGAGCGGCCTTCCAGCTCATAAACATTTAAAAGTATTGCACGCCTAACATTTATATTATGTAGAGACGCAAAATCTTGCGTCTCTACGCAACATGATTGCAAAATGTTTCTGCGCAACACTATCTCTATACGAGAAACACAACTTTAATACGGCAACACCAGGGCATTTATCTCAGTCTGTTTCTGCTTCAACAACACATTCAGGTCTTTCCATGTTTTTACCTGCTTGGCTACTTTGGTGAGTGTGCCTAGGGATGTGATATGTTCATCTAATATCGCAATGAGCGGAGTGAGTACCTGTTCTGAAAAATAGGAGACTGCTGCTCTTTTGCGTTCCTCGAGCCGTTCATCATCCAGTGCGGCCACGAGGGCATTTATTTGTTTCTGAAAACCCTGTGCATGGCCCTGCGCCTGTTTCAGGGTTGTAACTATTTTTCCGTGAAGCTCTATATTCTTTTCCTTTGGGCCGGTTTTGCGTTTCAGTATTTCGGGTAGTAGCTGCTCGGTGTGCGCAATCAACTCTACAAATGAAAAGACCCGGCCCAGGTGCGATGCCAGCGCTTTGCGCTTGCTTTGCACCAGCAGTTCTTCCAGCTCGTCTTCTTCATGCTCAGATTCGGCAAAGTCAACCACACGGCGGTCTGTGATCACATTTTCTATACTCAGCTTGCTGCGCAGTACAAGGCCGTCTATGCTCGTGCAGCGGCTCAGCGCCACATACACCTGCCCCGGCGCAAATGACTGGTTCAGGTCCACCACGGCTTTCTGGAGGGTAAGCCCCTGGCTTTTGTGCACCGTTATAGCCCATGCCAGCCTTATAGGGTATTGTGTAAAGCTGCCCGATTCTTCTTCTTCTATCTCGCCTTTTTGCGGGTTCAGTGTATAGCGCATATTCTTCCATGTCTCCAGCTCCAGCAGCAACGGCTCATTTTCTTCCTCCCCGGGAAAGGTCACCCATATACCCGCTGAGTCTATGCTTTTTATCTTGGCTATTTTTCCATTGTAGTACCGGCGTGGCGTTTGCAGATCGTTCTTTACGAACATCACCTGTGCGCCCGCTTTTAGTTGCAGCACTTCTTCGGTCGGCAGGTTCTTTGGGTTGAACTCATTTTTAATGGTCCCGGTGAAATTGTGTATTGGCGTATCCAACTGCTCCAGCGATTGCTGGTTCACAGTATCTGCTATCCGGTTGTGTGTGGAGAGGATGATATAGCCCGCATCTTTTTGCGGCAACGGGTCGTAGCGGTCATTCAGCACCTCAATGTCCTGCGCGTTCACATTGCCGCTACGAATGCGGTTGAGTATATCAATGAATGCCTGCTCCTTTTGGCGGTAAATCTTCTTCAGCTCTATATACAGCGTTGGGTGTTGCTGCAGCACTTTGGAATCGAAAAAATAAGGGCTGGCATAAAACTGTTTCAGTATTTCCCAGTCTTGCTCTGGCGCTACCGGCGGCAACTGGAACAGGTCTCCTATAAACACCATCTGCACCCCGCCAAAGGGCGCCCCCCAGTTTTTGCGCACATGGCGCAGCACCAGGTCCATACTGTCCAGCAGGTCGCAGCGCACCATGCTCACCTCGTCTATGATCAGCAGCTCCAGCTTTCGCAGCAGCTTTAGTTTGGTTTCGCGTAGCCTAAGATTAGCCAGCAGTGAATGTTTGTCCTGCGTACCCTCACTCTGCCGTCCGAAGCCTCCCGCACTACCCGGCACAAATGGCCCGAAGGGCAGTTGCAGGAAAGAATGTATGGTTTCGCCACCGGCATTAATGGCTGCAACACCTGTGGGCGCCACTATGGCACACTGCTTGCTGGTCTGTGTTTTTATGTATTTGAGAAAGGTGGTTTTGCCCGTGCCTGCCTTACCGGTGAGAAAAAGATTTTCCTCTGTATCGCGCACAAAGGCAACAGCTTTCTGGAAAATGGAATTGGAGGTATCTAGTGTATCAGTGATCGTTTCGGGCATTGGTTAAAAATACGGAGAATATGGGAAATGAGTTGCGCAAAAATTTCTCTCGCAGAGGCGCAAAGACGCGGTTTCCCGCATTATGTTTTAAAGGTCGCAAAAGGTGGATATTAATGGTGTTTCGTAGAGACGCAATGCATTGCGTCTCTACATACGATTAGTTTCCACTACTCGGTATATAACACTAACTAAATCAATTTTTCCTTACCCGCCGGATATCGATAATATTCATCGGGTTGCTGCGGAAGCCAGTAACATTATTAGGTGTGAAATGGTACAGACGTTCGTAATACAAAGGCGCCACCGGGGCATAGCTCATGGCCAGGCTATCCATTTTGCGGTATAGCGCCCAGCGGGCGGTATCAGGGCGGTTCAGGCTTTCGTCATACCATTTATCAAACACAGGGTTGCTAAATCTGGTATAATTAGGCGGCGCCGGAAAATGGCTGTTGAAAAATACAAGATAGGTCTCCGCATCCGGATAATCAGCCAACCACTGTGCCCGGAAGAATACGGCCTTTGACCGGCTCATTTGCTGCTTCAGTATATTGGGCTGCATCAGGTCGATGTTTACTGTTATCCCCACTTCCTGCAGCTCGCTCGCTACAAAGTTCACAATGTCTTCGAAGTTATTGGGGCAGATTATTGTTATTGGTTTCATGCCTTTTCCATTTGGGTAGCCCGCCGCTGCGAGTAGCTGAAGAGCTTTGGCCGGATCGTAATGGTAGCCATAATGCGCGGCAGCATCATAACCCGGCATGCCGGCCGGTATAAACCCTTGTGTGGCGGGGATCTCCATACCATTCTTAAAATAGGTAACGATCTTCCTTCGGTCTATAGCGTAGTTTATCGCCTGCCTCACTAACAGGTTTCGGGTTGGTTCATCCTTCATCACTTCATTTGAGGTATCGGTAAGAAAGCCAAGATATTCGGTATTCAGATAAGTGCTTTTATCAAGATGAAATTTACCCTGAAACTCCTTTTTCAGATTCCCGTCTTTAGATAGCAAAAGGTCTTTGAATGAGCCGTCCACACCATTTACAAAATCCACCTTGCCTTGCTGCAACAATAGGAACTCGGTTGCCTTGCTATCCACAAACGTTGCCTGCACTGCCTCCAGGTATGGCAGCTTATTCCCGGCGCTGTCAGTTTCCCAGTAGTGCGGGCTGCGCAGCAGGTTCAGCGCATTCCCTTCATCCCAATAGCTGAACGTGAAGGGGCCCGTGCCGCAAGGGTGGCTGCGAAAATCCTTTCCCCAATGCTCTGCCACCTCATGCGGCACTATGCTGCAATAAGACATACTCAGCAGCTCTGGCAGTGGCCGGAAGGGTGAGCGAAGATTTATCTGCAGCGTAGTATCATCAACAGCGACAAAAGGATCTGCCGCGGCCACTTTTCCATTGAATATCCACGCACCCGGCGAGGCCGTTTTGGGATCCATGATGCGAACAAAACTGTACACCACATCACGCGCGGTCATTTTCCTTCCCTTGCCACCATCAAACAGAGCATTGTCCTGGAAATAAATATCACCTCTCAAATGAAAAGTATAACTAAGCCCGTTTTCATTTACCGCCCAGCTTTTTGCCAGGGAAGGAACGGTATGCAGATGTTCATCTGTTTCTACCAGCGTATTATAGAGCATATGGTCCACCCACATCATATTCAGGTCTTTGGCGAAAGCAGGATCCAGAGATTCCAGGTAGCCGGACGAGATATTCAGATGGAAGACGTTTTTCGAATTGGTTTGGGTTTGCTGTTTGCAGGAGGAAAAAAATAAACAGGCCAGCCACAGGAGTGGCAGATAAAGGAGGCTGTTTAATTTCTTTTTCTTCACCTTTGCAAATTAGAATAAACAAAGGAGAAACATATGCCCACCAAACTCTCGGTCAACATAAACAAGATAGCTACACTCCGCAACAGCCGGGGTGGCAATAATCCTGATGTGGTAAAGGCCGCTATCGACTGCCTGCATTTCGGCGCAGATGGTATCACTGTTCATCCCCGGCCAGACGAGCGGCATATCAGGTATAGCGATGTTCGCGAGATCAGCAAAATAATCACCGCCGAGTTTAATATTGAGGGGAATCCGACAGAAGATAAATTTGTGGACCTGGTGCTGGAGGTAAAACCCGCCCAGGTGACGCTGGTACCCGATAGCCCCGGACAGCTCACATCCAATCACGGCTGGGATACAATAAAAGAAAAAGAGTATTTGCAGCAGATCATTGGTGTTTTCAAAAATGCGGGTATTCGTGTTTCCATATTTATTGATCCTGTAGAGCGTATGGCTGCCGCTGCCGCGGATACCGGAGCCGACCGGGTAGAGCTATATACGGAAGACTACGCCAAAAGCTATCTGAAAGATAAAAACGCTGCTATAGCCGCATACATAAAAGCAGCAACCATTGCAACACAAAATGGCCTCGGCCTCAATGCCGGCCACGACCTGGACCGGGAAAATCTCCGCTACTTTAAGCAATCCATCCCCGACCTGCTTGAGGTTTCCATTGGCCATGCTTTAATAGCCGACGCGCTTTACTATGGGCTGGAAAATGTGATACAGCTTTATAAAAGAGCGCTGATTAGTTAAATATGTGAAAAGGAGTTATTATTTTGTGTAAACAAAATGATATAATATGAATAAAAAGCTACTTTCTTTTTTGTTCTGCTGCTTGTTTATTACCGGCAGCTACGCTCAGCGCAGCTTAGGTGTATCCACCGGCGATTTCAGCAGGATAAACAGCATGTACCTGAATCCGGCCAACCTGGCCGATAGCAGCGAACTGCTCAGCGTCAACCTTTTTTCTATCAATGTGCGGGTTGACAATAACCTGGGCACATCCGGGATAAACAGTATCTCCAAATCGCTTAATAATAAAAATGGTGATTCAAGCTCCAAATCGCCGTCAATATTTAATAATTCAGGCCGCAACAAATTCAGCATGATTCTGCCCGAGGTAAATATACATGGGCCTGGTATTGCAGTGAGCATCAATAAGAAATACAGTGTAGCCCTTTCCACCGGTGTGCGTATTATTAACCAGTTCAGCAATTTCGACCAGACGCTGTACAATACGATCTCAAATACATCAAGTCTTACCAGCCAGAACTATACCTTCAATACCCAGAAATTCAACTGGACCGCCCATATGTGGAATGAGATAGGGCTTTCCTTCGGCGGTATGTTTATAGACGATGGGAAAAACCAGCTAAAGGCAGGCATTACCGTGCGCCGCCTGGGGGCATCGGGTATGTGAGCCTTAAAGGGAACAACCTGGACCTTAACTATTTTTCAGGCCCGGATTCGTTTTACGCAACACATACCGATCTTGAATTCGCGAGCAATGTTGTCAATGACAGCACGGCGGTTTTTAACGGTATTAACGCTTCCAATTTATTCAGCAGGTTTTTCGGGGCTACAGCAGGCCTTGGCATAGGAGGTGACATTGGCGTGGTTTACAAACGCCGCTTAGGACAGGATATAACGGACAATGATGCACCGCATGACCTTGTGTTTTCCGCATCGGTAACCGACATTGGCGCAATAAAGTATAACAAGAACTCCAGCGCCGTCATCAACATATCTGGTACAGGCTCCCTTACCGGCAATGGAATTTCAGGCACTAAGAATGCCACAGATTTTGTGAACTACATGCAGCAGCAAGGTTTTAAAGTCGACACCTCCACCACGGGTGCAAAAGTCCATCTGCCCACAGCGCTCATACTGAGTGCGGACTACCAGATCTATCAGCGTTTTTATGCCAATGTTCTTTTCCTCGCTAACCTCGCTAACCGGCAGAATTTCGGCAACTCCTATTATGATCAGTTAACCATAACCCCCCGTTACGATTTTCGCCTGCTCAGCGTGGCGCTGCCCATTACTTACAGCGCGCTGGCGCATGATATGAAGCTCGGGTTTGGTTTCAGGTTCAGCGGTTTCTTTTTCGGCAGCGATGATATAATGGCCGCATTCAGCAATCACCAGTATGGCGCTGGTTTCTATCTTGGCGGCTATGTGCCCATAAAAGCCCGGAGAAAGCACTCAGACGCGGTAACAATGCCTAACTAAACGAACTATTTTGTCCGGTTTATAACATTTTTACAACTTTATTGTTACTTTAGTGCGCACATTATTTAAACAGGTTATACACATGAGGAACCTTTATTATAAAATACCCGTCTTTGCCGGGTTGTTAAGTTTACTTTCAGTTAAAGCAAATGCGCAATTTCAATTTGCAACGGCAAACAGTAACAGGAGCGGGACAGAGGGTCTCTTTCTTAACCCTGCTGTGATCGCCGACAGCCGTGAGCGCTTTACCATTGACATCATTGGCGTTAACGCGGGTATTGATAACAACCTGGGCAGCCTGAAGAGCGGGCTCATTTCCACTTTGACCAGCAACAACGGGAATGCAAATAACATTTTTGACTATACTGGCAACCACACGTTCAGCGTAATGGCCCCATATGCCAAGGTAAGCGGCCCGGGCTGTATGATCAGTATCAACCACAAGCACAGCATAGCCCTCACAACGGCCGTCAGGGGTATGAACCAGTTCAACAATTTCGACCAATCCTTATATCAAACAATAACAAACCCGGCATACTTGCCAACGACCAGCACCAATTACACTTCCAGCAACTACAATTATACGGCGCAGATATGGAGCGAAGTAGGCCTTTCTTACGGCGGTGTAATACTGGAAGCACAACATCACGAAGTGCGGGTAGGCGCTACTGTCCGCTACCTAGGCGGCATAGGCTATGTGGGCCTGAAAGGCCAAAACCTGAATGTGCAATACAAGGCAAACAACGACACCGTTTACGCCTACAACTCAGACGTGGAGTACGCCAGTAACCTCTTTGGCTCAAAAAGCGCGCTGCTGAACGGTTTTGGCAATAACAACCTGATGAGCCAGATCTTTGGCCAGAAAGATGGGGGCGGGGTTGGCGCGGATTTCGGCGTAATGTATGACTACATCTCAGACGAAAGGCGCGAAGTATATGAAATGGATGGAGAGCCACAGCGCGTGGACCGCTCCAAGAACCTGTACAAGCTGCGTATCTCCGCATCTGTGCTTGATCTCGGCGCTATCACCTACAAAGCCAATAACAATTCAAATCTTGAAGCTTCTGGCAACGGCTATCTTACAGGAAGCGGCCTTTCAAACAGCGCAGGCAACTACACCGATTTTAAGAATTACCTCGCGGCCCAGGGTTTTAGCGGCGATACTACCAGCAAGAATACGCGGGTTGGTATGCCTACCAGGCTGCTGTTCAGCGCTGATTACAGCATTTGGAAGCAGTTTTATGTGAATGCCGCCTATGTAGTAAACATTGCTAACCGTAATAATTTCGGTAACTCCTACTACAACCAGATAACAATAACTCCCCGCTACGATACACGCCTCATCAGCGTTGGCCTGCCGATAACTTACAGCATGCTGAGCAACAGCATGAAAATGGGCCTCGGCTTCCGCATCTCCGGTTTCTTTGCTGGCAGTGATGACCTGCTAGGCTTGGTTGCCGGCCACCAGTATGGCGCTAACATTTACGTAGGCGGATCCATTCCATTCTACAAGCTCAGGCTGCATGACCGCGATGGCGACCACATATCAGACCGCAGGGACAAATGCCCCGACGAGCCGGGCGACTGGATGAACCACGGCTGTCCCTTCAAAGATAAAGATGGCATGAAGGATAACGATGAGAAAGAGAAGCCCAAGGAAGACAAAACTGAGAATTGATTCGTTTTGATGAATAGAATTTTGTAGAGACGCCATGCATGGCGTCTCTACGTATTTTAGACAATATTAAAACCTCGCCCCGAAACCAATATAAAACGTTCTGCCGATAGATGGTATGATACCTGGCCCGGGATACTCAATAGTGCGGAATGTGAAATAATGCGCATCAGCAAGATTATTCACCCCGGCTTTTATATTGTAGTTCTTTATTTTCAGGCTTGCGGCCCAGTCCATTACTGTGTATGCCGGAATCACTCCCACTTCGGCGTCAGGGCTTACAACCGAAGTATTGTTAGCATCAGAAAAAGACTTAGCCGTGTTGCTGAACAGGAATGTGGTGGAAAACCTTTTTATAGCATAAGTGATCCCAAACCGCTCTATAGTTTTCGGGGCATACTCCGCTGCATTGCCTTTGAATATCCCGCTCACATATTTTGCATTGTCGTAGGAAAACGAATTAAAGATGGATATAGCGCCTATTCGTGAGTGTTTGGTAAATAGTTTTACCACATTCAATTCCTCATACGTTTCTATGCCTATATGATCAGCATTGCCCACATTGGTCTCGTAGTAGCCCCCTTGGCTTGCACCGTTTCCTGTGGTTTCTATGGCAATGTTATTATTGTGGGCCATATAAAACCCGCTCACATCAAATGTGAAATAGTTGCTTACACTTCCTCTCCAGCCGAGGTCTGCATTATAACCATCTATGTCTTTAAGGTTTGGGTCTATTTTTGCATCTATATCCAGGCCCATGGGGTAAAGGAACGAATAGGATATAGGGGTATATGCCTGAGTTACATTTGCATAAATATTTGTTGCGATAGACGTTTTATACTGAAACGCGATGCCCGCCAGCGGAATGTTTCTTGGCTTGCTTTCGTTTACATTAATATAATAAGTGCCGGTGCTGTCCAGCACATGCCCGGTAGCAGTGGATTTTATATACTCAAACCGGAACCCCGGTGTTATCGAGAGGCGCCCACCTATATGGAAAGTGTTTTCAACAAAGGGTGCTATATTCAGTGTGGTAAAGTCAAGATCATTATCATAGGCATTGCCGGGATTGTAATTGGTGAAGTTGGCATCAATGCCCGTAGAGCCCGTGCCGCCTTCCTGGCGCTTCATCCAGCCGTCAAAGATCCTGACGCCGGCAGCAAGGGTCTGTTCATGGCCGCCAATATTATAGTTGCTCAGCAGGCGCACTTCTGTAGTGGAGCTTCTGAAATATTCGTGTTCCACTTCTCGCGGCACATAGCTGCCCAGGCTGTCTATGATATTATCAGGCGCTTCAGGGCCGCCATCTTCGTTGCGCCATACTATGCTGCGCGAACTGGCATTAAAAGCGGATTTTAAAGTCAGCGATGCTTTATCAGAGATCTTGTACGTCGATGTGAGTGCGGCGATGTTCCATGGCGTTACCAGCCAGTTACGCGCCCGGAAGGATTGGTCCGGGTTTTGGTTAAATTCAGCATCATCAAGGCCGCCGGGCATATGGAGCAGGTTGCGCAGGAGGGAATATTCCAGGCCTATTTTGAATCGGTCATTTGCACGGTATTCCACTTTGGCAAAACCAGTTACCTGCTGCATTTCTGAGTTTGCCCGCCACCCATCTTGGTACTCATACTTTACAAAGGCATAGTAATTCCATTTTCCGACGGTGCCGCCCACCGAGTTGAAAGTATTCATAAGGCCATAGCTGGCGCCAGTTTGCTCTGTATTAAATTCAAATTTCTTATCCTCGGGAGCACCTTTGACGATATAATTAACCACACCGCCAAACTGCGGCCCGAACTGTAGTGAAGATGCACCCCGGATGATCTCTACCCGCTCTGTTGCCTCGAGTGGTGTGAGGTAGTAAGATTCAGGGTAGCCATATATATCGCCGGCAATATTATACCCATTCTGCCGGGTATTGGTCTCTATAGACTGTGTGGGGTTCAGCCCGCGAAACCCAATGCCGTTTGACGGAAAACCGCTGCCCTCTGTTTCTGAATAATTGGAGCCGGGCACCCTGCCCAGCACCTGTCGCGGATTATCCTGAGCTGTATTGGCATCCATACTGTCCAGTATCAGCACTTCATTTTTTTGCCCGGAATAAATAATACCTTCATGTACCTCGTCAAGATGCCCCATGCCCGTTATCGTTTTATAGCCGGTTACTTTTATTTCTTTAAGTGCCGTGGTGTCCAGCGTTCTTTTCTGGGCATAAAGGGGCGAAGCGACCAGCAACGAAACAGCTAATAAGTATATAAATTGCCGCATAATTATATTTTGAGGTGCAAAGAAATGCACAACTCGCCTGGCAAGGTTTCAGAAAAAGGAATAGTTTCTTTTAGAAAAAGGAAAGATTATTAATAGAGGCCACAGAGTTCCGATAGCTAATATTCCAGGGAGGAAGCGGGGCTAGAAGAATATAATTTTCAATGCCCCCAGCAATATAGTAACAAGTACGATACCTACTAATATGTAAGTGGTAGTATCCTCATTGCTCATTATTTTATGAAACACCCGCGAAATCATAAAACGAAAATAACGTGCATTTCTCCATTTTCCAAAATAATAGCTGATAATTAATCAATTACACCAAAGTTAATAATTAATTTAATGAATGTAGGTACATGTAATGTCAGATACAGATCATGTATTTCAAATCGAAACTGTATAATAGTTATTTACTAATATTTATAAACACCCCTGACTAGAATAATGAGTATATTTATTTTGAAGGAGTATAGAAAATATCCTTGTTCCAGTTTTTGACATTTGAGAGAATATAATTCCTGATCTTAAAATAAGACTCCTCATCCCGAATGATATGATCATGAAAGCGTGCTTGCCATCCGAAGCCAATACCGTTGTTCTTCGCATATTTTGTCACGCCGGTTTTAAATCCACGAATAATAGATCCACTTATGACCGACACAGCAAACGCTTATCTTGTTGTTGGTAAAGAGTATGCAGACCACCAAAGCGTTGACCACAGCAAGGATGAATATGTACGTTGACGGCTATATCCACACTAACACGATAGAGGGCGCAGTTAGCCACTTTGACCGAATGGTGATAGGAACGTACCACAACATCAGCCGTAAGCATATGCAGACATACGCGAATGAGTGTGCATATCGCTATAACACACGTAAGGCGAACATTACAACAAAGTTTGAAGATACAGTTTTGAACGTAGCGGGGTAAGACTTACTTACAATACATTGATAGCAAAGTAGCTTACATTTGGTTTGGCAATTGAATGTAAAAAACGGCACCCAATATCGGGTGCCGTAACTTTTTGTACCATTGTAATGCCAAATCAATAATTATGTAGGCCATTGTTATGGCTTATGAATCACAGAATCCAAAATCTTCTTTAATCGAGCGTTTTCAAAACTTTTTACTTGCAATAGTGAGTCTGTCGTGTGTAGCTGTTGCGATAGCTTGTTTTTTTGAATTTCTAAAAAAGTATTGAAACCCGCGATTAAAACCCCTATCCCCGCTATAATCGCTGTCCATCTAAAAATATTTTTTAAAACACTATTAGTGGTTAGTGTATTTTCATTTGTAGCAATTTGACTAACTAACAACTTTGCCTCTAATTCCAATTTGCCCATCTGAATGAGTGCGTCAACTTGATTTACAAACCCGGCGAACTCATATCTTTTACACCAATCTACTTCGGCTAACATTCTTTTGGCATTTTCGCTTAATTGAACAAAATTGCTCCGCGCTTCTCCTAAAAAAGAGAGTTTATTTTCATCTCCCTTTATTGCTTGAGAGGTATAGCCGTAATACATTATCATTATCTGGAACCAATAATTTACATGGTAGTCTTTACCATTTTGATTACATGCCAAATCGCTACCATTGTTAATAAATTTAAATTGCATCGTTTGGTACGATTCGCCAATTAGTTTCATCTCTTTAAAATCATCTGAACTTTCAAAATCCTTTTTTGTCATACTATATTAGGTTTGGCGTTCTAAATGTAGTTAAAATAAATCCGTAACTTTACTACATCGCAAAAGCAGCAAAGAAGGAATTGCCCAGCACCAAGCAATTAGCCGAGAAGGTTACTATTGACGCTGATTTTCATAGTGCAATGAAGCTGTTTGCTAAACACGCAAACACTAAGGGGACAAAAAAGTGACCTACCACGGACGCGATAGGTCAACTAAATAAAAGTGTATTTTAGCGACTAGCCAATATTATTAATTAATTAATTCAATCCCAAGTTAGCGATAGTTACCAAAATTTTGCGTCTCTACTCGCGCCTGCGTATCTCTACTCGCGTGTACGTATTTCTACTCGGCTACGTGTCTCTACTCGTGTACGTATCTCCTACTCTCGGCTACGCATCTTTACTTGCGTTGGTGCTATCTGCCTGCGTATCTCTACCCCGGTTTCGGATATGTTTACACATCATCAATTTCCACATCCGCATCATCCCGTATCAATTCGTAGCGTTTCGCAAAGTTGCACCAGTGACAGGTTTCTTTACCGCAACCCCGGTCAAATTCATGGTTCATGATCCGGCTATAAGTATCTTTTATTTGTCCGCGCACTATCTCCTCGTCCTGGGCAAATACAGGCACAACTATTTGTTTATACTCGCCGTTCTTATTCTTCTGCACAAAGTCAAACATACCAAGTGTCACCTTCCAGCTTTTTTCTTCATAGTTCTCCAGCAGCAGTTTGTAGAACACCATTTGCCGCCAGTAGTCGCCGCCCAGCGGTTCTTTCTCATTAGGCGGCGCAGTCATTGGTGTTGCCGACTTGTCAGGGTCGCCCGTTTTATAATCCACTACTTTGCAACTGTTCCCGCTTAGCTCTATTTTATCTATTTTGCCCGTCACCGGCACGCCATCCAGTATGTAGCGCGGCACTTTAAATTCTATCTCTACGTCTTTTGAAAAGGTATTTATATAGTGGTCGTAATATTCAGAGATAAGGGTATGGCCCTGTTCTTTTCTCCGGTCGAACTGAACAGTGGTAAAAGACGAAGACTCGGCATACAGGGCAGAGTTGAATGCGCCCAGCACATGGTCTTTATCCGGGAACTCCCCTTTCTTTTCTTTCATATCGCGGAACATACGCTCCAGCGCGTAGTGCACAGCACTGCCGAAGGCCAGTGCATCATTTTTCTGGAAGGGCACCTTCAGCACCGTTTCGTAATAAAACGCCAGCGGACAGTGCAGGAACTTACTAAGCGCCGTATAGCTCATAATAAATTGCTGCAGCACACGCTCTATCCATTCGGCATTGGCCATTTTTATACGCACCTCCGGCACCGGCTGCAATGCCCATTCTATATGGCTCATTACCTCGCCGGTAGTCAGTGTTTGCTGTTCCCGTTCCTCAACTGTGCTTATCTCATCTATGAATGCAGATGTTTCCAGCGCTTTGCCTGCATTGTCATTCAGGGCATAAGACACTTGCAGGTATTTCTTGGCCCTCGTGAGCGCCACATAAAACAATCGCCGCGCCACTTCTACTTTATAGCTTTTTTCGGCATCCTCATCGGTAGCAGTTATGGTATCGGGCATCCGGTATTCATTGCCGCCGCCTCTTTTTCCTTCCCAGAAATTTTTGGTGCAGCCTATCAGGAACACATATTCAAACTCGTTGCCCTTGGCGCTGTGCGTGGTGTAAAAATGAACACCGTTTTCATTCTGTGTTACCCGCTGGAACGGCACGGAGATGTGTTCATCGTTCATTCGTTCCACCATCTGCAATAGTTCAGCAGGTTTTATTTTCTGGTTTCGTGCATAAGTCTCTTTAATAAATTCAAAGAAGGTATATAGCGCCTGTATGTGCCGCACATGGTCGGTGGTTCTTACCAGGTGTGCCACTATGCCGCTTTCATGCACTATTTTTTCTATCAGCAGGGGCAACGGCAGGCTCAGTTGCTGCCGTTCCCAGTTGTCCAGGTTGTGTCCCAGCCGCTGCAATGCCTTGGCCGATCGCAGGTCCAGTGACTCCAGCAGCAAAGGGTTTGATAACAACAGACGCCATTTTATAGGCCCCTTCTCTTTCCGGGTACTATTGATGTGCAGCGAGAGCAGGGCAATATCTGTAGGCTCTATGCCATAATAAGGCGCATGCATTATTTCAAACAGGATCGCTTCACCCTCAAATGTTTTTTTACGTTCTTCATCCAGGTAGCGCAGCACGTTGAGTATTTGTTCTGTGAGCGGCAGCTCCAGCACATTCTCCGGCCGCTTTATATTGTAGGGTATGCCCTTGCGCTCCATCAGGGCAATTATATTTTCGGCCTGTTTGTGTTGTGCATAGAGTATGGCTACTTCACTAAGGGGCTTGCCTTCTTTCTGCATCTGCTCTATCTGCATCACCAGCGCTGCTTCTTCCTGCAGTACATTATTATATACTTTCACCACTGGCGCCACAGTCTCTTTACCATCTGCGAAGCGTGGCGCGGAAGAGATAATATTCTTATCCAGCGCCAGGTCGGTGAGCTGGTTGATGAGCCGCTTCTTATTATGCTGTATGGCCGCCATTGCTTTATCCAGTATCGCCTGCGAGGAACGATAGTTGTGCGGAAGCACTATGATAGCGATATGTTCTTTATACCGTTCATAAAACTCCACTATGTTCCGTATGCGCGCTCCCTGGAATTCGTAAATGCTCTGGTCATCATCGCCTACTACAAAAATATTCGGGTCGTCCCAGTAAGAACAGAGATAGTTGATGAGTTCATTCTGCGCCCCGTTGGTATCCTGGAATTCATCGGCCAGTATGAACTGGTAACGTTCCTGGTAGCTTTGCAGCAGCGCCGGGTTATTCTTAAAAGCATCCAGCACCCAGATGATCATGTCATTGAAGTCATATCGCCCCGCCTCTTTCATCATGCGCTCATAATTGTCAAACAACAGCGCGGCAGCCCGTGTGGCTTCCATCTTCCGTATCTCTTCTTCCAGCAGCTTATCTTTCAGGTCGCCTCTTTTGTATCCCTTCCCGTTTCGCTGGTATATGTATTCTTCCCGTGCGGGCAGGCTTTCTATATATTCATCTATTGAGGCGGAGATAAATTCCGGGGTCAGGTGTTCGCGTTTCATCACGTCAAACAGCCGGTTCAGCTTTCCTGCGTCAAAATATATGTTGCCACTCAGTTTTCTCAGCGTATGCCCCTGGGGCAGCTCTTCCAGCATTTTATAGAGCAGCTCCGTACGTTCCAGGTCGCTTATGGGCTGCAGTGTGCGCTGGCTGAAATATTCGCTGTTGTTCTGAATGATATTATTGCAAAAGGCATGGAAAGTATAGATGTTCACTTTATGTGCCGCAGGCCCGGTTATCTGCACCAGCCTGCGCCGCATGGCATTGGTAGCTTCATCGGTATAGGTGAGACATAATATCTCATGCGGCTGCACCTGCGCCTCACTCAAGAGGAGGTTGGCAATACGCATAGACAGCACTTCGGTTTTTCCGGTGCCGGGACCGGCTATAACCATTACTGCACCATATATAGTGTCCACGGCTTCTTTTTGCCGGTCATTGAGTGTTTTATAGCGTTCACTAAAAAGGTCTTTATCGAATGCCATTATTATTTTTTTGTGGTGGATGAAGTTAAGGCACGGTACATTACAGTAGGAATATTAAAAAAATCTTTCTCAAGCATAAAATTTATTTCTATAAATATGAAATGACGCAACATCTAATGATTTGAAAATCAGCAACTGTAAAAAAACAGATAATAATATTATTAGATGTGGTAACATTAAATTAATATTGGGGTAACATTGGCATAACCTGCCTGTATTTTCTTTGTACACAAATTAAAAACACACTCAATGACAAAAACAATTACCAAACTGAGCATCTACTGCTCATTATTCATTTCATTAGCCGGCACAGCCCAGGCCCAGACAGCAGATACTGTAGCGGAATTCAAACCCAGCGGTAAATTATGGGGTTACGCTTTCGGCGATTACGCGTTCAAAGGCAGCACTGACAACATTGGCACAGCAGCAGCGCCGGTATATCGCGGCGGCTCTAACCAATATACTGGAATGCCCGCAAACGCAAGCATGTTCCAGTTCCGCCGGGTTTATCTTGGTTATAATTACGACATCAGCCAGCGTTTTTCTGCAGAGTTTCTTTTGGCTGCAGAAGATGATTTTGTAAGTGGTGGTTTAGTTAATCAGTCAAGTGGTGATATCCTCACGAACACGAAATTCGCTCCCTATGTAAAGCTGGCCAATATCCGTTGGAAAAACCTTTGGCACAATACAGACCTCGTTATCGGTTCACAGGCAACTCCATCGTTCGCCAAGACTGGCAGAAATGATCAGACAGCGGAAGAAGTTTGGGCATACCGTTCTATCGAAAGAACTGTGTCCGATATCCGCCGCACACCTTCATTCGACATGGGCGCTAGCCTCCAGGGCTGGTTCGACAGCAAGGGCAACTTCGGCTACGACATCATGGTTGGCAACGGTTCAAGTGCAAAGCCAGAGGGTGATCCGTACAAATGGTTTTACGGCGACGTTTATGCTAAGTTCCTCGACAAAAGACTGCTTGTAGATGTTTACCAGGATTACGAAAGGCTTAACTGGGGTGTATATACTAAGGGCTTTAACGGGCCATGGTATCACGACCGCAACATGACCAAATTATTTTTGGCATGGAACACAAAAATGCTGACCGTAGGTTTTGAAGGCTTCCAGAATACGATTATGGGAGATGTTACAGAAGTTGGTAAAGACGGTAATACTTACCACCGCACATCAAAGGCTATGGCGTATTCAGCCTATATCCGCGGCCGTATTCTTTCTAACCCACAAGGTAACGCAGTGTTAGGCTACTTCGCTCGTTATGACAATTATGATCCTAGCGGCAACCTGAACAATGTAGTTAGCGATCCGAACATGAAGAGCTACTCGGTTGCTACTGGAACTTATGAGCCAACAACAAAAGAACAGTTCGTAACATTCGGCCTTGACTTTACACCGTTCAAGAACATACATTTTATGCCAAACGTTTGGTTGAACACATACAATTCAGCGCTTTCTTACAACGGCGAAAATTCGAAAAGTACACCTTACGCTGGTATGGGTACTGGTAGTTCGGCTGGTTTAGTTAATGGTATTAAAGGTACAGACGCAGTTTACCGTTTGACATTCTATTATGTTTACGGCAAGTAAGTAAGGGCAATAAGAGGTTTCTAAGTTTAGCGTAACCAAATAATTGATATAATTATGAAAATTTTAAAGAGCATAGCGCTCTCCGGGCTTGCCTTTGCCATAACCGGAAGCATGTTCCTGGCCAGCTGCGGCGGTTCAGGTAACGGATCGAAAGCTGATAGCTCAGCGAACAATGACAACAACAGCATAATGGGCGCGGGTAGTTCCTTCGACAATCCGTTGTTCTCTAAGATGTTCTCTGAATACGACAAAGCTAATGGCGTAAAGGTGAACTACCAGTCTATCGGTTCCGGTGGAGGTATCAAGGGCCTTACGGATAAGACCGTTGACTTCGGCGCTTCTGACGCTCCGCTTACGGACGACCAGGCAAAAGCGATGAGCGGCCCGGCTATACATATACCGGTAACTGCAGGTGCAGTTGTACTCAGCTACAATGTTCCTGAAATAAAGGATACATTGATGCTTACTCCGGATGTGCTCGCTAAAATATTCCTTGGCGATATCAAAAAATGGAATGACCCTGCTATACAGGCCATCAACAAAGGCGCAAAGTTGCCCGCAACCGACATCGTGGTTGCTCACCGCGCCGATGCCAGCGGTACATCTAATATATTCACTACTTACCTCACAAAGGTGAGCAAGGATTGGGAAACAAAAGTAGGCAAGGGCTCATCAGTTAGCTGGCCTGCTGGTATTGGTGGTAAGGGCAACGAAGGTGTTGCCGGTACTATCAAGCAGACTCCGGGAGCTATTGGTTACATAGAGCTGGCTTATGCCATACAGAATAATATGGCCTATGCAAAAGTGCAGAACAAGGCAGGCAAATTCATCACGCCAAGCATTGCCAGCGTTACTGCTGCTGCTGATATAGAGATCCCTGCTGACGGTAAGGTATCTCTTACCAATACAGATGCACCGGAAGGTTATCCGATTTCCGGCCTTTCATGGGTATTGATCTACCAGGAGCAGAAGTATAACAACCGCGCTGCTGACAAGGCAACCAAAATGGTGAAGCTGATTCAGTGGATGATACACGACGGTCAGCAATATTCAGGTGCACTCAATTATGCACCACTATCTGCTAAAGCAGTGGCTGTTGGTGATGCATTACTCAAGACAGCAACTTACGACGGCAAGCCTATATTGCAATAAGTATAGCAAGTTAACATTATGGCTACCCCGGTTAATAACGAATTACTTACCCGTCCCGATAATACTTCGGGACGGGTAATTAGTTCTTCAAAACTACCTGATGAAGTGAAAGGCACAAAGAGAGTGAGAAGGTCTCACCGCCAGATACGGACAGAGAACGTTTTCCGGCGCACGTTGATCATAGTTGGGCTGACAATGGTAGTGCTCGTGCTGGGCATATTGATCACGCTTATCGTCCAGTCCACACCATCTATAAAGTCCCTTGGCGCGGCTTACCTGTGGGGAAAGACCTGGGACCCGGTGCGGGATATTTATGGAGCGCTTCCGTTCCTTGTTGGCACTATACTCACTTCATTCCTTGCCCTGGCTATTTCCATCCCGTTTTCTTTTGCTGTCGCCATTTTCCTCGGCGAATATTACCCCAAAGGCTGGTTTCCTGACCTTCTTAAAAATACGGTAGAGCTTATTGCAGCCGTGCCATCGGTGATATATGGCTTCTGGGGCCTGGCTGTGCTGGTGCCTATTGTGAGGAGCTTTGAATCGTCTATAGGCGTCTCTTCTATAGGCTACGGTATATTTTCTTCCTCGCTTATCCTTGCGGTAATGATCATACCCTATGCGGCATCGCTGGGCAGGTCTATGATACAAATGGTGCCATCCAACCTTAAAGAAGGCGCGTATGCCCTGGGCGCTACCCGCTGGGAAGTGATACGCAGTGTTATCCTGCCTTATACCAAGTCCGGCCTGTTTGCGGGTGTGCTGCTCTCTTTGGGCCGTGCCCTTGGCGAAACGATGGCCGTTACTATGGTTATCGGTAACACCTCATTTATGCCCAAAAACATTTTTTCTACTGGCAACACGATGGCGAGCGTTATTGCCAACGAATTGCCGGAGGCAGATAAAACTGTTTATAACTCAGCGCTCATAGAGCTTGGGCTTGTCCTGTTTCTCGTTACTGTGGTGATCAATATGATTGGCAAAAGAGTGATCAGCAGGTTTACAAACTAATAATCAATGAAAGGAAAAATAAAATACAGGATCGGTAAAAGTGGCGGCTTCCAGTTGCTCACGGTTATACTGGCCTGCTCGTGTGTTTTGCCGCTGATAGCTATACTTGTGTATATCATTCGTGCCGGCATTACCAAGATCAACTGGAGCTTTCTTACCAATGTGGAAAAGCCCGTAGGCGAGCTGGGCGGCGGCGTCATCCACGCCCTGGTTGGCAGTATGTTGATCATCTTTTTCGCATCCATTATTGCTATACCCATTGGTATCCTTTGCGGCATATTCCTGAGTGAAAACAAAAAAAGCAGGCTGGCATATTGGTGCGGCCTTTCGGTTGACATCCTGCAGGGTGTGCCCTCTATAGTTATTGGCATTGTGGCTTATATCTGGATGGTAAAGCCATTCGGGTATTCCGCATTTTCCGGCAGCGCAGCGCTTGCTGTTATGATGCTGCCTATTATTATCCGCTCTACTGAAGAAACATTGAAGATGTTGCCAGACTCACTTCGCGAAGCAGCATTTGCCTTAGGAATGCCATTTCACCGGGTGATCTTGAAAGTGATAGTGCCCTGCGGCATCAGCGGTATCCTCTCCGGTGTTATGCTTTCCGTGGCAAGGATAGCCGGCGAAACTGCGCCGCTGCTTTTCACAGCTTTCGGTTATCAATACCTGAGCACTAATATGACAAAGCCAATGGAGACCCTTCCTCACCTGATATTCAAGTACGCGGTTACACCATATAAAGACTGGCAGGACCTGGCATGGGGCGCATCCTGCATCCTGCTCCTTTTTGTATTAATATTAAATATCCTGACAAAGCTCATAACCAGAAAATGGAAAGTACAATTGTAAAATCCGTAAACTACAATGCTTATTTCGGGGATAACCACGTTGTAAAAGATGTAAACATTGATATCCCCCGCAATAATGTGATTGCCGTTATGGGCCCTTCCGGCTGTGGCAAAACCACTTTCCTGCGCGGTATCAACCGCATGCATGAGCTGATACCCGGCGCTACTGCCAAAGGCAAAATATTGCTGAACACGGAGGATGTAATGGAGATGCACCCCATTTTCGTGCGTTTGAAAATTGGCATGGTGTTCCAGCGCCCAAACCCATTCCCGAATCTCAGCATTTACGATAACGTAATAGCCGGCTACAAGCTCAATGGTATCAAGCTGCCCAAAGCGGAAAAGGATAAAATCGTGGAACACTCGCTCACGCGCGTTGCCCTTTGGAAAGAAGTAAAAGATTCGCTCACTAAAAAAGGCTCCTTCCTTTCCGGCGGCCAGCAGCAGCGTTTGTGCATAGCCCGCGCAGTAGCTATGGAACCCGAAGTGCTTTTGTTCGATGAGCCTACATCTGCGCTCGATCCTATATCTACTTCTACTGTAGAAGAGCTGTTTCACGAGCTGAAGAAAAACTACACGCTGATCATTGTAACCCACAACATGCAGCAGGCCGCCCGCGTCAGCGATAAGACCGCTTTCTTTTATATGGGCGAGCTGGTAGAGTATGACGACACCAAGCAAATGTTCACCAACCCTAAAGATACACGCACACAAAATTATATTACCGGCAGATTTAGCTGATCTGTAAAAGAAAAGAGTAACTATGACACAGTTGGAAAATGAGATAAAAGACATTAAGGCGGAAGTGCTCAGCATGTGGTACCTCGTGGAATCCCAGATGAAAAAAGCAAGGACCGCCATGTTGCATTTCGACAGGGACCTCGCAAGAGAGGTTGTTCTGAAAGAAAGGCGCGTCAATGCCTTCGAGCTGAAGCTGGACAGGGACTGCGAAAATATCTTCGCACTCTATTGCCCGGTTGCTGTTGACCTTCGTTTTTTGCTCGCAGTCCTTAAGATCAATAATAACCTGGAGCGCATAGGGGATATTGCAGAGGGCATCGCTAAGTATATTATTGAGTCGCTTAGTGACTTCGACCACGCCTCATTTATGGAGACGGAGCTGATCAGGATGTTCGATGATTCTATCAGCATACTTGCAGATACGCGACTGGCATTCGAAAAAGAGGATACCATACTGGCCCGCAGCATTTTCAAACGCGATGAGGTCCTCGACCGCATCAACGCGAACGCTATCAGCAAAGTAACTGAATGCATCAAATCAGATATGAACCTGATAAACGACGCACTATATGTGTTGTCCATCATCCGCAAGCTGGAGCGTGTGGGCGACCAGTCTAAAAATATTGCAGAAGAGATAATTTTCTACATCGAAGCCAAAGTGCTGAAGCATAACGAAGACATTAATTAAAGCAAAGATTTTTAAGCGCGCAAACATTGAGTGTGTTACTGTGTCGCTTTTTATAAGACTCCGGTTTTCCGGAGTTTTTTATTTTGTCATCGTTCCTTCCTTGTTTATTCGCGTATAAAGAAAAGCAATCGTTGTAAATAAATGTAGGTACATACATTTGTATCGGATTAGTAAAGAATGGAATAGGGCAGACAGACTGGAAACTACGGCCACGGCGAAAACCGTGGCTTTTTTTTGATGTCCCGCACATGGAAGGTGTGGTACATCTATCTTAACACAGCATACCTTTGCATAATGGAAATAATAAACAACAAGAAAAACTTCCGCTTCGAAGCTCCCTTGCCCGATGGCGAAGTAGCAACCCTTGAATACCGCTGGCTGAAAGGAAGTATAGTGCTCATGCACACGTTAGTGCCACTATCCGGGCAGGGCAAGGGTGTAGGCGCAGCGCTCGTAAAGTATGTCCTGGATTATATAAGGGCAAACGGCCTGAAGATGATCGTGTACTGCCCCTTCGTCACAAAGTACCTGGAGAAGCACCCCGAATACAACGACCTGCTTGACGACTCAAAAAGAGGCTAAAGATTTAGCTATTCCCAGGGCTTTCTTTTTTCTTCCCTATGGGCCAGCAGGTACAGCAGGAACAGCACGGTACGCAGCACAAGAAACAATATCAACGCCACGGACAAATACATTTCCATCGTTTCCTCGCTGATGATATCCAGGTGCTGCACATAGGTCACCCGCCACATGATCACAGCCCCTATCACCAGCGCAAAGATGATGCAGTTAACAAGTATTCGCCGGTCAAAAAGTTCTTTGAGGTGGGACATAGAAGGTGTTTAGTGAGAAGATCGACTGTAAAAATACTCAGTTTATGTTACTGCCCGAACTTTTTAACCTATTACCCCTTCCCCTTCTTCCCTTCTTCAAAAAGCCGCTTCATCTCCAGCACATCCATTTCCAGGTCGGCCAGGCGGTGATATACTTCTGCCGGCTCGCTGAAGTCACTGCTTATTTTCATGCGGCCATACCATACCTCTTTTATATCTTCGGGGTCTATCTCCAGTGTGGGGAATTCATGCCTGTGAGCTATTGTATCTGATTTCAGGTATAGCTTGCCCCGCTCCTTCAGCCTGTTTACTACACGCTTCACAGCAACGCCGCCGGTATGTACCACCACATACACCCGGTTATCGCGAATCTTATCCAGTTCATCTATCCATTCTCCTATAATGCGGTCGCCATGCAGCACATTCGGCGCCATAGACGGCCCATCCACTTCAAACATGCGGTAGGTGGCATTGTTCAAGCCTGGCAGCCGGAAGGTGGGCAACGATTCCATAAACTCAGTATCGCCATAGCCCGACAGGTAGCCAGCCCGCGCTTTCACCGGCACATACACAATATTGTCGTTGCCGCTATTGTCCACGGTTATGATCTTAGGTATGCTGTTATAGCCTAAAAGCGGCTTTTGCGCAAAGGCGCCCTTAAGCATTATATCTTTTTCCCCTGATTTAATGACGTCCTCCATGTTTTTTGACAAAAGATCGTCAAGGGGTATTCCAAAATATTTGGAAAATGTGAGTAGCGTATCCACATTTGGTTCACTTATTCCGGCCTCATAATTGGCGATTGTCGTCCGGCCTATATTCACGTCAGAGCTAAGCGCATCCTGCGTTTTGCCCGATTTTTTCCGAAGAAATTTAAGATTGGCTGCTAAGTACATAACACAAAGGTAGGATTATTTTTCCACAAAATTTGGATTTGTCAAAATATTTGGAATATCTTTGTACCGGAATTAACGCTTTAGGACTTAAAAATACAAACAAATACCATCTATGCCAAAAAAATTGTAAAAACAGCCCCTGGGTGAAGTTAAAGAGTTAAAAAGGTAAAAGGTTAAAACGTAACCACGTAACCGAAATAACCCCGCAAATAAATTAACCCTTTGACCTCACAACCCTATTCACTTTAACCTGTTACCCTTTTTAACTAATTGCCCTATTACCTATATAACCGTTTAACTAATTAACTCTTAACCTAACAACTATCACTTAACCTTAAAAAAGAGAGTACTATGACGAACGAACAAAAAGCACAAGTAAGAGACGCACTGTTGCGTTATGTGGGCGGCTTCGGCAGCCAGACATTAGCCGCCGAAAGCCTGGACGGCATCAGCGCCTCCACCATCTCGCAGGTAAAGAACAACAACTGGGAGCTGCTCAGCGACCGCCTATGGCACACCATCGCCCGCCAGGTAGGTTTTTATTGTGGCGAGTGGCAGCCTGCCGATACAGGGGCATACCTGCTGCTCCGCATTCTTTTCAGCGATGCGCAGCACTATGCTATGGCATACGGCATAGCCATTAGCAAGGGCCTGGGCAAAACATTCACCGCCGGCCACTACACCCGCGAGAACGACAATACGTTTTACATCGCCTGCAACGAAGATTATAACCGTAAGGCATTTATGATGATGTTGATGAAGGCCGCTGGCATGGAAGCAAAAGGAAGCGTACCGCAAATGATGGAGCAATTCGCCGGCCACATAACATCACTGGAAGAGCCACTGCTGATACTTGATGATGCGCACAAGCTGAAAGACCGCGTGCTGCACCTGGTGGTACTGCTGGCCAATGCTATGTCGGGAAAAGCAGGCTTCATAGTAATGGGCGGCAACGAGCTTCGTATGCGTATTGTAGAAGGCGTTCGGCTGAAAAAAGTGGGCTACGATGAAATATATAAAAGCATCGGCCGCCGCTTCATCACCCTCGGCAGCCTGGGCCCCAAAGATGTGGAATTAGTATGCCGCGCAAACGGGGTTTACGATGACGATCTTATAAGTCACATCACCGATACCTGCGACAATAATTTACACAACGCAGTACAACAGATCCATGAGTCACAAATGAGAATAGCCGCATAGAAAAAAAAATTTACTAACAACGTCCCGGCCAATAGCTCCCCCTTTAGGGGGCCGGGGGGTAAAACGAAACGATATGTATTACGCAGCAACACAACAGATCAGCGCCGCACGCCACATTGCAAGGTCGGCACAGCGGCAGATAAAAATGAAAACGGGGATGAGGATCAACATGGTACTTTACTCGCCTGAAGCAGATGCCCAGACTCCGGAAGAGATGCTCCGCATCATAGCAATAGCCCTGGGAATGAACCCCGATGCTTACAAATTGAAAACCCGGGAACGGCACATTGTGGAATTGCGGTTTATTGCGGCAGTATTACTGCGCCGCAACTTCCCAAAAATGACACTGCACCAGATAGCCACCCTTTTTGGCGGGCAAGACCACACCTCTGTTATGAGTGCCGTGGCAAGAGCAAACGATCTTATTTACACCGGCGATCCGCGTTTCGTAAAGAAATACAATACCGCCCTTCAATCTGTGAACCTATGGCTAAAAAACGCGGCATAAGAATAAGGATCAGCCACCAGCGCGTGGCTGCCTTGCAGGAGATCTGCGAGGAGATGCTGGAGGATTTCGATCCCGGCAATGAGCACCAGTACCTGCTGAAAGAATACATGCAGGAGCTGCATGGGAAGCTGAAAGAAATGTTGAAGCGAAGCCAGGAAATGTACACGCTTACGCTGGCAGGCACCGAGGCCACAGCTTTTCACCAGTTGTGGAAAATGCTGGACATCAGCCGCGACAAATACGCACTGCTGATAGTGGATAACCTGCTGGATAAGATGAGCGGACTCGCAGCATAGCTTGGCTCTGAAAGAGCGCAATATATTAGCAAGGGGCATATCCCCGGGTAACGGGCACAACATTCAAAGCCCAGAAAGGGCGAAATATCACGGTCTGATTGGTTGCAATGACTGGCCAATACAAATTAAACGGCAAATTTTTTTATTACAAACCGCTAATGGCACGAAATTATACCGATAGCTATCAACACAAATTTAACAAAGCGTTTTTCGGTTGGCAGCAGATAACAAATGTCATGCAGGGCAAAGAGTTGAAAATATGATAACAAGAAATGCAAAACGGATAAAAATTGATATTACCGCCGCCCGGTTTGAGGAAGCAATGGCAAGGTATGCCGGCGCCGAACACCGTGAAGCGGAAATAAACAAAAACATGGAAGAAGAGGTAAACGACTTACTGGAAAAATATAATGACGAGCTGCTGTGCCTTTCGCAAACCAAAGTTACAGCATTCGAAATAGTGCAGTCTTACTGCCTGGAGCATAAAGAAACACTCTTTGACAAACGAAGGAGCATAGGCACCCCGCACGGCATTGTTGGTTTCAGATTAGGCACACCCAGGCTAAAGACAGCCAGGGGCAGCGATTGGAAAAAAGTATTGGAAGCGCTGAAAGAGCAACTGCCTGGTTATGTGAGGGTTACAGAAGAGCCTGCAAAAGACCTGCTGCTGGCAGACCGCTACAAAGAGAGTGTGGCACCTTTGTTGATGCAGATAGGTGTGCAGGTAGTGCAGGATGAGTTATTTTATATCGAATCAAAGAAAGCCGCTTAAAGGGAAGTGCAGGTAGAGACGCAAAATTTTGCGTCTCCACATAACACAAAACCTGTGAAACAGACAATCTGAAAAATTCGTAAATAAAGAAAGCAAAGGAGGTTTTATGAAAACGAGAAGACAACAAAAGCACGAAATGCTGATCGCCTTTATGGCCAACATGAATGCAGGGAAACAGAAATCCCGGCCAGCCCCCGCAAAACCAAAGATCCTGGGAACGCTCCTTTCTTTCTTTCTTTAAGAAATGTCACCAGCAGTGTACGTTCCCGATTTTGACGGCACACTCCCCTCACGTTTTTAGGACTGCCGTGTACCCACAAGTGTTTTTCGATAATATGGGCTCCTTCGTTAGGAGCTACCGGTTTGTAGAAAATGACATTTCTCTTGGAAATATGCTCTGGAGCGGGCTACCCAAACACCCGTAAAACACAGCAAAGCAGGTTTTCCTAGCCGGGTTGGTTCACGTACCGTGCGGATCGCTCACTTTCGCTATTAGACTGGTCTTTTCTCTGGCTGGCACGATTTTAATTACTGATAAAAGGATATACTTTCTTAAACAGGTAAAAAGGGTTTTATGAACAGAACAGCATATATAGCCGGTAAGATCACAGGGCTCCCCAAAGGGATCGTAAAAGACAAATTCAACACTATGGCAAGGCAGCTATCCGGAATGGGCTACCATGTGGTAAAACCTGAAGCTGTAACTGATGACAACAAATCCTGGGATGATGCTGTGCGAAACGATATAAAACATATGCTCGAATGCGACGAAGTACACCTGTTACCCGACTGGCAAGACAGCCGTGGTGCCCAACTGGAGCGCGACATAGCCATACGCCTGGGTATGCAGGTAGTATATCATTAATAACTGTGAATTATGTTTAGTTTCAACGGTGTGGGACATTTCAAAAATGTGCCGCACCTTCTTATATGTATTCCCCAAGGCTCGGACGTGCATTATTCCAGAATACCCATCATTGTTATTTAGACCTGCATAAAAAGCAAAGAGTAGCGCAAAAACCCCGAAAAGGGGTTAATTTGAATAGCCCGATGAAATCGGGGAGAGCAATAAGTGAGCAACTTTTGAGCAACAATTTGTGGACAACTTTTACATTAATTGTTGACTATCAGCAAAAAAATGGCTAAAAACAGGCTAAAAAGTTTTTTCAAAACGGTGAGCAATTTTAATCCCGAAAAGCCCAACGCTTAAAAAATATCAAAATCAATCCTGCTGATAGATACATCACGAAAATCATTTAATCACGAAAATCGAGGTTCAGACATTTATCCCTATTTTTACAAACGCATAGCGTTTATGAAAAAAAACAGGAGCAGGTTTTTCGTTTTAATAGTTTTGTTAAGCCTGTCCGGCATGATAGCCGAAGGCTGCAACAGCAGCAAGAAATGCGGTTGCGGCCACGACCTGAACGGGGTTTATAAACCAAGCAGAAGATACAGGTGATGGTACGATTATTGGTTAGCTTTAGATAAAATGGCCTTATGTGGCGCGAAAATAATCTTTGGTTGCATTATGTAAAAAACATCATAGCTGCTGATGTTACATCGGCTGTGTTCCTTGCTTCTTATCTCCGCCGCAGCCGTGCAAGCAGGAATTACGCGTCTTCGCTGGAGATCATTGACCTCCAGAAATACAAAGTAATTACCCAGGAGAATAAGGTACGGATAGCCCTCCGGGAACGCACAAACATCCCCTTCGTCTTCGTGGTTGGTAAGAACTGACATCATCAGAAAATTCTAAATAAATACTCCCGCTTGGCGGCCTTCAAAACCAAATGAAAGGACTGAGGGCTTTGCGGCTTGGCGAGAGAATTTACTTCGCGGGGGAAGAGAGCCGGGACGCCTTCATCGCAAATTTATTTTTATTATATTTTCTTCTGCAAATTTTTCTGAATAACTTTATAACCTTAGGCTGGGCTGAAATTTTATGCAGGCAAAATAATATCTTGCTTTGCGGCGGGCTTTTTTTAATTTTAAGGCCGGTTAATGAACTTTTACCGTGCATAAAACTATTAAACAAAAAGTATGAAAATATTGAACACATCCGGCAACACGCAGGAGGCAGCAACGGAGAAAGGGTTTGATTTATCCCGCCGCCGTTTTTTCCAGCTTGCGGGCGGTATTACCGGAGCGGGGCTTGTATTATCGGCTTGCAGAACCACGCCGCCCAGCACTACTTATGTAGGCACGGGCGATGCCGGCCTCCTGAACATGATGTATATAGTAGAGCAGGTACAGGCGGGTTTTTACACACAGGCCGTTGCCACTCCTTATTACGGCATCACCACCAGCGAATCGTTATGCTTTGTTGATCTCCGCGACCAGGCAATAGCGCACCGCGAATACCTGCTGGCGCTGCTGGGCACTAATGCAGCTAAAGCGATCGTCTTAAATTTATCACTGGCCATTTTTGCAGACCGCACCAGTACACTTGCTAATGCATATGGCCTTGCTGATCTTGCGGTTGGTGGTTACAATGGCGCAGCACGGTTGCTGAGCGATACCGACTTTATACACGCTTTCAGCAAAATAGTTACCGTACAGGCCCGTAGAAGTGCCTATATGCGCGATACCTTGAATTATAATTCTTTTGCAGACAACTCTGCGGTTGACAGCAACGGGCTGGACCTCGCTACCGAACCTGCCAGTGTTATGGCAGGAATTGAACAGTATATCCAGACAAAATTCGACATAAGCAAATTACCTTCTTTCTAATAATACGATCATGAATTTTAAGAATATACTCAGAGAAATTGAGAAGTCAGATGCCGAAGTTTATGAGCGGCTCAGTGGCCGCAGGCAGGTACTGAAGAGCTTTGGCTCCAAGGTAGCTGTAGCTGCACTGCCATTGGCAATAGGTTCTTTGTTTAAGAAAGCCTATGGTAAAACCGCCGATGCCAATGGGGTGGTCAACGCACTGAACCTGGCGCTGGAAATGGAATATTTTGAATACAATTTTTATCATACTGCCAATAGCCTGCCCGACCTCATCCCTCCCAGCAGTGCATACCCTTCAGGGAATGATAAGGCCGGTTTTCTTACTATCGAAGCCCAGGAAAAAGCGCATATCCTGTTGCTGAATACCGTTATTACCACGCTCGGCGGTGTACCGTTTACACCTAAGAATTACAGCGCAACGGCTTTGAATCCGCTGTATGTGCCATCCGCATACGATTTTACAGGTGGTGGCACCTACTCTTCCGTATTTAACGATTATCCTACTTTCCTTATCATGGCGCAGGTGTTCGAAGATACCGGCATACACGCTTACCAGGGGCAGATACCAAGCCTGTGGAGCAATACCAGCGTCCTTGGCCAGGCATTCCAGATACAAAGTACAGAAGGCCGCCACGCGGCGCATGTGCGCCTAATACGCAGGCAGCCGCCAATAAGTGCTGCTGAAAATCCTGCTCCGTGGATCACTAACAACATACCGCCTACAGTAGCTTTGCAGAGCTATTATGTGGGTGAAGAAAATACCCTGCAGATAGGCGGCACAGACATTTCCACGCTGCCAGACGCCTACAGCAGCACAGGAAAGGTGCCATTGCTTTCTGCCACCGCGGCATTCGATGAGGGTATGGACACTGCAACTATATTGTCATTGATACAGCCCTTCTTGTTATAAGAAGCCAGATGATATTTTCAAGAGGCTGTCTCTCAAAGGACAGCCTCTTTTTTTCTGAGAAAAACTAAATTGCTAGCCTGCTTTTCCATAAAGTAGTTATATAGTCAATGCGCATAGAAGCGATACTAAAGCTTCTTGAAAAAGAAGCCCAAAGGTCTTCAATATGAATAGCCACTGGTGAAACCAGTGGTAAAATGGGCGAAAAGTGCTAACCCCAGCGGGGTTGAACGTGATATTCAGCGCAGGGAATTTGAAATGCACAACGGCGCTTCGCCATCACCATCGCCATATCAATGATCAGCGAGCCGTATTATTATTATTTTACCTCAGCCCATGCGGAACGATATTTTATGGCCACCCCTTTTAAGAATCGCAAAATTGACTATCTTTATTCGTACATTTTCTCCCCAAATGAAACGTAATATACTCAAGATGATCCTGCTGGCAGTAGTGGCTGTCAACGTAACAAGCTGCCACCTTTTTCACAAAAAGAAGGCAACACCGCCCCCGGCAACTGTTCGCCCTCAGCCGCGCCAGAGGAATTACTAGCTTATGCCTTATTTGCAATAGCGATGCCCCGCATAGCGGTTGGCTAACTTATTGCCTTTTGAAAAATTCTATTCGTAAAACAGAAGATTTTATTACTTTTAAACCTGTTAAAATGTTTGGTGAAACTGCCATTCCGGCTAAAGCGGAATGAGGTAGAATGGAGTTTTCTATTTTCGTGCAGGTAACAATAAAAAAATTGCAGATGAAATACAGACTCGTAAAAATAATCGCCGCCCTGCTCATTCTTGCGCATTTAGGCAGTTGTGTCAGCCCGCGTGTGCGCACCAACAGGCGGGTGCCACGGCATGGCGCTTACCATGCAGGCGACCGCTGGTGGTAAATTTTTTTTGACCGCATTTATTCTTCTTATACTTGCATGTACCCGCCTATTGCCGGTACTTCTCTTACTTTAATATAGCAATCCAAATGAACTGTACCATAAAATCAGCGCTGATCTCTGTATTCTATAAAGACGGGCTTGAGCCTGTTGTGCGCAAACTGCATAGCCTTGGTGTGGCCTTATATTCTACCGGCGGCACACAAACATTTATTGAGCAGCTTGGCATCCCCTGTACTTCCGTGGAAAGTGTAACCGGCTATCCTTCCATACTTGGCGGCCGTGTGAAGACGCTGCACCCCAAGGTTTTCGGCGGCATACTCGCCCGGCGCGCCCTGGCAGACGATCAGCAGCATATAAAGGAATACGAAATTCCTTTGCTCGATCTGGTGATCGTTGACTTGTATCCGTTTGAGGAGACGGTAAAACAAACCACCGATGAAAAAGCGATCATAGAAAAAATAGACATTGGCGGGGTATCGCTGATACGCGCGGCCGGCAAGAATTTTAATGATGTATGTATTGTCGCATCCCGTAATCAATACGGTGAATTGCTGCAACTACTGGAAACCCAAAATGGGGTAACATCACTCCACGACCGCAAACATTTTGCAGCGCTGGCGTTTGCAGAGTGTGCGCATTATGATGTGGCCATAGCCAGCTACTTCTCGCAAATATCCCCCACAGGGCTTTACCAGCTTTCATTCGGCAATGAAAAGTCGCTGCGCTACGGCGAAAACCCGCACCAGTCTGCTGCCTTTTATGGCGATCTTGATGCGATGTTTGAAAAGCTGAATGGCAAAGAACTTTCCTACAACAACCTTGTGGACATAGACGCAGCCTGCCAGATCATTTCTGAATTTTCAAAGCCTGCTTTCGCTATCATCAAGCATACCAACGTATGCGGCATAGCCGAGCGCGACAATCTTACCCATGCATGGGAAGCGGCCCTGGCCTGCGACCCGGAGAGCGCATTTGGTGGCGTGCTTATCACTAATCAGACCATAGATATTGATGCGGCGCAAAAAATAAACGAGCTCTTTTTCGAGATACTTATAGCGCCGGAATTTGAAGAGGACGCATTGGAATTACTAAAGAGCAAGAAGAACCGTAACCTGCTCCTCCAGAAAAAACCGTTCTACCCTGTCAAAGAATACAAGCGTATCCTCAATGGCATACTCGTTCAGGACGCGGATACCCAGAACTTTGCGGAGTGGAAAGAAGCTGGTGCAAGAAACAGCAGCGAAGCAGAGAAAGAAGACCTGCTGTTTGCCAACATTGTGTGCAAGCATCTCAAATCAAACGCGATAGCCATTGTAAAAAACAAGCAGCTTATAGGCAAGGGCTGCGGGCAAACCAGCCGTATAGATGCCCTCCGCCAGGCTTTAGAAAAGTCAAAACAATTTGGCTTTATCATAAAAGGCGCGGTAATGGCATCCGATGCGTTCTTTCCGTTCAACGACTGTGTCACTGTTGCCCATGAGGCCGGCATAACTGCAGTAATTCAGCCCGGTGGATCTGTGCGGGATAACGACAGCATACAGTTTTGCAAAGACCACGATATGGCGATGGTAATAACGGGGTTGCGGCATTTTAAGCATTAACCCCAAACCTCTAAAGGGGGCTTTCCCACATGTAGTTAATATGTGAAAGGGCAGTTGTTATTTATTGCGAAATAAGGGTGCGTTATACCTCCCCTCCTGTTTTTAGGAGGGGCGCGCCTGAAAAAATAGCGAAGCAGTGTTTTCAGGCCGGGGTGGTTGACTCGTGCAATCTAGTACGGTTTATAAAGCCCCGATAACGGCTTCACCTATTCATTCTCCTCCTTAAAATAGCCATAAGCCTTTGTAAGTCCATCGCGCAGGCTGGTACTATGTTTCCAACCCATTGCATGAAGGCGGGAGCTATCCATGAGCTTGCGGGGAGTACCGTCTGGTTTGGTGGCGTCAAATTTTATTTCGCCCGTATAGCCAACTACTTCCTTCACCAATAAGGCAAGGTCCTTTATCGTAATTTCCTCGCCGGTGCCAATGTTCACAAACAGCTTATCATTGTATTCCTGCATCAGGAAAAAGCAAGCATCGGCAAGATCATCAACAAACATGAACTCCCGTAAAGGTGAGCCAGATCCCCATATTTCCGTAAATGCGCTGCCACTTTTCTTTGCCTCATGAAACTTGCGCAGCAATGCAGGTATGACGTGTGAGTTTTGCAGGTTGTAGTTATCGCCCTGTCCGTATAAGTTGGTAGGCATGCCAGAGATAAAGTTGCACCCATACTGGTCGCGGTAGGCCTCGCACAGCTTTATGCCGGCTATTTTGGCTATGGCATAAGGTTCATTGGTTTCTTCCAGCAGGCCGGTGAGCAGGTATTCTTCTTTCAGCGGCTGCGGGGCCAGTTTTGGGTATATGCAGGAGCTGCCCAGGAACAGCATTTTTTTCACCTTGGCGGTATAAGCCGCGTGTATCAGGTTGGTCTCTATGATCAGGTTGTCGTATAAGAACTCGGCACGGTAAGTATTGTTGGCCAATATGCCGCCCACCTTGGCAGCAGCAACAAACACATATTCCGGCTGTTCTTTGGCAAAAAAATCATTTACAGCAGCCTGGTTTCTCAGGTCCAGCTCTTTTGAGGTACGCGTAATGATGTTTTGATGACCCTCACTTTGCAGCTTCCGTACGATAGCAGCGCCCACCATGCCTCTGTGCCCCGCCACAAAAATTTTACCTCCTGACTCCATTACTCATATTGATTTAAGGTGCGGTAGCCCGATTCATTGAGCAGCACTTCTTTCCGGAAATGTGCAATATCCGAGAGCACCATTTCTTTGGCCAGTTCGTCGAGTGTATATTTGGGTACCCAGCCCATTTTTTCCTTTGCCTTAGTAGCATCGCCCAGCAGCAGGTCCACTTCTGTGGGACGGAAGTAACGCTTATCTACTTCTACCACCACATCGCCTACAGTTACTTTACATTCCGGGTTCAATACTTTGGTTACAATACCCTGTTCTTTTTCGCCCGTACCCTGAAAACCTACCTCTACACCCGCATGTGCGAATGCGAGTTTCACGAAGTCACGCACCGAAGTAGTAACGCCGGTAGCTATAACAAAGTCTTCCGGTTCCGGCTGCTGTAGCATCAGCCACATAGCCTCCACATAGTCTTTGGCATGGCCCCAGTCGCGCTTTGCGCCCAGGTTGCCCAGCCATAGCTTATTCTTCAGCCCCAGCACTATTTCAGCTATACCCCGTGTTATCTTCCTGGTTACAAAAGTTTCTCCGCGTAGCGGGCTCTCATGGTTAAATAAAATGCCGTTGCAGGCATACATGCCGTATGCTTCCCGGTAATTTACGGTGATCCAGTATGCGTATAGTTTCGCCACACCATATGGCGAGCGTGGATAAAAGGGAGTCGTCTCATTTTGCGGCACCGCCTGTACTTTACCATAGAGCTCAGAAGTTGATGCCTGGTATATCCGGGTTTTTTTCTCCAGCCCCAATATGCGGATCGCTTCCAAAATACGCAGGGTACCGGTTGCGTCGGTATTAGCTACATATTCCGGCTCCTCAAAGCTCACCTGCACATGGCTCATAGCGCCCAGGTTGTATATCTCATCAGGCTGCACTTCCTGTATGATGCGGATTATATTGGTAGAATCGGTAAGATCGCCGTAATGGAGCATGAACCTGACGTCTTTTTCGTGCAGGTCTTTATACAAATGATCTATACGGCCGGTATTTATCAGTGATGTGCGCCGCTTCACGCCATGTACCTCATACCCCTTGCCCAGCAGTAGTTCGGCAAGGTAGGCGCCGTCTTGTCCCGTTATGCCTGTTATCAGGGCTTTCTTCATCAGGTAAATTTTGGCAAATATAAACTTTTCTGTAGCGTAAGGCGTTTCACATCTTTGGGCATGGGCAACCCTGTTTAATGGCAATAATTATTATGCGTCTTATCAATTACTGTATTTAATTTATCTTTGCACTTCTTTAGACAAAAAATACTAACAAATACTTTATTCCATTTTATGAATTTGTTTTCCATTCAAAACGAAGAATTTACTCACCGGCATATAGGCCCCGGTGTGCAGGATACACAGGATATGCTCCAGGCTATAGGGGTAGATGGCATGGAAGAGCTCATAAACCGCACTGTTCCTGCATCCATCCGCATGAACCACAAGCTGCGCATCCCGGAAGGCGTGAGTGAAGCAGAATACCTGCACGGCCTTAAAGAGACTTCTCAGAAAAATAAGCCGTTCAAAAGCTATATTGGCCAGGGCTACTATGATACGCATACCCCAAGCGTGATACTGCGCAATGTTTTCGAGAACCCGGGATGGTACACACAGTACACGCCATACCAGGCCGAAATAAGCCAGGGCCGCCTAGAGAGCCTGCTCAACTTCCAGACAATAGTGAGCGACCTCACCGCTTTGCCCATTACCAATGCATCGCTGCTGGATGAGGCTACCGCTGCTGCAGAGGCAATGAACATGTTCTTTCATGCGCTGAACAAAGATACCAGCGCCCCTGAGCGCCCGAAGTTTTTTGTTGACCATGATGTGTTTGCACAAACTAAAGATGTGGTTGCTACCCGCGCCGCGCCCCTGGGTATAGAAGTGGTTTACGGTGACTATCGCATTGCCGATATTGATACTACTTATTTTGGTGGATTGGTACAGTACCCAACCGCCAAGGGTGAAGTGGAAGATTATCGTGGTTTCATAGCTACTATGCATGAGGCTGGTGGTTATGTGGCTATGGCTACCGATCTGCTTGCGCTTACGCTGCTTACACCTCCGGGCGAGATGGGCGCTGATGTCGCCCTCGGCTCTGCACAGCGTTTTGGCGTACCGTTGGGTTATGGCGGTCCTCACGCTGCTTTCTTTGCTACAAAAGATGATTTCAAGCGCCTTATACCTGGCCGGCTCATAGGCGTAAGCATCGATGCCGCAGGAAACCGTGCATTGCGCATGGCGTTGGGCACCCGTGAGCAGCACATAAAAAGAGAAAAAGCGACATCCAACATTTGCACTGCACAAGCGCTTCTGGCAAATATAGCCGCCATGTATGCTGTATATCACGGTCCGGACGGGCTGACGAATATAGCCAAGCGTGTTGCCGCACTTACGCAGTCTTTGGCAGAGGCGTTGACCGAAGCCGGTGTGAGTGTGCGCAGTAAGGCTTATTTTGATACCATTACTGTTACCGTTGACGATGTGGAGACCACACGCAGGGTATCAGAGGCGCGTGGTATTAACTTCTGCTACCACCCGGGAAATATTGTTGGTATCTCGCTTGACGAAACAACTACCACCATTGACCTGCTGGATATTCTTTCTGTATTCGCCAATCCCGATGAACCTGTTACGTTCGAAATGGATGACAATATAGCGCTGACGCACATCCCAACTTCCCTTACCCGCACCAGCGAATTCCTGAAACACCAGGTGTTCAACAGCCATCACAGCGAGACACAGATGATGCGCTATATAAAGATGCTGGAAAATAAAGACCTCAGCCTTAACACCAGCATGATCTCCCTGGGCTCCTGCACCATGAAGCTCAACGCAGCAACAGAAATGATGCCGCTTAGCTGGGCCCATTGGAGCAAAATGCACCCCTTTGCACCGCTAGACCAGTGCGCGGGCTACCTGCAGATCGCAAAAGAGCTTTCTGAATACCTCTGCGAAATAACCGCATTCGATGCCTGCAGCCTGCAGCCCAACAGTGGCGCACAGGGCGAATATGCCGGGCTGCTGGCTATTCGTGGTTACCACCACAGCCGCAACGAAGGCCACCGCAACGTGATCCTCATACCTATCTCCGCTCACGGCACCAACCCTGCCAGCGCAGTAATGGTAGGGTACAAGGTAGTAGTGGTAAAAGCCCACGACAATGGCTATGTGGACATACACGACCTGAAAGTAAAAGCAGAGCTGCATGCCGCCAACCTTGCAGGCATCATGATCACTTATCCCTCTACATACGGTATCTACGAAGAATCGATAAAGGATATTACCAACATTATACACCAGCATGGCGGGCAGGTATATATGGATGGCGCAAATATGAATGCACAGGTGGGGCTTACAGCCCCCGGCCTCATTGGCGCAGACGTTTGCCACCTGAACCTTCACAAGACCTTCTCCATACCGCACGGCGGCGGCGGCCCCGGCATGGGTCCCATCTGTGTGAAGAAACACCTGGAGCCATTCCTTCCAGGTCATGTAATGAACAATGCAGGTAACACCTCCCTCTCCCTGGGAGAGGGCCGGGGTGAGGCTGTTTCAGCAGCGCCCTTCGGCTCAGCAAGCATTCTGCTCATTTCTTACGGCTACATACGTATGCTGGGATCAAGAGGTGTGCGTCTTGCTACTGAGTATGCAATACTGAACGCCAACTACATGCGCTCCCGCCTGCAGGATGATTTCGACATTCTTTATACAGGCCATGGTGGCACCTGCGCGCATGAGTTCATCGTTGACCTGCGCCCGTACAAAAAGAGCGCGGAGATAGAAGCTGAAGATGTAGCAAAGCGCCTTATAGACTTTGGTTTCCATGCACCTACCATGAGCTTCCCTGTGCCGGGTACACTGATGATAGAGCCCACGGAAAGCGAAGACAAAGCCGAGCTCGACCGCTTCTGCGAAGCCATGCTGGCCATCCGCCAGGAGATCCGCGACATAGAAGACGGCCGCGCCGACAAGCACGACAACGCACTGAAAAATGCACCACACACCCAGGCTGTTATCACTGCCGATGAGTGGAACCATAAATACAGCCGCCAGCAGGCAGCCTTCCCGCTGCACTGGGTGAAGCACAACAAGTTCTGGCCATCGGTATCGCGTGTAAACAACACCTACGGCGACCGCAATCTGGTATGCACTTGTGAGCCTACTGAGTCTTATGCGGAAGCGTGAGGTAATGTCCCGATGGCTATTGGGATGAAAATATGCAAATTTGAAAATGAACCCTGCTTTTTGGCAGGGTTTGTTATTTTTACTACATAACTCTAAAAATGTCCTCGCTCCTCAAAGACCTCACTCATGGCCTCGTCCACCTATTCTATCCCCGCCTGTGCGAGGGGTGCGGCAAGCCATTGCTGGCAGCCGAGGAAGTATTGTGCATTAGTTGTGCGCTGGAGGTACCCGAAACTAATTATCATCATATCCCCGAAAATGAAACCGAGCTACGGTTTGCAGGCCGGATACCTTTTGCTCATGCTACCTCATTCGCTTATTTCACCAATGACGGGCTGTTGCAGCATCTGATCCACGGACTTAAGTACAAAGACAAAAAAGAGACAGGCTACTACCTTGGTAAGCGTTTCGGCCATTCCTTGCAAGCTGCTGGTTGGGCCTCATCAGTCGATATGATCATCCCGGTCCCACTGCATCCGGCCAAGCAGGCTAAACGAGGCTACAACCAAAGTATGCTGATAGCCGAAGGTATGAGCGAGGCACTGCACAAGCCGGCCACCGACAAAATATTGCTCAGAGTAAGGGATACGGAAAGCCAGACCCACAAAACCAGGGCAGAGCGGGTAGATAATATGGCCGGGGCTTTTAAGATCAAAGAAAATGCCGCGCTAGCCGGAAAGCACATTTTAATTTGCGATGACGTGCTTACGACCGGGGCTACGCTTGAAGCCTGTGCGCTGGCATCAATGGCACATAAAGACGTGAAAATCAGTATCGCTACCATCGGCATCGCTGTTTCCTGACGCCATAATCGGACACTTTTCCCCCAAATTTCAGTTCGGAATTTGGAATTTCTGATTTGGAATTTGCCCTTGGGATTTGGATTTTGAAATTTTGTGCTTTACCTTAACCCAATTATTCTGATACCTGTTGAATTGATTTTAGTTTTTTAACAACATAATTTATGAAGAAACACTTATTAGCAGCATCATTCTTATTGTCGGCAGCGACATCTTTCGGTGCGGGCTACCAGATCAATCTTGAAGGCCTGAGGCAGGTTGCAATGGGCGGTACGGGCACTGCCTGGCCATGGGATGCTTCAACCATATTTTATAACCCGGGCGGCCTTGCACGGCTTAAAGGCATACAGGCCTACGTGAGCGTTTCCGCTATCATGCCTTCTACGGCTTTTGGCAACCAGGAGAATTCCGGCACTACTCCTACCAGCGTGCGGACAAACCCGCAAACGTTCACTCCATTCAACGTATATGTTGGCGGATTGGTACAGGAAAACAGCAGGATAGCATTAGGCCTGGGCATATACACGCCTGCAGGCAGCGGCCTCGACTGGGGCACTAACTGGCTGGGCAAATACCTTGTGCAGTCCATAACGCTCAAAACAGTATTCTTTCAGCCCACAATAGCTTATAAAATAAGTGACTTCCTTTCTGTAGGCGCAGGGTTCGTTTACGGAATAGGATCGCTGAATTTTTCTGAGGCTATGCCCGTTCACAGCACATTGGGCCCAGGCTATGATGATGGCCAGGCAAAGCTGAGCGGCAATGCAAACGGAGTTGGCTTTAATGTTGGCGCGCAGTTCAAATTGAGCGACGAATTGCAGTTTGGCCTTACTTACCGTTCGCAGGTAAATATGAGCATCAGCGGCGGATCTGCAAATTTCACAGTGCCAACATCCCTGCGTGATTCATTCCCGAATACTAAATTTGACTCTCAGCTTCCTGTGCCGCAGGTTGTTTCGTTTGGTGTAGGCTACCGCATGGGCGGGTGGACTTTCCAGTTTGACCTTAATTATACCGGATGGAATTCATTCGATTCACTGAGATTCAATTTTTCACAGCATACATCTACGCTGCAGGATATACATGCACCCCGCCATTATCAAAATACTTTTACGCCAAGGATAGGCGCAACCTATAAGATAAACAAGGTAGTGGCTGTAATGGCAGGTGCTGCTTACGATCCTACACCTGTTACAAATGGTTTTGTATCTCCTGACCTTCCGGATGCTAACCGTTATGTGGTTACCTGCGGCGCAACTGTAAAGCCAATGCCAAGGTTTACTATAATTGCTGCCGTTGAGGGTACTTCCACAGTTAAGCGTGCGGGTGACTATAATTTTGGTGGTTTTAGCGGCACGTATCAGACTCAGGCTGTGACCCCGGGGATTGCACTTTACTATAACTTTTAAAAACTGATCTAAAAAAGTAAAACGATGAGAAAGATATATATCATTGGCGCTGTTGCCTTCCTGTTTGCGGCATGTAAGCCAAGTGTTAAGATCTCTGCCCCGGTATCTCCTGGTACAGCAACTTTTACCAACTATCTCGCCATAGGTAACTCCCTGACCGCTGGTTATGCCAACAACAGCCTTACCCTTAGCGGCCAGGTTAACTCTTACCCGGAGCGTTTGTTTGAGCAGTTCACAACCATCAGCGGCGACAAAGCTGCAAAGGGCCCTTTTATTCAGCCGCTGCTGCACAGTGATAATGGTTATCCTTCTTCAAAGCTGATATTAGCAGTAGGTACTGATACCTGCACCGGTATCAGCTCCCTGGCGCCAACGACTGTGCCCGGGTTTTCCCAGGACCCGGACGATGCTGTGGCCTATGTAAGCCCTGCCAATCATGGGCAGATAAACAATATCGGCGTACCGGGTATCCGTATTGCTGACTACCCGGTTGCGGGCTATTCGACCTTCAACCCATATGCTGCAAGGTTCTACCATAACACAGCGGGAACGCCAATGGACGAGCTTATTTACATGGCCAATAACCTGTATCCTACCTTTTTCACCATGTGGCTGGGAGCAAATGATGTTTTGGGCTATGCTACAGCAGGCGGCCAGGGCCATGGCGCCGATAGCGCTTCCCCGGTATTTGGCAATCTCTACAACACGAGCGACATAACGCCAACCTATGTGTTCGAGACGCTGTATGATTCAGCTTTAAGAGTGGCTACCAGCACCGGTGCAAGCGGAGCGCTTATTAATATTCCTGACGTAACTACTGTTCCTTTCTTTACTGAAATACCTGCCGACGGCTTATATCTCGCCAGGCAAACACAGGCGGACTCATTAAATGCATTCTGGCGCCCTTCGTTCCCCAATATCGGCTTCCATATAGGGTATAACTATTTTATCATACAGGATAATGCAGGCAACACACGCCAGGCAGTAACAGGCGAGCTGATCTTGCTTTCTACTCCTCAAATGAACTTCACTTGCCTGGGTTGGGGTAGTACTACGCCTATTCCTAAACAATATGTACTTACTACCGATGAGCTCCAGTTTATCAGGACGGCTACTGACAAGTTCAATGGATTTATTCAACAAGAAGCGGTTAAGTATCACCTGGCGTATGTGGACATGCACACATACTTGGGTACTGTTGCATCCGGTTTCGCATACAATGGCATCAATTACAATGCGCAATTTGTGACCGGCGGCGCATTCTCTTTGGATGGCGTACACCTTACACCGCGTGGCTATGCCCTGGTTGCTAATGAAATAATCAAGACGATCAATGCCTACTATCACTCCACTATCCCTTATACGGATGTGAATAAATACGATGGCATCGTATTCCCGTAATCCGATAGTACAAAGTAATTTGAGGATATAAATTCGTAGAGCCGTTGCATTGCAACGGCTCTACTTGCGTATGCATTAGTCTATGGATTTTTGATTACTGTATGCACTTCATCATACTCTCCCACAAATTCACTGCAGACCGGCCCCAATCAAATTTTTTAACTTGCTGCTGCGAATTAGCTATCAGCTTATTCCGCAGCGCTTCATCTTTGTAGAGCAGGTGCATTTTATTGGCAATGTCGTCCACGTCTGCCGGGTCCACAAGCAATCCCGCCTCTCCTGCTACTTCCGGCATAGAAGAAGTATTGCTTACGATGGCCGGTACACCGCATTGCAGCGCCTCCAGTATAGGGATGCCAAAACCCTCAAAAAGAGAGGCATAAACCAACGCATATGCCCCGCCCATAACTTTAGAAAGCTCGTCCACATTCATATATCCAACCCATCTCACATCCTCTTTAAAAGGCATTTCAGCGCGCATCTGTTCCACTTCTTCATATTTCCAGGCCATACGCCCCACAATCACCAGTTTCATATTGGTGTGCTGCCGTTTTTTGAAGGTTGCAAATGCTTTTAGCAGGTTCACAATATTTTTACGGGGGTGCAGTGCTCCGGCAAACACAAAATATTCGCAGCCATCCGCAAATTTCTTTTTTACATCGTCCCGCTCAGTTACAGTTAGTGGCTTATACTCATCGTGGGCGCCATTATACACCACGTCTATTTTAGAGGGCTCAATGCCATAGCGTGTGCTGATGTCGTTTTTTGAAAAAGTAGATACGGTCACTATACGTGCCGCCTTTTTTGCGAATAACGGAGAATAGTGCCGCCAGTACATGCGGTGCGACCATACAGAATGCTCCGGGTAGTGCTCAAAAGCAAGGTCATGTATCACCAGGCAGGTGGGTACCTTTGTGCTCAGCGACATATAGCCATCCGGCGACAGGAACAGGTCTATCTTGTATTTGCGCAGCATCATGGGTATGCTCCATTCAAACCAGATGTAAAACAAGATGGGGTGCCGCGCTTGCGGATGAACTACTATAGGCGTTACGTTAGGTGCAAAAACGAATTGGGGGTCATAGGGCCGGTCGAAAAAGAAGAAAAACTCATGTTCAGGATGGTTCCGGACAATGTGATTCAGCGTTTGATAAGTAAACCAACCTATACCTTCCAGCTTTCCTTTTAACAGCAACCGTGTATTTACAGCAATTCGCATACCTTATGGCAACAAAAATATACTTTTACGGCATTATAAGCAGTTAATTATAGGAATGCGCCGGTTTTTTGTAAAAAATATACTTTTTGTTGTTGCGGTCAATGTGCTGGTGAAGCCTATATGGGCTTTTTTTATTGACCGCAATGTGCAAAACACAGTAGTCCCCGGATCGTATGGCACTTACCAGGCGCTGCTGAGCGTCAGCATCATTTTCCAGATCATGCTCGATTTTGGCATCACCAGCTACAATACCCGCACCATCTCTCATAACCCGGATAAACTGCAAACTTTGTTCCCCGCTATGTTATCAGCCAGGGTTGTGCTGATGTTTGTTTATATGCTCCTGGCATTTTCATTCGGATTCATTTCAGGTTATCGCGGGTGGGAGCTGATATTGCTTGGTGGCGTACTTGCGATACAGGCCCTGAATTCACTGGTATCTTTCATTAGAAGCAATGTCGCTGCCCTGCAAAAATTCAAAACAGACGGGGTGCTGTCTATCACAGACCGTTTTTTAATGATCATTATTTGCGGCTTCCTGCTGTTATACCCGCCCACCGCCAAAAGTTTTAAAATAGAATGGTTTGTGGGCGCACAGATATTCAGTTATTTTATTGCAGCATTAGCCGGCTATATTATTCTGAGGCGCATATCCGACGTGCGGTTAAAATTTTCACTGCATGGCCCTACCGTTTTCAAGATTATAAAAGAGAGCTTTCCTTATGCGCTGCTTATTTTCCAGATGTCCATTTACAACCGTGCCGACGCCATCATTATAGAACGCACCTCTGTGGATGGAAAGGTACAGGCCGATATCTGGGCAGCGGCATTCCGGCTCATGGATCAGGCCAATATGTTTGGGCTCATGTTTGCTACAATATTGCTGCCGCTTTTTGGCCGTATGCTCTCCGAAAAACAGGATGTGAGCCAGATCGTGAAGCTATGTGTCAATATGCTGCTGCCATTCTCATTCATGGTCGCTGTAGCCGGGATATTTTTCAGCGGCGATATCATGCACCTGCTTTACAAAACCCGCTATGTGCGGGAATATGAGACCGTATTCGCCATACTTATAGCTTCCTTCCCCGCGTGGTGCCTTATGTATGTTTATTCCACGCTGCTCACCGCCAACGGCAGTCTGAAAACATTGAATATCATTGCCTTTGCAGGCGTGATCATCAATCTCTCGCTCAATTTTTATCTCATACCCAGGTATAAGGCGGAAGGTGGCGCACTCACCTCATTTATTACGCAGACCTCCCTTGCCCTCGCTTTCATATTCTATGCCTCCCGGATAGTTAAACTGCCACTGAATATAAAATGGATATTTGCTCAGATAGGCTACCTGCTGCTTGTGTTGCTGCTGGCCTATGCCGATATTACCCTATTGCGCGGCAGCCATTGGCTGGTGCAGCTTTTCTCGTTCGGGGCGGTCTGTATGGCTTTGATGTTCGTTTTCAGGTTTGTATCCATTCAAAGCATTAAGCAATTGGCAAATAGAGGCTGACGAAATCGTTGGCTCACATATGCGTGTACTTCTTATCATCGTAAGGACGGCCAAGGAATCATTTTTCCAGGTACTCCTTCAATGATGTTCCCAGAATATGTGTCCAGCCCGCCACGAAGTTTTCTTTTGCAAGATCTTTGTGCGGTATTACCGGGAAGGTTTCTATGCCGGTGTGGGTTAGTTTCACGCGGGTATTGTTGCCTTCTTCAAATAGTTCGAAGGTCACCTCTGATGAGCCCGAATAGCCGTCATATCGCCAGGTGTAGGCCAGCACTTTACCGGGTATTACCTTTGTTACTTTACACAAGTGCAGAAATTCACGGCCGTCTTTGCCGCCTGTGAAGCTGAATTCGAAGCCCACTTCCGGCATGAATGCTGCGAGATCAAAGTACCACTCCGCCATTTTGTCCCGGTTGCTGATGGCCTCCCATACCATATCAATGGGCGCATTGTATGTTCTTTCTACAACTACCGGGGCATCCTTTTTTGCCTCGGCATCGCTGGCCATATACACCTTCAGTTTTTCCAGGTTTTGCACCAGGCCTTCATCTGCTTTGTAGGTTTTTACTACCTGTTCAAACTCTTCTTTACTATCGAATATCATGTGCCACTCTATCGTTGTTTCACCTCCACTGGCTGTAAAGGTTATTGTGGTAATATGGTGCGGCGCAGAAACGTGATCGAACACGATACGCTCATGTTTTACCACCTCCGTAAATACGTTGCTGTTTGGGTAATCCTTCCCATCAGGGCCGTGCATGATGAACTCCCATTCGCCGCCGGGACGCACGTCCATTTTATGAATCGTGTTGGTAAAGCCATTTGGCCCCCACCAGTTCTTTATATGATCGGGAGTGGTAAATACTTCCCATACAAGGCTTATAGGTGCGTTGAATGTGCGTGAGAGGCGCAGTTCACGCTGCGTGTTGCTACTTTTTGGTTCCATTGTTTTTAGATTTTTTAGATTGAAGTTGGTTTAAGTAATCTACAAGGCTGTCCAGCTTTGCTTCCCAAAATTTACGGTAAGGCTCTATCCAATCGGATACCTCAACAAGTGTTTTGAGATTGGCTTCACAATACCTTTCCCTGCCTTGCTGCTTAACAGTAATAAGCCCACATTCTGCCAGGATCTTTATGTGCTTTGAAATAGCTGGGCGGCTTATATCAAAGTGGCTGGCCACACCGTTTGGCGTTAGCCGTTCCTGTGAAAGGAGGTTTATAATTGCCCTCCGGTTGGGGTCTGCGATGGCCTGGAATACGTCTCTCCTCATTTTCGTAGTTCGGCCTGTTGTAACCGATCAGTTACAAATGTATGAGAAACCGTTTGGTTACGCAAATATTTCAGTGAAAAAATTTTAAAAATGAGGCATTTGTGCCCAAGGATTTGAGGCATTTTAACATTAAAAGGTTATTTATCCACAATTGTGCTTTTTTCCTGTGTTTTAGGGCTTTTTCGGTAGTTTTTTACTTGTTTAAAAGTTATATTTTGGCTATCTTTGTAAGGTTAGAAAAGGGTGTCAGATTATAGATATTCTTATTGCATTTTAACTACGGCTGAAGCGAGTGTGGTACTATCAAACTGAAGGGGCAAAACCTTCTTATGTATGCACTTCCCTGTATGGGCAGCTTTTGAATTTTTTCAATAAAAATGGATACTGAAAACGTAGTGTTACCCATTCCCGCAGATTACGGTGCGGACAGCATACAAGTATTAGAAGGCCTCGAAGCAGTGCGCAAACGCCCTGCGATGTACATAGGCGATATTGGTGTAAAGGGCCTGCACCACCTGGTGTATGAGGTTGTGGACAATTCGATAGATGAGGCCCTTGCCGGTTATTGCAAAAACATCACCGTTACCATACACGAGGACAACTCGATAAGTGTGCTGGATGACGGACGTGGCATACCTACGGGGATCAACGCGAAGGAAGGCCGCTCTGCGCTCGAAGTAGTAATGACAGTGCTACATGCCGGCGGTAAGTTTGACAAAGACAGTTACAAGGTTTCCGGCGGGCTACATGGTGTGGGCGTGAGCTGTGTGAACGCGCTAAGCGCTCACCTGCATGTGACTGTAATGCGCGAAGGCAAAACCTTTGAGCAGGAATACGAAAAAGGGATACCGATGTATCCTGTTCGTGAAACGGGTGTTGCTTCTGAACATACTGGTACCCTGGTGCACTTCCGCCCCGATGGGACCATTTTCAAAGACCTTATTTACAACCGCGAAATACTCGCCGGCCGCCTGCGTGAGCTGAGCTACCTGAACAAGGGTATCCGCATAGTGATGATAGACACGCGGGAAATGACGGAAGCGGGCCAGATGCCAACCGAAACTTACTACAGCGAAGGCGGCATAGTAGAGTTTGTGCAGATGCTGGACGATAAGGCCAAGCGCGATCCACTGTTGTCGCAACCTATATTTGTAGAAGCGCACGACAAGGAAACCAATGTAGCTGTGGATGTGGCGCTTTCTTACAACAGCTCTTACAGCGAAAATATTTTCTCGTACGTAAACAACATCAACACGATAGAAGGCGGCACGCACGTAGCTGGTTTCCGCAGAGCTATTACCCGTGTGTTCAAATCTTATGGCGATAAGAACAAGCTGTTTGAGAAGGCCAAGGTAGAGATCACCGGTGATGACTTCCGCGAGGGGCTCAGCGCCATTATCTCTGTGAAAGTACCTGAGCCGCAGTTTGAAGGACAAACAAAAACCAAGCTGGGCAACAATGATGTAATGGGCGTGGTGGATGTATGCGTGAGCCGTGTGCTGGAAGCCTTCCTGGAGGAACACCCTAAGGACGCAAAGATGATCATCGACAAGGTGATACTGGCTGCACAAGCCCGTGCAGCAGCGCGTAAGGCCCGCGAAATGGTGCAGCGCAAGAGTGTGCTCACGGGAGGCGGCATGCCCGGCAAACTGGCCGACTGCTCTGAAAGGGACCCCGAAAAATGCGAACTATACCTTGTGGAAGGGGACTCGGCCGGTGGTACTGCCAAGCAGGGCCGCGACCGCAGCTACCAGGCCATATTGCCGCTAAGGGGTAAGATACTGAACGTAGAAAAAGCACAGGAGTACAAAATATACGAGAACGAGGAAATCAAGAATATGTTTACCGCGCTGGGCGTAAGCGTGGGCACTCCCGATGACCCGAAGGCACTGAACCTGACTAAGCTGCGCTACCACAAGATCATCATCATGACGGATGCGGATGTGGATGGCTCACACATTGCGACGCTGATACTGACATTCTTCTACCGGTATATGAAGGAGCTGGTGCTGCAGGGCTATGTCTATCTGGCGCAACCGCCGCTTTACCTTGTAAAGAAAGGCAAGGAACAGGTATATGCCTGGACCGAAGAAGACCGCCTGGCCGCAGTAGCAAAACTGGCTAACGGCAAGGAAGACTCTGTGAATATACAGCGTTACAAGGGCCTTGGTGAAATGAACGCAGAACAACTGTGGGATACTACTATGAACCCCGATACGCGCACTTTAAAAAGTGTAACGATAGAAAGCGATACCTATGCCAATGAGATATTCGCGATGCTGATGGGCGATGAGGTGCCTCCACGCCGCCAGTTTATAGAAACTCATGCGAAGTATGCGAAGATAGATATCTGATCTAAGTCAAAATTCAAAAGTAAAAATTCAAAAATCCCGGGATTTCTAACTTCCCGGGATTTTTTATTTTGTATCCGGTTCAAATTCGAGGACGGCGGAGTTCATGCAGAAGCGCTGACCGGTGGGTTTCGGACCATCATCGAATATATGGCCGAGATGCGAGTCGCAGCGGCCGCAGAGGACTTCTGTGCGGCGCATACCGTGGGTATTGTCGTTCTCATATCGCACGCTGTTTGGCGTTAATGCTTCGTAAAAACTTGGCCACCCGCAACTACTGGCGAACTTGGCATCGGACTTAAAAAGGGCGTTGCCGCATACTGCGCAATAGTAAGTGCCCTTTGTGTCCGTTTTATAATACTTGCCGGTAAATGCATACTCTGTGCCTTTATCCCGGGCAATGTTATATACATCTGCAGGCAATATTTTTTTCCACTCTGCATCGGTTACGTGCAGAAGGGTGGTGTCTGTGCGGGAGTAATATGGATTGTGTTTTTCGATTGCCATAGTATTATATTGTTTGCTGGCCATTGCAGGACCAGGTGAAGGCTGCAGCATAAATGCCTGCTAATATCATTGTCAATTTACGCATTGTGGCTGAAATTGAAAAGTTATAGTTAACGTACGAAACAAAATGCGATAAAGATTTGCAAAAGGTATTACACCTGCCTGTCAGCTTTTGTATGTATAGCATCTCATATATGCTGTTGTATTACGCCCCTAGAGGGCGTGTGCTGTGTTTTATTATTGTAATCAATGGGCTTCACCCCTTGCTGATATACTTCGCCGCTTCGCGGCTGCTTATATTGACCCTGCATTGTTCTATTTTCGCATTGAAAATATATGGTTCCGGAAAAACTAATCATAATAAGAGCGAATATTAATGACGCTGCAATACTCACAGAACTAAGTGTTACTACGTTTCGTGACACTTTCGGGCCGCCGGTGAATAACGGGGAAGATGTGGACCGGTATATCGCCGATGAGATGAGCATTGAAAAGCTGAGAGCGGAACTCAACGACCGGGGTAATTTATTTTTTCTTGCTTATTATGGTGGCTTGCTGATCGGTTATGTAAAAATGAGGGCTACAATGATACCTCCGGAACTTGAAAGATGCTGCCCAATAGAGATAGAGCGACTGTACGTGCTAAAGGAATTCCAGAATAGAAAGGCAGGTGCGGCGTTGATGAACTTCTGCCTCGACTATGCAACAAGTCATAGCTATGATATGGTGTGGCTGGGTGTGTGGGAGCATAACTATAAGGCACTAAAGTTCTATAAAAATTTCGGGTTTGAGTGGTTTGGATCGCACCCGTTTGTGCTGGGCGATGATGTGCAGACGGATGTGCTGATGAAGAGGAGCCTCACCCCGCGAGCTTCGCTCCTTCGCTAGCGTGAACTCCAAAGGAGCGGGTGAGGTCGAATGGGTTACGTACGGCACGAGCCAACCACCCCAGACCGGCGCCAGCGCGGGTCATCCCCTCCTAAAAACAGGAGGGGAGGTGTAGCGCAGCGCATATTTCGCTTTCGGAATAGTTATCAGAAACAAAATATCCACAGTGAATTTATTGTCTGAAACTCCTGCCAGGTGGGAGATTCAGCTAATGTATCCACAGTGTTTTGTTGATATATTGCTGAGATCATCATCCTTTGTCAATTTATCTTTGTGGCATAAACTCTATTTTCTATGCGCGGACAAAAGATTTTTAATGAGATCATTAAGGATGGCGGCATCACCAGAGCTTTAAGAAGGGGCCGGAATAACTCACTGATAGACAAGAGAAACGAGTGCCTGATAGCGCGTTATTACTACTATGCATCTGTAAAAAACAAATGCTATGAAGATACTTTGCGGCAAATAGTATCTGAGTTTTTCCTGTCACCGGCGACTATATCGAATATCATCCTGGAACATGCAGAACAGTTGCAGGCCCTAAAACAGAAAGGGCCGGTGCTGTATTATTTCCTGAACAGGTGGCCGCATTTGAAGTGGTGAGTGAGTTGTGCAAGTTCAAGCAAAGGGCGCAAAGTATTCTCTCGCAAAGGCGCAAAGCCCGCAATTCCCTCATTTCGTTTTTAAGACCGCCAAGTGCGTGTACACGATTTGCTAACAAATAGCGGTAGGTATGGCACACTTGGGAAGTGTGCCACACCGTGTTTCTTAAAGCAAAATCTGATCAGCGACTATTAGCGTGGCGGGAGCGTATTGCTGCTGTGGCTTGGTGCTGTAGTCTTCGAAGGTGAGGCTGTAGCGCACCTCGCGGACACGATAGTTGTCCGGGCGTTTCTGGGTGAGGGCGCTGGTGCGGATGAGGTAGCCGTAATCATCTCCGGGGGACCAGCCCTGGAGGGCGAGATGCAATGACCACTCGATATCGTAGTAGCCAAGGGCCTGCTCTGTGTATGGATCAGGTGTGGACTGGCTGGTGTTGCTGTATGGAGCGAAGCCGAGCTTTACTACAATGGTGCCGTTGGCTACCTGTACGTTATCGCCCATGTTGCTGAAGTTAAAGTCTTCGAAGTCTATGAGGGCGCACGGCCATGATACCGGAGGGCGGGTTGCGGGCTTGAGCTGATTGAGGTCCTGATCGATATAAGTGATTGCAGTAACCTGGGACTGGATGCGGGCGCGGAGCGCGAGGAAGATGTTGGCGAACGGGGAGTTCATTTTTTTGGAATTGGGAATTAGGTCCCGATAGCTATCGGGATGGAATTTGGATTGTTGTTTTGGGGCGCGGATGAACTGCCTGATCTAAGCGAGCCAACCACCCCAGCTCAAAAGCACAGCGAAGCTGTGCTTTTGAGCATCCACTCCTAAAAACAGGAGGGGAGGTGTTGCGCGCACTCATTTTCTGAAAAAGGTAAATTATATTTTATAGCGGAGGCCGAGTGTGGCGGGGAAAGAATATTCGGTGTACTGGTCTTTATCGCTTCCCAAATGGATGTTGTATTCGGTGCTAAGTTCAATATTTATGCCGAAGCGTTTTGTGATAAAATATGTCGTGCCGACCTGAATTCCGCCAATCAGCCAACCGGAATATTGAGTGGGATGGGGTTCATTGGGAACGGAAACAACTTCTTTTGATGTTGCGAATGTATATCCGATAAAGGGGCCAATGTATGTTTCGAGGTGTTTGAAGGTGATCTTGCGGTTTATAAAAAGTTTAAAGGGAAATTCTTTTTGTGAAACTGTGTACGGGACTAAATCGGGTGGGATTACTGGCAAAATTGAATTATAGAAAACCAGATGAAAATATGAACCGGAAAAAGAATTTTCCCTATAGCCAATGTTAAGTCCATATTGCCAATGATGATGATTGTAGATTGCTTTTAGTGCGCTTGCTGCAAACCTGTGCTGGTTATTGTCATAGTTATCGCCAGTAGAGGCGGGCTTCGTGTTGTAAACTATGCCTCCATCGAGGCCAAGCTGGAATCCTTGGGCAGATACCAGCAGGGTTGTGAAGAGTGCGAATATTGATAAAAGTAGTGATCTCATATGGTAATGTGTGCGTAAAGATATATAAAGACAGGCTTGTGTTGGGAAATGGTTGGCTGAGACCTTTCCTTGCACCCTCCTATTTGACTGCGCTCAGGACAGGCTTGGAGCGGATGAGGTGGAATGAGCTACGTATCCGCGAGCTAACCACCCCAGCCGAAAAGCACTGCTTCGCTATGCTTTTCAGCGCGCCCCTCCTAAAAACAGGAGGGGAGGTGTTACGTGCCCTTCATTCTCTCTCTCTCAAAGAAAATGCGATAAGATTATTTGCGTTTATATCCATGCTATTTAACGTTTGGAATGCCGTAAGTGTTGTACCAATAGTCAGCAGCAAGGGGAACTTGCTGGGCGATTTCTTTGTCGATGGCGATTCTTGTTTTGAGGTAGTCGATGTCCATGTCTTTGGTGAAGGTGAAGCGGCCTGTGGAGACTGGGTAGCCGTAGCCGCGGAGTATGGATATAAAATGCGGGCTATTGAGCATGGCAGTGGTGTAGATGAGGTCGCTGCGGGTGATCTCGTATTGCTGGTCGAGGTGCACTTTGCTCTGGGCATAGCCTGTGCTGTAGCTGCTGGTTGTGGTTTCGGTATTGCCGAGCATGGTAATTGACAGCTCATCATTGAGGGCCTTTATGAATGATAATTGCAGATTGCCATCGCAATTGGTTTGCTTGCCATCTTTTATTTCAAAGTCGGCCTGGCGGGGAATCATCATAGAGAGTGAGCTGCCGCTTTCATCGAGTATCTTTTTCAATTCCAGTTTTGTCTGCTCATCGTAAGAGTCGTACTTTATAACGCGCACTGGCTGGCCGAAGAGTTCGATATACTGTGCCCAGTCGGAAAGGCCGCCGCGCTTGTAGAGACAGTAGGGCGCACATTTTAGGAGGATGCCAAGGTCTTTAGTATCGCCCATCACCCATATGTTTTCGAGTGAAGCGTATGGAATGCCGTCTGTACCGGTCTGCTCAAAGGCGATAATTCCAAGCTCTGGCTTGATGTGCTTGCGGGGAATGAGATCGAAGGCAAGTTCGCGCCCAGGAATGAACTCAATGGCGGATATGCCCCACAATCGTGTCTCCATAATGGTGCGCGTGATGCTGCGGAAGGCTGTGGAACGTATCAGCTCATCCAGGGAAGCGTCTTTGTTGCCATTGATATTGAAACAGATCTCTTTATTGAGAACCGCATCAATACGCTTGGCAATGACTCCGGAAAGGTGGCCATCGAGGATGATATCTTCATACAGATCGTATAGGCGGGATCGGTTGGGGTAATAAACAGATTCGGCACTGATAAGTGCGCCACGCCATGTTAAAATATCTTTGCGGCTACGGTCAACGGAGCGTATGGTAAGCTCGTTAAGAATAATCGGCTCGTGTTCATGTTTTGTTTTGCGGGTTTTTACCATAAAATTGTTTTTGCGGTTGTGTAGCACTATGATCGTGTAAAAATTTCTATCTTGCGGTTAGTAAAAAAAACAACCAGTTATTAATGAGACGGTTAATTGCAGATGTATATAAAATCATATTCGGGTTCACGCAGAATAAGATAATCTCTTTATTTACAGCACTGGCCTATATAACTGCCATAAACCTGCTGCTTATATATGGTTTAGGGATATTGGCAGAAGGATGGCTCCCTACATCCTACGTACATATGGCGTTTGCATTTCCATATATCATAGTGGTGATAGTGGCCATGTTTGTTTTGAACTTTGTTATTATGCTGCCGCTTCAAAATCTTTCAAACCGCGAAGAGGCCAGCGTGATGTATGTGCCGCTGATCGTTTACAGCCTTGCAGCGTTAATACTGTTTGTTTATATAAAATATTTTTACCTGTACATAGCTGAATAAACCTAACGTCCTCTAACCCTGAAAATATTGAGAAACATTAAACGCCTTATCTTTATAATTCTATTACAAACGCCCTGAAATGAGAAGTTTAATAGTTGCGGTTTACCGGCTTGTTTATAATATCACCCGGTTTAAGGTGTTTTCGGTCGTTATTGCAGTAGCCTATATAACATTGCTGAACTTAGTGATGATATACGGGCTTGGGGTATTGCTGGAAGGCTGGATGCCCACATCGATCGTTCATAGATTATTTACCTTCCCGTACATCCTGTTTACAACTGCTCTGATGACCTTCCTGATCGTAAAAGTGACGCCCACAAGAAAGACTTTATCGAAGGATGCAAAGAAGGTGACCAAGTACACTGCAGTGCTTATTTATACTGGCCTTTGCATACTTGTCTTTATTTATATCAAGTATAATGACAAAGTATTTGTAGATCCCGCACCACAGCGCAGGAAATTCAAGAACCCGAAAAACGCGTATAATAGGAGTAAAGTTCCAGTGAGGGCAATTTTCTATACGGAGTATGTGGAGCGAGAGTTGGTATAAGGGTTTCACGCAAAGGTTTTCTCCCGCAAAGGAGCAAAGCACGCAACTCCCTCATTTAGTTTCTAAGACCGCCAAGCGCGAGTGTTTTATGTTTCCCTTAGAAACGTAATGCGGTGAGCCATGAAAAGCGGTAGTGATGTCACTACTATCGCTTATTTGCATCGAAACGTTATCAATAATAATTATTTCGTTTTGGGTTGCTGCACCAGGAGATGGAATCGCCGGGGGGTGTTTCTTCGGAGGAGGTGTCGAGGTAGGGCCATCCTTCGGGCTGCGCCTGGCCGGCCATGATATTTTTGAGGGCACCGATGGCATCCTGGTAAGCAGTTCGATAGGCCGTATAGTCTATACCAACATTAGAGAGGCGCAGCAAGTGCCAGCAGGCCAAATCTTTGACGAGAGACTTAAGGTATTCATCTGTTACTGTCGGGGCCGTGCTGTCTGTGCCAAACAGCTGAACGAGGTCGAAGCGGGCAAGGTACATTTTGGCTTCCTGTATGGCGGCGTTGATGGCGCGGTCGGTAATGGTGGTGTCTGTACGGGTGATCTCAGTGATGATCTCAGGGTATATGTTTGTAGCGAGATCGGAGGAGGTGATGATAGGCATGGTTAAAAGGTTAACCTCACCCCGGCCCTCTCCGAAGGAGCGGGTGAGGTTGAGTCGTGTTATGTAATATTGATTTAGGTTAAGACTGGTACTAGAAATTTCACGCAAAGGTTACGCAAAGTGCGCAAAGCCTGCTCTGATGTAATGCTTGTACAGTATTATTCTTCGTCTTTGGATTTTTTCTTTGCGGGCTGGTCTTCGTCATCATCGTCATCATCGCCTTTTGTTTTTTTGGCGGTGGTTTTCTTTGGCGATGTTTTTTTTGTATCGGCGTCATCCTGTTCGATGTCGGAGGTTTCGCCGGTGGGCTTTACCGTGGTTATTTTTTTTGTTGCGCGGTCGTAGGTGATCTCGTATATGTTGGTGGAGTTGTCACCGACATTCTCGATGATGTAGCCCATGAGGGTTTTTACATCGTCGCCCGCATCATCTATAGAGTCCACATAGGCAACGATCTTTACTGCCATTTTGCTTGCCTTCTGCAGAGCGGGGATCTTCTTGCGCTCATCGCCATATTCCGGCAGGGCGAGCATTTGCCTGCGAAAAAGGTTGTAGTCCACTTTTAGTTTTGAAGCAGTTTTCTTTTCTGCGGCGTTGTCCCTTAGCTCCTGTTTTCTATCTGTTTTATCGTCCTGGGCATGGGAGGTGAGGGCGAAGGCAAGGAGGAAAAGGATGAAGATGTGTTTTTTCATTTTGCATGGTGTTTATATGACCGTGTAAATTTATTGATTTTTTGTTTGGTAATTGTGTGTGTTGTGATTTGCAAGCGCGAGAGACCTCTCCCTGCCTACCGGCAGGCAGGCCCGGCCCTCTCCGAAGGAGAGAGTGAAGTAGAATGAGTTACGTAAAACCCGCGCACTACTGTTTACCAGCGGCCTTTGCTGACTTGTTTTTTTGCAACATTGATACCCTTGCCGCCCTTTCTATTGAGTATTTCGTTTATCTGCCAGATTGCGCCTTCTACCGCATCCGGGCCATCATCGTGGGCGCGGGAGCCAGGGGCGAAGGCGATGAACTGCTCTGCGAGGCGCTTCATGTGTGGGTTATCGCGCTCTTCGGTGTTAAGATATAGCTGGCCATTGCGGTGCAGTGGCTCGAGGAGGCTTTCGATGCGCATGAATTTATCCGGCTTGCGGCGGGTATCGCCGCGAATGGGTATGCTGCGGCCTGTGCGCTGGCCTGCATCGCTTACTTCTTTCACGATCACATCCTGCATGAAGTTTTCTTCCATGAGGTAATAACAGCACTCTATACCAACCAGATCCATGATGTGATAGTGCCAGTCAATCATTTTTGCGGTAGTGGCCTGCTCGAGAAAACATTTGATGATGTGAAACTCATTCTGCCATTTGCCTGCGAGCACCGTGGCTTTGTAATCGTTGGTGTCTTTATAGGAAGGGTCGGTGTAGCATACGAGGAGATCATATTCACGTAGCTGCCGTGCGGGCTTGTATGCCATTTCTTTAAACACCGACCCTTCTGTAATGGGATTATTGAAGTATTCTTTTTGCTGGGCTGCATAACTTTTCTGCGCAAGTACACGCTCAATATCTTTTTCACTGTTTTTTTCGGGCCATGAAGAATTACCTGCGGGATCGCGGATATTGATGACCTCGCTGTAGTCTGCGAGCTTTATGGCGCGCTCTACGCAGCAATCAGCAGCAATGCGATTGCCGCAAAAAATAATGGTAGTAGGCGACGATATGGAACGGGTGCCGATGGCGGCCTCTTCGATCCACCGCCATTTTTTGGCAACGATCTCCGGGTTGAGACAATCGGCATCCGTGTCCACATCATCAAACAATAGTATGTCGGGACGGGCTTCACCGTTTCGCGCCCCGCGAGGGCTCTGGCCGGCACCCAGAGCACGAAACGCAACACCGTTTTCCATGATGAATTCGCTTTCCTGCCACTTGCCGGGGCTTTGCTGTTTTCCGTAGTCCTGGATGATGCGCTTGTTGTATTCGAGATTTGCTTTGTAAGGCATGAGCAGGCGGCAGGCATTGTCAAGACTGTTGCTGATGAGGAGCACATAGCGTTTTGGCGCCCGTTCACCATCAATTGTTTTATGGCCTACCAGCGTGAGGTAAAATACTTCCATCATAGTACGGGTGCTTTTAGCGAGCTCGCGGCTCCATAGCCGAACTTCGTACCATTCAGAATTTTCGAGGATGCGCTTTGTGGCTTCCTTGTGAAAGGCAGCAGGGGCAGCGTAGGCATAGGCCGGGAAATAATAATTGAACCATTTTTCGGGTTCTGTTTCCAGTTCCGCTTTTCGTTTACTGCCTTCCTCTTTCGATTCGTTTGCCTTTATGTCCGTGGTGGCCATGATCATTTTGGCATGGCCGCCCCAGCGGGTAATCCATTGTTTGTCTGTCATAGTTTGGTTCATTTTTAACTCCCGCGCAGGGGTTCGCCCGCGGGGGCTTGCGAAAAAATTCTCTCGCAAAGACGCCAAGTTCGCGGTTCCCCATTTGGTTTTTAAGGCCGCAAAGGGCGAATGGAACTAGTTTGGAGGTATCTATTTTTCGTCCCAATGCCTTGCATTCTTTGGCCGCGGAAATTTGAGTGGTGGTTTGTCCTTATTTTTTTCATAGAGCGATGGCATTTCTTCTTTTGATTCGCCCATGATTGGGGACATTGGTGGGAGGATGTTTTTGGCGTGATCGTGCCAGCGGGTTATCCATTGTTTGTCTGTCATAGTTTTGGGGATTTGGGTGGTATTAGCGGAGCTTTACACTATTAGTGTATTGCGCCCTTGCAGGGCTTGCTCTCATTGCCATTTGCTATCGAGGGGCTTCGCCCTCGCTGATATATTGCGCCACTTTGTGGCTGTGCATTTAGTGTGCGTAAGCAAAACTGATTGAAACGAGATACTATATAATCTCTTTTGGCTGAGTGACATCCTGCTCACGTATAAAGGCATCGAACTGTGGTGTTATTTTCCGGGACAGCTCCGGGTCGCGGCGGAGGAGCCACGTGGTAAAAACTTCGGCTACCTGGACGATGGAAGCTATACCGGTTTCTGATTCCAGATTTTTTATCGCGGTGGTGTACTTGACTATCAGATCCACATCTTTTAAATTGTCGAAAGCTTGGCCCGCAACAGTGCGGCTGGTGATCGATTCCAAAGCTCTGTAAAAATAATCGAGCTGCATTGCTTTGGAAGTGAGTAAAGAGCGTTTGATCTCCGACCACCTACCCTCTTGTATCCATGAGCGTACGATAACCTCATCTGCACTAACCTTGAGGGCAATATCGCGAATGCTTATGTCCTCTTTTATGTAAAGTGACCTGGCCCATTCCCTCCGCTCATCATACGATAATCCTTCTTTCATGGCCCAAAGTTGAACCGGATTTTTGAGACCGGCAATTTTGAATTACATGACAGTCGAGCAGCGTAACGTAATGTGTCGAAAAACAGCACATCATAAAACTTTTTCGTGTGGACAAGGTCAACGATGTGCGTGAAAATGTGTGGGATAGATATTGCCGCTTTTGAGTTGTGGAAAGTAAGTGATCTTCAAGCCGGACGAATTATGAATTTAAAATTTGTGAGGATTATTTTTAATGGGATCGTGAAGCAGTGGTGAAGTTTTTTCATGCAAAGTGTAAAGGTTTCGCGCAAAGACGCAAAGCTCGCAATTCTCTTAGTTTGTTTTAAAGACCGCTAAAACTCATGTAGCGCAACCTGTTTATCGAGAGTGGGATGCCAATATGCGTGCAGAGAGGCAATGCATTGCGTCTCTACGTGAGATCGCCCTTCATTTATTGAGACGTTGCAGTGGAGCATCTCTTCGTGATGCGGGCTCCACGCGATTGTCCTGCGTGTGCAGAGACGCAAAATCTTGCGTCTCTACGTGAGGTATTCAGACGTTACATTGTAACGTCTCTACATGCCGGTATTACCTTTTAAGGTTGCGGTGTTTTTTCTTTTTTGGTTTTTGGAAAGAGGCGCCTGCACCGGGTGTTGGTGTTGGGCCGAATTCTGCGGGGACAACGGCTTTAGTAACAGGATGGCCCAGAAGCTTTTCGATCTTATCAAATTTGTATTGCTCTTTCTCTGTGATAAATGTATAGGCGGCGCCCTTTGTGGATGCGCGTGCAGTGCGGCCAATACGGTGGATGTAATCTTCGCCGTCATGCGGCACATCGAAATTGATGACAAGGTCTATGTCTTCTATATCTATGCCGCGGCTGAGTATATCTGTGGCTACCAGCACTTTTAGCCTTTTGCTCCTGAAATCGAGCAAAACCTGTTCGCGTTTTTCCTGGTCGAGATCGGACTGGATCTGGTCAACGGAAAACTTTGCGCGCTTCAGCTCCTCAGTTAGTTTTTTAACACTCAGTTTGCTGGAGCAAAAAACCAGCACACTGTCGAACTGGGATTGCTGCAGGACGTGTTTCACCAACGGTATCTTTTGTGCATCATACACCAGGAATGCCTCCTGCTTTATCTGCTCGGGAGGCTTGGAGATAGCGATATTGATCTCTACCGGTTTTTTTAAGATGGTGTTGGCGAGCTTGCGAATACCCGGCGGCATAGTGGCCGAGAATAAAAGGTTCTGCCGCTCTGCAGGCATGTATGATATGATCTTGATGATATCGTCGTAGAAGCCCATATCGAGCATACGGTCGGCTTCATCCAGTATGAGATAGCGGAGGCCATCAAGCGGGACGTAGCCCATATTGAGATGCGAGATCATGCGGCCCGGTGTGCAGATAACAATATCCACACCCGAGGTAAGCGCCTTTTTCTCGGCGGCAAAAAGCGCACCACCTGTGCCACCATAAACCGAAATGAAGCTAATGGAAGTATAATAGGATATCCCCTCGAGCGCCTGTGTGATCTGCACTGCAAGCTCACGGGTGGGAACAATGATCATTGCATTGATCTTATGGCCTTCGTGGTGCTCAGTGATAAGCTTGTGAATAACCGGTAGCAAGAATGCAGCGGTTTTGCCAGTGCCTGTCTGTGCGGCGGCGATGATATCCCTGCCGGCTATAATGTGCGGTATTACCTGTTCCTGCACGGGAGTAGCAGTTTGATAACCCATGGCATCGATACCATCCATGAGGTCATCGTCAAAACCAAATTCGTCGAAGTACAAAGTGTCTATATTTTCACTAAAGATACGGAAGGTGTGGGCAATAAAGTTTATCCGGGGGTGTATATCGCCGTGAAAGGCGAAAACTGGCATGTTTATTGTTAAAGTAATATTAAGACCCTAACCTTTTGACCCATGCGAACGTCTATATAAGAAATGCTATTGCACACCCTAAAAAACGAATCTTATGATATTCACGAGAACGCAGAAGTACCGGTCAACGACGCCCAGGGAAGCCCTCAAAACCCGCCTGATAGGGCATCATGTAAAAATACACAACATGGATTTTGAGGTGGTTGAGAAAGAGCAATCACTCCGGATAATACCGCATGCAGAACAGGCAGAGGGCATAAAAACTCTTCCAATAACGAAGGTGGAAATGAAGGAAGAAGGAAACAAGATGAACGTGGTAGTGACCTCTAAAATGCGCAAGCTGGACCTTGGCGGACCCCTGCTCATCATTATTTTCAGTTCGTTCCTGATAGCAGCATCAGTGATACTAATGCTGGTGGGCGGAGAACTAAAAATATCTTATGCCCTGCTGGGATTGGGTGTTGGGATACTCCTCTTGTTTTTCGTGCGGATGCAGATGGGTTACTACGATTACATACGCAAGATACGCAGCTATATAGAGAGCCAGATGGACTTTGCTTAGCTTAGTCGTAAGTCATAAGTCTGCAGGTGATTGGTAGATAGTAGATGGTTGTAGCTGTGCAGATAGCAGTTAGTAATGAGTTGCGAATAGAGATAAAGATGTTTGTGAATAGTGGATGAGTGAGTGTGGTTTGGTTTGTGAGTTGTGTGAGTGATATTAGCCGTATTGTATGTTTCTCCGGGAGTGTTTTACCCTGAAAGGAACATAAAATACGGCTAATATGTTTTTGAGACGTGAATGAAAAGCGAGAAAATCAGACTTGAGGAAAAAGCCAGGTATGGCAAACATGTAGTGTTATATAAATCAGATCGTTAGCGCTGAAAAAAGTTACATGATGTGCTGCAGGCGGGATATGATGGTGCGTATTTGTTACATCATTAAATCGTTTTTTGCAGAGGTGAAAAATCTGATACACCTTTGTGCCACAAAACAACGATCTCCCTATCATGACAGAAAAATTCAAGAAAATCGACCGGCAATATGTGCTGTCGGACAGCACGGTGAATGAGTATGGTTTCCGGCTGCTTACCTCGGGATACCAGATAGATTCCTTCCAGAAGAACCCCATAGGCTACTATATGCACCGGCGCGAAGACGGCATAGCACTGAAATGGGAAGACCTGCACATAGAAGATGATAAGATAGTGGGCACACCGATAATAAACCTATCGAACGGGCGTGGAGAGCAGACCTGCAGCGAGGCAGAAAACGGGTTTCTTAACGCTGCATCTGTGGGGCACATAGTGGTGCTGGAATATAGCATGGACAAGGACATGATGCTGCCAGGACAAACCGGCCCAACCATAACAAAATGGTATAACAAAGAATGCAGCCTAGTGGACATACCGGGAAACCGCAATGCGCTGACGCTACTGTATGATGCCCAGGAAAATGAACTGAACCTTGCCGACCTCAATATTAACCTGCCGCTGATAAATGTGATGCAGCAAAATACCCTGAAGGATCTGTGCGCGACATTGCAACTGGTGGATGGGACCGATGAAAAAGCATTAGCTATTGCTGTGCAAGACCTCGCGGCAAAGGCCAACAACCTGGAACTGGAAAATAAATTACTGCATGCTGCGAAGTATGACCTGCAGCAACAAATTGAAGAAACAGGTAAGGCGCGTACCCGTTTGGAGGTTTCTGCTTTGCTGGAACGTGGGCTAGAGGACAGGAAAATAACTACCGAGCTAAGCAGTAAACTCGCCAGTGATTATGCCACTAACCCTGAAGGGCTCAAAGCATTGCTGGCTGCCATGCCTGCTTACCAATCGATAGCAGATCTGCTGAAAAATAAACAACAAGACCGTACCGAGGCACAGTGGCAGTGGGATGACTATGATAAAAATGATCCAGCAGGAAAGAAGCTGAAAGAGCTACGGGCGAATGACCCAGTACGGTATAGAGAACTTTTTGAGAAGAAGTTTAACCCCCTGACCCCCTAAAGGGGGAACCAAGTAATGGGCTTTGTGCTATTTTCATCTTTTATTGCTTCTATCGCCTTATTGACTCCTGCGTCTCCCGATAAAAGATCGGGACCTTGTTCCGGGAACCAAGCAATGAGCTTTGTGCATTTCTCATCTTTAGTATTTTCTATCGTCCTATTTATTTCTTTTTACCGGGGGCTGGCGGAGGCTGTTTGTTCCATAGAGGTTGGTTTTTGATAAGATTGCCCTCTGCCGGTTCCCGGTTATTTACTCCGCCTATATCGCATTTGAAATAGTAATCTCACGCAAAGAGCGCAAAGCTAAAACGCCCGCCCGAACGTGCCTTTCCCGTACGGGCAGGCAGAGGCAGCAAAGCCGACTATTCTAACACCCTCCATCTACTTCATCTTATTAAGTGAAGCATCATTTGGTCTGTCCCTCTGGGAACAAAGGTGTTTTCAATACTCCATTCCAATAATAATTCTTAATCACCAAACAACAATTTAACCAATGGCAATTCAAAAAGAGATCTGGGAAGATCACATCGAAGGCAATTTGTTTAAGAACAATGAGTTCCTGCTGGCATCAACGGATGCAGGACAGTATGTGCTACAGGGCGCAGTGGTGCATATACCACAGGCCGGTGCAATAGCGAATGTGGTAAAGAACCGGTCGTCACTACCGGCAACGGTGGTGCAACGCGGCGATACGGACATCACGTACACCCTGGACGAGTACACAACAGATCCGATACTCATTCCCAATGCAGAAACTTTTGAGCTGAGCTACAACAAGCGCGAGAGTGTACTTGGCGAGTATGAGTCTTCATTGCGGCAGACAGTGGCAGATAACCTTCTGATAGACTGGTCACCGAGTGGCAGCACAGGGCTTGTGGTACGCACTACGGGTGTGGCTACCGCGACTACCCTGGCGGGAACTACGGGCAACAGAGCTAAGTTTACCGTGAATGACCTGAAGGGCGCGCAACTGCAACTGAATAAACAGAACGTGCCCATGGAAGGCCGCTATGCACTGATAAGCGCAGATATGTTCCAGCAGTTGACCGATGATATGTCGGCAACACAATACAGGGACTTCAGTGCGGCATATGATGTAAAGGACGGCGTGCTGGGCAGGCTATTTGGTTTCAACATTATGATGCGCAGCAATGTTGTGACCTACACTAACGACACGACACCTGTAGTAAACCCTTATGGCGCTACTCCTGCTGCTACTGACAATGACGGAGTGCTGTGCTGGCAGATAGGCGCAGTAGAGCGTGCGCTGGGCGACATTAAATTCTTTGAACGCGTGGGTGACCCTACTTACTATGGCGATGTATATAGCGTGAGCGTTCGCATGGGTGCCAGGATGCGCCGCAGTGACGCAAAAGGCATAGTGGCTATAGTGCAGGCAGCAGCGTAATAATGTGCAAATGTGGGAATATGCAAATATGCAAATTCCCGCGAGGAAATATCTCGCAAAGACGCAAAGCCGGCTATTCATTCATTTTGTTTTTAAGGGCGCCAAGAGTGAGCGGACATTTCCTTCGGGTTATAAATAATTGCAAACAAATATGCTTTCCGAAATAAAAATATGGATGCTTATAGGGGTGGCGGGGGCCATGGCAACGGTACTTGGTTTTATAATCAAGGTGGTAACCGGGCAAGTGATAAAGAGGCTGGATGAAATAGTGCTGGAACTGAAACAGCTAACCAATGCCACGACGATACAGGGACAGCAGATAAAGGGCCTGCAGGAGCAGGATGCCATGATCCACCGGCGCCTCAATGAGCACTCCGCACGCATACACGCACTGGAGATCAAAACAATTAAGAACGATTAAAACAAAAAACATGCTTTGTACAAAAATGAAAGGCCAGATCAAGGCGCTGCTGCGCGACTTTGACAATTTTGTGGACAACCACATAGATACAGCGTTGCAAATAACAACCGCACTTAAGAACCTGCTCTCCTCGCCGGTGGCAGATGTGCTGACGGCGATAATACCCGGAGATATAGACGATACCATAAAACAAGACCTGATAGCTGCGCTGGGCAAGGCAATAGATGTGCTGACGATCGCAGACAACTGCAAACAAAATACCGATGTGAATGCATTGCTGGCCTGCTTTATACAACAAGTGCAGCAGCGCGACCCGCAACTACAGGATGCTATTCTGCAAAAACTGGCAAGCCTGCTTGCTGCCCACCTGGATGGCCAACGGTTAAAGCAAAACCTGTATGACCTGTACACGCAAGGGAAGTACGCCGCTACTAAGTCGTAAGCGGTAAGTCGTAAATCTGCGGGTAGATGTATTTAGTCTATAGTAGATAGTCGCGGGTGGCAAAAAGATTGCAATTCAAATTCTTTATTAACAACAATTAAAGCAAATAGGGCATGGCCTCTGTAAACTCAAATATTCCCAATACCGAAACACTTTCTGCGGCCGCGCTGCTGGCCGCAGAAAGCCAGGTAGGGCAAAGTGAACAACCGAAAGGCAGCAACAGCGGCCCTATGGTGAATGAATACCTTCATGCAGTGGGCCTGGCTCCCGGCTATGCATGGTGCCAGGCGTTTGTGTACTGGTGCTACGAGACTGCTGCAAAAAAGCTGAACCTGGTAAACCCGGCAGTGAAACCCGGCAGCGTACATGATTGCTGGAACAACCACAGCACAAATACCCTGGCTACTAAACTGCTAAAGGCAGATGTAGCGCAGCGGCCAGACCTCGTGAAGCCGGGCGACCAGTTCATCCTTTTGTTTAGCGGCAATGCCGGGCATACCGGTATCGTAGAAAAGGTGGAAGGCGCAATTCTCCACACCATAGAGGGCAACAGCAATAATGATGGGAGCCGTGAAGGGTATGAGGTGGTAAGGCACCAGCGCAGTATTACTGACAAGACGCTGGCAGGGTTTATCAGGTATTCCAGTTAAATCCCAAAAAATCAAATTCCAAAATCCAAAAATCCAGGTAGTAATAACCAATCACTATTTTATGAAAGACGCAAAACAATATTTCGATAATCACGATGCAGTTGATCAACTGTATTTCACAAGTGACGGGCTGGCTTTTTTTGATGAGCAGAACGCGACAAACCACGCCTTGCGGCTTGATGACTATACTATAACAACGAAGACAAGAACCGAGGTGGACAATGAATTGGCGGAACTGGCGAATGAAACATGGGATGGGCTGGAATATGATCCGCTGGATGAGCTGGATGCGGAGTAGCGTGATTGGCCTCTCGCAGAGTAAAATAGTCTCTCGCAAACCTGCCTGTCGGCAGACAGGGGCGTTAAGCCTGCCGGCAGGCAGGCTCGCAATACTTTCGTTTTTGTTTTAAGGGCGCACGGCGTGATAGACCTCTCCCCGGCCCTCTCCAAAGGAGCGGGTGAAGTAGAGTGAGTTATGTACTGCCTATTATGCAAACATAGAAGGCGTAAAGCCTGCCTGCCGGCAGGCAGGCTCGCAATGCTTTCATTTTGTTTTTAAGACCGCAAAAAATGTGGGGAAGTGACTGGTAACCGTTGGAGCCAAAAGAGATTTTTAAACAGTATTAGCAACAACTAAAATGATTTTAAACAATGGGCAGAGTAAATATATCGCTGGCGAATGGCCAGCTAGGAGGAACAATACAGACAAATGACGGGATCACCGGCCTGGTGCTCACGGGCGTAAGCGAGTTGGGCGGCTATACTACAGGCACACCAATACTGGTGACCAGCCTGGCGGATGTGGCTACAGCCGGGATAACCAATACGAACAATCCGTTTGCGATAAAGCAACTGCAGGAATTTTATAACCAGGCCGGTACGGGAGCGCAGCTATACCTGATGCTGGCGCCTGCTACAATGACGGTATCGCAAATGGCGGACCATACAAACGCTGCCGGGGCAAAAGTATTACTAGACTATGCAGCCGGTAAAATAAAAGTGCTGGGATTGCTGAGCGATGATGTGGCCATAACCGCAGCAGGCGGAACTGTTACGATTACCAACGCGCTGAATAAGGACGTATATACTGCCGCAACCAACATGGCAGTGATGGCTGCAGCGTACTTTGAAGCGGAAAAGCCATTCAGGGCAGTGATAGGCGGTACATCTTATAGTGGTAGCCCGGCAAGCCTTGCCGATGAAACGACTGGCACTACCAATAACAGGACGGCAATACTGATAGGAGACACAGACATTACTTACAGCAGTGCATCGGCATGTATAGGCCTGCTTCTGGGGGTTGTGTCATCTATACCGGTGCAGCGGAAAATAAGCAGGGTAAGAACGGGTGCATTAACCAATATTAACGCCTATGCCGGCAGTGTAACAGTGGAAGCAGCAGGCGCGGATATGGGTGTGATCGCTGGCAATGGGTTTATAACGTTTACCACCTATCCTAATGTGAGCGGCTACTTCTTCAGCGGCGACCCGATGTGTACGGCTACTACTGACGACTATTGTATGCTGGCGCGCGGCAGGGTAATAGACAAGGCGCATATACTGGCCTATACCACCTTTGTGCAGGAAGTAGATGATGAGGTGCCTGTGAATGCTGATGGCACACTCGACCCAGGTTTTTGCAAATGGCTGGAACAGCAGATCGTGAACCAGGTAAATAATACAATGACTGCGAATAAGGAGATCAGCAGTGTGAATTGCTTCATTGATCCGGCGCAAAATATACTGAGCACTAACGAGCTTAATGTGGTGCTGAAAATAACGCCTGTGGGGTATGCTGCAGATATTGAGATAAGCCTGGGGTTCCAACAGTAACCCCCGGCCCCTAAAGGGGAGCGCTTTGAGGACATGCCATTAGGCAGCATAACTCTCTTCATCTATGCCAAGCTGAAGATATTTTTACAAAGGGGTACCATTTTTTAAAACAAAAAAAATTAACCAATGCCATCAATACCATTTTTTGACAGTAAGGATTGTGAGTGGGCGGATATGACCGTGATGTTTGCGGGATCGCCACTGACGAAGATACGCGGGGTGAAATATAAGGCCTCGAAAGAAAAACAATTGCTGCACAGCGCAGGTGATGAGCCCATAAGCATACAGAGCGGGAACCGCACTTATGAAGGCCAGATAAAAGTGCTGAAGGGCGCTATAGACGATATGAACCGGGCAGCAATAAGCGCCGGCGGCGATGATATACTGGATATGCAGTTTGACATAGTGATCACGTACAAGCCTAAAGGGACGCGCCCATTACAAACAGATACGCTGGTGAGTGTAGAGGTGAAGGACTTTGAAAAAGGCTGGGACCAAGGGGCCAAGAATATGGACGTGACGCTGCCTATAGTGTTTATGAAGCTGATAACTGCTTAGAACCTTGATTAAAGGATTCATGGATTTTCTTGATTTGAATGTAAAACATTTTTATGAGCACCAATAATAGTAGTAACAAAAGAGCCACCGAACTACAAGGGCAGGCTACTGATGCCGAGATAGCCGAATGGAAGGCCAAGCACAAATATGGCATTTATGCGCTGGAGGCGTGTGGGCATGTGGGGTATTTTAAAAACCCGGACAGGAACGAGATCAACTTTGCGATGAGCAAGGCGGACAACGATAAGGTACTGAATGTTTTTGAAGGGCTGGCGAGTGTAACGTTCATAGGCGGCAGCAGGGAACTACTGGAGGATGACCAGTTGTTTATAGGCATCTGCCAGGAGCTGAAGGTGAAGCTGGAAGGCAAACGGGCGAAACTGGTAAACTTATAGAGGAGTCGCGCGGGGGCCCGGCGCGCGATTCCTTTGGCTACCTTGAAACGCTACTGGAGTACTACCTGCCGGGCCTTGACCACCGAGCACTTAGTGATGAGGCGTTTGCCCAGAAGCTGGCACATTTGCAATACATCAGGAAGCGAGATCGCTAAGATGTAGCAGAGCCTGGGATCTAGCGGGCTCTCCTGGCGTATTGCAAATGTCATCCTATGGCCTGCAAGATTCTTAAACGCTTACAAGTGGTACGTTGATCTAGTTTCTGCTGATTTCATCAGCCCTGTAAAAAACAGTGTCCAGTCGTAACACGTCAAAATATTTTTTTACTATTTTCTTATTGAACAGAACGTGGAGTCGCTTCTTCATTAGATAGGCCCTCGCGAATAAGTCATTAGATTTGGGAGGTTCAAACATTAAGCTAAAATCCCTGCCGCAATCAACAGACTTTACGTATAGCAACAAGGTGTCAGCGCTGTATTTATTTTCACACACAATTGCAAGCTGATTAGGCGCCACTTCAAATTCAGTAGTATCGCCGTGAATATTTAATCCTAAGCCAGTATCCCCAGATGTGTAAATGCGGTTCCACTCACCATCATATTTTTGGTTATGTCCCGGCGAGCAAGCTACCGTCATTATTGTGAATATAAACAGCTGTAACAGAATAACTGGCTTCATAACTAAGAGGGCTTTGAAATGTTGAGATAAAATTATTATAAACGGGTTATATGCCAAGAAAGAAAATAAAAAAACAACCGCTGATACGACATACTACCAAAATTTGCTTCAAAATCCAAATATTCGAGCATATTTGCTTACCATAAGAAAAGGTGAGGGGACAATTGGACAGGGGGAAACAATCAAATTGGTGGCCCTGGCCTAGCAGGAAATATTGCAGGGAAGGCGGTAAACATAAATCTTAATACGCCACTAATAGGAAATTTCACCATTAACACAAATGACACCGGCAGCGGAATAGCGGATCTCCGGTCAAATGTAGAGGATGTGCTGCTTGAAATTCTTAACAGTGCAAATGCAGCTTAGTTCGCCACTTATACCCGCTGATGACAGCAGGTGTTGATATCTGATAATGGGTCTTAAGGCTTAAGGGTCTTTATTACTCGGGATCCTGACAGCTCTGGCCTTTTTCGTTTAACAGGAAAATATCATCGTTTTTATGAGCCCTGATTTGAGACAGGAGCCATTTTGATTTAGCAGAAAAAGTAGAATCATTATCTTTTGAGCGCACGGACACAGATGCGTGTTTATCCGGCACATAAACGATGTAAAAATAAACATCAAAATCATTTTTGCCGGTATTTATATACAGGTTATCCTTTGTCTTATAGTAATGGGAATCATCAAAGCACAATTTCAAGCCAACTTCCAATTCCTTTTTAGGGTCAGTTTCACCATCTGGCAGGGCTGACCATATGTCTCTTGAAAATAGTGTAAAACGAAAAGTATCTTTTTTGCTACACATCTCTGCCATAGTATATGGCCATTGGCCTTCGTAAAACTTGCATTTGTACCCTTTCAAGTGAATCTGAGCTATGCTATGGAGCGAAACAATAAAAAGCAATAAGCAGAGTAATGTCTGCTTCATTATATATGTGCAGTAAAAGGGAATTAATTTATCATGTAGCTATTTTCTTATTATTCTAATTGGGAGGCTGCATACTTTTTGCGGTTTATATAATGCAGTTGGCAATTCCCAATCCTTTATTTTACTTATGAACAATTTTTGGGTATAAATAATGTGCAGCCAATCGTTCTTTATGTAGCATTTTGCAAATAAACTTTCTTTGTGCGGAAGCGGATAGTTACCAGGGAAAAAAAGCCGTCCGCAATCAATGAACTTTACATAAAGCAGCAAAGTATCTCCATTGTATTTGGGAATGCAGTCAAGATCAAGCTGGTTAATCATTACAGCAAACGGCACTTTTCCATTCAGCATATTTGGTACATCCATAATTCTCGATGTGGAGTCGATTAGAGGGGAATACCACTCTCCGATGAATTTTTGTTGTTGTGTTGTTACAGCAATTCCAGAAGGCCCCCCGTATATTTATACAAAATGGTGTCAAGTTCATACTGTTTAATATGTTCCTGGTACGTTTCGTGCGTATTGATAATGCGAAGTCTGCCCCTATCTAAATAACACTTTGCAAACAGGCTGCCGAAGAAGGGCATAGGCACGTCACTTAACTCGCTATGGAAATTCCGATTCATATACATGAATATAGTATCCTGGCTGTACTTCGGCGTGCAAGTAAGCTCAACGTATCCATCCGAAACTATAAAAAATCTCGCGCTATCATTTGTTATTAACAAACAATCAGACAACAGGCTGTCATTCAGCCAGCCTTTTCTTTCCCAGTGGCCCAAGAAGTCGGCTGGTATAGATTTGGGTGCAGGCGTAGGAACCGAGACTACTTCATGATGACGCTGTTTACAGGAGAACAGTGACATTAACACCACAGATACAATAGCAGCTTTCATTTGGGGAGCGATTTTATTCTGATAAATAAAACGCAGCTTAAAAATACTTAGTATAAAAATCATAAAAAATATTCCAATGCCTTCAATGGACTATTATGAGAAATTACTGTCTAATCCGAATGTACGGGCATATTTGCATGTGATACGTTATCGGGAAATCACCTTAAGCCCGGATTGTTGATGCACTAAATACCAAATAGAAGAAACAATGCAACACCAGGAAATTGGTGAGGCGCTGCTTTTGGAGATAGGGACAGTGATACTGGCATATCAACCGGCAGCCTTACCAATTAGACTGATGAAACGGGAAGCAACACACAAGCTGATGATCTAAGTGCGACAGGAAGTAATCCGGGACGATGTGTTAACATCAATCTCAATAAACCACTGATCGGGAATTTTACAATAAATACAATTGACACCGGCAGCGGGGTAGCGGATATCCGATCAAATGTGGAGGATATGCTGCTGGAAATTCTGAACAGTGCAAACGCAGCTTAGTTGTTACAGAAAAAAATTATTCATGTTTATACACAATGGTAGATAACCCCCAAGCTTTAATGTGATCCTTGAAATCCTTTTGTGTATATATTATCCGCAATCCTTGTTTCACAATGTAGCACTTTGCAAAAAGGCTGTTTGTACGTGGAGGGTAATAAGTTGGTCCCCAGAAACCGCGGCCTGCATCATGAGCAATAACATATAAATACAAAGTGTCACCCCTGAAAACATTTTTACAATCAAGGCCAAGCTGATCGTTAACATCAAATATAGTAGTTTCCTTAATTGTCAGGATCGTGTTGGAAAGATTCTCCTCGCAGTCTACTGTTCTATACCATTTGCCTTTGAATTTATCAGGTATTGTTCCGCTGAATGAAGTCAGCACAAGAAGAGATACAATTAACAAGCAAAAAAATGAAATTCTTTTTTTCATAAGGTAACAGATCTTTCTGCAAAATAATAGTATATGCCCCATAAAAAAAAGCCTTTACCAAAGAAGAACAATATACCAATTAAGAACTCAGCGTATTATCAAAATCTGCTGCTGAACCCTAATATAAATGCATATCTTCTGACGATAAGAAGGGGCGAGGGCACTCTAGGTGATAATGGCTATTATAAAACATTTGGTGGTGGTTCGATCAGCACGCTTGATGTTAGGCCGGCGCATAAGATATATAAAGCCGTACACAAGCATAAACCGAAGTCAATGTTCGATACGGTCAAGGTTGACACGCTATATTCATCAGCAGTTGGAGCATTCCAATTCCTGAATTCGGATACGCACCCATATTGGGACGAACAAGCAGATGCATTTGGTTGGGATGATATATTGCCTGTTCACCAGGAAATCGGAGCACTACATAAAATAGACGAACGACATGCTATAGAAGATATAATGGGTGGCGATATAGTTTCGGCCATATCTAAAACGGGTAGCGTATGGGCATCTTTACCAGGTTCCAACTATCATCAGCCAACTCAAAAGCTTAACGAGGCCCTGGCGTTTTATCAAGCCAGCGGCGGGGCTCTGAACGGAGTTGGACAGAATGTGGTCGTGCGTGCATTAGTAACTCTTACGAAAAGAACAAAACACGGCAATCCCAAAGCAGGCAACAACAATGTAAGCCGCGAACAATCACCATGGAATAAACCTCAAACGGAGACTGCTGGCCAAAATTTACAGTCAAGGATTAATAGCGCTGGTAAAATAAGTGGCATAGAAAAGCCCCAAAAAGCCGCAACAAGCGGTGTCCATGGCAACAACATGGATTCAATAACGGCTATGAATAAGCGCTTCTTTGAACTGTTCGAGATGAACTACCCGGATCAATCACTACTACCAATAAAATCTGTTGAGGATAAAAAAAATAAGCTTTTCGATTGCCTGGCGATGAAAACTACATTTGCAAACCCAGGATTGCAAAACTTCCAATTATCAGCCACACCCTTACTGGACACCAGTGCCATGATCTCCAGATACTCTGAGAACTGCGTTAATGCAGGTCAAAAATTAATTCCCGTAATGCAGATCGAAAACCCCGCTTTTCGGTATGGAATTCATGATAACGTGCCAAGGTTACGGGCAAATAGTCACTATGAAGAAGATAGCAGTGAAAATAGCTCTGCAAACCAGCATCTGGCGGGCACAAGCCGAACACTAAACATACATTTCAACACTCCTCTTATTGGAGATTTTACAATAAATGCCACCGATACAAGCAATGGTATAACAGATCTTAAATCATACGTAGAAGAAGCGCTGCTTGAGATTCTTAACAGTGCAAATGCAATACAATAATCATGGCGGAAATAACATTCAGTTTAGCGGATCTTTTTGAACAAACGTTCGGGTATAAGACCCAGGCATTTGACCCTAAGTTTAATACAGTGGTTGGGGAAAACTCACTATCGCCGGGGAGAAAGGAAAACGGCGCGCAAGGCTCACCTTACTATTCTTCTGATGCTTTGGGCCGTGAATATCATATGCCGGTTACCATCACTTATCAGGATGCATCGCAGAGTAATGGGTTAATAACCGGAGCTGGTGGCAGTTCCGACCAGGGCAGTACCGGAGGACTCAGTAAGTGGGACCTACCCTACCCGATAATATCTATAACCAGCAGAAAGACGATAGTGGAAACACCACTTACCGGACGCAGGGGCACGGTGAAAGAACTCATCAATATACAAGATTACGAAATCACTGTAAAGGGATTCATTATTGACAATACCAATGAATTTCCGGAAACTGATGTAACCACATTGCGCACAATCTACGAACAAAATGTTGCTTTGTCCATTCAATGTCCGCTAACAGACATTTTCCTGCTACGACCAGACAGAAGCGGCAGCGACCAGGTGGTGATACGGGAGCTATCGTTTCCCGCAATAAATGGCGTAAAGAATGTGCGGCCATACCAGTTGCGCATAGTGAGCGATGAGCCCTTTAACCTGGTAACTATTTCCTGAAGAATTTCCGGATGACTTTTATTCACGAAAAAGAGAAATGATGTTTGTTTTAAGCAGTGATATAACTATTGGCAGTTTCCGGTTTGGCGGCGTGCATGAAGTGAAGATAAAACGGAGCCTGTACAGCATAGCCGATACCGCAGTCATAAGGATACCATCCATTGCGAAGGTTGTTACCGGGAATAATACACAGCCGGGAGTGGTAACGACTGGGAAGCAATTCAGCGATGGAGATCCCGTTATTATCAAACTGGGTTACGATGGTGACTTACAAACAGAATTCGTAGGTTTTGTGAAGCGCCGCAACCTGGATACGCCACTAACGATAGAATGTGAGGGGTACAGCTGGTTACTGAGAAGAAACAATCTAGACATTTTCGAAAAGTCGATAACCATAAAAGACTTGCTGCTGAAGGCTGTTGCCGGCATAGACAACAATTATGAAATCAAGGTGCAATGTACAGTCGATTACACGCTTGAAAATGTTTATATACCAAACGCGACGGGTTTTGATATAATAAACGGCATCTTACAATACACGGATGGTGCCCTGAATTGCTGCTTCCTACAGCCAGATACTTTATGGTGCGGACTGGTGTTTACACCCTACGCTAACGGAAATGATGTATTTGAATCAGGCAAGGCCAATTACAAGCTAGGCTACAATGTGGTGAAAAATAATAGCTTAAAAGAACGCCTCACAGAAAATGACCCGGTGGAGGTGATCTACAGTGCGAGGCTTTCAACTGGCGATAAGCTATCTCAAAGTTCAGATGTTTTTACAAATGTTGTACGTACGCATAGCAAGATACTATCCCAGGTTAAAGACCCGGCAATGTTAAAACAGTTAGCCAATGAAAAAGCATATAAACTTAACTACTCGGGGTATGAGGGGAGTATCCAGGCATTCCTTCAGCCGTATGCAGCTCCGGGATACCAGGCTTATATAACCGATGACCGATACCCCGAACGAAATGGGAGCTATTTGGTAGAGGGAACAGAGGTTCGCTTTGGGATCAACGGGGCTCGAAGAATAGTGGAAACAGGGCTTATGAACGGGTTCGCAAAATGATACTAAAATGACACGGAACACTGAAAAAATAAAAACAGGAATAAAGGCCCTTGCGCACAAACCTTATGAGATCATAAGCGGCACGGTGGTTAGCGGAAGTGTGGACACCAGTGAATATACCATGAGTGTACAACCCACAGATACCAGCCAGCCAATAGAGAGTGTGATGCTCAGTACTATAACCGGCAGCAGTAATGGTGTAATGCTTATCCCGAAAGACAACAGCAATGTGATTATAGGCACTATAGATGGACAGGGAACGTGGGCACTTCTCAAAGCAAACGAATTGGAAAAAGCCATTGTTACCATAGGGAATGTCCAATATGAAATGGACGATACCCAAGTGAATATAAAGAACGGCAGTGTTGTGCTCAATCTGGGAACAACTGTATTTAAGATGAATACAGGCGGCGAGAGCTTATTCGGCATATTGAACGATCTTTTAAATGGCCTGGCATTATTACAAGTTGATACCGTGGTGGCGGGAAGCCCGGTGACCAGTTCTGTTCCGAACAACGTAACCACATTTGTTAACCTGCAGACCCGGCTGGGCAATTTATTAAGTGCATAAAATTTGAAGAGATGGCAAGACAAATGAAAGACATGGTATTGGACAGAACTGAAGATATCGCAATAGCAGCGGGCGACTTTATGATAGCGGAGAGTACCGCGCAACATCAGCGTCAACTGATACTGAATAATAAAGGTGATTTTAAGCAGAACCCTGGCTCCTGCGTAGGAGTATTCGACTACCTGGACGATGAAAACTTTGCGGAACTTATAAGAGCGATAAGCGTAGAGTTTACAAAGGATGGTATGGATGTGGTGAGTGTCCAACTCATGCCTGACGGGGTAATAACCAGTGATGCCTTTTATAAATAACAAGCAACAACCAAGAAAATGGCGACAACATATACAGTAAGGCCCAATCAAAGCATGTGTGATGTTATCATACAGGCGACTGGATCTTTGGAAACCGGAATGCAGTTTTGCAGGGACAACAATGTAAGTATAACCGCAGTTCCTGATGCGGGGTCCGTATATAAGGTCAGTGATGCGGCGCTGGCGCTACAGGATAGCGGCATATTGCAGCAGTTCTCACAAAATGGAATTATAATCGGCACTCTGGATGCAACGATCACACCACCTCCGGCATCGCATGTTTATAACAGAGTTTTGACAATAGACCACACACAATGCGGCAGCAGCGACAGCAGTGGTTTCCCGGTGCTGGTAAGCATCACGGATACTACGCTGAAGACCACAGCAAATGGCGGGCATGTATGCCGGAGCGATGGCGCTGACATTTTATTCTTTACAGATGCAGGAGGACTTACCAGGCTGAACTGGGAGATAGAATTTTATGATGGAGCTGCCGAAACATTGGTAGCATGGGTGCTGCTGCCAATTGTGAGCTGCACTGCCGATACCTCTTTCTATATGCAGTACGGTGATCCTGGTATAAGCGTCTTTAGTGGCGGCAGTGCCGGCAGCGTATGGAACAGTAATTATATAGTGGTATATCACCTCGGCAGTGCGTTGACAACTGACGCTACTATACATGGCCAGGATTTGAGCAACATAAATTCGGTTACCCAGGCCAGTGGAAAGATCGGCGGAGGGGCCGGCTTTTCCTCAACATTGTCCCAGTCGCTGATATGTAATATGGTTTCCGGGCTGCCCGAGGGCAGTGGTGAGCGCAGCATGACCTGCTGGTTCCAGATGGCTGCTGATCAGCAGCAGGAATTCCTGGGATATGGAGATGACCGGGGCCGGGGTTTTTACAGCCGTTTTGCCTTTTTCTATGCCGGAAGCAATGACCTGTGTGTTGAAGTGTCGGGAGCATCATCAAATTTTTCGTGGACATATGATACCAATTGGCACAAAATAACTGCCGTCCTTCCATCTGCGGCTACCAACCTGAACCAAGTGGTTATATACTTTGACGGGCTGTTGCAAACTGTAACATCCGATAGTGCAACACTGCTCACCAGTAATTGGCAACTTGCCTTGGGGCAAGTTCCAACATACTCCACAGATCTGTTTTTTAGCGGGTCACTGGACGAAGTACGTATCATGGACAAAGGCATATCTGCGGACTGGGAGATCACTGAATATAATAACCAGAACAATCCGGGCAATATAGGAGCGGGCGGATTTATTACCTATGGCGGCGAATATTAAAACCCGCTTTCATCAGGGCAAGTAAACAATGATTCAATCTAAAATTTTATTTTTTTATGGCAAGGAGTATAGCCCAAATACAGGCGGCAATAGTAGCACAGGTGCAAAGCGACCCCACAATCGGTCCTTCGCTTACGAGCACCAGCATTGTGGCGATATGGAACTTATGGACTTACGTGGTTGCGGTATGCCAGTGGACACTGGAGAATTTATTCGACACGCATAAGGATGAGGTATCCGGGATCATAGCCACGCAAAAACCGCACAGCCTGCAATGGTATGTAACTATGGCAAAGGCATTTCAATACGGCGTAGTGCTGCCGGCAGATAGCGACACCTATGCTGTGGTCCCTCCTGCTGATCCGACAGTGCTGATCATAAGCAATGCAGCAGCAGTGGAGCTCGTGAACCTGGTAAGAATAAAAGCCGCAAAAATGGTGAGCGCGAGTTTAGCGCCGTTAAACAGCATCGAACTGACCGCATTTACTGCGTATATGGCAAAGATAAAGGATGCAGGTGTGCGCCTGCAATGCACCAGTAGCGCTGCAGATACATTTCAGCCAACAATGGTGATATATTATGACCCGCTGGTGCTGAAAAATGACGGAAGCAGGATCGATGGCACGGCCACTACGCCTGTGAAAGATGCGGTAAATGCGTTTCTCGATATGCTTCCTTTTAATGGAGTATTTATACTGAACAGCTTCATTGCAGCCATGCAGGCGGTCTCGGGTGTAGTGATCGCTGATGTGCAAAGCGTTCAGGCTTTCTATGGCAGCATTACTCCTGTGGTAATAGATGTGCAGTACACGCCCGATGCCGGCTATATGGCACTTGATCCCACCTGGTTTGCAGCACACGTAACCTATGTTGCCTATAGCGCTTAGAATGAAATGTTGATCCTTTTTTGACTTTTGAATTTGCAATATGAGTGTATTTGATATTGATTTTAGCAGTGCAGGATTACCAAAATACGTGTCTCCGGTACGGTTGCGCCAGTCGAAAATGCTGGCATGGCTGCAGGCCCTTGTGAGCCCGGTGAATTACCTGTATGGTTTATTTGTTGCAAACAGGACAAGTAACTTGTACGACCTGTCGCATAATGGGCAGGTGTGCTACCTGCAGGCTGCGCTCAATGATGTGTTTGACAACACCAGCAGGCGCATCGTTATTACAGACGGTATATATGTGGACCCTGATTTCATTTATGAAGTCATAGAGGATAAACCTTTGTATATAGATATGGTGAGCGAGATCGGCACCTCGGTTATACCATCCCCTGATCCTGTCCCACTATATACCAGCACAGAAACATATTGGCTTGGGGTGCAGTTTATAGTAAATGTACCACATGCTGTAACGGCCTTACCTGGTTATGATGTGTACAGGCTGCATGCCATTGTGGATAAATACAGACTTGCGAGCAAAAATAATTATTCGATAGTAATTGTCTGAACCATGATTTTCCTGATCTACATGACTTTCCTGATCGTCTCCGGAAAGAGAAGATTCAAAATTCATCAAATAACATTTAAACAATAAAAAATGAAAAGTATTGACTTTACAAAGCCCGGCGGCTTTCCATTGACACAGGACCAGCTTGGGTACTTACAAACGGCCTATACCGAATGCCTTAACGCATTGGCAACAACAGGCGGAAGCGGGCCTTTCGCCATAAGCGGTTGCGTTGTCACCAAAACGCTGGTAAGCGGCACAACGTTCAACTACGCTGTAACTGCCGGCTGGGTTTACTACGCTGGAAATATGATACGTGTACCCGCAATTACCCTTGCGGGTATTGACGAAAGCATCAACGCTGCATACATGCTGATAACGCCAACTGCAGCACCGCTTGCTTTTTATAATGGCAGCAACCCTGACGTGATTCTCGACAGCAGCATAAGCCTTATGGCCCAGACCATAGGTACCCCTGATGATAGTACGCATTTTTTGCTGAGTGAGCTGGTGAGTTATGGCGTTAGCCTGGGTAACAACAATAGAGAAAGTACCTGGAGCACTATTGTTGTAAATACCTTGCCGGCTGATGGAGGTGTAACCGGCAATATTTACTATAAGAAAAATTTTCTTACCAATACATTACAGTTGAGAGGCTTTCTCAGCGCAAATAATGCGCAGAATTTTGCTGCATCTCCCCTGAGCCTGTACCCTTTGATGTGCACTTTACCTTCTGGATATTGGCCTGCTAACCCATCCGCGTTTTTTATGGCTAACAAATTTTTCGCAACCCAGATATTAGATGATACGGGTATTGATTATATTAGAAGTGTCGAATGCAGTGTGAATGTAGGCGGACAGCTATTAATAAGATGGATCAGGCCAACTGCATCAATCTTAGGGTATAGCATCGAGTTCAATACAATAATACCACTTGATTAATCCAGTTACACCCTCGATGCACTTTGCCTGGTAAAAAGCAGCAAGTAAACAATAATGAACAGCATGGAAGTAAGCGACGATGCAATTATTTTCAGCAGCAGGAATCCGAAGTTCGAGAAACTCCATAATTCTATGGAGAAGAAAACGAAATGGTGCAGCACAATTAAAAACGCACTGTACACCAGGAATGGCATCCAGCCCATGCTTCTTATGGATGGGTGCTGGCCGTCATATTCCGACAGGTTCCGCGGCAACAGTGCGCTCAGCACATTGGTGCGCAGGTAAGCAATGACAACGGTGGCAAAAGCATGCATACCGGCAGTGTTCATAAAGGAGTCAACCGTTATGCCCAGCCCGAACCCCATTATCAGCAATGCCCATACCGGTGTTTCGAAAGGCAACAGAAGAATGAACAGGGGATAGACATACGGTATGAACACCGGGAAGCCGGAAGGCTCACTCCACCAGCGCAGCGTGATCTTATTCAGGATCAGCACCTGCAGCAGGATAATAATGCAGAAACGTAAAATATTTTTTATGTAAACGTTCATTTTTCTTTCAACACTTTGTCTATTTAACTTAACCTTGTTCTGCCTGTTGCTTACACCACTCATTCGACCTCACCCTCCCCTTTGGGGAGGGCCGGGGAGAGGCTCCTACTTTTTTGCCGACGAATCTTCCACGATCTTCTTCTCTGTCACCATCTTATTTTCGATTACATATACATATTGGAGATTGTGAAAATTAGTTGACGATTGCAAGTATATCTGTTGCATGGCGTTTTTCTTGATCACCACCGTTTTTAACACAGTACCTATCAATATATCCGGCGAGAAGATAGAGAATATAGCGGTATAGACCGAGTCTCCCTTCTTTACTTTTATCTGTTGCGGCACATCTGTCATTATCAGTACATCGGGCTGTTTCTCATCCCATATTATGTAGCCGTTCGTACCGTCCTTCAGCTTCGCGCTTACTTTTTGTTTCGAGCTAAGTATCGAAAGCACACTTGCAAAATGGGCGGATACATGCTCCACGCGGCCTACAATGCCTGTACCGGAAATTACCGCCATGTTTTTACTGATACCGTCCCTCGATCCCCTGTTTATGGTAATGTAGTTATCACTGGCATTGGTAGAGTTGTTGATGACGCGCGCCGTGCGGTACAGGTAATCGGCAAACTTCACGATATGTGTTGATGAATCGGAAGGATACAATCTACGGTGTACTACACTGTCTTTCAGCGTGTCCACACTATGCAGTTGATCTATCTGGTTCCGGAGCCGGGCATTTTCATTTACCAGGCTATCGTTCATTTTCCGCAATCCGAAGTAGTAAACTACATCGCTTTGTTTTTTATAAACGAGGCCAGAAACCATATTCGCTGAACTGATGATGTCATTACCCTGCAAAGTATTGGTATGCTCAATAAGTATCACGCATATTATCTCCAGAATCAGGAATAATATGAGGTTAAAAAAGCGCCGTACAAAGAGTATAAAATTGCGCACTTCTTAGGAATTGGGAACTGGGATTTGGGAATTAGAATTAATATTTTGCAGTGTCAAAATCATAGATTGCTCTGTCCAATGGCATGAATTGGTAAATAAAAACTTTTGTTTAACAACAATCCTAATTCCCAATTACAAACAACTAATTCCAATAAAGCTATTTCATCAAAAACGGCATCCTCGCTATGTTCTTAAGCGCCATGCCAGTACCACGCACCACCGCGCGAAGGGGATCGTCAGCTACATGTACCGGCAATTTTATCTTGTGCGATATACGCTTGTCCAGCCCACGAAGCAATGCTCCGCCTCCGGTAAGGTACAGCCCACGGCGATAAATATCTGCGGCAAGCTCAGGCGGTGTGCTTTCCAGTGCTTTTAAGATAGCTTCCTCTATTTTGAAGATCGATTTATCCAGCGCCTCGGCAACTTCCTGGTAAGATACCATGATCTGCTTCGGGATACCTGTTACCAGGTCGCGGCCATTCACGGCAATATCATCAGGCGGGTTATCCAGCTCTTTAAGAGCTGAGCCCACATGTATCTTTATTTGCTCCGCGGTACGCTCTCCTATCATCAAACTGTGGTAGCGGCGCATAGCTTCCATAATGTCGCCGGTAAATTCATCGCCAGCTATACGAATGGATTGATCACAAACAATACCCGCGAGGGCGATCACGGAAATACCGGTAGTACCGCCGCCTATATCAATGATCATATTGCCGGTAGGCTCCTCTACGTCTATACCTATGCCCAGGGCAGCAGCCATAGGCTCATGTATCATATATACTTCTTTGGCGCCTGCCTGCTCTGCCGAATCACGCACCGCACGTTTTTCAACCTCCGTTATGCTGGATGGGATACAGATCACCATACGCCAGCTTGGCGGGAACATTGGTTTCTTGGGATAAACCAATTTTATCATCTCCCGAAGCATTCCTTCTGCAGCGTTAAAGTCAGCAATAACTCCATCTTTCAGCGGCCTTATGGTTTTAAGGTTCTCATGTGTTTTTTCATGCATCATCATAGCCTTCTTTCCTACCGCTACAATTTTATTTGTAGTGCGGTCTATAGCTACTATCGAAGGTTCATCCACTACTACCTGGTCGTTATGTATGATAAGCGTATTGGCAGTGCCAAGATCTATTGCGATTTCCTGTGTAAGAAATTTAAAAAAGCCTAAAAAACTCATTATGGCGGTAATTTTATAATAATCGCAAAAATGCGAAAAAAGTAATACAGTTTCGGAATGTTTTATCCTATCCGGCAAAATTATGTAAATAATTATCCCCGAACGGCTAATTTGTTAGATATATGTATAAAATGGTGAAATAACTCGGTATTTTAACATATATACGCCCGATTTGAGTTGCTTAATTATGGTCTCGTATGGCGCCCAATCAAAATGTAAAATGCAATCGGTATTTTTTATACTTTTGCACCTCGGGCGTTGAGCCCGATTCTTATATCTGCTCATCGCGCTTTTTAATTATTAATTTCTAATCTTTATTTTCAGAATGCCGCGCGATCTTTCCATTAAAAGTGTTCTTATTATCGGTTCCGGCCCCATTGTCATAGGCCAGGCTTGCGAATTTGACTATTCAGGTACCCAGGCAGCCCGGAGCCTTCGGGAAGAAGGGGTGAAAGTAATATTGGTAAATTCTAACCCGGCTACCATTATGACCGATCCAATGATGGCTGATCGGGTCTATCTATTACCGCTGACCGTAGAAAGCATAGAGCAAATACTGGAAGAAAACGAGATAGACGCTGTGCTCCCCACCATGGGCGGCCAAACAGCTTTGAATCTTGCAAAAGAAGCGGATGAGCTGGGCGTTTGGGAGCGTTTTAATGTGAAGCTGATAGGTGTGGATATTAAGGCTATAGATAAAGCGGAAGACCGCGAACTGTTCCGCAAGTGGATGATACAGCTCGGGGTGCCTGTAGCGGAAGCAAGAACGGCTAACTCGTTGCTGGAAGGAAAAGAGTTCGCCCAGCAGATCGGGTTGCCTATTGTTATCCGCCCATCATTTACTTTAGGCGGTTCGGGTGGAGGTATAGTAATGCATAAAGACGAGCTGGATGGCGCACTGGAGCGCGGCCTTACGGCTTCGCCTATGCACGAGGTATTAGTGGAGCGGGCAGTATTGGGCTGGAAAGAATTTGAGCTGGAATTGCTTCGCGACAAGAATGACAATGTTGTTATCATTTGCACTGTGGAGAATTTTGACCCAATGGGCATTCATACGGGCGACAGCATTACGGTAGCGCCTGCCATGACGCTCAGCGATACTGCCTTCCAACTGATGCGCAACACAGCGATAATGATGATGCGCGATCTGGGCAACTTCGCCGGTGGCTGCAATGTGCAATTCGCGCTTAACCCGGAAACGGAAGAGATCATCGCTATAGAAATAAATCCACGCGTGAGCCGCTCATCGGCTCTTGCATCAAAAGCTACTGGCTACCCGATAGCCAAGATCGCGGCCAAGCTCGCAATAGGATATACACTCGATGAACTAAAGAACCAGATCACACAAACTACCTCTGCTTATTTTGAGCCTGCGCTTGATTATGTGATCGTAAAAATGCCAAGGTGGAATTTTGATAAATTCAAAGGCGCAGATGATACGCTGGGTCTGCAAATGAAATCGGTGGGCGAGGTAATGGCCATAGGCCGCACTTTCCCGGAAGCACTGCAGAAAGCCTGTCAGAGCCTGGAGAACAATGCAACAGGCTTGTCATTCATCAGCACCAGCCGCCTACGCCCCGAGGAGTTGATAGATACGCTGAAACGCCCCACATGGGACCGCATATTCCGCATCAAGGAAGCTATGGCGGCAGGGGTATCTATAAAAACAATACGGGAGCTCACGCAAATAGACCGTTGGTTTCTGTACCAGATACAGGATATCGTGAACCTGGAAACGGAGATACGCAAATACAAGCATCTGGAAAAACTGCCGGACGATCTGCTTCGCCAAGCCAAGCAAATGGGCTTTGGAGATGAACAGATAGCGGAGCTGGTAAAAGATTGCACAGAAGAGGAAGTTTACGAACATAGAAAAGCGCTGGGCATAACCCGTGTATTCAAAATGGTGGACACCTGTAGTGCAGAGTTTGAAGCAAAAACACCGTACTTCTACAGCACATTTGAGCAACGTCCCGTGTCTGATCCTTTAGAAGTCTCTAACGAGAGTAAAGTATCCGATAAGAAAAAGATTATTGTACTTGGCTCGGGCCCAAATCGTATAGGCCAGGGTATTGAATTCGATTACTGCTGCACGCACGGGCTCATGGCCATCAGGGAGTGCGGTTATGAATCGATAATGGTAAACTGCAACCCGGAAACAGTGTCAACCGATTTTGACATTGCAGACAAGCTATATTTCGAGCCGGTTTACTGGGAGCACCTGTGGGAGATCATAGAGCATGAAAAACCCGATGGCATCATTGTTCAGCTCGGCGGCCAGACGGCATTGAAACTGGCAAAACGCCTGCATGAAAAAGGAATAAAAATAATAGGCACCTCGTTCGACAGCATGGATATTGCCGAAGACCGTGGCCGGTTCAGCGACACATTAAAGGAGCTCGGCATTCCCTATCCTAATTACGGCACTGCATATACCACAGACGAGGCTATAGAAGTGGCAAAAGAAGTGGGATACCCGGTACTGGTACGCCCGTCTTATGTGTTGGGTGGCCAACGCATGAGAATAGTGATAAATGACGAAGAGCTGGAGAAAAGTGTAGTCAGCCTGCTAAAGCACTTGCCCGGCAATAAGATACTCATTGATCATTTCCTGGACCGGTGCCAGGAAGCCGAAGTGGATGCCATATGCGATGGTGAAACAGTGCACATTATGGGCATTATGGAACACATAGAGCCGGCGGGCATCCATAGCGGCGACAGCCACGCGGTATTACCGGCCTTCAATCTTACGCCATTGATCGTGGATGAAATGGCAGACATTGCAAAGAAAATAGCGCTGCGCCTCAACATAAAAGGGTTGATAAATATCCAGTACGCTATTAAAGACGGCAAAGTATTTGTGATAGAAGCTAATCCGCGTGCCAGCCGCACTACGCCGTTCATCGCCAAAGCATACGGTATTCCCTACCTTAACATAGCTACGAAGGTGATGCTGGGCGAGCAAAAATTAAAAGACCTGAAGCTGGTGCAAAAGCTGGAAGGCTTTGCGGTAAAAGAGCCCGTATTCAGTTTTAATAAATTCCCGAACGTAAATAAAGAGCTGGGGCCTGAAATGAAAAGCACGGGCGAAGCCATCAGGTTTATAAAAAATCTGCGCGACCCCTGGTTCAGGAATCTTTACAAAGAGCGCAGTATGCACCTGAGTAAATAAAGGGCTTTCATCGTGCTTTTTTATTATACGCTGATTTTACATACATTCGCAAAAAATATTTTTATGAAAAAACTTATACTACCTGTTGCGGCATTACTATTAGCCGCGAATGCTCATGCACAGATCACGCTCAGTTCAAGCAGTTACCCGGTTTCGATGATCGGAACTGACAGCCTGAAGGTCACCACGGCCGCATCCACTTTCCCTTCGTTTGCTGCCGCAGCAAATGGCTCCTGGGATCTGAGTACCGTTACAGACTCTACACCGGTGCTGTATGTGTATCGCGTCCCTACAACCACCTACCAGTTTGCAGACAGCAATTTTTACAGTTTGTCCACATATGGCTATCAGGGCAATGTGCAGTCGTCCATAGTTAGCGCAGGCCTTCTGGAGTATGGGGTCAATATTCCGGACACTGGGTATAGCCTCGCTACGGTAACTTTAGGAACTAATGATAGCTTGATAATACCGGCACAACACATACTGTACTCTTCACCGCTCACCAAAATTGCTTTCCCGGCAACTTATCATTCGTCGTGGGCAGCTACTTATAACTCGAACTTTAATTTTGTGTTGTCTGTCGCTGCTGCGGGCCTGGCTGATTCCGCAGGGGTGGTACGTACTTACACAACAGAAAAAGACTCTGTAATAGGCTGGGGCAAGATGAGGGTAAAAACCCTTGCTGGTACCCCATCAAGCTGGTTCGATGTTTTACAGGTACAGACCAGGACTACCAGTGTAGATAGCTTCTTTATTGGCGGTAACCTGGCTTCAAGCGTTTTGCTGGGATATTTAGGCCTTGCGCAGGGTCAGACAACTACTACCTATGAGCAAAATTATTACCGTGCAGAAGAAGTGACTGCTTTTGCCAATGTTCAGTTCTCAGATAGCACTTATACTACCCCAACCAGTGCAAAAACGCATACGCAGCGCACGGTAAGCCTGGGCGTTGCTGAGGCAGGCACAGGTGCAGGTGTGAGCATTTATCCAAACCCGGTAAGCGGCGGCGAGGTTACTATTACGCTGCCTGCTATTGGAGGCACATGGAGCTACGAGCTTATGGATGTAAGCGGTAAAACCCTTGCAGCAGAAGCCTTGCCTGTAACAGGCAACCAGGCAAAAGTAACATTGCCCACATCTGTTGCTCCGGGCATATGTTATATCCGTTTAAGCAACAATGGCAAGCAGGTTGCTGTAAAAGCAATAGATGTAATAAAATAATTTGAGCAGACAAAATGTGAAAGGCTGCCTTTGGGTGGCCTTTCTTTTTTATATTGTAACCTTAATCACCATTCTTTTTCATCTCATGGATGTTAGCCAGCAGTTATTAAAAGGACCCGCTAAAGTCGCGCTTGCGGCAATGACGGCGCTCTTTGTCCTGGCCATTGTATTTTACAGGGAGCGGGTGCTGTTTGCAGATGCTGCATACATAGCGTTCCATATCATCAATGATAAAAGCCTGTGTATCGGAAAGAACCGCTACGGAGCGATAGCGACACAAATTTTCCCTTATCTGGAACAACAATTCCATTTATCTCTAAAAGCTATTTTGATCGGGTATGGAATCAGTTTCAATTTATTTTTCCTGTCTGTAAACGCATGCCTGGTCTACGTGTTCAAACAATATCGCCTTGCTATACTTATGGGGCTATACTTTTTCTTGTTCGTGAGCGAATCTTTCATTTGGGTTAGCGACATACCACAGGGGATTTCGCTGATGTTTTTGCTTTATGGTGTATTGATGAAGATGGGAGAGGCGAAAAACAAACTCGTTTTGCTTGTATTCTTTGTAGCCCTTTGCATCCTCACTCTATTTACGCATTTTGTTGTTGCAATACCATTTATCTATTTATGGATATTTCTTCTCGTTGAAAAGAATAACTGGCCTTTTTCTAAAAGGATGACCTGGCTGCTTAGCGGACTTATCGTCTGTATCATCGTGGCTAAGTTTTGCCTTTCCGGTGGCGCAAGCGGGCCTGAGGCCTCACAATTGTATGGTGTTACTCATTTTTCGCTGCAGGATATTATCGATTCGTTCACTAAGCCTGTTGTTGCCGTTTTTTTATACAGATGCGCTACCAACTACTGGGCAGGCACAGTAATTTTCGCTGTTGGCGTTATAACGCTTGCAATGAAAAAGAAGACGGCCCTGGCAATATGGACCCTTTTGTCTGCTCTTGGTTACATTATCATAATGGGCCTTACCTACGGAGATATGGATGGCACCACCCAGTTATTCCATATAGAAAGTGAGTGGTCATGTATAGGAGTTATAGCTGCAGCTCCTTTTGTTTTCACGTTTTTGCCTAAGCTCAGGCCATCGGTCGCGGCAGGGTTGGTAGCAGGCATATTTGTAATAAGACTAGCGTACATTATCTCATTTCTTCCGCCTTTCACAGCACGTATCAATATGACGAAAGAGATACTATCCCAAATGCAGAAAAAAGGGATCAAGAAGCTAGCACTATACAATGATGCTCAACTTATATCTGAATCAAAATTGTATTGGGGACTGCCTTTTGAAAGTATGATGCTGTCTTCAATGGATGGGGACAGGCAGCAACTGACATTTCTTTTTGTCAACCGGGACGATAAAGGGGTTTTGGAGGTTTTAAAAGACCCTAAAGTCTTTTATGACGCTTATTCCGGTTTACCGTGCCGCAAACTAAATAGCGAATACTTCAATGTGGACTCCACGAAACCTTATCAGGTAATGACTTATAGTGAGCTTTTAAAATAATCCCAACCTAAGCTGATATTGCTGTAATTTTCGTTTTTAAAACGCGAATAAAAATGCAAACAAAAAAACCACAAGACACCTTTGTAATAATGTCTGAACTGGTGCTGCCAAACGACACCAATACCCTCGGCAACCTGATGGGTGGAAAGCTCATGCACTGGATGGATATAGCCGCAGCCATATCTTCTCAAAAACACTGCAACTGCCCGGTGGTGACTGCATCGGTTGACAACATATCTTTTACACAACCTATAAGATTGGGCAACCTGCTGACCATAGAAGCCAAACTCACGAGGTCATTCAACACATCTATGGAAATCTACCTCCGTGTGTGGGGTGAAGACCTGACCGCGCAATACAAATATCTTTCTAACGAGGCCTATATGACTTTTGTAGCCCTGGATCCGCATGGCAAGCCGCGCAAAGTTCCGGAGCTTGTACCTGATACAGACCTGGAGAAAAAAATGTTTGAGGGTGCATTACGGCGCAGGCAGCTAAGGCTGATTCTCGGCGGTAAGATGAAAACTGAAGATGCAGGTGAGTTGCGCGCACTGTTTATTAAGTAGTAACTTTATTGTACAATTAAACCTGCCAACAGCAAACCATGATATTAGACAGAACAAAATCACCCGAGACACATGACGCAGTAGAGTTCGACTATAAGCTGCCCCCCATACAAACAGAAAAACTGGAAAATGGCTTGCCGCTCTACTGGCTGGATGCGGGAGTGCAGGATGTCGCACAAATAGACTGGGTTTTTCCAGCGGGCCTATGGTATGAACAGAAGCCTTCAGTAGCGCAGGCTACCGCGGGCTTGCTGAAGAACGGCACATCAAAATACACTGCGGAACAAATACATGAAGCCCTTGAGTTTTATGGTGCACAACTGAAAGTAAGCGCTGGCAATGACTTCGCGACCATTACGCTATACTCGCTGACCAAGCATCTGTCAGAACTCCTGCCAATGATTCGCGAGATCATTACAGATGCTATTTTCCCGGAGGAAGAAGTAGAGATACATAAACACAATGCCATTCAGAAACTACTCGTAAACCTGCGCCAGTGTGAGTTTGTAGCTAACCAGCAAGTGGATGCGCTGCTTTTTGGACCTACCCACCCTTATGGCCGCTACTCTAAAAAGGAAAATATAGAAGCAGTAACACGCGAGGACCTTGTTGCTTTTTATCGTACGCATTACAATCTTGCACACGCACGCATGTTTATGGCAGGCAAGGTAGGAGCCAAAGAAGTGAAGTGCATCAATGACGTCTTCGGGAATGTGGTTTTGGAGCACGTGGAGATCAAAAAAGATGCTTTTGCAGTAAACGCTGCTGCAGATAAGATACTTAGAGTGAACAATGATCCAAATGGCGTGCAGGGTGCTATCCGAATAGGCAGGCAGTTCCCCAACCGTCATCATCCCGACTACTCGCCGATGGTGGTGCTCAATACATTGTTTGGCGGCTATTTCGGGTCGCGGCTCATGAGCAATATAAGAGAGGAGAAAGGTTTTACTTATGGCATCTATAGCTCCCTCGCACCCGAAATCAATGGCGGTTCCTTAATCATTCATACAGAAACCGGGAGAGCCGTGGTAGAACAAGCTATAAAAGAGGTTTACCATGAAATGGAAACCCTCTGTAACGAACCTGCTCCGGATGATGAGCTGCTGCTTGTAAAAAACTATCTGCTTGGTGGCTTACTCGGCGACCTTGACGGGCCTTTTTCCATACTACAGCGCTGGCGCACCCTTATCTTGAACGGGTTTACTGAAGACTATTTCAATAACAATATAAACATCTACAAAACAGTTACTGCGAAAGAACTTCAATTGCTGGCGCAAAAATATTTCAGTAAGAGTGATTTTTATGAGGTAGTGGTTATCTAAAAAAATCGCGCAGTACTAAAGGTTTATGGCAATGCTAGTGAAACGGTCGTAAACAACTTTCTAAACGAAGTCAGAAAAATGCCGAAAAGTGTGTATTATCAAGGGTCTTGGAAGATTGGGAGGGAAGAAAAGTAACAAGCTGGTAACAAGTTCTTCATAAACAGACCTAATTGTTACCCGAAAGCTATCAGGTTTACTTTCGATACAGTTGGGTTCTGTTACCCCCTTCGTTTATACGGCAATATTTCAAAGAAGCTCAACGCAAATATACCTATATCCATCAAATACCGTACCATGTTTTGTAAAATAAATAAACAGGCTTATTCCACGTTTTACCTGCATGGTATTGGATAATGAAGATGTCTCCTTTTTAGACGTCATCTGACGTCAACAAACGTCAGATGACGTCATTCTAACACCTCTAAATCAGGTTTTCTAACAGAAGTGGAGGCACTGCCTTAACCAGCCGTTTTTTTCTCTGTTGTTTCGGAAATCTGGTCGGGCTTTTCTTGAACCTTTTTCTTGAACATCTGAAACATTAGCAGGAGCAATAATGGTAAGTTGACCTGCCGTAAGATTTTATTCTCAAACAAAACCATTAAATTTTGTACGTTCGTGAAATACTGTTTTGCTTATGCTAAAAGTATCAACACAATTTTTACTCATTTTAATACCACGATTTTATTATGGACACAGTGATTAATAAAAATGAAGGGTCTGACCTACAAGGTAAAATGGACTATGTAGCTGTTAAAAATGCCTCTATGACGTTGCGATCCATTAACCATAAACTACGCCAGCAGATTCTTAAATTGCTTGATGAAAACAAGCGGATGAAAGTTACAGACATCTATGTGAAATTACGTTTAGAACAATCAGTTGCCTCCCAACATTTAGCCATATTACGCCTTGCTAATATTGTTTCTACTGAACGTATGGGTAAGGAGATATACTATTCCTTAAATTCTGTTCGCATTGAGCAGTTGGCTGCGTTTGTAAAGAAACTCACATCCGAATAGAATTCGTTTTTCACTTTCATTTCAATAATTAAAACCTCAACTAATGAACAAAGCAGAATTGATTGACAAAATCGCAAAAGATGCCGGTATTACTAAGATTCAGGCAAATGAAGTATTAGATTCATTCACTGGCGCAGTAGTGGCTACTCTTAAAAAAGGCGACCGTGTAACACTTGTTGGATTTGGTACTTTCTCTGTATCTGCCCGTGCTGCCCGTAACGGACGCAATCCGCAAACAGGTGCAACTATTAAAATCAAAGCTCGTAAAGTTCCAAAATTCAAAGCAGGCAAGTTGCTTTCCGAGAAGGTGGCATCTAAGAAATAAAAACTTTTGTTCTCTTAAAATGACCAACCAGCAAGGCACTTGGCTCTTTGCTTGTTGTTTTCATTAGGTCATTGCTTTATCATTGGCAAAATGCGGTTACGTTGAGTTACATACCCGTTCTATTCAGTAGCTTTGCAGCCTCAAGGTACGGCCAAGCACCTTTATTGTAGCTATGCACATTTATAAGATAACTTTCGTTAAGAACAAAATAGATTCGTGTAAAATAGCTGATGACACGATAATGGAAGGTAATTATACATGCCAACAGCATAATGGTTTTCTAATCTATGCCTTGATCAAGGCTGAAAACGAAGCAAAGGCACAAGAGCGGACAGTTGAATTAGTGAAGCAAATTTCATCAAAATGACTACTCGCATTAAAGCCCTGTTATCAAAACTAATACTTTTTACGGCAGTAAATCCTGTGGGGTAACATCCAATACTTTTGCAATTAATGTAAGATAGGAAACGGAAAAATTCACTTTACCAAGCTCAATTCTGTTTATTTGTGAATAATCTTTGTCATTACAGGCAAAGGCTAAATCCATCTGTGTAAGCCCTTTTCAAGGCGTAGTTCTCTGATTTTATCCCCTACCTGCTTCAGAAATTCATCATCTCTGTAATATCCCTTTCTTGCCTGTTTTTTCACAGTACAAAAAGAGATTTTAAGGATAATTTGACATAGGGATAATTATCCCTATTTTCTTTAGACAAAAATTTTTATCACATTTTATTGTTTTCAGTAAAAAATGGTTTGGCGATACAAAATTATTTTATACTTTACCGCTTGAAGTATTACTTAACTAAAAAAACTTACAAAAATGAACAAAAATGAAATGGCTCAACGCCTTAAAGGGAGAAATTCTGAGCAACAAAAAGTTATTAAATATTTTTACGGAGACGGTGGTTGTTTCGGCCTAAGTGCGATGAAAGATGAAGAATACGATTCAATGGTAATGACTCGTGCCAAAAGTGTGGATTTTAAACAAAAAGCTCTTAGCAAAATCGGCTTGGATATTTCACAAGTTAGTGAAATTGAACCGGTACATTTTGAAAATTATTTCTTTGATGAAAAGAAAACTTTTGTCAAGTTTGGAAAAGATTTAAAAACACGTAGTTCAGCTTACCAAATTACTTGGATATTTTTCAGCTCCACTCAGATATACATATATCAATATACATTCAATATGGATGAAGATGGAAAGAAAGAACAAACTGAGGAATATTTCTATAAAGATATCACGAACTTCTCAACGACATCTGATACAATTGAAAAGCCTATGCCTGTTAGTACCACTTGTCAGGGTGAGGTAACATATGGAACAAAAAATGTAGATACCAATCGTTTCCAAATAACTGTTCCGGGCGATAAGTTCTATTGCGCCATGGCACAAAGCGATTATTCGGAAAAGTCAATACAAGGTATGAAAGCTAAGTTGAGAGAGAAAAAAGGATAATAAAAGGAATGATTATGATAGGGTTTAAGTTGCCAAAACCGATCTGGCATTTTTCTGAAAAATATGAAATGCCGAGTCAGTTTGAGCAAGATATTGCGGAAGCGTATTGTTGTTCTCGCAAGTTATACAGACCAAATACCAATATTAAAAAAATAGTTAAATACGTATTGTTTGTAGAAGGATTTGCCTTAGTTATTGTTTTTTTTATATTTAAAATATTAAAAACCCATGATAGCTATTCAAATCTTGCATCAGTGTGTTTAAATATTTATTATAAACACCCAATATTATTTTTTTTGCTTTTATACATAGGATTAAATGTTATCATTTTTCTACTTTTTATCCGAAAAATTGCAATTGGAGTGATTAGATTGTATCAGCATTATGCTCCCGAAGATGTTCGGAGAAGATGTTTATTTATGCCTACATGCTCTGAATATACAATATTGGTCATACAAAAATATGGAATCATTATAGGATTATACAAAGCATACATTCGATTATTCAAGAAGTGCAGGGGAAGTATATATCGAATTGATTATCCTTGCTAATAATATATGCAAATAATTAATGTTGTCTTAATTAATTGGTTATGGGAATTTTCAGCAAAAATCCAAACGAAACTGCTTATAATGGTGGAAAAAAGAATTGGGCAGATGTAATTAAAAACACCGGGAACGGGGAACTCTTGATATGGCGACAACCGGAAGAAGATTTTAATACAAATTCTACTATTATTGTAATGCCCGGTGAAGAAGCAATCTTTATAAAAAGCGGCACGGTTGAACAGGTTTTTGAAAATGGTACTTATACCCTTTCAACCGAAAACTATCCTTTTATCAGTCGGCTACGAAATGCTTTTACAGGTGGTGTAAGTACATTTAATTGTGTTGTTTATTTTGTAAGAAAAGCACATTCTAAAGAAATTTTGTGGGGTACCGATTCTCCAATTCAGGTTCGGGATAAACTCTTAGGTATTGCAACTAAGCTGCGTGCAAGAGGCGCATATAAATTGCAGATAGATAATCCGGTAAAATTTCTGGAAAAATTAATTGGCAATAACATTCCATTTCAATTTCAGGAAGAGCTAAATAAGTATTTCATAAATGAATTCCAAAGTAAAATCAAATCCTGTATTGCACGGGCAGCTAATGAGTCAACCCAGGAACTTTTAGGTATTGATTCCAGGCTGGATGAATTTTCTGATGCAATAGCACCTTTTATTAAGGAAATACTTGATGATTATGGTTTGAAATTAGCAAAATTTTCAATTTCAGCAATTGACATTGATGATAATGAAATTAGAAAAAAATACGATGAAATAGGCATGGATGCTATTGCAAAGATTAGGAATGCACAAGCCGAAAAATCTGTTTTTGGAATTCTTGGTGATGATTGGACACGTCAGCAATCTGTTAATATACTTTCTGACCTTGCTAATAACCCCGGAGCCGGTGGTGTTGCTGCTGCTGGGGCAGGCTTAGGTATGGGTTTCGCTGCTGGTGGTGCTTTTGGTGAAATGGCACATCAAGTATTTGTTCCAAAACAACCTGCACCGCCGCAAGTGCCTTCTGAACAATTGCCCCCAAAATCCGGGTCTCAAAACGAAAATAATTCATCAAATGATAATCCTGTCCAGAAAATTAAACAATTGAAAGAAATGCTTGAGCTTGAAGTAATTACCAAAGAGGAATTTGAAGCAAAAAAGCAAGAAATTCTTAGCCGAATGTAAAATTTTAAAATTTTATGAAAAAAATAAATATTCTTTGGGCTTCCTTAAACCTAATCTTTTTGATTGCATTTAATGCGCTTTTTTTTATGCTTGGAGGTAAGGATCATTCAGCTACAGTTTGGATTTCTTATGGATTAATACATTTCTCCTATTTAATGCTTTTGGCAACTCCTTACTTTGTAAGAGGTGGAGGTGCATCTTCGTTTTATGGCAGACCATTATACTCAATATCATATACATACTTTTTAGTTGAATTAATCACAGGAATAATTTTTATTCTGATTACAACGGCAAATATAAAATTAATATTAACTATACAAATTGTTGTTACTGCTATTTATGCTTATTTTTTGTTGTCAAATTTAATAGCAAATGAATATACGGCAGATAGTGTAATTAGGCATGAAATTGAGTTGCAATATATAAAAGAATCCTCTGCTAAACTGAATTCAATTCTTAGACAAATATCAGACAATAAGATGATTAAAAAAGTGGAATATGCTTATGACTTAATAAAAAGCAGTCCCGTAAAGTCATCATACGAAGTCCAAGCAATTGAACAAGAGGTAATAGATGAAATTGAAAATCTTAGGGAAGCGGTTGGACAAAACAATCCTGAGCAAATAATTGGTATTGTAAAAAAAATATGCACATTAGCAGAAGATCGCAACAGGCAATTAAAACTCTTAAATTAAAAACAGCAAGAAAACTGAAATATGGTACAGCAAATAGTTGAATTAACATGTCCTGGATGTGGAGCTCGTGTTACAACACAGCAAAATGAATGTATGTTCTGCCACAATCCAATAGTTATTTCATCTTTTAACAGTGTGTACTCAATGTCACTTTTGGATGTGAATAAGTATGCGAACACTTATAAAAAGGCATTAACTGATAATCCTGACAATCAAGTTTTGAATACTTCAATTGCAATGTGTTATTTGAAGTTGAAATTATATGATAAAGCGATAGCAGCATTTGAAAATGCAATTGAAAATGATTTTGATAATTCAGAAACCTACTTTTATGCAGCGGTTTGCTTATTGAAAGGAAATAAAGCATTTTTAACACAACGACCCACTATTGATAAAATTGAAGAATATTTGAATGCAGCAATAATGATAGAACAAAAAGGAGTTTATTACTATTTTTGGTCTTATATTAAGTACGACTATTTCAACAGAAAATTTTTTAATACAACTCCGACTTATCAGGAAGCACTTGAAATGGCGAATGATAATGGAGTTTCTGACAATGATAGGGAGCAATTGTTTTTAATTTTAGGTGTTCCGAGACCTGATTGTATTTAACCCAAATTTTCCGATAATTAATTCGTCATCATGGAAACCCCGGAATTCCGTATCTCTTGGGTGATACCTGTTTTTTGTAGTCATAGCTACGGCATATTCAACCTTCATAGCCATATAGGTATCGTGGAATTTCCTACGAGCCTTGCCTCTTTACCGTCTCGTTCTTTTGATTGACTGCTTGTCTATAATTTGAAATTCCTTTTCGCTTCCCCGAAAATATCATCAAAGGTTGGCAAGTTTTCCCAACTGGCCGCAGCTTGCATTAAAAATAAAGACGCAATCAACAAGTTCACTTTTTAAGAAGATCAAAAAGCTCTGTATTGATATATAATGTCTCTTTCCAAACTTTCTTGGATTGCAGTATGCCTAATTTTTCAAGCTCTTTAAGATATTTGGATGCAGTGATCCTTGAAATTTTAAGCCTTTCAATCAGGTAATCTATTTTGCTGTAAGGGTGTTCAAATAACAGCTCTAATAATTCCTTATTATATGATTTCTCGGCTTCGCTCTTTACTTTTTCTTGTGTTTTTATAAAGAGCTTGTTTATTTCCTGAACCTGACTAATGGTCTCTTTTGCGGTAACTTCAACTCCTTTTAGTATGTATAATATCCATTCTTCCCAATTATCTTTCAGGCGTATTTCCTGTAATAGCCGGTAATAGTCAGCTTTGTTATCAATGATGTAGGCGCTCAAATAAAGAATAGGGCTTTCAAGCAGATTATGAAGGATAAGGTATAGCACGTTAATGATTCGCCCGGTTCGTCCATTGCCATCATAAAAAGGATGAATGCTCTCGAACTGGTAGTGCTGAACCGCCAGTTTAATCAATGGTGAAATATCATCGTCTTCGTTTAAGTATTCTTCCAGATTTTTCATTAGCCGGAGTATGGCATCATAATCATCCGGCGGAGTATATATCACCTTTCCTGTTGCAGCATTTCTTAATGCAGTGCCGGGTAGTTTACGGATTCCGGCATTGTTTTCTTCCAATACTTTTTGAGTTTCAATTATGGCATTGGTATTTAAAAAGCCTCTCTTCTGAATGAGATGAAACCCAAATAGCATAGCCTCACGATAGCGCAGCACTTCCTTTGTTGCAGAATCTATTTGAGTGTTTTTCGCCGATAATGCCTGATACAATTTATCCTGCGTTGTTATCACGTTTTCAATTTCAGAACTTGCCCTTGCCTCTTTCAGAATGATAGCATTTAATAGTATGTTGGGGTTGGGGAGTGTATTTGCAAGTCCCTTCAATTCCGCCAGTGCTACAGACGATTTAACCAATTGGCGCAATACCTTTATTGTCTCAATCTTTTCCTTTGCTGGTGGCAAAAAAGGCAAGTCATTAAAAGCCTTTTCGGTATCTACTTTGTCTATCTTCTTCATGTATAATGTTTATGAATGACCTCTTTATCATGCAAAAATAAGTCTATTTTTTATACATGACAAGCCCATCATGTATAAAACTTATGCACGAGCATTATAAGCGTATAGCCGGAATGACCTTAAAGTATTTAAATCAATTCCACTCATATCAAGTTTCTCGGTTCATCTATCATCTTATTAGCAGGTTTTCCGGCAGTTGGAAAAACCTGGAATTCTGTACCTCTTGGATGAAACCTGTTTTTCGTAGTAGTAGCCACACCATCTTCAACCTTTACGGCAATATCGGTATCGTGGGTGATTTCCTGAGAACCGCGCATTTTTCCATCCTTTGTGGACTGCGAAATAGTTATGAAAGCCGATTGCGAATAATACTCCCTAAGCTCACGCAGGCGGGTTGCATCAATACGAAGGGTGTCTAAACTGTCTATGAAAATAAAATGGAACTGATTATTTCCGATTTCATTTTTGATTTCTTCATAGGAGTTTATATCGGCAAAGAACAGGGAAGGGTTATCAATTTTGTTGTTGACAACCTTATCTCTTAGCGTTTTTGAAAAACCTTCCTCCCCGCTGATGTAAACCACCTGACCAAAATTCTTGGCAAGGTAATCTGCAAACTGTATGCAGAAAGTGGATTTGCCTTCACCCGGCTTGCCATGAACGGCAAGATTAAAAACAACAGCAGGCAACCCGAAAAATTCCATCCATCTTCCCTGAAAGTTCAGACACTTGTAATTCATCTCCAGAAGTTCACGGCTGCTTATCAGCTTGCTGTTTGTCTGAATAGCCGTATAGTTTTCACCTATTCTTTCATCCTCTTGTTTTTCTACTGCCTGTTCCGGCTGCTGTTCTTCCTGCTGTAATTTTATCTGTCCGGTTTCTCTAAGAAAGTTTAAGGTTGAGATTCCTGAATTTTGTTTCACTGTTTCATACTGCGGAATAGAGGATAGACTTAGTTCGGCTGCTTCGTATCTTTCCTTAGCAAAAGGCAGCCGTTGCTCCAGTTTGTATTTACAATCATTGAGTACAGCCATTTTTTTCTCCATTTCTTTTTGCCGTTCGCTTCGATTGTCAGATTCCCAAACTTCTTCCGAACAGTTAGCCTGTATAGCCATTGCATCAACATTCATTGCCTCAACACGGTTTAAGGGTTGCGTATATTTCAGTTTGTCCTTTTCACTTAACCATCCCTGCAAATAATTTTTACACCTACCATAAAGGTTTTGGGTACGCAGATACTCTGATTCCGCCTTTCCCTTTTTTGCCATAGCATTCATGTATGCCTGTGTTTCTCTTTTTATTGCAACTGGCGTTATTTGTTCGTTTTCAATACAGATAGACGGCTCTTTGACGGCTATGACGTCTGATTGGGGCTTATTTTCAATAACCCCACGAAGCCCGTCCAATGGCTTTTCGGGGACTTTGAGCGATACCCGTTCAGGTATGACCTTCCCTTCAGGAACTTGTTTTTTGTCCTTGTTTTCTTCCCAATAATTTGCCTTGCAGGAGTTGCTGCAAAATTTGGTGTCCGCTCTTTTTTCAGGTGGGATTGCCCCACTGCAATATTTACATTTCCTTGCTTCCATATCCGTTCTTTTAAACTGCCCTTGACGTTTAATGACGTCTCTGACGTCACTTTTCTGCTCTTTAAAAAAGCGGTGAAATTTTATCACCGCTTTTTTGCTGCTGTACCTGATTTACTTAGTTCTCGTCCTCTTCGTCTTCTTCCTCAATCTGCTCACGCAGATTGTCCAGGATTGCTTCAAGCTCATCCACACTTTTCGTTTCTTCTTTCTCGTAGGTCACTTCTACAAGGATTTCATCATCCTCACTCGTACCGACAACCTTGTTGTCCAATTCACGTTCTGCCATTTCATTGGCAAATTCAGCCATCACTTCGGATGGTACTGCAAACTCTGCTTTTCTCATTTTATCTGGTTTTAATTGTAAACTTGTTTTTGTTAGATTGCTGTTCAGGCGGCTCTTTTATTTAGCGTAAAGGTTATAGCCTCACATGCTATTTCCTCGCAGGTTTTTACTTTCCCCTTTTTAATCCACTGCTGTAATTCGGTAAGATGGAAATAGAGCTTGTTTCCTTTTTTGAAATGTGGTATCAGCTTGCGGGATGTTTTTTCGTACAGCGTGGTGATTTTCATTTTAAGCAGCCGGGCGGCTTGCTCTACATCAAGGATTTCGGGTTGCTGTTCTTTTAATGCGCCCAGCTTACCTTCCAAAATTTCTTTTAGCGCATCCTTTAGGAATTCCCTGAATTCCTGTTCATTAATATTCGTTAAAAATTGTACACTCATTGCTCACGGATTTTAGTTTCCGGGAGCAAAGATGTTACCGTTTTTTAGGTTCTGTTCGATACTTGAAGGTTCGTGAAGGGTAGGAGACTTCTATTCTTCTGGTTTGACCTGCTTTTCTATGTACTTCAGAACTTCTTTGAGTGCCTTTTCAACCATCTCAACATTTTTAGCGGTTGCTGTTTTATGCAGTTCTGTTTTGCTTAGGTTCTGCCTGATGGTGTCGGCACTATAGCCTGTAAGTATTGAAAATGCAACTCCGGCTTCTTTGTTATTCAGAAACTCGTCTATTAGAATCACTTTAGTTTTACGAAGGCAATATATCAGAAGGGCTGTTTGCTCCTGGTTGAGCAGGGTTACTTTATCGTCCCGTTCCCGTTTTATCCTGCCTTTGATTTTTGGTTCTATAGTTCCCGATAAAGCAGGTTCTTTTTCCTGCTCTGTAATCCATTCGTTGATTGTATCAATTTGTTCCGGTTGCAGCAGTTTTTTGCTGTGTTTCCGCAGGGTTAATTTCAGGAACCGGATAAACTGTGTTTTATTATCGCCGCTATTGTTTTCAAGAAAAAAAATCAGGATATTATCCAGTTCCATCAGGTCGGTTTGACGGAGTTTGTAGGTAAAGAAAAGATCGTACAATTCATCGTGTTGGGTAATAATATAATCGCTCCATAAATCCATCCATCCCCATACGCCTTCATCTTCTTCGCCACCTGTTTTGGGGTGTATGGCTTCCCGTACAAACCTGTTGGGAAAAGCCGCTGTTATCGCGCCTATTGGAATATTACCCAGTTCCATAAGATCTTTTACTTCCGGCTCTTCCCTATATAACTCAATAAGATTATCTTCCAATATGAACATACTCTTTTTCCGAAGCAGAAATTCAGCCATCTCACTATACTCCTTAAATGAATCGGGAAAAAGGAGACTTTCATATATCGAAAGGTCTCTAAGATTTATGCTGTAATTATTCTCTCCCATGCCCCAAAAATATGCTTTGTTTTTGGCTTTATCAGGCGTGTCCTGAGTTGTTGTGTTCCGTCTTGTATATTCAGTTCTTTCTTATTTGCTGCTGTTCTGACGGCTATTTGACGACTGTAACGTCTGTTTTTGCTTTAAAAAAAGCGGTGAACTTTCGCTCACCGCTTTTAGGCTATTGTTTTCTTCGACCTTTTCAGGCGGCCTCAGGGCTTGCTGCTTTCAACATTGGCAATGCCTTTACCGCTGCTTTCTTTTTGTTGTCCCTCACATGGGTGTAAATCTGCGTGGACTGTATGCTCTTGTGTCCAAGCAGTTTGGATACTGTCCACAAATCACCGTCAGGGCAGTTTTCAAGCACATTGGTAGCGAAGGTATGCCGTGAGCTATGAAAGTGCATTTTTTTCGGGTCAAGCCCTGCCGCCTTTGCCCACTTTTTCAGGTAGTAATTTATCAGCTTGCTTAATTTGCGGGTCTCCGGGTCATCCTTTGCAAGAGGAAAGACATACTGGCTACTTTCGTTATTTTCAAGTTGTTCCCTTTCCCGGTCTTGTAATATGGCAATCGCCTGTTCTGATATTGGCAAATACTCAATATCTTCCGTCTTTTCCTGCTCGAAATACATAAACCATTCCTCTTTACCGTCTATTGTTTTCCTGATTATTTCCGACCAGCGCAGGGGATTTACATCACTCCATCTCAGCCCGGTAAAACAGGAAAACAGGTAGGCTTGTTTGAATTGCGGCTCCATTTTGCAGGGTGTATCTAACAATAGTTGCAGATCAGCAAGCGTAAAAGCGTTCCTGAATATCTGCTTGTGTCTTAACCGTTCGTGACGTGGGATTTTGCGAAAAGGGTTTACTAAGATAATTTCCTGTCTTACCGCATCTTCAAGGGCTGTAGATATATTTCTGAGGTAATCCCCCGATGTATTATTACTCACTTTGGTAAGCAGGTATTTTGTAAATTCTCTTATCCATTCGGGCGTTAATGAGTTAAACGGTAAAGCTTTCCCATTAAGATACCGTTGCAGATATAGCAAAGAAGAACGGTTGTGGCTGTAGTTAAGGTTTCTGTCTTTCATATATTGCTCAAACCATTGTACAAAATCGGCTTTGCGCTTTACTTTATCCACGAGGCCATTGTCCTGAACTATTAACTCATTTTCCCGTTTGGCTCTTATCTCCTGTGCCAGCCGCTTTTTTTCTTTATCCTGCTGCGATGGACGGCTCTTGCTGATACGGATTTCGAGAAACTCGTACCAGCGTTTTTTGTTGTGGTAGATGTCAAGATAAAACGATACTTGCCCTGCCTCCAGCTTCTTTTCTCTTAAATAAACTCCCATTGATTTTTGTTTTGATGTTTGACAATCCCCTTAATCGCACTAAAATTAGAACGACATAAAGGCTTACCTTTGGTTCCTGAATGTTCGTGAACCTTTGGAAGATTGCCGGGTAACAAGGGAGTAACAAAAAACACATAAACAGACCTAAATGGGTCTATTTAAGACTAAATTCGTTTTAATCTAACTGCTTGATTATTAAGGAGTATTTAGGTGGGATTACTTCTGTTTCGATTTTTTGACTTCGTTCTAAAAGTTGTCAAATCTTTCTCACCATCCGACAGCGCGAAAAGCTCAGTAACTAAAACCTGTAACAGCCGGGTCATGTAAAACAACCTCAATAAACCGGTGATGCTCCTTTTCGCTGCCTGTTACAACCCATGACCCGGTAATGATGTTGCCAATTTTCTCATTTGCCCTGCTCCTGATAGTCAGCTTGAATTCGTTGATCACATCCTCATATTTATGTTCCATACTCTCTTCATAGGGATAGGTGATCTTATATTCGCGTACCTGGTTTATCCGGTCCAGGAATCTGTCCATGAAGGAAAAAATGGCTAGCACCGCCATTACCAGCGCACATCCTTCAATAGAAATGGTGTAATAGTCGCAGCCTATGCCCATGCCCAGTGCCGCTGAGAGCCAAATGGATGCAGCAGTAGTTATTCCATTCACCCGGTTATTGCTTCGGAAAATGACACCTGCTCCAAGGAAACCTATACCGGTCACTATGTTTGATGCAATTCGGTCCATATTGTTAGGGAAGCCAAGCACTTTCGAAAAAATAGTAAACAGCGTAGCGCCCAGGCAGATCAATATGATCGTACGAAACCCCGCCGACTTGCTCCTGATCTCCCGCTCAATGCCTATCACCCCGCCAATCAGCACAGAGAGAATCAATTTGACAAGCAGTGTATGGGGTAAATGCATATATCGGTTTCAGTAAAAGTAAAAAAAACTGTCTGAACCAGGATAAAATGATCAGAGGATTTTAAGACGCATGATACATCCTAAAATCCTCCAATCAAAAAATCCTTATCGATTATTTCCCTCCAAACACCTTCTTCAGCAAGTCAGTTACCTGTGCTGCAGGGTCCTTACGTATTTTTGCTTCTTCCTTGGCTATATAAACAAACACACCATTCAGCGCCCGCTCCGTTACATAAGCAGGTAGATCTGGGTTCACTTTATTAAAAGTAGTCGGCAATTCGTTATAGGTATTGAATACCGTAGCCCAATACTTGGTGGCGTTCACTTTATCCAACGACTGCTGAATAACCGGTTTGAAAGCGGCGGTAAGTTGTGCTGACGTTTTTGCCTTCAGATATTGCGTCGCAGCATCGTCGCCCCCGTTCAGAATAGACAGCGCATCCTGTATCGACATGCTGGTTATGGCATTCACAAATATGTCCAATGCCTTACCTGATGCATCCTCCGCTGCACGATTCATAGAAAGTATTGCGTCGTCCACATACTGGCCCATGCCTACTTCGCGGAGCGTGTTTTCCACTTTCTTTGCCTCGGGCGGCATCAGCACCTTTATCAAGGCATCTCCAAAGAAACCGTTGGCAACGGATACCTTGCCGGTAGCATTTTTAGCGCCCACCTGCAGCGCCTGCTTCAGGCCTGCTGAAATATCGGACTGGCTTAGCGATCCGCCTTTTTTGCCGCCGCCGGTGTTTTCAATATCGCTCGCCTTCTTCTCGGCGTCTTTTATAAGATTGCCAAACTGCGCCCTGCTCGTTACTGAAATACACAATAACGCGGCTAGCGCCCATAACCCTTTGATTGCCATAAGTCTATTTTTATTAACCAGTTCAAAAATAGTACCGGCTTTTAACACCAGTTGTTAAAATTATCGGCCTACTGCTGCTTACCGCCGCCTTTGCCGCCGCCCGGAGGGCCACCACCGCCCTGGTCGTTATCGTCACCCTCTTTCATGTTCTTTTCCCGATCCTCATCTGTCGGTTTCACAGGTTTCAGCTTCTCATCAGCGGGTTTTTGTTTCCCGCCGGCCTTACCTAAGTCCTGCTTGCCAAAACGGTAAGTGAACTGCAGATTGCCTATCCGCGTTTCTTTTACACGGTTTATGGTCTCATCATAATAAGGCAGGTTGTAATTGGTCACAAAAACGTGTGTTTTGAAAATGTCTGAACAGTTCAATACAAGTGTAGCCTTGTTTTTCCAGAAGTTCTTCTTCAGCGCCACATCCACCCAGTAAGTTTCTTTCAGCGTTCCTTGTGTGATCACTTTGGGCGACTCGTAATTCGCATTTACCTGAAACGAGAAATTTTTCGGCAGCTTGAGGTTGGTATTTATTTTCCCAAACCAGGTAAAACCGCTGTTGTTGGACAGATACTTCCGCTGTATTGAATCGCCACCGACAACTAACTGGTTCTCGAAAAAGTTGGCGTTAATCGTTGCATCCCAAATCGGTATTATCTGGAAATGGCCGGTACCCTCTAAGCCATAGGTAGTGCCGGATGCAATATTAACCGGCTGTGAAAACAGGTCGGTTTCCGGTACGCCATACTGGTTAGTCTGTTCACCAGGATGAAGCGCAGAAAGCGGGATCGTCTCTTTTTCGATCAGGTTCTGAGTGTAATTGTAGTAAGCGCTGAGAATATAGTTATCGCCTCTTTTATCGCTCTTGCTGTAGCTGAATTCTACATTGTTGATATATTCGGGAACCAATTTCGGGTTGCCAGTGTTCACGGTGCCGGGGTTAGACAAATCTACAAACGGCAGCAGTTGCATAAAGCCGGGCCGGTTGGTGCGGCGGCTGTAATTGAGATAAATACTTTGCTGGTTGGCCAGCTGGTAAGAAACGAATGCTGAAGGGAACCAGTCGAAGAAATCGTTATGATAGTTCGCTGGCCTGGGTGTTTGCCCGGTGCCGCTGTAAGAAGCATCTTCCACGCGCAGCCCCGCCTGATAGCTGAATTTACCAAGCTGGTCATTCCAGTTCACATATCCTGCATGTATTTGCTGTGTATAATTGTAAATAGATAAAAGGGCGGAATCAAGATGCTTATTTGTTCCCAACGGGTCAATGCCAGTAGAGTCCACTATTGGGTTAACCGTGCTGTTGAACCAGTAAAACTGCGATTTAAAGCCCAGGCCCAGTTTGCCGTTTTTTGTCAGGGGGTCGGTATAATCGGCCCAAACATTGAGCGTATTATTGGTGCCAAAACCCGGCGCATGCTCTATGATGGGGTTGTATGGCTTTGCTGTGGTAGCGCCATTTGTCACGGTATCTATCAGCGTGGTATAATCCTGCGTGCGCTTGAATTGCGTGGTGGCATAAGTAGCATCCACACTCAGCTCTTCATCTTTCTTTTTGAATTTATGTTTGTAGTCGAGCGCTGTTGAAAGGGACGTAGGCCTGCCTGAGAAATAGGAGTCGCGCTGCTGGTCGAAGCTGGGTGTGCCTGCTTCCCCGGGAGTGCCGTAAACGTGATAATTGGAGGTATCCTTAAACGAGAAACCCATGGCATTTACGTTCTCTGTCAGCGTAAAGGAGTTGTATTTATCCGGGTCGAAAGAGGCACCAAGTGTGTTGAAAGAGCCGTCGAAAACGCGGGGCACATGCTCATAGGTATGGTAAGATTGCTGGGCTGCGTGCCTGACAGAATCCACCCCGTAAGTGATCGTAGAATCCTTATCGCTGCGGTCAGTAGTTACATTGTTGTAAGTATTGTTGATACGGAAGCTGCTGTTAAGGAATACGTTCCACTTGCCTTTCCGCGCATTGATGCCAAAGTTGCCGTTATATTTATTGCCTGTTCCGGCGCCTAATGTAATATTGCCGTTCATACCAAAACGGCCATCTTTTTTGGTGATGATATTAATTATCCCGCTTGTGCCTTGTGCATCATACTTCGCCGATGGATTAGTTATTACTTCCACACTTTCTATGCTGTTAGCGGGCAAGCTCTGCAGTGCCGATGCCACATCCGTGCCCAGCAGTGTTGATGGTTTTCCGTCTATCAGTATCGTCACATCGCTTTTCCCTCTCAGGCTCACATTGCCGTCTGCATCCACCGACACCGAAGGCACATTCTGCAACACATCCGTAGCGCTGCCCCCCGCGGTAGTGGTGTTCTTTTCTACATTGAACACTTTCTTGTCCACCTTCAGCTCCATAATGGGTTTTTCACCTACGATGCTTACTGTGCCCAAGGTATTTTCTGTTTCCGTGAGCTTTATATTGCCCATCTTTTTGGCAGGCGCATCTGCGGTGATCTGCACATTCACAAACTTCGTGGCCACACCTATCGATTCTATGCGGAGGCGGTAATTACCAACCGGCACATTAGCTATGCTGAACGAACCATCATCTTTAGAAAGGTCACCGTTTGCCACCGTTGAGTCCGGGCGCAGCAGGGTTACCGTGGCATAAGATACCGGGTTGTTTTTGGCGTCCACCAGCTTACCGGTAATACTGCCCGCAGGCGGTGGTGCCGGCTGGGCATACATGGGCAGTGCAAATAAACATAGTACCAGTATGGCAAGGGAGTGTCTGAGTATATACATATAATAACTAAGTGGCGCAAAATTCAAGGAAATAAGCGAGAAATACGCTTTTGCCCGGATAAAAGATTGTTAATAGGGCAATATGCAAAACTAATACGTTGCAATATCCCTCAGAATGGGGGGCATTAAGATTTCATATCACTAAGCCCTATCACCTCCTCTGTAAGGTACACATTCCTGTCTGCCGCATTGCGCACGATCAGCTCCGCTAAAAAGCCGGTAAGAAAAAATAAAGTACCTATTATCATAATAGGCGGGGCAAGATAAAAGCCCACTTTATGCGTAAGCCCGAAGCTGGCGCCTTCTCTCAGCCGCTCTATGATAAGCCAGAAAACAATAAAGAACCCAATAAGAAATGTAAACGACCCGAGCGTACCAAACAGGTGCATCGGTTTTTTGCCAAACCTGCTCACAAACTGTATGGAAAGCAGGTCCAGGAAGCCGTTAATAAACCGTTCCCAGCCAAACTTAGATACACCATACTTCCGGGGCCTGTGCTGCACCACCTTCTCGCCTATCTTCTTAAAGCCCGCATGTTTCGCCAGCACAGGTATGAAGCGGTGCATCTCTCCATACACTTCTATGCTTTTTACCACCTTGCGTTTGTAAGATTTCAGGCCGCAGTTCATATCATGCAGCTTTATGCCGCTCAACTGGCGGTTCACCGCATTATATAGTTTTGAGGGAAGATTTTTTGTTACGGCATTGTCGTAGCGCACTTTTTTCCAGCCGCTCACCAGGTCGTAGCCGTCTTTCATTATCATATCATACAGGCCGGGTATCTCATCCGGGCTATCCTGCAGGTCGGCATCCATGGTGATCACCACATTGCCGGTTGCGGCCTTAAAGCCCATATACAGCGCAGGGCTCTTACCATAATTGCGCTGGAACCGGATTGCTTTCACAGCAGGATATTGTGCCGAAAGCTGTTTCACCACCTCCCAGCTATTATCCGTACTGCCGTCATCTATCATGATCACCTCGTGCGAGTACTTATGTTCCTGGCACACACGCTCTATCCATGCCACCAGTTCCGGCAGGGATTCTTCTTCATTATAAAGCGGCACTACGATAGAGATGTCCAGTTGCATGAGGGTGCTAAAATAAGGGTTTTAGTTGTACTATCTAAAGGGGCAAGCCCTCATAACGGAAAGTAACATTTTATTACCAGATAATACAAAGTTACATTTATTGTATTTTGTTGCCCACCAGTCCTTTCATAATTCTCCTTATTATTATTCGTCTTTACTTACTTTTGCCCATTATTTATTTTTGAACCTGCCTGCGGCAGGCAGGTTTTTACTTTTGAATTTGCACACATGCTCAACGATATCGTAATACTTAACGAGAAAGAAACCCGCGGTGGTTTCGGAGAAGGGATTCTGGAAGCTGGCCGCCGCAACCCCAACGTTGTAGCGCTCACTGCCGATCTCGCCGGCTCACTGAAGCTCAATGCATTCATAAAAGAATTCCCCGACCGTTATATACAATGCGGTATTGCCGAGGCCAATATGATAGGCGTAGCTGCGGGCCTCACCATAGGCGGCAAGATACCCTACACCACCACTTTTGCCAACTTCTCTACCACCCGTGTACTTGACCAGATACGCCAGTCGGTAGCCTATAGCGGCAAGAACGTAAAAATATGCGCATCACATGCCGGGCTCACCTTGGGCGAAGATGGCGCTACCCACCAGGTGCTGGAAGACATAGGCATGATGAAAATGCTGCCGGGTATGGCTGTCATAGTCCCCTGCGACTTCAACCAGACCAAGGCCGCAACCATAGCTATTGCTGAGTACGAAGGCCCTGTTTACCTGCGTTTTGGCAGGCCGAAGTGGCCCAACTTCACCGCCGAAGACCAGAAGTTTGAAGTAGGTAAGGCACAGGTACTGGCCGAGGGCACTGACATCTCCATCTTTGCCTGTGGCCACATGGTATGGCTGGCAGTAGAAGCCGCCAAAATACTCGCTGAAAAAGGCATCTCAGTTGATCTCATAAACATACACACTATAAAGCCGCTCGATGAAGCTGCGGTTATAGCCTCCATAAAAAAGACCGGCTGCATCGTTACCGCCGAAGAGCACCAGATCAACGGTGGCCTCGGCGACAGCATCGCCGGCGTTGCCGCCCGCGAATGCCCCGTGCCGCACGAATACGTAGCCGTAATGGACACCTTCGGCGAAAGCGGTACGCCAAAACAACTGCTTGAAAAATATGGCCTCACTACTGCGCATATCGTGGCTGCGGCGGAGAAAGCGATTGGGAGGAAGAGATAAGGAAATGATTTTCAGGTATAAAAACGGGAGCGAATGCTCCCGTTTTTTAATTGCTCTTTATCTGCAAAATGAGAGTGCGTAACACCTCCCCTCCTGTTTTTGAACGGGGGTGGTTGACTCGTGCGGGCACAGTGCTCATTCGAGTAAAAGAACACGTCTTTTGGACAAAAAAACTGGTTTTCGAAAGAAGTGCAGGTTCGATTCCTGTTCGGGGCGCAAATTACAAAACCGCTCTCGGAGCGGTTTTTGTTTATATCTATAATTGGAAATTTAAATATCTCAGTTTGAGTTCGGAAAATGGAATTTAATAGGAAAATTATGTGGATCTAAGGGATTGCGGCAATCATGCAATGAGATGCCTATACCGAACCAACATTAAAGGTCTTTTTAGATTTTTCCTTGAGGACTGTAATAACTGAATTTTTGCTGCATCTACGATATAATCATTGTTGACATTTTTAACTAAATGGAAAGCATGATATTGATTATTGAAGTTTTCATCTTCGTAACGAACAATAAAATCACTATTGTTCGTGTCAATGTTTAGCAAAATACCTCTATTAGCTTTATTGTCTCCAATGGCTGAAGGCAGCAGTTCACTTACATTTGCAAAACCAGCCGTCCCGCCAATTAAAGGACTTTTATGATGTAAATAGCCTGGATGATTTTCACAATGTCTAAAATCATTTTGATTCAATATTCTATTCCCATTTCTTTCTGTAAATATGTTATCTACCCTACGAAATCCATCTGCTATTTGAAAATAAATATCCGGTTCAAAATTCTCAGCATGCAATATTCTAATTGCATTTTGTGTAATAAAGCTTCTCAAGGCATCTTCTATATTATACAACCCTATTCTTTGATTTATTAAGTCTTCTAGTGTTTTGTAGTCATCAATAAATTTATCTTTGTTACTAGAATTTATATAAACCTCTATATCTTTCTCGCAATCTATTCTGTCCAAAATCATCATCATTTCTTTCACAAAATTGTTGCCGGATTGTTTATCGATAACAATGTTTTCGATTCTATCATCTTTAGTTGGAAACACGATAAGAAATGTTGTCATAGTTAAATCAATTCCCTTAAATCAATTGCTATCTGGTCAAAAAATCCTGCTGGTTTATCGTAAACCCGCCCATCTTCCTCAACAATAATTCTTGTTGCCACAGTGCTATGATTAGAATCATTTCTATCAAATTGATAAATACTAATATTTTCTCGAAAAATTCCTATCTGGCCTTTAGTATCTTCAAACTTTTTTGATTGTACTAAAACTCCGTTAATGACGTGATCTGAATGAGTTTCTATAATCATTTGAACACCGGCCTGAGCTGCTATGCAGATAAGTTCTGTAAGTCGAGCTATTCCCCCCGGATGTAAATGTGCTTCTGGATTCTCGATAATAACAATTGAATCTTTTTTTGAGGAAAGTATTGCAATCAATAATGGAAGCACATAGGTTAAACCAAACCCTACATTTTTTGCATCATAATCTGCTGTTTTCTTTCTAACACCCTCTTCTACATCAAAAGAAAATTTCAATACGTAACCTAGCTTTCCTACATCTTGTAGATTCGCACTAGCGCCATCAAAAATATATTTCTCCCAAAGAAGCACTTGCGTATATAAGTCTTTAAAAGGTTCGTTTTCTAAACGACAGATAGCATCGAGTACATCCTCATTCCTATATCTATCAAGAAAATGAGCAAAATACTCCGCTTGTCCTTCGATGACAGAAATTTGCCTGAAAACATCTACAATCTTATCGTCCTTGGGATAACTTTCCAACGGTCCTTTCCTTGCTGCGCTTATGTACTGAAATGCTACATTAAATAGACTAATTTTGCCAAAATTCTGCTGGATAAGGGAAGGATTATAAATGTCAAATTGTTCATTTTTAATAGTCTTTCCCTTATTTAGAGATAAAAACGATTTCACACGTTCAATTTCAGTAGACGCTTCATAGCAAAAGTTGCAATTTAATTTTTCGTCAAACGTCAAATCAATTTTTATTCCATCAAACTCCCCAAATTCATAAATTGCATCGTTAGCTGTTCCTACTTTAACAGGATTAGATTTTAGGTCGAGAATATCAAAGGACTTATCTTTAATGAAGGCTTCTCTCAGTAAAAGTAGTATTTGTATGATGGAAGATTTACCAACTCCATTAGAACCACAAAGAATCGTGAGATTATTTAGCTCTATCGTCGTATCCCTGTGAGATTTGAAATTTACAAGTTTAAGTACTCTTACCATCTATGAAGTTATTTAAAAATACCTTGAACTCTTGATGTCTATTTATCACCCTTTCTTTTGTTGCCGTACCCGTTGTTACCGCGTTCCAAAATTTCAGGTTTGATTTTTGAAATTCAATAAAATTTATTCTAAAATCATCTTTGTATAACTCTAAAATATCGGCCGAGGATTTTTCAATTTTAGCAAATACGGACGAAAGCACCTCAAAGATTGACTTATTAATAGGTTTCCTACCCGCATCCAAATTAACACGCTTTCTAAACGAGTCTTCTCCAAAAAGATTCCAGGTCAAATCAAGTGACCTTTTTAAATCTTCCACGATACGCTCCTGTTCGTTAGGACTTTCTGGAATGAGTTTTGTTCCAGTTGTTACAAATCTATCCATGTCTGGCTCATAATAATTAAAGTCTTGTAAATAAAATGCAACAAATCTTGAAATAAAATCAAGATCCTCTTGTCTGTTGTATTTTATTGAATTGTCGGTAACCTTATGAAAAAGCTGTCCGATTTCGCTTTCTTTAGATACTAATCTTTCTAAAAAATCGACTCTATAACCTTGAAATAATGCGGTGCGAATTTCCTGAGGTTTAAGTGGGACGTCACCTTGATTGATTCTGCTAAAAATAGTATATTTTACCTCATCAGGAGTGCCTTTGCCAATTAAATTGATTGTGATTTGATTAGTATTTATAGATCTCTTAATAAATTTGGGTAATTCATCCCACATTTTCTCATTATAAGCCGTTAGGTATTCAAGATTTTTTAGTCTGAACTTTTCTTTATTCTTTCCGATACTGCCAATTCCAAGAATAAAGTGTTCAAGCGTACTCATTCTTTGCAACCCGTCCACTACATACCATTTTTTACTTTCCCCCTCATCAAAATAGAATAATGGAATTGGTAATCCTAACATCAAAGATTCTATAAATCTACTTTTTTTAGTCTCACTCCATAAATTTGGTAGACGTTGATATTTCGGAATTAATATCTGGTTATCTTCTAGCAATTCTACTAACTGCCCTATATTTCTAGGGATAATTTTTATATTGATGTCTTCAGGATTGAATGGTACTTCTATCTTGATATTCTCATTGCCGATTTCCGGCTCAATATCCGATTCCTCCAAAGTTTCTTTGTTGTCATCAATCATACAGCAATAAATGGTATTTTAACAAAGATACATTCCTCTTAAAAGAAGACCTAGTATTATTCTCCCTTTTATTTTGGCTATTTCCTCCAAATCCTATCCAATTCATATATACGCCTCAAAATGGCCATCAATTGGTTCGATAACTTTCCCGTCTGGGGCACTAAGCACCTCTTATGAGGTGCTTTTTTTATGCCTATACTATTGAAAATCAGCACTTCCTTTCCTTTCATTATATTTTAATTTCCTTTCTTTTCACAACTTTTGTCCCTCCTGTGTCCCCCGGTGTTGGGGGACAAATTTAGTTTACATAACTTTATCCAACCAAAGGAAAACAAACGAAAACATAGATACCATGAGCGTTACACTTAGAAAGAAACCGAACAGTGATGGCAGTATATCACTTTATCTTGATGTTTACCACAACAAAAAGAGACACAAAGAATACCTCAATGACTGCAAATTATACAAACCTGCCAATGCAGTTGACCGGAAACATAACAAAGAGACACTGGAACTTGCCGAGAACATTGCTATTAAGAGAGCGCAGGAGCTGGTAAGCCAGGGATATGACGTATTAGCCTCGTTCAAAAGTAATGTTGACTTTATCGAGTATTTTGAACACTACATAAGCAAGTACACAAAGAGGGACAAGAGGAACATGGAGGGAGCCTGTAATAAGTTCAAGGACTATATGAAGAAAGAGGGCATCAGGAGCCTGACCATGAAACAACTTACAGAGAATATAATACACGGGTATGCTGAATATCTTAGCGAAATATCTGCCGGTGAAGGTGCCAGCAGCTATTTCAAGCGGTTCAAGAAAATGATAAAACAGGCAGTAAGGGAAAAAGTGATACTAAGCAACCCTGCTGCAGATGTGAGTATTAAAAGAGAAGACAGTATTGTGAAAGACGTGCTTACTATAGATGAAATCAAGATACTTGCAAAAACACCTATTACCAATCCAGAGATAAAAAATGCCTTTTTATTTTGTTGTTTTACAGGGCTTAGTTGGATTGATGTAAAGGAGTTGAAATGGAAACATATAAACCTGAGAAACCAGATACTAACAAAAGTGAGAGCCAAAACAGATACAGAGACAGTTGTTAGCTTAAACCCCACAGCCCTTTCGATGCTGCCTGAGGCCGGGAAACCGCAGGACCCAGTATTTACCCTGCCAACTAATGCAGGTGCCTTGAAATCGCTAAAATTCTGGGTAGGTAAAGCGAAACTCCAAAAGCATATTACCTGGCACTGTGCGCGTCATTCATTCGCTACAAATCTGATCTATTATAAGACTGATGTAACGATAGTAGCAAAGCTTTTGGGACACAGCACATTGAAATACACCCAAAGGTATGCCCACATAGCCGAAGAGTTAAAACGAAACGCAGTGAATAACTTACCAGGCATTGATTTATAAAAACACCCTTTTATGTTTATTCCATACCGCACTACAAACTTTGACGATACAGCAGCAAGAATTAAAAAGCTTGTTGCTGTATTGGATAGGTTCTGGTTTCAGAATATAAAGAAAGAATTTGAACAACTATGTGTTGATGGCGAAGACTACTATGTAATTGATAATACCCCAAGTGAAGAGTATCTACAAAAATTATCGCCGGAAGAAAGGGAACACGTTTTAGATAATTCTTTTAAGCCTGTAGATTTTGATGCATTCTGGTTTAGTAAAGGGTATTCAAAAAGTAAAGTATGTGGTGTTGGTGTAATTGACAAGATAATATCAACAACAAAAGAAATTATTGACGAAGCCGGAGCAAGTGCAGATTATAAAGTTTTCGAATCAATAATAGAAGATGTAAAGGTTTGGGTTAAAGAGGAAGTGGAGAATCAACAAGATTACGACAGGAAAACTGACGCAGAATATATTAGCGTAACAAACAGTTTTATGCGTAAATGTGAGTGGAGATTGGATAACGACTTTAATAAAAAATTGAAAGTATTAGAGCACATCTTTAATAAGGCAGCCGTGTCTACAGGTATGGTTGTTGCACCAGCGGCTAAACTTAGTAAAAGTAATTTTTCAACCGATTATGAAACGGATAGCCTTGTTGAAATATTCCTACCAGATGCAGCGGAAAAATATAAGGAGATTGAAAAACGTCTGTTGGACGAAAAGTATATTGATAAGCACGGTAAATGGATACCACCTAGAACTTTAGATGAATGCGCTGGCTTAATCAATAGGCTGCTGATCAAAGGGTATATTATCCACAAGAAGATCGGATACGAGAACTGGGTAGCCAAAACTTGTAAACCATTCTTTGAAAAGAGGTATGGTGTAAAGTTTACCAAACAATTGCAACACGCCTACAGGAATAACAACAAATTATCTGCATTCTTTCTGTGGATCGATTTTATACAATAAAAGATATTTCCAATAACGGCAATATTATTGCCAATTCCATTTCCAATAATATTTAGGTCGATTACTCAAATGCTTTCCTGTATTGGATTTCATAGCATGTGCTCCATTTCCAATTTTGTCCTTAGTTTCTCTTGGTGTCTACTTTTGCTTATCACTTCACGATGGAGTGTAGACATTGGCCAATGTCCATTTTACAACAATTTAAAACGTTCTAAAAAATGGACACGTTAAAGAGTATCGAGCAACAGCTCACAGAGATTTTGAGTAATCAGATAGCCTCAAAAGAGGTACTGACGTTGGATGAAACAGCCTTATTTACAGGCTTTTCAAAGTCCTACCTATACAAGCTAACCAGTGCCGGTATTATACCGCACAGTAAGCCCCTGGGCAAGAACCTGTTTTTTGATCGTGCGCAGTTACAAGCATGGTTATTAGGTAAGCCAGTGAAAACAAGTGCTGATATAGAAGCAGAGGCAACAAGTTATGTAACGCTTAAAAAGAAAGGAGGCTGGTCATGCAGATAACACGACATACCTCCCCGGATTTGCACCCCAAAGATAACCATAATATCATTGAGAATCTGCCTGAAATTCTGAAACAGGCATGTAATAAGTTCAGTGATCCAACAGAGCAAGAACTGTTCTTGTATGCCGCCCTGGGTGTGCTCAGTGGCTGTTTGCCTAACTATATAGGCCACTACGATAGCAGATGGTATTCACCGCATCTGTACATCTATGTGCTGGCACCCTATGGAACCGGCAAAGGCTCCATGATATTTGCCAAGTACATGGGTGATAAAATTCAGACAGCAAAGAGAACCAGAAGCAGAGAAAGTATGACCCGATACTTGCATCAGGTAAAGGCGTTACCGAAAGGGAAAAAGGGAGATACCGACAAAGCCGCCATTTCCGCCATACCAATTCCTGCAAATGAAATGCTTTACTTTCCCGCAGATAGTTCGAAGTCTGCATTGATAGATTCTATTAATGACAACAAATGGGGTGGTATCATTTTCGAGACCGAAGGAGATACCCTGGCATCAGCACTAAAACAGGATTACGGAGCATACTCAGATATACTGCGTAAAGCTTTCCATCATGAGTACATATCACTGCTGAGGCGGCAGGATAAGGAATACAAGGAAGTCCCTGAACCAAGGCTCGCCGTGGTTATCAGCAGCACATTTGACCAATTCCGGAAACTAATAAAATCAGCGGATAACGGTCTGGTCAGCAGGTTTGCTTACTACCTGCTACCCGCGAATAACGAGTTCAGAGATGTATTTTCTGATGAGAAAAAATTCCATAAAGAATACTTCATCAGCCTCGGTGAATCTATTGAACGTAAGTACGACTACCTGTATAGCTGTAGAGAACCAATATCTTTTCACTTTACTACAGGTCAGAAGCAGGTATATAATGCGTTCTTCAGTAAGGCGAAACGTGAGGCTGATGGACTTGAAGGTAGCGTGAATAGGCTGGGGGTTATAGGTTTCCGTATAGCTATGATATTGGCGTTCTACAGGCACTATGATGTACACTATGATGAAAACCCACCGGTACAGGTGATGTGTGATGACAAAGACTTTACAAATACACTGGCGATCATTAATAAACTTTATGATAACGCTGAAACCATACACACAATGCTACCTGCTGCAGGACAGGGCATAACACCGGGCAATATGCAAACCTTCTATGACGCCATGCCAGATGAGTTTGAGAAAAAGGAGGCCGTTAAAATTGCAGCGAAACTTTGTATTGGCAGCAGAAGCGTAGAAAGGTATCTGAAAGAAGATGAGCGAATAGAAAAGATAGGCCACGGCAAGTACAAGAAGAAGAAATAGGCATGTTGGAGTGCCGGATGTCAAAAACAATCCGGCATTTCCGACAAACCGCCAAAACCGCCATAGGTACTTATTTCCTTCCTGTCCAGATACAGGTAAGTATATTCATCTGGTATATAGCAGATACAGATAGTCAACTACCTACTACTGCTAATGCGGATTTAGTATTGAATTCTCCATCCAGATATAGGTTATTAGTTCAACGATTCAGAGTGTCTGATATACCTGTATATCTGTAAGGTATATCTGTTATTACTGATAGCCTGCCATACCTGATATAGAGTGTAAAACAATGAGTATAGCAGATAGCAGCAGATGAAATATACCAGTGGCGGAATTGTCGGTTTGACGGTTTGGCAGTAGTTACTGGCCAGCAATAACAACAATCCCGCATCTGCATGTACATCGTATTCAGTTGCTGACTACATTTGTATTAAATCAACAGCGTATAAGAAAAATAGAGAGGTAAAAAATATAGATTTTGCATTAGCAAACTGTTCCTGTATCTGAAAGGTCGAAAAATTCACGTACTACTAGAAAGTTTAGCAAATGTCCAGGTATGCCTGGATGTTGCTTTACTGAGTAGTACAGGGATTCGACCCCCTCAGATACCGGTATATGTCAATGTCCGGGTATTTTATTTTATAATCATAATACATTCAAACCATGAAACACATTTTTATTACGTTATTTATCTTAACGACTGCCTTATGTTCTAAGGCGCAGATTATTACAACAATTGCAGGCAATGGCACACAAAGTTTTAGTGGAGATGGGGGGACAGCAACATCTGCTGAGTTAAATAAACCATCAGGTACTGCGGTTGATGCCGCAGGCAATGTTTACATTGTTGATTATTGGAATCACCGAATACGCAAAATAAATACATCGGGTGTTATAACTACCATAGCTGGAACGGGCACCGGTGGTTTTTCAGGAGATGGTGGACCAGCAGTAAGTGCCAATCTATGGTACCCTTACGGCATTACAATTGATAAAAGCGGCAATATATACATTGCTGACCAATGGAATAATCGCATACGTGAAATAAATACATCGGGTATTATCAATACCATTGCTGGTTCTGGAGCTATAGGTTTTGGTGCAGGTAGCTACAGCGGTGATGGTGGGGCAGCTACAAGTGCTACACTTTATCGACCATTAGGTATTGCAGTTGATACTTTCGGTAATGTGTTTGTTGCCGATCACAGTAATCGGGTTCGTAAAATAAATACATCAGGATTAATCAATACAATTGCAGGTAACGGAACGCCAAGTTTTTCAGGAGATGGTGGACCCGCAGTAAGTGCAAGTATTAATGATCCATATGGATTGGCAATTGATCTAAATGGTAACATATATATTGCTGACGTTGGAAATGATCGAATAAGGGAAGTTTCCACCGCAGGAATAATAACAACAATAGCTGGTACAGGTGTTGCAGGTTATAGTGGTGATGGAGGCTCTGCTACAAGTGCCCAAATCAATCCTTATTTGAGCGTTACTGTTGATGGATGCAGTAATATTTACATCGCTGATTATAACAGTTATAGCATTCGCATTATCAATACATCGGGTATAATTGAAACATTCGCAGGTAATGGAAGTGTTGGATATAGTGGCGATGGAGGACCGGCTACATCTGCAACTCTATCTGGTCCCGGTGGCATAAGTCATGATGCCACCGGAAATATTTATTTTACAGATTTGCAACGAGTAAGAAAAGTCAATTTAACGCCAACAACGGTTTCTATCCCCGGAATAAATCTTTGTGCTGGGAGTAATACAACATTAACAGATGCAACACCTGGTGGCACATGGCTATCATCCAATCCATCAGTTGCAACTATCGGATCAACAAGTGGCTCTGTTTTTGGTGTAACAGATGGAACAACAACAATCAGTTACACCGTAAGTAGTGCATGTGGGTCTATGATATCAACTCACATTATTACAGTCAATCCTTTGCCTGTAGTTGGCCCAATCGCTGGTGCATCAGTGGCCTATATAGGAAGCACTATTACACTATCCGATCTTACATCGGGTGGCGTATGGTCGTCAGAATATTCGTCAATTGCAACTGTAGGAAGCTCCGGCATTGTGATGCCTATATCACTGGGAATTGACACAATAAAATACACAGTAACAAACGGCTGCGGTAGCATGACAGCAGTAAAGGAAATTTCAATTGCTGCTATGTTGCCATGTTATGTGTCATCCGCTGACCTTGTTTCATGGTATCCGTTTACAGGGAATGATTTAGATAGTAGTGGTAACGGAAATAATCTTACAAACTCTGGAGCGTCTTTAACTTATGATAGGTTTGGTAACGCTAATAGAGCATATTATTTTAATGGCAGTTCGATGCTCCAAATCCTCTTACCAAGTTCGTTTATGCCTTCATCTTCTAATTATTACTCTACTTCATTTTGGTTTAAAAAATTTGATAACTCTGCAAGTGTTATCTGGCAGTGTACCGATGATACAATATCGAATGTCAGTAACTATGATGTATTTAGTAACCACTCGGGATGTGATGGTAAGACAATGGCTGTTCAAGATTATCCATTCTACAACCCATCAGCTTGTAGCCCAGATACATTGGCAATTAATCAATGGTATAATATTGTAATTGTTTTCAATCAAGTTGCTGATTCTTTTCTTGTCTATAAAAATGGAATTTTCTTTTTCAGTGGGCCATTAGGAAACATTTCTCCAGCACATGGATTATTGACATTTGGAAATAATGGAAATGGAACATTTGGATTTGTCGGTGCAATTGATGACATTGGTATTTGGAGCAGGGCGTTAACTCCTTGTGAAATTACGCAGCTATATAACGCATCCTGCTCGCCAGATGCTGGGACAATAACCGGCTTATCTTCAATTACAACTGGTGCCTCAATTATACTTAGTGATGCAATTTCAGGAGGAATTTGGTCAGCGAGTAATACAAATGCAACAATATCTTCGTCGGGAGTGCTAACAGGTAATTCGACAGGAATTGATACTATCAGTTATACTGTTACCAATGCTTGTGGGAGCGCAACTACTACCTATATTGATACAATTGGCTATTCTGGTGGCAGTTCTTCTTCATGTTATTTTATTAGTACCATTGCTGGTAACGGAGTAGCAGGTTATTCGGGTGACGGTGGGTTGGCAACTGCTGCAGAAATTAATTTACCTTGGGGAGTTGCTGTTAATTCATTAGGTGAGGTTTATATTGGAGATGGCCCCATAGTTAGAAAAATAAGCAATTCTGGAATTATTACAACCGTTGCAGGTAATGGTGTTGTTGGCTTCAGTGGGGATGGAGGGCCGGCAACTTCTGCTAAATTAAATTGTAATGGAATTGCAGTTGATGCGGTCGGTAATTTATTCATTTCCGATTATGGAAATAACAGAATTCGAAAAGTTGATACGTTTGGGATAATTACTACGGTGGCTGGTAATGGAATAGGCGGTTTTAGCGGCGATGGTGGCCCTGCTACTTCTGCAGAGATAAGTGGGCCAACTTCTGTTTTTGTTGATAATAACGGTAACCTATTTATTGCTGACTATAGCAATAGCCGAATTAGGAAAGTATCCAATGCAGGAATCATCAGCACGGTTGCCGGAAATGGAACAGCTGGATATGGGGGTGATGGTGGACCTGCAACGGCTGCCTTGTTAAATCAACCTATTCAAGTTTCAGTTTCTTCCATTGGCGAAATTTACATTTCAGACGCATTAAATAACCGTATTCGAAAAATTGATACATTTGGTTTCATTTCAACTGTAGTAGGCAATGGGACTTCTGCTTTTAGTGGAGATGCGGGAATAGCTTCTGGAGCAACATTAAATTATCCAGCTGCTGTTATTTTGGATGCAGATGGCAATTTGATTATTAATGATAGAAATAACCAACGTATTCGTAAAGTCAATTCATCAGGGATAATTAATACTATTGCCGGGAATGGTATTATCGGTTTTAGTGGTGATGGAGGAAATGCATTAAGTGCAGAATTTAATTATGCGGAAGAAATCGCAATTGATGGTATTGGGAATATATTCATTTCAGATAATACCAATAATCGTATTCGTAAGCTATCTTCATATCTATATGAGCTTGCACCCATAGCAGGCTCGTCAACTATATGCTCCGGATTAAGTACAATACTAAATGATAGTATTACTGGTGGTGTATGGAGTGTAAGTAACGGCGATGCAACTATTTTAACCACCGGAGTTGTTACAGGTGTATCTTTAGGGATAGATACGATAAGCTATAGTGTTTTAAATACTTGTGGAACAACTACTGTCAATAAAATTGTTACAATTAATCCGTTACCTAATGCTGGTACAATTCTAGGCATTTCAGCTATATGTACTGGAGCTACAACAACTTTAACAGATATTGCTCCGGGAGGTATATGGTCAGTAACGAGTGCAAACGCAACAGTTTCAGGTGGATTGGTTACAGGTATATCTGCAGGTGTTGATACAGTAAAATACTCGGTAACGAATGTTTGTGGAACGGCAACGGCTTCCCTTCTAGTTACTATAAATCCATTACCCAATCCGGGAACTATTTCAGGCCCGTCAATAGTTTGTACTGGTTCAACAATTACCTTAGCTGATGCTTCTTCTGGAGGTTTATGGAGTACGACTAATGGCAACGCCATAGTATCAGGAGGATTAGTTACAGGGGTATCTTCTGGTATTGATACAATCGAATATATTGTTATTAATTCTTGTGGAGCGGCAACAGTAAGTAAAACTGTAACTATTAATCCATCACCAATTGCTGGTTCGATATCAGGTTTAATATCCGTTTGCCAAAGTAGTTCCATAAATCTTTCCGATGGAGTGATTGGAGGTACCTGGTCATCATCCATTACAACAATAGCTACTGTTGGTTCTGCCGGGAATGTAACCGGTATATCTGCAGGCACAGCAGTAATAAGTTATGCAGTAACAAACACCTGCGGTACGGCTTATTCCACACAGCTAATAACGGTTAATCCATTACCAACAGCCGGGACAATTACAGGATCGGCAACAGTTTGTGTTGGAAGCACGATATTATTAACCGACCTCACAATTGGTGGAGCATGGTCCGCTACTAATGGCAATTCTGCTATTACAAGTGGTGGAGTGGTTTATGGTATTATAGCTGGCATTGATACAGTTGTTTATTCTGTTACAAATATTTGTGGAACAGCAGTTGCTACAAAAATTGTTACTGTTAATCCTTTACCTAACGCAGGAACTATCAGTGGTTTAACAAACGTATGTGTGAGTAGTACAATTACTTTAAGCGACATAGTAAGCGGTGGCACATGGAACAGCAGTAATACAGCAATTGGAACTATTAGTGGTTCTGGTATTGTAATTGGAGTTAATGCCGGAACCACAACTATCATTTATTCATTTACCAATAGTTGTGGGACAGCTACAACTACCAAAATCGTTACTGTTAATCCTTTACCTAACGCAGGAACTATCAGTGGAGCATCTAACTTATGTGTGGGTTCCTCAACTGCATTAACAGATGGCATTATTGGTGGTACATGGGCTGCGATTAATGGGAATGCCATTATTACCAGCGGTGGTAGTATTTATGGTATGACTATAGGCATTGATACTATCATTTATTCATTTACCAATAGTTGTGGGACAGCTACAACTACCAAAATCGTTACTATTAATCCTCTACCTAATGCTGGTTCTATTACTGGTTCAGCATCCCTATGTGCAGGAAGCTTTACGACACTTTCGGATGTTGTACCCAGTGGTGTATGGACATCCTCACCTGTCTTATTCGCAACAGTAGGGAGCACAGGAATAGTAACAGGTGTTGCAGCAGGTACTTCAACTATCAGTTATACTGTTACGAATAGCTGTGGGAGTGCTATAGCAATACATTCAGTTGTTGTAAATCCATTACCTAATGCTGGTAGTATTTTAGGGGTTACCTCTGTATGTGCTGGTTCTAACACAACCCTGAGTGATGCCACTGCCGGTGGTATATGGACAGCAAGCAATACCAATGCTGATATAACCAGTACAGGCGTTGTACTTGGTATGACAGCAGGAATAGACACAATAAGTTATACTATCACGAATTCATGCGGTGCAGCAACTGCCACCAAAATTGTCACGGTAAATGCTTTGCCATCGTCAGGCACAATAACGGGAACTTCAACAGTATGCGTTGGAGCTAACATTACCCTGAGTGATGCCACAACAGGAGGTATCTGGTCGTCATCAGCCACATTATACGGTACGGTTGGTTCAACTGGTACAGTAAGCGGTATATCATCTGGAACAACAACAATAAGCTATGCAGTAACAAACACCTGTGGCACATCTTATTCTACCAAGAACATAACAGTTAATCCCTTGCCCTCAGCAGGTACAATAACAGGTTCGTCATCAGTATGCGCTGGTAGCACGATAATTCTTTCAGATACGGCTGTTGGTGGAGTATGGTCAGCGAGTAACAGTAATGCAACGGTTTCTAGTACCGGGGGTGTTTATGGCCTGACATACGGTGTAGATACAATATACTACCATACATCAAATAGCTGTGGTTCCGCAATGTCGAGTAAAACTGTCACCATTAATCCACTGCCAAATGCAGGTAGTATTTCCGGATCGTCCGCAGTATGTGTAAGCTCCGGCATAATGCTAACTGATATGAGTGCTGGCGGTATCTGGTCTATTACTAATGCCAATGCTTCAATTGGTTCTACAGGGGTTGTTACCGGGTTAGTTACCGGATTTGATACCGTTAGGTACATAGTAGTTAATAGTTGTGGTTCTGATACTGCAGTTCAGGTTATTACAATAACTACAATACCAAACGCAGGTACGATTACAGGGGTGGCAACTGTGTGTACTGGTAGCAGCATTGCTTTAACTGATGCAGTAGTTGGAGGCCTATGGACTTCATCTAATTCCAATGGGATAGTCAGTAGCCTTGGCGTAGTGATAGGCATGGCAGGAGGTTTGGACACAATAAAATATATCGTAACAAATGCTTGCGGATCATCTTTTGCTAGTAAGATTGTTACAGTAAATGCATCTCCAAATGCAGGTAGTATTAGTGGAGCAAGCTCGGTATGTGTTGACGCACATGTTACTCTTACCGACTTATCGCCAGGAGGCACTTGGTCGTCTTCAAATGGAGATGCAACTGTAGCTTCCGGTACTGTTTCCGGTGTAAGCTCAGGGATAGATACAATCAAATATACAGTATCAAACAGTTGTGGTACGGCGGTTGCTGAATACGGGATTGTCGTTGAACCTTTGCCTCATGCTGGAACAATCACAGGGTTGGACACATTATGTGCTGGAATGAGCATAATGCTAAGTGATACAGCCGCAGGCGGCATATGGAGCAGTATAACTGGTGCTGCAACTGTATCTTCTACAGGTCTGGTTACAGGCCTACATTCTGGAGTTGATACTGTTCGGTATACTGTTACCAATTCATGTGGTTCGGCCATTGCAAAAAAACCAATATTCGTGCGTCAGGCAGGTGATTGTACCACAGCAGTTGATTTATCTTCAGGCGCTACAGACATTTCAGTTATACCAAATCCAAACAAAGGTTTATTCACAGTCAAGGGAACATTTGCGGGAATGAGCGACAATGTAGTGACGATTGAAGTGTCAAGTATGTTGGGGCAAACAGTATATAAAAGGCAATTGATTACCAAGGAAGGTATGATAAATGAAGGCATACAGCTTGGTAATAGTATTGCGAATGGAATGTACCTATTGACTATTATTTCAGGCAATGAGGTGAAAATGTTTCATGTTGTTGTTGAGCAATAAAAGGCTTTGAAACAAAACATGCTACCTGAAAGGTGAGATAAACTATTCGTGTGTGTATGTGAAGGACAGGCACAAAACAGCCTTAAACCCATGTTTTACCAATCGAAACAACATCGGGGTTTCAATAGTGCCGTATATAGCTATATTTTGGTTTTTAGCTGTATAGTTAGTCAAACCGGAACTCGTCATAGTCGGCAGGTATCTTATTCAGAACTGCATGTGGTATAGCCGGGGATTTGTCCATTGGGGGTTTATGCCGCTTACGGAACAAATAACGTACAGGAGTGCTTTTTGAAAAGAAGATATACCTGTTGGGGTTAGATGTTTTCATAACAGCAGAAACCGCCCTTTTTAGCTTCCTACAGGCTTTAAAACGTATTCTGTGATGAAACGGCAACCTGTCCCTGGGGACGTTGCTGAAGTAGTTGATTTTGGCTATATAGCCATCAGTATTACCGTTCCGGTGAGATACCTGTATCCCTAGCTCCCGTGAAGCAGCATAGTCAATATTGTTTGCCCTTGTCTTCTGGGACGGCTTACTAAGTCCAACAATAACAGCGCCCAACTTCCCAGGTAACCGTACACCATACCTGTTATTGACAACTTCATCGGCATAGTGTATAAGAAATGCCTTTATCACCTCGGCTATCTGCTTGTTAGTGAGTTCTGCAAGGCTTGGATATTGTTCTTTTGCAGCAGCGAAAAATCCATACCGGTCTTCATCCGGGTAGGCAATAAGGTTAATTGCTTTTTTCCGTTTTCGGGGAGCGTTAAGATCAGGAGACTTGAAGGGCTTATACATATATCAAATTTACGAACAATACCGTTGTCAACAGCTACTGGATTAGTAATGTTCGTCAATAAATTCCATCCTGTCCACCAGTATAATTTTTCCCAAAAAAAATGATGTGTATTCGTGCGTGTGACACCCTACCATTGTCTTGCACCCCGTCTACTGGAAAAGGGGGAACACCCCCGGCAGTTAGCAGCAGTAAAAACTTCCGGTAGTAACGACTTTCTTCCCGTGTGATCCCATAAGCGGCCTACCCATAAGCTGTTGAGATACCTACCAGCATCAGTACCTTGATTAAGCAGTATCGAGAACCATCAGCAGCATCAAGACACCACCATCCAGCAGCAGTTCCTTGATTTAGCTGTATCACTAATCCTGTACCGCATCAATACACTATCAAAGCAATAGGAAGCGCATCTAATGATTGGGTATGCCGCAGGTAGCCATCACACTATGCCAACCCTTCACCTGCTTTATACCCAAAACAGGTTCATCGGTGTGTGTTCAATGCAAGAAATGGACGAATGATTGTTTGTCTGTTGCATTGCCACACTTCCGGCAATACTGTATCTAAGGCTATTCCTACGCTTATGTAAACATGCCAACACACGCCTTATCTACATTGCCTCCTTTTATCGTTTTTCCGCCCCCTGCTACTAACCCCAATACAGCCGGATTTCGCATTTGCTACTATTAGGCACCTGCAAGTTATTAGGGCTGATGATCTGATTTACAGCAGCAGTACTATGATTAGGTATGCTCCCATCCTGCTATTTGGTTAGTTTGGCGGCCCACACACGGCTACCCGCAACTATATATCTATTTGTCCGGCAAGTGCAGGTGAAAGCTGTCCCACCCACAATGGCTAACACACTACAGCATTCCCCTTTGCACCCCACAGCAAGAGTTAGCTCCTTCACTTCATTGTTTCACGGCTACACACAGGGGCTATGGGTGAAAAATGCAGTTCAGTCACTAACACTTGCTTTCTGCCAACGCTGCAACTGTAGGAATAGTTTATAAGCCACACACAGGCCATTCCAGGGGGCGGGAGAGAGTAAGGTATAATACTGCCCTCAGATACCCACAAGTGTTACCCCGCAGATATTAATGGGTTTTGCAGCAGGGGGATCACTTCTGTACACTTTCGGAAAACACCATTAACATCTTTGGGTGTTCTTATCCGGCAGGTTGGAGATACCCTTTTCTTTTCTTCCGCATTAACGCATAGGCAATCCTGCTTCCTTTCTTTTTTTGAGCGAGAATGTCAACAGCCCCATGTACAGTAATGCTATCGAATAACCCATAAAACAAAGTCTATGATTAAGAAAATCCACAACGTCATTGACGTTATAGAATTCGTCCTGCAGCTATCAGCAGAGATCGGAGACAGTAACCCATTCGAGGAACTGAACAGGCCGGGGAGGTATAGTGAAGAAGAAAGGACAATCAGGAATGCCCTTATGGATAAATGCTTTGAGGTATGCGCCAGACAAAACCAGAATGTAAAATGTCTTGTGCAGGTGTTGTTCAATGAAGCACTGACTACACAGCCACCTGCATGAAGATAGTTGCCATTACAATGACTGGTATATACACCGCCTATACGGTATGATGCAGTTGGGTGTATCAGGTGTTGTATCAGGTCAGCTGGCAGGAGGGTTATGTTGTATTTTCTTTACTGTACACCAGATGAAGTAGTGTAGTGCACATGTACTACTACATTGTACAGGTTTCTTTTGAGACGGGCTACCCCTCGATAATAGTGCAAAATAAAGTAAAAGGGATCAAATACGGTTTCAAGTCAACAGCTATATTTTATGCATGTTAGCAGTTAACAACACTCAATAGTAAAGCGTAACACAACGGGCATTATTAGAAAATGGTTTTAAGAATACAGTATGGAATTTATAGCTGTAGAAGTTCTAATATTGCTATTTATAGTTCAATAGAATGAAAATGAAGATAGGCGCCCTTTCACTTTTACCAGCCTTGTTGCTTTGCTCCTGCAGCCACCCCAAGGCACTGGTGTACAAAGATATACAGCATTTCAAGCTGCAAAATGCAGGCCTGCAGCAATCCGGTGTAAGCCTGGACATTCGCATGTATAACCCCAACAGCTATAGTATGAAGCTGAAGAATGCAGACGTGGATGTCTTCGTCAACGGCACTTTGTTGGGCAAAATGTGCGTTAACAACCAATGCTCGGTTCCAGGCCTTGATACGTTTTTAATGCCCGTAACGCTCAATGTGGACATGAAAAACGTCCTCCCCAATGCCCTCCAAATGTTTTTAAAAAGCGATGTGGACATAAAGCTCACAGGCACGATAAGGGCGGGCCGCCGCGGCATCTACGTGAGGGTACCCGTAAACTACGAAGGCAAACAAGACATCCGCTCCAGCCTGCAGCGGTAATCGAGCCAGTCAAAAAAAGGTCCATTATCTGCACAGAATCTAGAGCAAATAATTTAGCCCAATTACTTCAGGGAGTTGAAAATAGCAATAACGCCAAATAGATGGTCCCCCGGAACAAGGTCCCGATTTCTATAGGGAGGGGTCAGAGGTGGGAGAGGTTGCCAGGAGTTAAAACTTGTTTTTCCACATCATGCTTTCCACCGGCTTATTTGTCCGGCCGGTGTACTTAGCGCCCTCTTTCTTGTTGTATTTATTGAGCACCTCGCCTTCAGCAGGGAAGTATATAAGTTGTCCTATAGGCATTCCGGCATAGACCCTTACCGGCATCACACAGGATATTTCCAGTGTCCAGGCGTTGCAGAAGCCCACATCGCCTTTGCCTGCAGTGGCATGTATGTCTATCCCCAGCCTGCCGGTGGACGATTTCCCTTCCAGGAATGGCACATGCGCGTGGGTCTCTGTGTATTCATCAGTAACGCCCAGGTACAGGTTGCCTGGCAGCAGTACGTAGCCTTCTTCAGGTATTTCGAAATGAGATATAGTATTGTGCTTTTTGGCATCAAGCATAGCGTCATTATACATGGCCAGGTACTTACCCAGGTGCACATCATAAGAGTTGGAACCCAGGTTTTTGCGATCGTAAGGCTCTATGACAATAGTACCTTTTTCTATTTCTTCAAGTATGCGGGAATCAGAAAGAATCATAGGGCAAATATATAATAATCTTGTCCCTAACTGGATGCCGGAAGAGTTTTTTTGACAAAAAATGCAGCGGCCCCGAAATGTGAATAGCTTTTAATTTGTTAACTGTGCATCCTTTTAACTTTTTAACCTATTTTTGCTCCCCTTTAATACGGATTATGGAATATAGAGAAATAGTAGCAGTTACTGGCCTCGGCGGACTTTACCAATTGCTGACCACAAAGAGCGATGGCGCCATAGTGCGCAACGTGGCAGACAAAACAACAAAATTCATTTCTGCGCGCCAGCACAATGTAACACCCCTGGAAAGCATAGAAGTATATACTACAGGCGATAATGTACGCCTGCACAATGTGTTCCAGAAAATGCTGGAGCATGAAGCCAGCGTGCCTCCGATTGATGCAAAAAGCACGGATAACAATGTCATTAAGACCTACTTCACCTCCATCTTCCCTGAGTTCGACCAGGAGCGCGTGTATGTGAGCGATATGAAGAAAATGCTGAAGTGGTATGAGATACTGAAAGCTAATGATCTCCTCCGTTTCGAAGCAGAAGAAGAGCCAGTGGCTGAAGATAAGGCAGAACCAGCGGCTGAAACCACCATAGGAGAGGCTACGCCAGAAGTAGCCGAAGAAAAACCTGCTAAAAAAGCAAAGGCCAAAAAAGCAGATGATATGGATGCTACGGCAGGCGAAGAAAAGCCAAAGAAAGTAGCCAAAAAGAAAAAAGCTGAAGGCGAAGAGGCTACAGAAAATGAAGAAAAGCCGGCTAAGAAAGCAGCACCTAAGAAAAAGAAAACCGAAGAGTAATTCATTGTATCTCTACAATACGCTTTAAGAATAATGGCTAACCGGCACGGTTAGCCATTATTCTTTGAATTTGTCAAATCTGAATGAAACATGAGGTACTCTTACGCCACCCATGGCGCTAACGCATCTGCTATTTTGCGGTCATTGCCGAGGCGGGGTACTTTGTTCTGCCCACCGAGGCGACCTATTGATTTCATGTATTCTATAAAGGCATTCTTCTTCATTGGCCGCACTTTCAGTGTCTGTAATATGCCGCCGGATATGAGGTCTTCGTAATAAATGTTCTTCCCGGCAAGATACTTGTTTACGGACTCTGCGAATGCAGTCAAATCGGTTGGGGCATTTTCAAATTCTATAAACCATTCATGGTATGGCAGCCCTTCGGTTACCTGTATAGCAGGGGCTATAGTGAACTCTATGATGTGCGTATTAAAATCTTTCGAGGCGTTCATAATTGCATACTCTACTTCCTCGCCGATCACATGCTCGCCAAATGCGGATATAAAATGCTTGATGCGGCCTGTAACTACCAGGCGGTATGGGTCCGTGCTTACAAACCGAACTGTATCGCCAATATTGTATGCCCACAGGCCTGCATTGGTACTTACGATCAGCGCATAGTTCTCTCCCACTTTCACGTCTCCCAGCGATAAGCGCGTAGGGTTTTCATTGGTTATTTCCGATGCCGGTACAAATTCATAGAACATACCTGCATTGGTGTTGAGCAGCAGTCCGTTGTTCTCCACAGTATCCTGGAAGGCAAAGAAGCCCTCGGAAGCGGGGAATGTTTCTATCATGTCCACATGTCCGCCAAGACTATCGAGCAACTTGGCTTTGTACGGCTCAAAGTTTACGCCGCCATGTACTATCACCTGCAGTTCGGGAAACAGATCTTTTATCTTTTTGCCCTCACTGCGCTGGCTCAGCCAGTCGAAATACATCTGCATCCAGGGTGGTATGCCACTAATGAGGGTCATATTTTCCTTCATAGTTTCCTGCACTATCTTATCTAGCTTGGTTTCCCAGTCTTCTATGCAGTTGGTTTCGTAGGATGGCAACTGATTGCCGCGCAGGTAGCGTGGGATATAGTGGTTCACAATTCCACTGAGCCGGCCTGTAGGAATGCCTCCCACCCGCTCCAGCTCCGGTGAGCCGGAAAGAAATATCATTCTTCCATTGGCAAAGTTCGCGTTTCCGCTTTCTGCCATATAGCAGAGCAGGGCGTCGCGCGCACCATTGATATGATAGGGTATGGAGTCTTTTGTAATGGGTATATATTTGGCGCCGCTGGTAGTACCTGATGTTTTGGCAAAGTATATGGGCTTGCCTTTCCACAGCACATTTTGTTCGCCGCTTTTTATTTTGTCTATGTAAGGCACAAATGACTCATAGTCCCTTATCGGTACGGCCTGTTTGTAGTCTTCGTAGGTCTTTATATGCTGCAGGTCGTGCTCTTTCCCAAAAACCGTGCGGCTGCCGTGCTTTATCAAATATTGCAAAACGGCCTGCTGGTCGGCTACCGCAGTTGCCATGCCTTTGCGCACCTTTGCGTGTATGCGGGATGCGTAAGGCCTGGCGAGAAAGGATTTGATATTCATTCTCTAAATTTGTTCAAACCCAAAGTTAATACTAATTACATGCTTATTTTTACCTTTAACAGCCTGGCCGCATAATTCCCCTTTGTCTAAATTATGGACTTTAAAAAGTTTTTAGCGCTCCTCTTCATCACAGCGGTTTCGTTGATGGCGGTAGCGTTATATAATGGGTATCCGCTTGTGGATACAGACAGCGGGGCATATATAGAGCAGGCCATTTACCCGCACTTTACACCTGAGCGTACACCTTTTTATGGTATGTTCGTTCGCGTTTCTAGCCTGTGGACGTCATTGTGGTTTACTATTTTCGTGCAGTGCATGATGCTTGCTTATCTGCTGCTGAAATTTATAGGGCGGTTTACAGTTGGCAGCTTACAGTTTGCAGTCGGCAGTTCGCAGTCAGCAGCTCCGGTGAATGAGTCTGTAGTATCAAAATCTGATACAACAGACGATATTTTTGCTTTTAATTTTTCTCTCATTGCGGTTATTGCTATCATCTCCTTCACTTGCGTTTCGTGGGTGGTTTCTTACCTGATGCCAGACATGTTTGGAGCGATATTATTGCTCGCGGCACTTCTTTTTATTACTGAAAAAACAGGCAATGCAAGGCCGCAGGCTATTTACATCTTCTTTGTGTTCCTGGCTATGCTGATGCACAATGCTCACTTCCCGATATTATTGCTGTTCTCCTCTGTTTTACTGGCATGGGCTTTGGCCAAAAAACAAAAACGGCTGATTAACAAAAACCTTGCGCTGCTTGTGGTGTGTGGAATGGTTTGGGGGATCATGTGTAGCATGAACGCGGTAAAAAAACACGGGTTTACTTTTTCCAGGGGCAGGGATATTATGCTGGTAGCAAAATTTGCAGAAACAGGTATTCTTAAAACTTACCTCGATGACAACTGCGGCAAAAGGCCGTTGCAAATGTGTAATTATAAAAATCAGCTACCCGGCAATATCAATGAATTTCTTACATCTGGCGAAGGGCCGGTATTTAAAATGGGTGGCTGGGACAGTAACCGTGTGGAATATCAAACCATAGTTCACAATGTATTTACAAGCCCTCGCTACCTTTCTATGTTCGCGCAAAAATCAATAACCGGTACACTGAAACAACTAACGCAGATACATGCGCCGGATAAAGTAAACGTTCAGGGCAAGGACTCAGAGACATGGGGGAAGGTAAAAAAATATTTTGCTGATGAATTGCCTGCATATGCTACGTCACTGCAAAGCAATAATGTGCTGAGCGGAGGCTCCTGCAATTTTATCTATTACCTTTTCCTGGTGCTATCATCGCTGTGGGTGCTGATGTTTTATCAAAGGGTGATGAATAAGGAACTTGCATTTATGTATTGCTGCATCGTATTGTTCCTAGTGGTCAATGCTTTTGTCACGGCATCGCTGTCTGCTATTACTTACCGGTTTCAGTACCGTGTGGCCTGGTTGCTGCCGGCCACCAATGCCCTTGTGATCCTTAAATACCACTATTACAAAACCCGGAAAACAACAACAAACAGCTAGGTGCTTATGAAAACGAAGGCCTTTATATTGCTGCTTCTCACTACATCGCTCATGCTGATGGTAGTTGCGCTATATAATGGCTTCGGGCTTACAGAAAACGATACCGGGGCTTACATAGAAAAAGGCATCCTTAACATTATTCCTAACGACCGCTCCCCGTTTTACGGCTGGTTCATCAGGTACACGAGTATGTGGTCATCGTTGTGGTATGCGTTGTTTGCGCAGTGCCTGCTGCTGGGATATGTGCTGCTTAAGTTCATTAACCAATTGACAGTTTTCAGTTTTCAGTCGGCAGTTGCACATAGCAAAGCCGAAGGGCCTGGAAACAATCCAAATTCCGATGGTGTCATCCTGAGCGGAGCCGAAGAACCCAATTCCAGTGAAGCGCGATTCACGCTTTTCACCATTATTGTTATCGTTTCCTTTACCTGTGTATCGTGGGTAGCGAGCTACCTGATGCCCGATGTATTTGCCGGCATATTGCTGCTGGGCATCCTGTTGTTTCTTTCATATCGCGAAAAGAAGCGGCTGCAGTTGGTGATTTATGCCCTCATCATCTTCGTGTCGATCATTGTACACAACTCTCATTTTCTTATTGTCGCGCCTTTTTCGCTTGCATTATTTGTATGGGCCGTAATTAAAAAACACAAGACGATCTTAAAAAGAAGTATTGTACTGCTATGCCTTTCGGTGATGAGTTGGTTGCTGATGTGTACTGTGAACGCTGTGAATGGTTATAACTTTACTTATTCGCGGGGCAGCCATGTTTTTATGATGGGTAAGTTTGTGGAAATGGGCTTGCTCAATGCTTACCTTGACGAAAACTGCGGCAAAAAAAATCTGAAGATATGCAACTACAAAGACCATATGCCCGATTATTCATGGGATTTTATCTGGGACGGTGAGAGCCCGCTGTATAAAACCGGTGGGTGGGACAGTAACAAAGTGGAGTACAATACTATCATACACGATGTGTTCACCACGCCCAGGTATATGAAGTTGTTTGCGCGCAATTCGGCTACGGCTACCCTTCGCCAGCTATCCCAGGTACAGGTGCCGGAGCGAACGAGTCCCATGGGAAAATGGTCATCGCCGTGGCAGCGTATAGGCACTTATTTCGGCGATGAGCTGAACGAATTTTGTACCTGTAAGCAATATGGTGATGGACTTTCGGGTACCGGCAGTAACTATATTTACTACCTTTTTTTTATCCTGTCTTCGTGCTGGATATTGTTTCACTACCGCGTTTTGAGTAAAGAAATTTTATTTATTTACTCTTGTCTTTTCCTTTTTTTATTGCTCAACGCATTTGTAGCTGCAACATTTTCTACAGTGCTGTCAAGGTATCAAAACCGTGTGTTCTGGCTGCTTCCAGCCACTAATGCCATTATTATTATCCAATTTTACTGGCATCGTTTTCAGCGTACAGAAAATACGGAGCGATAAAAAATTTTTAAATAATAATGAATTTTTGTTGTTTGAAATGAAAAAGTACATTACCTTTGCGAAAATATTTTAGGTACATCATGTTTGCAATAGTAACAATAGCAGGGCAGCAGTTCAAAGTGAAACAGAACGATGAATTGTTCGTGCATCGCCTCGAGGGCAATGCCGGTGACAAGGTTGAATTTTCCGACATCCTTATGGTTAGCAACGAAGGCGGCATCACCGTAGGAAAGCACAGCAAATCAGTTCAGGCTGAGATCGTAGATCATTTGAAGGGTGATAAGGTGATCATCTTCAAAAAGAATCGCAGGAAGGGCTATCAGAAAAAGAATGGCCATCGCCAGTGCCTGACGAAAATAAAAATTAATGCAATTGCATAGTTTTAATTTTATTCTTAATTTTATACAGCAATAATTAGTAATAGTAATAAAGTAAACAATGGCACACAAAAAAGGTGAAGGCAGTGTAAGGAACGGCCGGGATTCTCACAGTAAAAGGTTAGGTGTAAAAATATTTGGTGGCCAACCAGCTATCAACGGTAATATAATAGTACGTCAGCGCGGCACAGTTTACCATCCGGGTAATAATGTGGGACTGGGTAAAGACTTTACGATCTACGCCCTGACCGACGGGATAGTAGAGTTTCGGAAAACACGTACCAAAACGTTAATATCAGTTAAAGAAGTTAATACAGCAATCGCCGAGGCCTAACCCCAACGGCGATTTTGCCATATAAAGGTTTTTGTTTAACCCTTAAATTCACAGTTATGGCAACAGCAAAGAAGGCAGCTCCTGCGAAAAAAGCAGCACCTGCAAAAAAAGCAGCCCCTAAGAAGGCAGCACCAGCAAAGAAAGCAGCTCCTAAAAAAGCTGCACCAAAGAAGGCTGCACCTGCAAAGAAGGCAGCACCAAAAAAAGCAGCAGCTCCTAAGAAAGCAGCAGCTAAAAAGAATGCTGGCCCTAAGAAGGCAGCCGCTAAAAAGAAATAATTGTTTTAGCGAACTTAAAAAAGAGGCTGTTTTCAACAGTCTCTTTTTTGTGCCCTACAGTTAAGCCATAACTTCTTAATTTTATTCTGTATATGGAAAAGATGCACATCATTGCTATAATAGAAGAGAGCGCTCACCACTTTCTGTTCTGCATAAAGACAGAATATGGCAATACCAAAGAGGCAGGCCAGATCATGGAGAAATACCTGAAGGAAGGCAAGATAACGCCGGAGGAAGAACACATCCTGAAAACACAATTCGTGGATACGCTGAAGATAGCAGGAGTGGTGGTACCGTTTGTACTGATTCCCGGCGCATCTATACTGATGCCAATACTTATAAAGGTAGCCGCCAAGCATAATATTGAATTGCTGCCAGCGGCTTTTAATGAACCCAAACCGGCAATCACAAAAATTCAACCCTCATAAAGCGCGTTTATGAAGCTGTTATTTTCAATATATTTATTCTTCTGCTTTTGGACCGTTGCGGCTGCCTTCCCGGCACTGGCACAGCATCCACATGCCGACCTGGCGGCCGGCGATGATAAAAAGATAGCTGCTCAAAAGGCGACGGATGAAAAACTACTGCAGGAATTCTTTACGAAAAAACATATCACGCCCTCGAAAACACCGCTTGGGGTGTACTATACCATTTCCAAAGAGGGAACCGGCAATAAGATACTTGCTGGCGAGACCGTAAGCCTGAACTATACAGGGAGACTGCTGGATGGCACGGTGTTCGACTCTAATACCGATCCGGCGTTTCATCATACCGACCCGCTGATATTTGAGGTGGGCAAGGGCCTGGTGATAAAAGGTTATGATAAGGGCGTACAACTATTGAAAAGAGGTGCTGTCGCCACGTTGTATATCCCATCCGGCCTGGCTTATGGAGAGCGGACGAAACCGCAGATCCCTGCCAATTCTATTCTTGTGTTTGATGTGGAGGTGCTGGATGTGATCCGGTAGGGTTTGTTTGTTAACTAAAATTTCCAGTTAACGTGATTTCCAATACGCAACTGCGGCCCGAACTAGTATGATCGTCGCCATCAGCGTTTTATTTCACAGGCGCCACTAGCGAATAAACCGCTGAATCCAAAAACCGCCCGTCATAGAAATAATTCTCTTTAAAGTACCCTTCTCGGATGAACCCATTTCTTTCCAGCAACCGTATGGATTCCTTGTTTTCGGGGTTTGTATTTGCCTCTACTGAGTGTAGCTTCATGACATTAAAGCCATAATCAAGTACCGTTTTCAGCGCCTCATTCATTAGCCCTTTCCCATGTTGGGCCGGGTGCAGCCTGTATCCTACTTCTGCACGATAGTTCGGCGCGTCTATCCTCCAGAAACAAATATCGCCAATAATTTTTGTGCCTCCCTGCAGCGTTATCGCCCAATTAATAGACTCATTATTGGCGATCACAGTATTTATCATCTGTATGAACGCCACGGCCTCGTCAATCGACTGTGCCGGAGCCCGGTCAAGGTATTTCATCACCCGTTCGTCTGATCTCAGGAAAAACATTTCATCGGCATCGGTTTTATCTAATTGCCGTAGCACTAATCGCTCCGTAGTTAGAGTCGGGAATGGATGGAAGTTAAGTTCCAGCATAATTGTCGTTTTCATAAAAATACTAATTCTGTGAGAAAAAATTTTGCTTTCAAACAGCTTTCTTTAACATTCTAAAAACATAGCAATTAAGACATTTTTATTATCCTTGCGACACAAAAAGAATGGATTATGAAAATAAAATTTGCTTTATTGGCATGTATTGTGCTGCTGCCGCTCTTCTCTTTTGCACAAAGCAGCATCACTATTTTCTCCGAAGACGGAGACAAATTCTACCTCTTGCTTAACGGCCAGAAACAAAACGAACTACCACATGCCAATGTGCGTATAGATGGTCTCACACAGCCCTATTACAAGGCAAAGATCGTCTTCGAGGACAAGGCCAAAGGAGATATTGATAAAAGTATCCCTGTAAATGACCCGGCGACCAATGCAAATGCAGACGTAGTTTATAAGATCAAGAACAAGGATGGAGATATGAAGCTCCGGTACTTTTCTGCACAGCCGGTGCAGCCCAATTATACACCGCCCGCCGATGTTTATGTGATGCACTATGGCCAGCCGGCTCCGGCGGCAAATACAGTAACCCAGACAACGGTTACCACAACACAGGTAAACCCTAATACATCCATGAATGTAAACGCCGGCGGCGTCAGTATGACCGTCAACATGCCGGATGCAAATATGAGCACCACCACAACACAGACTACAGTAACAAGAAGCACCACTACCAGTACTTCCGATAATGGGTACAGCCAGGAGCAACCGGTACAAGCTGCGGGCTGCCAGTATCCTATGGATTTTGGCAGTTTTAAGTCGGCAAAAGAAACAGTGGAAAAAGCGAGCTTCGAAGACACAAAACTTTCTACGGCAAAATCTATACTCGGCGGCAATTGTGTTTCCGCGGAGCAGGTAATGCAGATCTGCAAGCTCTTCTCTTTTGAAGCATCTAAACTCAATTTCGCAAAATTCGCCTACAGCAAAACTACCGACAAGGGCAATTATTTTAAAGTGAACAACGTTTTCGATTTTGATGCCAGCAAAACCGAACTGAATAATTTTGTCAGCAATGGCGGCAGGTAGTATTTGCACCCTTTTTTGTTTTTCTTTGCCCCCGTTACCCGGGGGCATTGTTTTTGCATATCCACGTAATATGAAATTAGGATTATATTAAGGTTTAGATTTTAACCTTTGCCTCGTATTGTAGTCTTAACGTTTCCGGCATGGCCTTCCAGTACATTTAAAAAAAGCCTGATTGAAATTAGCAAAACAGTTTGCTGCAATTTTTTTGTGCATTCTACCCGCATTGCGGAGCAGTGCGCAAAGTGATAATCATGCTATTCCCATACTGCCTCCCCGCGATACCTGTGGCAACGATAGCTTTTGTGTAAAACGAAACTATAAAGATGAACTCGATTTCAAAGACCTGGCCGGAGACCTGTGGCATGACGCTACAGGCAGAAAGGTGGCAAAACGTATAGACACAGGGGAAGTAGTAAACACAAAACTGCGTGTTTCCGCTGTGCCTGCAGCCGGCTACTCCCTGGCTACAGGGCTTGCAGCCCTGGTTGCCGCCAATGCCATTTTTCGCACCAATGTAGATGCCAATACATCCACTATGGTCACCAGCTTTACCTATACCGTCCGCAACCAGATCATATTGCCGCTGATCACCAGCATCTGGACGGGCGATAACAAATACAATATCGTTACAGATTGGCGCTATGTAAAATTCCCGTCCTATACCTACGGGCTTGGTGGCTATACTACAATCAGCGATGGTTACCTGATCAACTATTCTGCCATCCGTCTCCACTCTACGCTGTTGCGGATGATAAAGCCCCATATGTATGCCGGTATAGGCTACAACATGGATTATTTTTACAACATAGAGGAACTCAACCCTCCTGCAGGGAAAATAACGGATTTCGAACGATATGAGCTGAGCAAGATTGTGAACAAAACCGAGTTCTCTTCCGGTATCACGTTCAATTACCTGTATGACGACCGGTCGAACCCGCTAAACCCTGAAAAAGGGAATTTTGTCAACGTCATTTACCGTACTAATGTTGTCTCCCTGGGCAACAACTATAGCTGGCGATCGCTGGTCATAGATGCACGTAAGTATATTCCCTTTCCGTACAACTCAGAAAATGTGCTTGCCTTCTGGACTTACGATTGGTTTACCGTTACTGGCCAGGCACCCTACCTGATGATGCCCAATACCGGCGGCGATCCATACAGCAATACCGGCAGGGGCTACATCCTGGGACGCTTCAGGGGAAACAACATGATTTACGCAGAAGGTGAATACCGCTTCGGGCTTACCAATAACGGGCTGATAGGCGGAGTGGTATTTGCCAATGCTGAGTCTGTAACTGAACAAACTTCCGGAAGATTTGAAACAATAGCTCCCGGCTGGGGCGCGGGCATAAGGCTCAAGCTCGACAAGTTTTCAAGAACGAATGTAGCCCTCGATTATGGTTTTGGCCTCAACGGTTCCGGCGGGTTATTCGTGAATATCGGCGAGGTGTTTTGAGAAACATGTGGTGCTTACGGCAGACATTTTCAAATTTTCAAATCTGCACATTTTCAAATCATCCAAGCATTCCTTCCAGTTCTTCTTTCCTGATGATCACAAATACCTTTTTGCCATCGGGTGTGTACTCTGGTTGTGAGCAGGCAAAGAGCTCATCTATAAGTCCTTGCTGGCCTTCGGGCTGCAGGATGGCGTGCTTGTTGCGGCTGAGGCGGCGGGCCATATGGGCAAGCAACATTTCCGTACGCTTATTTACGGCATCCGGCGCTTCATGTTTCAGGTGGTCTATCACTTCATCGAGTACATTTCTTTCTTCGCCATCAGGCAGTCCGCTGGGTACGCCCTGCACAGCAAAAGTATTTTTTCCGAAGGGAGCTATATCAAAACCTATGCGGGCAAGGTCAGGCAGTACGCTGGTCAGCAATAGGGCATCCTGCGGGCTTGTCTCGTAAGAAACAGGGAATAATACCTGCTGCGATGGCGTGTTTTGGTTGTTCCACTGGTCCAGCAGGCGTTCATACCATATACGCTCCTGCGCGCGGCGGATGTGGATCATCATCATCCCGCTTTTCACGGTGGTAGCCAGCATAGCGCCATGTATCAGCATCATGCCGTTACCGCCCTTGCTCTCGGTTTCCGCACCACCAAGCAAGCTGCCTTGCCTCGGCGGGTTGTCATTGGCTGCGGAATCGAACGAACCGTCTGCCGTCTGCGGGCTTTGAACTGCAAACTGCGAACTGTCAACGGGTGTTTTTGCGATCTCGTAAAGTTCTTTCCATCGTTTAAGGCTGTCTTTGCGCTCTATGATGTGTGCCTGGTCTTTGTCGCTGAATGCGCTGTACAGATAACCCCTTTGTGTCTCCTGTTTTTGTGTTTCGGTATAGGGTAACTGAACTGAAGGCAGTTGCTGTATCTCCGGGCTAAGGGTAAAATCAAGAGACGGGGCAATATTGTAGCGGGCCAGCGAGTGCTTTACGGCGCTGTTAAGGTACGAATACATCATACGGTCATCTTCAAACTTTACCTCCTGCTTCGTGGGGTGTACGTTTACATCTACTCGCGCGGGATCAACTTCCAGGAACAGTACATAGAACGGGAAGGCGTCTTTTTCTATCAAGCCTTCATAGGCCTGCACTACCGCGTGGTTCAGATAATGGTTGCGTATGAACCGGCCATTGATAAAGAAGAACTGCATACCGCGGGTGCGTGTAGCGGCAGTGGGCTTGCCTATGAAGCCGTATATGTTCAGCATATCGGTCTTCTCGGCTACCGGTACCAGGTTCTTTTCATAGGAATTGCCCAGCAAAGCAACTACACGCTCCTTCATATTGCCGGGCTCCAGGTGAAACTGCTCCGTACCGTTGTTCCAAAACCGAAAACCAATAGCAGGGTATGCCAGTGCCACCCGTGTGAATTCATCTAGTATATGCCGAAGCTCCGTGCTGGCGCTCTTCAGGAAGTGGCGCCGCGCGGGTACATTATAAAACAGGTTTTTTACACTGATCGTCGTGCCTGGATTTACCGCGCAGGGTTCCTGCACCTTTACTTCTGTACCTTCTATCACTATGCGGGTGCCCACATCGCTTGCAGCCTGGCGGGTCTTGAGCTCCACCTGGGTCACTGCGGCTATTGATGCCAGCGCTTCACCCCTGAAGCCCATGGTGCGTATTTTGAACAGGTCTTCTATGCTGCGTATTTTGGAGGTGGCGTGCCGCTCAAAGCTCATGCGCGCATCGGTGGGGCTCATGCCCTTGCCATTGTCGGTTACTTGTATCAGCTCCTTGCCGGCATCCTTTACGATCAGTTGTATCTCTGACGCCCCGGCATCTATGGCATTCTCCAACAGCTCCTTTACAGCCGATGCAGGGCGCTGTATCACCTCGCCGGCAGCTATCTGGTTGGCTATATGGTCTGATAATAATTGAATTACGTCCGGCAAAAGATCCCTTTTTGTGTAAATATACGGCGTAGTTAGGTGTGGCACACCAACTCCATCGGCACCCTACGCCTCAAAGATGCGGGGCACCTGACGGTGAAGGTAAAAATATTTCTTTCTGCAATTATTTGGATATGTATAGCCAATTATTTATTTTGTACTCGAAATTGAAAAACTATGACGAAACATTACCTGCTTATCTCCTTTTTATCCATTGCTTTGCTGGGCGGCACAAAGGCCTCCGCACAGGGAAAAAGTGACGATGCCATGCACGCAGCTTACTGCGACTGCATCGCGAAATACTCTTATACCGCTCACTACGATGAGTATAACAACAGCGAATACAAATGCTACCGTGCTTGGAAAAAGGACATGAAGCGCAAGAAAAAAGAATGCCAGGCCAAGGCGCTCGAAACAAGCCGTCCGCTCTCCGCAGAAAGAAAAAGAAAAAGAGCGGAAATGAAAGCGTGGAAGAGAGACCAGATGGAAACAGCGCATAAAGACGCGGGCGACCACCACGACTACTGGAATTAATATCCGAGCATCAATACAATAAAATAATATTATTTTCCGGATAAAAATTTGAATTTACGCTACCGATCAATTACTTTGTTCACAAAAATTAACCATTGTATGAAAAAACGCATCCTGATTCCATTTGTAGCTTTAATGTTCCTTGCAGCAGGAAGTGCTTCTGCGCAGGACAAAGGCAAGGAATCCAATGACGAAACTTCCTGCCTCGACGGCCACTTCAAGGGCGACTACCATTGCTACAGGGCCTGGAGAAAGGACATGAAGATCAGAAGAAAAGAAATGCAGGCTGAAGATATGGAGCACTACCGTCCATGGGCTGCTGAAAGAAAAATGCGCGCGGCTTACCGCAAAGCATGGAAGCGTGATATGCTGGAGAACGACCACCGCACCGGCGGTTACAGCCACGACTGGTGGGGCTGGGGCTGGCATGGCCGTGATTATTGGTATTAATAATCCTGCTTAAAATATAAAATAACTCAGCCCTTGCATCGCTTGGGCTGAGTTTGCTATTTGCGGCAATTCATACCTTATGCGGGCTGTGTACCGCATATGCTCAACCTCAAAATAACTCAGCCCCTGCATCGCAAGGGCTGAGTTTATTATTTGTAACAGAGAATGCTTAATGGTGGTGGTGTGCTGCATGCGCATCGCCCAGCTTGAAGAACGCTTCTTCTTCTATTTCTTTTTCCTCTATGGTGAACTGGGTTTCCAGGAAGCTGAACAGCTTGGCAAACAACAGGCGGCGATAAGTTTCGTCGATCATCTTTTCATCCTTCTGTATTTTGGCCATATAGCCTTCCATCCAGGGTGCCTGGTCCTCATCATCCGGCCCGAGGCCGAAGTAGGCGAGCACACGTGTTTTTATATCCTTTTTCACGTCCTGCATATCCACACTGATGGCATGTTCCTGCATCAGCTTGTCGGAGATAAGCTGCCAGCGGAGCTGGTGCTCAAAGCCGCCAAATTCATGCTCCACTTCCTGTGCAGATTTCCTGGTTTCGCCGCCTTCGCGCATCCAGCGCTTCAGGAAGGCAACCGGCAGATTTATCGGTGTGTTGTGCACCAGCAGCTCATATATCTCATTATGCAGGCGCTCACCGGTGATCCGGTCAAACTCGCGCGACAATTCCGCCTTTATCTTCTCGCGGAATTCCGCCTCATCCTTTACTTCCGTATTCTGGAATACCTGCGCGTACAGCTCAGGGCCCACCTCCATAGGTATCAGGCGGCCTACTTTATTTATGGTCAACTTGTAGTAGTGCTCTCCGGCCTCTTCACCAGCTTTCAGCGGGTCTTTCAGGAACGCCTTTAGCTCATCGGCAGTGCATACATCAGCCGGGCGGAACACCAGCGTGTCGCCAGCCTTCTTACCCATTACCATTTCCTTCAGCTTTGCAGGCATTTTATCCTGCATTTCGGTGTCCGCTATTTCATTGCCTTCGCCGGTTACATTGCCATCAGCATCACAGGGTTCATACTTGGCATAGATGATGTCTTCTTTAGCGGTAACAGCGTCCTGCGATTCCACCTTACCATAGCGGCGTGTAATGCGTTCCACCTCATCATCCATCATCTTATCGGTTACCGTTATTTTATACCGGGTAAGAGTGGCCTTATTAGCAACAGCAGGCACATCAAATTCCGGTTTCAGCCCCACTTCAAAAGCGAAGTCGATATCTTCTGGCTTGCTCATATCCGGCTGGGTGCGGGCCTGGTCAGGCAGCACCATAGGCTGGGCGAATATGGCCAGTTTTTCCGCGGTCATATAGTCTTCCAGCTTTTTGCCGGCCGCGCGCACTACTTCTTCGTTGAGTATGGTTTGTCCGTGCATTTTGCGCACCATTCCTGCAGGCACCATTCCTTTCCGGAATCCTGGTACATTGGCGGTCTTTGCGTATTGTTTCAGGTTTTTTTCAAAAGCCGGCATGTAGTCGTCCTTGCTCAGCTTCACAATCAGTTTATCGTGCAGTGTACCTATGTTTTCGCGTATAACCGTCGCCATAGTCTTTTATATTTTTTAGTGTTTAAAAAACAGCCGCAGTTTAGCGGGCTGCTATGCATTATTTTGGGCGGCGAAGGTAAGATATTCAGTGTTAAATTGGGGCAAAAGTTGGGAAATTGATATGCGATTCTGGTATTATTTTACGGTCAAACGTAAGCAAGGAATAGTATATATTTATCCCAAATACAGAAATTTTGTTAGTTTATAAATGGGGGAAGAATACGGCGGATTTTACTAACATTTAGGGCGGTTTCTACGTCTATACAATAAACCACCAGACTTTATGAAAAAACTATTACTTCTGTTGCTGTTACTGCCGCTCGCCGGGCAGGCCCAGTTTTTTAATTATTGGGGGCCTTTTTTTGATTCTACCGTGTTTACTTTTTCAAGCGAAGATTCATTGGTGCACTTCGTGCCTTTCGAAGGTTCGACAGTGATAATTGATACTTCAGGCACAACTTTATGGCAGCTAGGGAATACAATAAAACCTATATTCTCTAACGACACAACAGCGATGCACGGCCTTATGACAGATACCCTGCACCAATACCCCGCGAACGCAAATGATTTTTTTGTGCTGAAATTGCTGCGGCCGTATAACTGCATCATTGATTTTTGGCATAAATATGAAACAGACAGTGCACATGCCGGTGGTATAGTGGAGTTTTCTACCGACAGCGGCGGTACCTGGATGAACATTGCTGCCTGTTCCGGCATAGCCACGCAGAATTTCTACTCAACGACCGATACACTCCTAACCGGGCAGCCAGCCTTTATGGGCACGGGCAATGGCGAGCAATTATCGCGATTCCAGTTAATGAATTGTGCGGCAGAACGAACAACGGCAACGAGCTGCTTTCCTGATTTTATGCTTTACAATAACGCTATTTATATTAGGTTTCGTTTTGTAAGTGATTCCACCGTTGATTCTCTTTCGGGGTGGATGATAGATTCTATAAAGGTAGAATTTACGGGCTGTGGGACAGGTGTGCCGCAGGTGAACGATAGCCACGCGATCTCTGTTTTCCCAAATCCGGCCTATAATGAACTTACGGTGCAAAATGACAATGAGCCGATAACCGGGATATCGATCACCAACCTCCTCGGCCAAACTGTTTACAGGCAGCAGTGCAACGCTGCAAAAGTGGAGGTGGGTATTGCAGACCTGCCAGCTGGGATTTACTTTGTAAAGGTCAATGGAGCGGAAGTGCGAAAGTTTGTGAAAGAGTAATTGTCCGGACAAGGCATTACTGCTATATGACTAATCAATTTTTTCCACCAGCAATTCTCCATCATGCCCTACGGCATCCGGGCTTTCTTTCCCCAGCCGCTTAAAGAGCTTGCGGGCATCCTCATCCCTGCCTGTTTGCTGGTAGTAGGATGCGAGCTGGAGCATGGCTAAGGGCCCCACCTGTGCGCCATCGCCGTAGTAGCAGGTGCTGAACCGCGCAATGCAATCTTTCAGCAGCCGTTCCTTTTCCTGTCCCGTTTCCTGCTGTGCGAGATAAAGCTCCGCACACCCGGCTCTGTTGAGTTGCGGATACATGGTAACCACGCTATCGAGCACAGTCTTAGGGTTGCCATGTTCGCGCATGAGCTTAGAGGCCCTGATATACAGCTCTTCTGCTTTTTGGATGTCCGCTGCTTTGAAGTTCTTTCGCTCTTCCTCCTTATGCTGGAGAAATACTTTCTGCATCTTTTTTGCCTCAGGCGTTTGCTGGTTGGCTGCAGAACCGCCCTCTGTTTTTGCCATCCGCCCCTCAAGCATCGCCATGCGCTCCTCAAGCTGCCGGACTCTTTGCTCCAGTTCTTTTACTTTATCCGCATCCTGTGCCGATGCGGCAATAAACGAACAGGCCATAACGAAGGTTATAATAAGTGCTTTCATAAGCGGTGATTTTTCTATAGTCAAATTTAAATAAAGTTGCGCATTTCTAAAATATGTTGTGCAGAAAAGATCCGCAAACAATTAGTAGTACAACTCATTTAGCCGTCACAGCCCCACCTGCGCAGCAATCCGCACTCGCTACACTTGCCCTAGCCTGCGCTGCCACCAATGGTATAGTTAGCCAACGCAGGGGCGGAGCGTTACTGACATCATAAGGATAGTTAAGTATTGTGGAAGTTGTTATCTTTACGACACGATGAAAAAGTTATCGTTCGTATTGCTGGTGCTGCCTGTGCTTGCAGATGCGCAGATTATTACTACCATTGTCGGTAACGGTACAGGGGGATTTAGTGGAGATGGAAGTCCCGCTACCGCAGCTGAAATATACGCTCCTCGTCAAACCGCTTTTGACAGAAATGGGAATATGTACATAACTGATAGGAACAATCAACGTGTTCGCAAAGTAAGTCCCTCTGGCATTGTTACCACTTTAGCAGGAAGTGGAGCTGCTGGATTTAGTGGAGATGGAGGACCAGCAACAATTGCTCGGATGACTGATCCATCTGGGGTTGTAACTGACACTTTCGGGAACTTATATGTTGGCGAAGGAAGTAGTATTCGCAAAATAGATACACTAGGCATCATATCCACTTATGCAGGTAAAGACTCTGCTGGTTATAGTGGAGATGGAGGACCAGCTACATCTGCTAAAATATATAATCCAGAGGAATTGGCTATTGATAAGTCAGGGAACATTTACATTGCAGATGCTTCAAACCATAGGATTCGTAAGGTTAGCCCATCTGGGATTATTTCAACAGTTGCAGGAACTGGTGTTCCTGGGTTTAGTGGAGACGGTGGGCCAGCGACTTCTGCTCAAATACATACCCCTGAAGGTTTAAGTGTTGATGACGCTGGTAATATTTATATAGGAGACCTAAACAATTTAAGAATAAGAAAGGTAAACACGGCTGGAATAATATCCACGTATGTCGGCAATGGTACTTCAGGATGGACTGGCGATAATGGTCCAGCCACTGCTGCTGAAATAACTCTAGCAACGGGACTTAGAAATGACAAGGAAGGGAATTTATATATTGCTGATGCAAACAATAGCCTCATTCGTAAAGTTGATGCTTCTGGCATTATCACAACCATCGCAGGTAATGGTATCTTTGCTTACGCAGGTGATGGCGGACCCGCTACCAACGCTGAATTGAATGGTGCTGTTGGTGTAAATGTTGACCAATCAGGCAATATATACATATCTGATTGGAGCAATAATAGAATTCGAAAGATTGGTGCAATTCTACGTCCATACTGTTTGGTATGTCAATTTTGATCCGGACTAACTTATGTGCATCTAAAGCCCTATGCAATCCCCACCAGGTACCATAAATGAGAATTCGGTTTCCTCTGTATAAATAAAATCCTTGAGATTTGATGTATCCTTCTTCCGTCGCGTATAATTCGTATTCCTGTTGAGATAACTTCGAATGGTGTGGTAAAATAAATGGTTGGATTGTTATTGTTGAGCCATATAGCCGGATTTTTTCAACAGCAGTTTGTTGAGTAGCCGGATGATTTACATTAAATGGATTGAATGGTTTGATGCTATTACTATTGACAAATAACTTTAAAGCTTTTTGATTGTCAATACCTTCCAAAAAACGGTGAAAAACTAATGATAAATGTTTTACCAATCTATCAATATAGTTAGTGAAATTTGCTTTATTGCACCTATCTAAGTCCTGCCATAAAATTAGTGTGCCATTTTTTTGCAAATTTAATTCGGCAAATAATGGTAGCCCCTCGATCTTACTCGGCGTAAGCAAATACCATTCATTTCTTTTCGAGATGTAGTCCAAGTCCCACTGTCTTGCAGAGATTTCTCCCGCTTTCTTGGATATGACAGTCAATTTTTTACATTGAGAAAAGGAAGCCGTTTTCAAACCCAGGCCGAATCTACCCAAATCATTTTTTGCTCTTTTTTCCTTCGGATTTTTAGTAGCTAATCGCATAGCTTCAATAAGTTCCGACTCAGTCATTCCTATTCCATTATCAAGAAGCGCAAAAATTAAATCAGGTTTAGCAACCGTGTATATCTGTATATTGTTAGCCTTTGCCGTAATACTATTATCTATTAAGTCAGCAACAGCTACTTCAAACGAATATCCTATGTCTCTTAAATAGTCAACGAAATTTTCAACGTTAGGTGCAACGATTTCAGGCTTAGCCACGTGATTTGGTATTATATTAAAAAAAGCATTTACGGGAATGTAAATGTAATTAATTGACTTGAAAACACATAGAAAGAAACAGCCATAAAAAAACAGCTAATACTTTCTTCAAACAGTCGTTATTTCATCAACCAAAATTTCTAACGTTTGTTCGATGGAAGGCGGTCTTAAATTACACTCCCATACTACAATGACTTTCCAACCTAAAGCAATGAGACGGCTGTAATTAATACTGTCTCGTTGAACATTTTTTTCGATTTTCGGAAACCAATAAGTTGTGTTGCTTTTGGGCAGAACATGGAACCTACAGTTCTCATGAGCATGCCAGAAACATCCATTAACAAAAATTGCGGCTTTGTATTTTGGCAAAATAATATCCGGTTTACCGGGAAGTCTTTTATCGTGAATTCGATACCGGAAGCCATTTGAAAATAAGAACTTTCTAACCAAAACTTCTGGCTTAGTGTTCTTGCTCCTTATCTGACTCATGTTGTAACTTCTTGTGGCTTTATCATGAGTATCTGCCATCTACTAAAGTTAGTGGAATTAAGTATAACGCTTTCGGCAGAGGTCAATATTTACACCTAAAAAATTATAATGTAAGAGGCTTTTGAGAGTTTTAAAGAGAACCTGTACTTGACCTGCATGCTTTCTTATCTGGGAAGAAATTCTCCACCAACCTGGAATGACATATTTTTGGAAATGTGGAATAGACGTGCCTCAACAACATGGTTAATAATTTCTTCTGTAACATTAATGTTACTAATGAGCAACGCACAATATTAGAAGGGCCTTCCAATGTAATTGTGAGCGGTGCTGCTGGTACCGGCAAAACGATGCTTGCTATATTGCTTGCCCAGAAACTCGCTCCTGAAAATAAGGTGGGAGTTATTATTTATACTAAGGCGTTACGTGAATTTATACGCGAGGCAATAGACAACAAAAACGTGGAAGTTTTCAATGCAACATGGGACGATTACCTGGAACAAGATTATGACTATCTTATTGTTGACGAAGTACAGGACTTTACACTGGATGCAATAAAAAACATCCTCCGGCATAAAGGCAAAGGCGTATATTTTTTCGGCGACGACAGCCAGCAGATATATGATTGGCATGAGCGGAAAGCAACAATTGATGAGATCGGTAAAGAAACTGGATTCCCGTTGATAACGTTAACTCAAAACATGAGGTTGAGCGCTCCAATTGGGCGCTTCCTACGAAATATCTTACCGGCATTCACTCTGGGTCAGTCGATATTAAATCAGAGCGATATTCTACCGGATGTCGAACACTTTGAATCCATGGAAGAAGAGCAAGAGTATATAGCCACGTTGGCTTCTCACAAAATGGGTGGGACGATTGCTGTGATATTAAGTAGCAACGAAAAAGTGATGAATTACTATAGGTATTTTCAGAAGCATATAAAGAACAAGCCGGTAGGATACAAGAACAATGGTGCTAATAATCTAATATTCAACAAGGAAGAGTCGGTGAATGTTCTTACTTATCATAGCGCGAAAGGATTGGAGTTCGACCACGTGATTATTCCCGATGGTGGTTATCACGACTCAGAGGGGAAGTGCATGTATGTTGGATGCACACGATCGCGATATAGTCTTGTCCTCACAGACAACGGCAACGGTTGCTATGTCACCGAGACACCATCAGCATTGTATAATGGGGAGTCTCATAAGAAATATATGCGTTCGTTCGAAATAAGAGAAGAGCTACATCAAGTAGAATTAGAGTTGATAAGGAAGAAAACGTTTTATGAAATCTATTCGACGGACGCGATGTTAATTAAAGAATGCGAAAAACTAACTGAACAGATAGCTGGATTAGAAGAAAAAAAAGTTGCTTTGGATAATGAATATGCTCAAGTAGCAACGAAATGAAAAGTTCAGAAAATCGGAGATCCGGTGTGAGCCTCGAATCACCTTCTACTGCTACATTTAAAAGCATAGTATAACTGCTGTAAAACCTTGCTGACAGGGTGTTTGGTGGAATTGATAGACACGCCAGACATTAGTCCCAATCAAGAGGATCATTTATATTTTTTGTGCAATTTTTTGTGCAAATTGTAAATTTAATAAAATAAAAAAGCAGTTACGTTTAAGTGTAACTGCTTGATTACTAATTAAGTGCGGGCGGAGGGACTCGAACCCCCAAGCCGCGAAGCACTAGATCCTAAGTCTAGCGTGTCTACCAATTTCACCACGCCCGCATTTTCTTCTCCCGAAGGCTTTTTTCCGGGACGGCAAAGGTAGGGAAATTCAGCTCAAAATGAAATACCAAATAAACAAGAAAAGAAAGCATGTGCTTTTTCTGTATTTTTGCAGTCCGGCAAGAAATTACCGCACGGTTTTCTTCCGGTAAAAAACGATCTGTTATGCGGTTTTCAAAACGATTGCTTTTCCTCGGCGTTGCCGTTGCTTTTGCTGCCTGCAAAGCCGGAACTACTAATGACAATGCCACAACCACAATAAACGGCAGGATCAATCCCAAAGGTACTACCAATTATAATTACGGTACCCACCTGGTAACGGTAAGTCCTTTTACTGCCTACCTGGTAGAGAGTACAAGTATTAATCTCGATTCTTATGATGGCGACTCGGTGCAGGTGGTAATGAAGGACATGGGCATCAGGCAAAACCCCGGCCCGGAATTGTACAATGTTATCCAGATCACACCGCTTTAATTTTTATCCCCTAAAGTATTCCAATGGCAACCAAATCATATAAAGCATCCATACTCGTAGCTGAAGATGAAGAGAGCCTGCGTGAGGCCCTGAAGCTGAACCTGGAGCTGGAGGGATATGAAGTAACCACGGTGGACAACGGGCCTGCGGTGATAAAAACTGTGAAGAATGAATACTTTGACCTCATAGTGCTGGACATAATGCTGCCCGATATGGACGGCATCACCGTATGTGAAACCATCAGGATGCAGCATAATGATGTGCCCATACTCTTTCTGTCGGCGCGCAACAGCAGTGCAGACCGGGTAGAAGGCCTGAAGAAAGGCGGCGATGATTATCTTACCAAACCATTCAACCTCGAAGAGTTATTGCTGCGGGTGGATAAGCTGGTAACGAAGAACAAGAAGATGAAAGAGCCGCAAACGATGGGAGACACCTATGAGTTTGCCGGCTGCAAAATAGACTTTGCCGCCCACGAGTGCATAGATAAAAACAAACACACCCAGGAACTGAGCAAGAAAGAAGCGGCGCTGCTAAAGCTGCTGGTTGAGCATGAGGGCGAAGTGGTGAGCCGCGAGCAGATATTGCAGATAGTATGGGGCTACAATGTTTATCCCACCACCCGCACCATTGACAACTTCATCCTCAACTTCCGCAAATTCTTTGAGAAAGACAGCCGCAACCCAAAGCATTTTCACTCGATACGGGGTATAGGGTATAAGTTTACCAAGTAGTCTGAACCTTTCCCGATAACTATCGGGATTGATTAAAGATGGCTATGATATATATGTTTACGGCATCAGCTTGGGGCCTAGTAGTATAATCCAGAAGTATAACACACTCAACTCTGCTAGCAGCCCTGCAAAGAAGAATGCGGCGCGCTGCTGTTTCGGTACGATCCGAAATATTACCAGGCAGATGATCAATACGCTGATCACAGCCATCGCAACGGGAAGGCTCCACGCATTCCACCCAAAGCCATCAGACAGCTCAAATTCATCTCCGTGAATATTTTTATACCTGCTGATATGGAACGATATGCCGGCTATGAGCAAGCCGTATAGGTTGCGAACGCAAAACAGGGATAAGCAAACAAAAAACCATTGGGAAACCGGCAGCGTTGATTTGGTGCCATTTTTTTTGCGATACCGGAACAAAAAAATAAGTGCTGTCGTTACAATAAACATGGTAACCAACGGCCCGCCAGCAACACCTATCATACCTTCTCTCCGTGCCTCTTTGGCGAGCACTTCATATTCTTTTCTCAAGGGGAAATCAAGATTATTGTCCGTCGCATAGGGATACTCTGCTTCTATGGCTCTGAGCCTGTGTGTGATCTTGTTAGGCTCATAAATCAATGTGTGATCATACCCGATACGTGATTTGTTACCAAAATACTCGTGCAGAGTCCAGTGGCCGCATTCATGCAGTAAAATACCCGCAACAGTTGTCACTGTGATACCTATGTACAGTAAAAAAAATAATCGTTTGTTAGGCGTCATAAAAGCAAATTATTTTTAGCCTGGTATTTCAAATGTACATTGTCATGGCATCAGCTTTGGCCCCAGCAATACCAACCACAAATATGCGCCGGTGAGCCCACCGGTAAGGCCCGCAAAAATAAACGTGAGCCGTTGTTTCGTTGGAACAAACCGGAACATTACAACCCATAAAATCAGCAGGCTCACAACACCGCTGGCAATAAAAATACTCCAAGTAGGCAAGTGAAGATACTTTGCCATTGTGAATTCGTCACCCTCCATCCACAAGTGGCCGGTACATTTACGAACGATCGCGACTACAACGTCAAATATTTCACGCAGCCAGAATAAGGATAAGAAAATGATCAGCCATTGAAGAAATGATAGCCTGTCTGCCGCAAACAACTTTCTGCGGTAAACAAAAAGCAGCATCAACCCCAGGGTTCCGGCAAGCATTGTTTGCATCGGGCCACCAGCCGTTATCAGGAAGGCGTCCCGTTCTTTCGCTTCTGCCAGTTTGTTGTATTCATTCCGGTGAATGCTTTGGCCGGAATTGATCTCCGAATTATACCGGCTCAATACGGAATCCCGCCGGAGCCAGGCTTTGGAAGGTGTTCCATAATGGGTATAATTATAGCCCATGGTTTGACCTTTAAAGCCGTAACACCTTGCCACAAGCCAGTGACCACACTCGTGAGACATAATGCCGGTGACAACGGCAAGCACAAAGCCCAGGAACAGGTGTAAAAACAACCGCTTATGGAATAGCAGTGGAAGCATCGGGTTGCGATTAACTATTAAACCATCACCATTTTAAATCAGCGTCGCCGCTTTCATGCGTCTTCCTATGCGCCATTCTGCTCTGTATCTTCTGCAGTTGGCGATCATAGATCAGCCGGGCGATTTTCATTGCCACATCGTCTTCCAGCAAAATGGCATTGAGCTTCTTCTCCGAAATATCGAGCCGGTACATGAGCTGGAAAAAGGTTTCAGGCCCGCGCTCCAGTACAGTAACCACCTGGTCTGCCAGCAGCTTCAATATCGCCTCTTCCGACAAAGTATCGGGCAGCGTCAGGTCCCAGTCCTGGCTCAGGGCGATTGCGGCTTCTTGTAAAATATTGTCGGCCATACGTTAGTGGTCATTAACTCACATCAGTTGCCCCCGGCCTACAGGTCGGGGAGGTATGATAACACACTCACAGGCTTTAGCCAAAATGCTAAACAAGTGAACAGGCGCGCGTGCAATTTTGGTTAAAGCCCGCATCAACTTCTTTTCTGGTCCCCGACCTTCAGGCGGGGCAATTACTTTACCACGAAAACAATCCAAATTCCCCTTATACCAATACCAAATCCCAATTAAAAAAACATTGCTATTTTCCCAAGCACCAGCGCCTTCACATCAGCCAGCGCTATACGCTCCTGTGTCATGCTATCCCGGTAGCGGATGGTCACGGTCTGGTCTTCCTTGGTCTGGTGGTCTATGGTGATGCAGAACGGGGTGCCTATGGCATCCTGCCTGCGGTAGCGTTTGCCTATACTATCTTTCTCTTCATAGAAGCATTTGAAATGCGGCTTGCACTGGTCTATCAGCTCACGCGCTATCTCCGGGAGGCCATCTTTTTTGGTAAGTGGCAGCACTGCCAGTTTTATGGGTGCCAGCATCGGCGGGAAGCTCAGCACTACCCGGCTATCCTGTTTATCAGCAGTGCTCAGGTCTTCTTCTTTATAGGCTTCGCTAAGTATCAGCATTACTGTGCGGTCCAGGCCTATGGACGTTTCTACCACATAAGGTACATAATGCTGGTTGATATCCGTATCAAAGTAAGTGAGCTTCTTGCCGCTGTATTCCTGGTGGTTCTTCAAGTCAAAGTCGGTGCGGCTGTGTATGCCTTCCACTTCCTTAAAGCCCATCGGGAAATCATATTCTATATCACACGCCATATCTGCATAGTGCGCCAGCTTCACATGGTCATGGAAACGGTATTTGTCCGGGCTTATGCCCAGGCTCATGTGCCACTTCATGCGGGCCTCTTTCCAGTACTCATACCATTCCTTCTGCGTACCTGGCTTCACGAAGAACTGCATTTCCATCTGCTCAAACTCCCGCATGCGGAAGATGAAGCCCCTCGCCACTATCTCATTACGGAACGCCTTGCCCGTTTGCGCTATGCCGAAGGGTATTTTCATACGCCCGGTCTTCTGCACATTCAGGAAGTTCACAAATATGCCTTGGGCTGTTTCGGGCCGCAGGTAGATCACATTGGCCTCTTCAGCCACAGAGCCTATCTCGGTGGAGAACATGAGGTTGAACTGGCGTACATCCGTCCAGTTGCTGGTGCCGCTTACGCCACAGGCCATCTTATTATCTTCTATCAGTTTTTTCAGCCCTGCAAAATCGTTTGCAGCCAGTAGCTGTTCCATCTGCTGCAGTATGGCGTCTCCCTTTTCTTTATCCAGGGTCTCTACATAGCCTTCTATCAGGTGGTCAACACGGTAGCGTTTCTGGCTATCCTTATTGTCTATCATGGGGTCGCTGAAATTGTCCACGTGGCCGCTTGCTTTCCATACTGTTGGGTGCATAAAGATGGCGGCATCTATACCCACTATATTGTCATTCATTTGCGTCATGCTGCGCCACCAGTATTCGCGGATATTCTTTTTCAGCTCCACCCCATATTGCCCGTAATCATACACGGCGCTCAGGCCGTCATATATCTCGCTCGATTGGAAGATAAAACCGTATTCCTTGCAATGTCCTATTATGTTTTGGAGCTTATTATCATTTGCCATAGTGCCGCAAAAATAAGGAACGTTGACCAGATACATAGTATAGCAAAGGGCATTTACCCTATTACTAGAGCCGATTTGTCGAACGGTGGGTTATTTCACTATGAAGTCCAGCGTCCCGAGATAAATCTCTAATAATTACTTTATATTCGCAAGTGCAATGGAATCACGTTTTATTATACTTACTGCCAAGTTTATTGCGCCTTAACAACCGGTTTGCATTTAATTCCCAAATTGAGAGTAAATTTGTAGAGGGTTATTAATTAATGGCCAACAAATAATAGTTTAATATAGAATATAGAATTAAGACAGGTATTTCACCGAAAGAAGAACTCAATGAAAAAAGGATTATTGGTAATTGAAGCTAATGGGCCCACGTATGCGACACTAAACAAACAGCTCACAGAACTTCACTACTCAAAAGAAAGGATTCAGAGGAGCTTTTCTATCGATGAGTCTCTAGCTCACCCAAAGGACGCGTTCTTTATTATTATTGTCGATGTTTCTTCACCGGCAGCCAGCATTCCATCGTCATTACAGGCACTTCAAAAGCATTTTAAGAACATACCGGTCATTGTATTGTCTGACAAGGACGATAAAGAAGATGCCGTGATCGCCATCAGGGAAGGCGCCCAGGATTTCCTGGTGAATGGAAAGTATGACACGGCGCAACTGGAAAAAGCGATATTGTTTGCTGCAGAAAGGAAAACGCTTACCGTAAAAACTGAATTTGCGGTACGCGAATACAAAAGGCATTTCGAGAACGGGCCCATCCCCATGTGGATCATCGATTCTGCAACCATGAAATTCCTGATCGTGAATAATGCCGCCGTGGAAAAGTATGGATACAGTAAAGAAGAGTTCAGGCGGATGACCATTTACGATATACTGCCGCCTGATGAAAAGGAACTTGCTCCGGAGCTTGAAAGCCTGAAAAAGAAAGATTTCTACGATGCTGGTTACAGAAAATTCCTGGCGAAGAAGGGGGAGTCTTTTTATACACACATATACACGCATGCCACCCAATTCGGCAACGTAGATGCCACGATCAACTTTGCCATAGATGTAAACAAGAACATACAGGTAGAAAAGCAAAATGAGGAACTGACCAGCCAGATAAAAGCGCAAAAAGAGCAATTGGAAAGCCTGCTTTACGCTATGGGTTATACGATATGGTCCAGGAAAGCAAACACATTTGAGCTTGTTTATGCATACCCGAACAATGCCTATCTTAAAGTATTCGGTTATACAGCCGATGAAATGATGAAAAACAAAGGGCTGTTTTACAATGCTGTTCACCCGTATGATATAGAGCTGGTTTACGAATCATTGAAAGAGGCAAACACGAAAGGCGCGTCAGAGGTCATTTTCAGATATCTGTGTCCTTCCGGTGAAATAAAGACCCTAAAATCGCAGATAAACCTTAAGATAGGATCGGATGGTGAACCGGATACAATTAATGGGGTAACATTCGACATATCGAAAGAACGGCAACTGACCGAAACCATACGCAATACGGAGCAAAACCTGCTCGCCACAATAAATAATACCCGGGACCAGGTATGGTCTATAAACTCAAAGCTGGAAATCGTATTTTGTAACAAAGCCTACCAGGATTTCATTTACGAGCTGGCCGGAGTGATCCCCAAACCCGGAGATTATGTGCTGGGCGAATGGGGTTCTGAATCGTTCTTTAATACCCGGAAAAAGGACTATGAGCGCGCTTTGGCCGGGGAGTCGTTCACTATTTTCGTGGAGGAATTTTATGATGGGGCGCTCCTGCATAAGGAGATCAGCTCTAACCCTATTGTTGATGATTCCGGCCGGATAGTGGGTGTTATCTGTATAGCACGTGATATATCTGAACAGAAAAACCAGTTTGTACAGATACAGAAGCAAAACGAAAAACTGAGAGAAATAGCCTGGATACAATCGCATAAAGTACGCGGCCCGGTGGCCAGCATACTGGGCCTCGCATCGCTGTTCAACTACGAGGCAACCCACCACGATAGCAATATAGAAATACTGGAAAAACTAACCATAGCCACACAAGACCTTGACAAAATAATAAAAGAGGTAGTGGACAAAACCAACAACATTCAGCACTAGCATTTCTAAAATCGTTCTGCCATCCCCAGCCCGAAGAGAGCATAGTCATATACCGCAGGGTCTTGCGGGTTCAGCAATTTAAGTTGAGCCGTAAGCTGTAGCGCATTCGCCCAGTTTGATTTTATATTATACAGAAAGCCAAGTCGCTCTGCTACCCGCGCCACGTGCACATCCAGCGGGCACACAAGCTGCGTCGGCTTTATCTTTTTCCATATCCCGAAATCAACACCATTGGCATCCTTTCGCACCATCCATCGCAGGTACATGTAGGTTCAGGTAATTGTAGTAGTATATTTTTTGCTCAAGAAAACCTGTACTACAACTATAAACCTACCTTTGTAAAGATGGAAGTCAAACCTTACTTTATTGATGAAGAAATTATAGCGTTTCTTAACGATAAGGTAGATCAGTATAATAGACCAAGTTTTATTGAGAATGATCCCATTTCAATTCCTCATAGATACAGTTTAAAAGAAGACATTGAAATTTCAGGATTCTTAGCAGCGACAATATCCTGGGGCAATCGGAAAATAATAGTTAAGAATGGTCATAAAATGCTTGATCTACTTGGTGAATCCCCGTTTGACTTTGTAATGTCACATGATGCAAAACAATTAAAAAGACTTAATGGCTTTGTTCATCGAACTTTTAATCAGGAGGACTTTAAATTCTTCATCAAGGCTCTTAAACATCTGTATCAAGTTCATGGAGGATTAGAAGCAGTATTTAATAAATATGCAACTGAGGAAAGCCTTCAAACAGCTATTCATCAATTTAAAAAAGTCTTCTTTGAGATCCCACATTCTCAAAGAACTACAAAACACATTTCTGACCCGTTTAAAGGCTCGGCAGCAAAGAAAATCAACATGTACCTTAGATGGCTTGTTAGGGTCGATAATCGTGGCGTAGACTTTGGATTGTGGCGAAAAATTAAACCATCACAATTATCGTGTCCGTTGGATGTTCACTCTGGTAACATTGCTCGGAAATTAGGGTTACTAACAAGGAAACAAAATGATTCAAAAGCGGTTGCTGAGTTGGATACCAATCTTCGTATATTGGACGCAAGTGATCCAGTTAAATATGATTTTGCACTTTTCGGGTTTGGTATAATGAGTACACCAATGGAGAGGGAGCTAATTTAAAGTCTTAGTTACAATTACCTCAAATTTGACCTAAATAAATGGCATTAATAAATATGTACTGATCATTACATATTTATTATAATATTTGTATTGTCTGGCTTGGGTTTCAAAGATTGAATTATTTATGTAATTTGTTTTTGTCTGTATGTAGTCAAACTAAAGTGGACTTATTGTTAGATATTGTTTCTTGATTTTACGAAGTTAAATTATTTTTTTTTAGTTTTCAAGTGATAGGGGTTAATTTCTGTAAAAAATACCTGTTTTTC
>CAISPO010000043.1 GCA_903887415.1 uncultured Bacteroidota bacterium | reverse complement strand
GATCAAATTAACTTAAAAACATAGAAATGAATACTGAAAGAATTAATGAAATAAAATGTGATAAAAACAAAAGAAATTCAAAGAACATCCTATATGTGGATAATGTCCAGCAAAATCAAGGGTTTCCAAGGACTGACTTTGAATTTCTGGTACCCAAGGAAATCTCGAAATCGGAGGTAAAAAAGCGGTTTGGAAGTCTAAACCATGAATATGCTGAAAACGATAAGTTTATTTCAAAGTGTACTAACTTTTTGAATTTCTTATATGCCAAACAAACCCTACAGTATGATCGGGATAACAACGGGTATGTAAACCTGTCTTCCCAAATCCTAAAATCTAAGCTGGGGAGCAGTCAATGCAATATACCATTATATTATAAATATATTATTACATCTTTAAAGGAATCTGGATTCCTGGAAGTAGATGAGAGATATTACCCCAATAATGGTAATGGGAAATCTAAAGGCTATCGGGTAGTGTTGCACCAACCAAATGAAATGGAACCAGCAACGGTGAAAAATGAGATCATAGAAAAAATATTCAAGATAGATGACCATGTTTATCTGGCGGAGTTAAAAAGGATGCAGCTAAATGAAAGTCAATATATTCTCGCAGCTAATCTGTTGCAAAAATCGGAGAAAGACCAGGCTTTCTTCGTGTATAATTACTGGTTCAACGATTATCATTACACCACTGTAGATCCTAACGGCAGAATACATACTCTTATAACCCAAATGCCAAAAGAATTGCGATGTTGCTTTACAGTAGAGGATGAACCAATCTTCGAAGTGGATATCCATGCTTGCCAGCCCCTACAGAAAGAAGCTCTCAACCTTATAAAGGCAAACTTAAAAGTAAATGAGGCTGAGTTGAGTCAGAAGAACAGGGAGCTATCTCAATTGGAAGCAAAGATAGATAGCATAGAGGAGAAGTATATTTCAAATGATATGGATGACACAACCTACCGAAAGTGGAAGGCTCGATACGAAAGTGAGCGGTTCAATTTACTTGCTGTAATTGATGAGCTAAACAAACCAATTGCCAATACATGGAGCCGCTACTCGAAGCACCTCACCCGTCTCAATGATATTGCCAATATCTATAATTCGGGTGACATGAATAGTAAAAAATCATTTATCAACCTGGTGTTCGATAACCAACTTTCATACAAAAAAGGAGTTTATCGAACTCTTTTTCTAAATCCACTCTTTCAGTCGAAAGCCGCTCTGGTAAAGGAAAAGGGGCTGCTCTTTTTAGAACAACCCCTTGACTTTTCGGGAAAAACTCCCATGTGTGCGGCAAAAGAGATTCGAACTCTCATGCCCGTTACAGGCGCTACCACCTCAAAGTAGTGCGTCTACCAGTTTCGCCATCGCCGCATTGAGGGATGCAAAGATAGTTAAAAAGTCAAAAGGTTAAAGAGTTAAATAGTCAAAAAGAAAAAAAGTTCACGTAACTACCCCTTTTAGCTTTTTAACCTATTAACTATTTACCTCCTCAATATGATCCTGAACGTAGTCCCCTTACCTACCTCGCTTTGCTTCACGAATATAGAGCCGTGGTGGTACTTTTCTACGATGCGGCGGGAGAGTGAAAGGCCTAGCCCCCACCCTCTTTTCTTGGTGGTAAAGCCCGGTGTAAATACTTTTTTTACCTGGTAGCCGGGTATGCCTTTACCATTGTCCTGCACATCTACCCATACCTGCTGTGGGGTATTGGTAACAGTAATATCTATCTTGCCTGTGCCGCCCATCGCATCCAGGGCGTTGCGTATCAGGTTTTCCATCACCCAGTCAAACAGTGGTCCGCTTATATTTACCGGTACTTCCTTTTGTTCGCTGTGCAGAGTTATAATTACTTTGCTCGGCGATCGTCTTTGCATATAGGCTACAATGTCTTCCAGCCGGGCCACGAGATTCTGCTCTTCAAGTTGGGGTGCGCTTCCCACCTTGCTAAACCGGTCAGCTACCAGCTTCAGCCTGTCCAGGTCTTTCTGCATTTCTGTTACTGCGTCATGATTGGCATCACTGTCGCGCAGCAGTTCCAGCCAGGCCTCTATGGAGCTAAGCGGGGTACCTAGCTGATGAGCGGTTTCTTTCGAGAGCCCTACCCATACCTGGTTTTGCAGGCTCCGGTTCGCCACGCTCAGCGCAAACAGCACCACCAAAAGGAAGACAATGATTATAGCAAGCTGTATATAAGGGAAGTACCGCAATTGGGTGAGCAGGTATGACTCTCCGTAATACACATAATTTTTACCGGTGCCGTAGTCAGCCACAATTGGTGGGTGATTTTTCTTGAACTCCTCGAGCTTCAACTTTACCACCGTACGCGGATTGACGGCATGTAGCGTATCTATATTTCTCGAGTCCGCTATCTGGCCATTATCATCAAGTATTATGAGCGGTATGGTGGTATTCTGGGCAATAATATTACTGGCAAATGCAGTCTCCTGCAGGTTATTCGACTTTATCAGCGTTTTCAGCGCACCTGCCAGCTCTTCTACCTTTTTCTTCTCCTCATCGGCCAGCTTGCCTGCCAATTGACTGGTATAATAGAGCGATGCCCCCACTATAAACAGCGCAACAATAGCAAGATATGTTTTCCAATTTAAATACTGACGCATGGTATTTCCTTCCCGATAACGAACTTAAGCTAAAAATATTATGATTTTGAAGGAATTACTACTATTTTTGCGCAGGAAATTTTAACAATTCATGGATATCCAACACAACACTCAGGGATCAGATATAGATAACCAGTACGACATAGAGCTGAATAAACCTTCTAAGTCGCGGTTCTTGTTTCTTTTATCTTTCTTCGGCTTTTTCATCTTCGCATGGGCGGGTTGCTATAATCTTTATGAGCACAAGTACCAGAGAAATGATAAGATAACCGCTCCGGATAATACGCTTTACGACCCTAAGTACAAATAATCTGTCAATAGCACAAACCCCGCTATGATCGTATGCCATAAGGATACAGCCGTTGTAATATTAAGCTACAACGGTACTAAATGGCATGAACTTTTTTTGCCAAAGATAGTGGAGCAGGCCGCATCAGGCTACGAAGTGATCGTGGCCGATAATGCCTCTACCGACGATACGCTGCAGTATGTGCAGCAAAACTTCCCTTCTGTAAAAACCCTGCAAATAGCAGTCAATCATGGCTTTGCCAATGGCTACTATGAAGCCCTTAAACAAATTAAGGCTAAATATTACGTACTGCTCAGCGCCGACTTTGAGGTCACAGACCATTGGTTCCCGCCACTGCACCAGGCCATGGAGCGCGATGAAATGCTGGCCGCCTGCCAGCCCAAAATCCGTTACTATCGCGACCGTGAGCTGTTTGAGTACGCAGGCGCAGGCGGCGGGTTTATGGATAAATACGGTTATATGTTCTGCCGTGGCCGTATTTTCTTCGACATTGAAAAAGATAACGGGCAATACGAGGATAACATAGAAGTTTTCTGGGCGTCCGGCGGCTGCTTCATGGTCAGGGCAGAGCTATACCACAAAGCGGGTGGGCTCGATAACGATTTTTATGCCCATATGGAGGAGATAGACCTCTGCTGGCGGCTGAAGAATGCCGGATACAAAATAGGTTATGTGGCAAAATCGCTCGTTTATCATGTGGGCGGTAGTGTTATCAGCTACGGCAGCCCGCAAAAGCTATATTATAATTTCCGGAACAATCTCATACTGCTGCTCAAAAATGAGAAAGGCTCACGGCTGGCCTGGTTGTTCCCGCTGCGCTTTGTTTTAGACGGCATGGCTGGACTGCGACTGCTGTTCACCGGCAATATCAAGCACACCTTAATTATTGTTAAAGCCCATTTTCATGTTTACCGGGAGCTTGGCAAATGGATGAAGCGCCGCAAGGAGAACAAGAAAATGATAACCCGCCGCAACGAAGAAGGCATATACCCACGCAGCATAGTATGGGACTACTTCCTGCTCAAAAGAAAGAAATTTACCGACCTTGGCTGGAAGCCGAAAGCTCTGGACTAGGGCAATATCCCAAGATGTTTTTATCCATCCCCTGGTTTCACAATATCTTTAAGGAATTTGGTTTTTCATCTTTGGAATTTTAATTTCACCACATGGCTCTATTCTCACAAGTTGGCAAATACAGTAATTTCGGCTTGTTCATTATGCGGGCGGGCATTGGCGCTATACTCATCATGTATGGTTTGCCGGTACTTACGCATCCTGATAAATGGACTGGGATGGGCGAAGCAATGGGCAACTTGCGTATTCATTTTTGGTTTGCATTCTGGGGTTTTATGTCTGCCCTCACGATGACTGTTGGCGGCTTGTTCTGCATACTTGGCTTATGGTTCCGGCTAGTATGCCTGCTGCTCTTGTTTAATTTTATTGTGGCTGCGTTCTTTCATCTGCATAGCGCTGGCAGCCTTAATGAACGACTAAATGAGGCATCGCACGCGCTGGAGCTGTGTTTTATATTCTTCGGATTTTTCTTCGTAGGCGCGGGACGGCTTTCAGTGGACAAGGGCTAATCGGCAAAAAACATTGCAGCTAAATTAGTTTTTATTTATATTTGGGATACAAATCCCCAATATATGCAACTGAAAATTACCCACCTCAAAACTAAAGTGGCATGGCTTGTTGTCCTTGCATTCGCGGCTCTTGTTACCATGAGCAATGCCGGAGGCACTATAGCTGCCGGCCACGGAGGCCGGACCGGCGCACCGTTTGACACCAGTGGTGCCTGCGGCTCTTGCCACACAGGAGGCACAAGCGTTCCAACAGTAACGGTACAATTGCTGTCGGGCACTACGCCGGTAACTGCTTATATACCTGGGGGAAGTTACACCTTGAAAATAAGGGTTGCGTCAGCGGGAAGCGCTTCTACTGGTTATCACTATGGTTTCCAGACAGTATGTGTTCAAAGCAGCACAAACAATAATATTAATAACTGGGGCGCATTACCCGGTATTGCACAGAATGAAACATGGAGTGGCCGCAATTATATTGAGCAAAATGCCACCGTATTTTCTGTTACCTATCCTGCAATAAGCATCCCATGGACCGCCCCGGTAAGCGGCACCGGTGATGTTATTTTTTATGCCGCGGGATGCGTAGTCAACAACAATCTCCTGCCAACCGGCGATGTCGGCGCTACAGGCTCCCTTACAATAACAGAAAGCAGCGGCTGCGTACCGGCTACCCTTTCCACTACGTATAGCAATGTGACGTGCAATGGCTATTCCGATGGCTCGATCAATCTTACAGCAACGGGGGGCACAGGAGTAACCGGCTATTCATGGACCGGGCCGGGCGGCTATTCTGCAGCTACGGCAAATATTTCCGGCCTTTCCGGCGGCACTTATACATGCGTTGTCACTTCTCTCGGCGGATGCGCTGATACTACGACTGTCACGATAATCGATCCACCTGCATTAACAGCTACCGTAACAGCCAACTCACCGGTATGTCCTGGTGCCACACTAACATTTACTACCACCGCCACGGGTGGCACAGGCGGATCCGGCGGCTATACTTACACGTGGGATGGCCCAAACAGCTTTAGTTCCGGCATACTTGATCCTTCTGTAACCGGGTTTTCAACACTTGACACCGGCGTTTATACTTTTAGCTTTATGGATATACTAAGCTGCAGCTTCACAACTACAATAGATGTGAGCCTGGCACCTGTGCCCGCAGTATCCCTTGGGCCTGATACCTCTATATGCCTGCCAGGTGGCTCCATTACATTGGGAGAGGTGCTTACCGGTGATACTTACGCGTGGAGCACCGCAGCGACTACACCTACGATTACAGTTACGGATACCGGGAATTATTCGGTAGTGGTGACCAACAGTTTTGGCTGCACAGGCAGCGACACCGTGCATGTTGCGTCTATGAACTGCTCTACGGGAATTGAAATTATTACCGGGACTGACCCGATTTTGTTATACCCTAATCCGGCCAATGAGTACATTACCATACACAGCGCTATGCAAAACATAGAGCGCATCAGCATCTGTAATGAGTATGGCGAAATGGTCTATAACAAAGATATAGGCAAGGCTAAAACGGAACAGGAAATCGATATCAGCCATTTCGCGGCAGGCATCTACTCAATCAGGATAAAAGCCGCTGGCAACCAGCTTGTGCGAAAATTGATGATAGAGAAATAGTTTAGTTGGCAGTTTACAATTTACAGTTAGCCATTCGCATAAAACATAGCCTCATCGCAATTTGCGTAAACTGCAAGCCGTAAACTGTAAACTACCGACTATAAGCTGCCAACTGACTAACTTGTCCCCACAGGTGTGCCCAACGTTGCATTAGCGCCGAGAACCTCAAACACCTTCATGTTCACATCTCTTTTTAATGCAATGAGCGTGGCGTTATCAGGTAACGGGTGAGGCAACTGATAGGAAATAACAAGCTGGAAAGTTTCCTTATCAAATGTCTCAATATTGATCTCTACCGGCTCGTTAACCGGTGGAATGGCTACGATAGCCGCCTTCAGCTTTGCAATGAGTTGTGTAAGGGCTTCGTGGCTGATACCATACTTTATATTAGCCACTACCTTCATGCCGCGCGTATCCCGTGCAGAAAGGTTGATAAGGTTCTGGCTAACAAGGTTTTGATTGGGTATTATATAAGAAGAACCATCCATATTGCGCAGCCTTGTGCTGCGAAAGCCAATGCGTTCCACTGTTCCTTCTATATCGCCGAGCTTTATTATTTCGCCGGTCTGAAAAGGCTTGTCGGAAAGAATGGTAAATGCCGCGAAAAAATTCTCAACTGTCTCCTTACCTGCCAGGGCTATGGCCACACCACCTATACCAAGCCCTGTAATAAGCGCAGGCACGTTGACATGAAATACGCTGCCCAATATCCAGAACCCGCTGAGTATCCATAGTATCAGCTTGGTCATTTCCTTTATCAGCGGCAACAATTGTATGCGCGAATGGTTCTTCTCGGCCTGCGCCTTATTCATGCGCAGGTGGTATATAAAATCCACGAACCGCGTAAGCACCTTGGTGAAAAACAGGATGAACAGGAAATAAAATACATGGTCCACAATATCGCCAAGGCGGATATTTATTTTTGCATTGCCGCCTATGGAATGGTGTATGGCTATCTTATCCAGTAGGTTGTCCAGTTGATTTAGAGCAATGTAGTAAAGAACAGTCTGCACCAGCCTTTCTATGGGCTTAAACAGCATTTCCCGTATAGTGACTTTGTGCTGCAGGTAGCTGAACCGCGCTGTAAGGCTGCTGCTGATACGGGTGAGCAATGCCGCCACCGGGCCTTTCAGCAACAGCGTTGCCGCAATTATGCCCACACACCATAAATAATTAGACACCTTCTCGCCCATATACACCCGGTCGAAAAAGCGCCAATCAATATCTAAGAGGATTAATGACATCTATTTTCAATTAATTAAACTGCTACATTAAATTCCCGCAAAGCATCATTAAGGCTTGTTTTGAGATCGGTGGATGGTTTGCGGGTACCAATGATGAGCGCACAGCTCACCTGGTAATCGCCCGCAGGGAAGTGTTTGGTGTAGCTTCCCGGTATCACCACGCTGCGGGCGGGTACCCTGCCCTTGTACTCCACGGGCTCTGTGCCACTCACATCAATTATCTTGGTCGATTGTGTCAGTACCACATTCGCACCCAGCACTGCTTCCTTTTCTACTACCACTCCTTCCACCACTATGCACCTTGACCCTATAAAACATCCGTCCTCAATAATAACAGGTGAAGCCTGCAGCGGCTCCAGCACACCGCCTATCCCTACCCCGCCACTCAGGTGAACCCCCTTGCCTATCTGCGCGCAGGACCCCACAGTAGCCCAGGTGTCCACCATAGTGCCCTCATCTACATGAGCGCCTATATTCACGTATGAGGGCATCAGCACGACATTCCTGGCTATATAAGCGCCATAGCGGGCAATGGCGTGAGGCACGGCACGAACACCAAGCTCGGCATAACCTTTTTTGAGCAGCATCTTGTCATAAAACTCAAACGGTTCCATGCTCCAGGTCTGCATGGGCTGTATGCCAAAGTACAGCAGGATAGCCTTCTTCACCCACTCCTGCACTTCCCAGCCATTCGCGCCCGGAACAGCCACTCGCAGCCTGCCTTTGTCCACCTCTTCTATCACGGCTTTTATCGCCATAATATGGGTTTCATCTTTCAATAATTCCCTGTTTGTATAAGCTGATTCTATCTGCGCCTGCCATTGTTGGTTCATTGGGTAAAAATAGGAAATCGTCCGGGGAAATTCCGAACTCATGCCCCAATTAGAAAAACCCGTTTTTTTTTGCTTTATTCGCATATAATTTAAGCATTGGCCAGCGGGAAAATAATCATCATCACAGCACCATCGGGATCGGGAAAGACAACATTGGTAAAACACTTGTTGGATGCCTGTCCACACTTGGCTTTTTCTATTTCAGCCTGCACACGCAAGCCCAGGCCGGGAGAGGTACACGCCCGCGACTACTATTTTTATGAAGAAGATGAGTTTAAAAAGCTGATAGCAGAAGATGCATTTGTGGAGTGGGAAATGGTTTACACAGGCAAGTATTATGGTACGCTGAAGTCCGAAATGGAGCGTATCTGGGCCGATGGAAAATGCCCGCTGGTGGATATAGATGTGCAGGGTGCACTGGCCATAAGGAAAAAATACCCCGATATCTCACTGACCATTTTTATTGAAGCGCCATCCCTCGAAGTGTTGCGCGAGCGACTGCGGGCCCGTGGCACGGAGACCGAACATAGCCTTGAAGAAAGAGTAAGCAAGGCGGTTTTAGAGCTTACGTTCGCCCCCCAATTCGATCATATTATCATCAACGAAAATCTGGATGTCGCTACCCAGGAATTGAGAACGGTTGTAGAAAACTTCACAGGGTGTTAATTTTCATCATGCAATAATGGTATCTTTCCCCGCCATTAATTATTTTTGGTCTTTATCTTGCAATCATGGCAAAAAAAATAAAAGCACAACCGGCGCAGACAGTAAAACAAACGCCGCTACCTGTGGTTGAAACCCCGGCCCCGGCGTATAAACCGTGGTCTTTTTATGATTTTAAAGTACAGGCAATAATTGTTGCCCTTTTGGCTTTTGTTATCTATGCAAACAGTTTCTCCAACGAATTTGCTCATGACGATGGCATTGTGATCGTGAAGAATGAATACGTGCTGGAAGGCTTCGCGGGCATTAAAGACATAATGACAAAGGATGCCTATGACAGTTATTACCGCCAGCTCAATACCACCAACCAATTGTCCGGTGGCCGCTACCGCCCATTGTCTATCGTTACTTTCGCAATCGAGCAGCAGTTTATGGGCCCTGTGCCGCTGGATAAGATAGACAGTGTGCTGAAGCAAAGTATTTCCTACGGTGTCTCCGGCCCCCAGCAGGCCCATTTGATAAAGGTCATGCATGTGCGCCACGTAGTCAATGTGCTGATTTATATGCTGTCCGTTGTGGTATTGCTGTACTTCCTGCGATACATCATATTTAAGAACAACCCGCTCATGGCGTTCATCGCCGCAGTGCTGTTTACCATGCACCCCATACATACAGAAGTAATAGCGAATGTGAAAAGCCGCGATGAGATCATGTCCCTTCTGTTTATGTGCCTCACGTTTATTCTCGCTTTCAAGTTTGAGGAAGACCGGAGAAAGGTTTGGATATTGATCTCCGGTTTGTTCAGTTTTCTGCTTGCTTTCCTGTCAAAAGAATATGCAATCACAATGGTGGCATTGCTGCCCCTGGCTTTTTACCTGTTCAAAAACTATTCAATTCCCAGGAGCATTACAGCCACACTGCCATATCTCGCAGTGATACCGCTCTATATGGGGTTAAGAATGAATTCGGCCGCACCGCCTATAGACCATCTGGATCTGGATAGCTCTGCGGTTACGATGCTTACAGCTTTCCCTACGTTAGGCGCACTCACAGGGATTGCCGCAATGTTCTTTTATATGCGATCGTCTAAGAAACAGGAAACAGATAATAGCAGCCTGGTCAGGAACTTTCTTATATTCCTTCCATATTTCTTTTTTACCGGTCTGTACTTGTACCAGAGATACAAGACAGTGCCCCCTGCCGCGGAAAGCTCCGCGCAGGAGGTGCTCAATAACCCATACCTGTTTGCAGACCCTACCCAGAAACTGGCTACGGAAATAGCTACATCGCTCAACTACCTGAAGTTGTTGCTATTCCCTTATCCCCTTTCCGCTGACTATTCCTATAATACTATTCCGTATGTTGACTTCTCCAACTGGAAGGTATGGCTTTCCCTGCTGGTGCATGGAGGTATTGTAGCCGCTGCGATAATATTTTTCAAAAAGATAGTAACCCTAAAATCAGAACAAAACGCTAACAGCCGTGCTGCTGGTGTTACCGCCGCAAATGCAAACGCAATAAATACCTATTCCATATTTCTCTTCGCTATAGCCTTTTATTTTTTACACCTGCTGCTGGTATGCAATATTGTGTTCGACATTGGCGCCACTATGGGAGAACGCCTTATTTATCATTCATCGGTCGGCTTCGCGATAGCCGCGGCGTGGCTGCTGGTAAAAGGCATGGAGCACATACAGAACAAGACTGCAGCAAAGGTGAGCCTGGCAGGCTTTATGACTGTAGTTGGCGTGCTATTTGCCATTCAGACCATGGCGCGCAACAGAGCCTGGAAGAATGACGCCACGCTTTTTGGCACAGACATTAAAACAGTGCCCAACAGCGTACTGGTAAATGCAAATGTTGCTGCATCCTATATCACACTGGCTGATTATCAAAAAACAGACAGTGCACGGGTTAAATACCTCCACGATGCCATAGATATATTGAACCACACACTTCACATCCACCGCACATTCGTGGCCGGCTTCCTCAACAGGGGCATAGCATGGTACAAGTTGGGAGATGTGGATAAGGCAAAACCAAATATCGACACAGTACGCTCTCTTTATCCTAATTATCCTACCCTGCCGGGCATGTACAAGCTCATCAGCGATTTTTACTTGAAAAATGGATGGGAGAGCTATGGCAAAAAAGGCATGTACCCACAAGCCATTGCCGAATACAAAAAAGGCCTGCAAGTGGACTCTACGAATGCTGATATATGGTACAATATGGGCGGTGCATATTTCACCAACAAACAATACCCCGAGGCGCTGGGGTGTTTCCAGAGAGCACAAAAGCTAAGGCCCGACAACCCTAATGCCCAGCAGGGTGTGAACGCTGCAATGCAGATGCTTGGACAGGGCGGACAACCTCAGAAAAAGTAGTCAACCTTTAAAGTGGCCATCAAGATCAAGGTGCGGACTATAGCACGGGTCGCATTCGATAAAATCAGGCCATTTGCTTTTGAACAGGGCCAGTTCTTTTTCGTGCTGCTGCCACGCTTCTTTGCTTCTTAACGGATGCCCGCGCGTGGCAGATTCGTAATGATATACTTCCACCTGTGGCAGGTAAACATTGTTGTATCCAAGCGCCGTGAATTTCAGGCACAGGTCAATATCATTGTATTCCACAGCCAGGGCTTCATCCATGCCGCCAGCTTCCGCATATACCTTCTTCCTGCACATCAGGCAGGCAGCGGTTACTGCTGAATAATTGGTTACTGCATTTAGGCTGTTGAAATACCCCGGTGCGCTCTTTTCCATATTTACAAAGACATGGCCTGTGTCTGCCCCCATCGATACCACACCTGCATGTTGTATGGTATCATCAGCGTACAATAGTTTTACACCCACAGCCCCCGTTTGCGCCTGCTGGGCATGAGCTGCCATTTGCGTCATCCAGTCGGCATGTGTTACTTCTATATCATTGTTGCACATCAGCAGGTATGCACCATTGCTTTCAGCCACACCCTGGTTCATCAATTTTGCGAAGTTGAACGGAAAGCCGGCGTCAATGCAGCGGAATTTCGAGGCATACTTTGTTGTATATTCCTTCATCAGATCAAAAAACTCTGGTGAGGTGCTGTTATTATTCAAAACAATGATCTCATAATCAGGATATTTTGTTTTTTGAAGAATAGAGCTCAGCGCCTTCTTTAGCAATTCCGTATTATCCTTAGATGGAATAATGATGCTTACTTTACCATAATACCGCACCTGGTAATTTACCTGGAATACTTCTGAAACGCCGGGAAGATCATACACTTCCGCCGCCAGTGCTCTCCGCAGCAAAGCATCCTTTATCGCCTTTTTTGCTGCATCATGTTTGACCGGAGATAATTGGCTGGGGCGGTTATGCACCAGCACCTTCGGGATATGACCTATCTTATTGGTAAGCTCCGTGGCCCGAAGCAGTATATCGTAAATATCCTTGTATTCATAGTCCCGTGGCAGGCCTTTGAGGCCTTCAAGCAGGGTTTTGCGGATAAGCACCGTGTTGCCTATATAGTTGCGGGACAACAGTCTATCCGGCGACCATGCCGGTTTGAAATGAGGATCATAAAATCGGCCCTCTGCGCCCATAAGGTCATCATCTGCATAGATAATATCATCTTGCGGGAAGGCATTTATATGTTTTACAAACTCAAACAGGCAGTTTGGAGTGAGGATGCAATCCTGCTTTACGAAAAATATATAATCAACAGTATAGCTGTCATCATCTCCAACCTTGCCTGCCCTGGAGTCTTTCTTTATATCTTTCAGAAGCGGGGCATCCGCCATAAGCACTTCATAGCAAAAACGGTACGATTGTGCGGAGATGGAATCAGTAGTAGCCTGCAAGTATTGAATATCCGGATCTGGAACAGGAACTACAGTCTTGATTACCGGCTTTATTTTTAGCGATTCATAGCCAGTGTCAAATTCTTTTTTGAGCGTTGTGGTATCCAATTCTGCTTTTATCCATTCGCTGTAGTCAGGTGCAGACTGCTTCACTATGCCCCGGCGATGCAGAAATTTTGCCACGGCTCTTTTCAAAACCCCCAGTCCCGGTGCCGTAAAAAGAAAAGAAACAAACTTTAGTATGCTCTTAAATTTCCCTGCTCCGGGCTCAGATATTTTGGAAAGGCTGGACTTCATTGGTAAGTGAAGATAGCAAAATAAGGCAGTACCACGGTGCTAAAAAAGCAGCTTGTAATTTTCGCATATCTCCGCCGCAGGCCCTCTGTGCGTTACCTGGCCGGCTTCCAGCAGTATAGCGGTATCACATATCTTCAGCACACCTTCCGGGAAGTGGGATACAAAAAGTATAGTAGTGCCCTGCGCCTTTAGCTGGTGTATCTTTTCTATACACTTTGCCTGGAAGCCCTGGTCGCCCACGGCCAGTACCTCATCTATGATGAGAATGTCGGCCGCATTAGCCAGCGATATAGAGAATGCCAGCCGGGCTACCATGCCCGATGAATATTGCTTAATAGGCATCCGGAGCACATCATCTCCTAGCTCTGAAAACTCTTTTATATTGTCTATTGCATTACCGTTTTTTCTTGCCGTGCCATAGAGTGCCAGCAGCATATGGATATTTTCGTAGCCTGTGAGTTCCTGTTCCAGCCCGGCGCCGATGGCAAGTATGGGTGCAAAGGTACCATTCACAGTCACGCTTCCTTTTGCCGGCTTTATGATGCCTGCTATAGTGCGCAGCAGCGTACTTTTCCCGGAACCATTGCGGCCTACAATGCCCATGCTTTCGCCGCGCCTCACTTCCACCGAAATATCGTTGAGTATCGTCTTGGTCTTAAACGGGCTTTTGCGGTGCGTGATCAGATCTTTTAAGGAATAAACGCCTACATTGTTTTGCCAGAAGCTAACAACTACGTGCTCAACCTTAATAATTATATCTGAATTCATTAACCCCCCGGCGAATTATATAGCTGAAATAAATTGGTTTTTCAATCTGTTGAAGACAAACTGGCCCACAATATACATAAATACAGAAATGATAAGGCAATGGCTCCACATCTGCCATGACGGAGCAATGGGGTCATACATGATTGCCCGTCCCAGCTTTATAAAGTAGTAAATAGGATTGCATTTTATGATCAGGTGATACTGCTGCTGGATACTGTTTTCGGAATAAGCGATAGGCGTCAGGAAGAATATGGCCGGCTGTATGGTACCCCATATGATGCCTATGTCCCTGAAGAAGACATTCACAGACGATAACAATAAGTTGAGGCCGAGAGAGAATATAGCAAAAAGCAGCACACACGGTACTATCAGTAACAACTGGATGCTATATACGATCCCCCACCAGTGCATGATAACCAGGAATACCGCCAGCGTTAGCAGCAGGTTGAACAGTTCGCTGATGGTTTCAGCCAAAGGGAAAAAGTAAGCTGGTATATTCAGCGACTTCAGCACCCCAGAAGACCCTACGATACTACCTACAGACTGGCCGGTGACATTGGAAAAAAAGAACCACAGCACAAGGCCCGATGTGACATATAGAATGTAATTGTGTACACCTGAATTAGCCTTAAATACTACAATAAATATGAGCAGGTATAACAGCGGCTTAATAAATCCCCAGAAAAATCCGACCAAAGAATTCTTATACCTTAAAATAATGTTGCGCTTACTTAAGGCATATATGCGCGTTATATTTTGCACGTTGTGGATTTTGTTGATACTTTGCGGCGGTTAAACTTTTCCGCACAAAAATGAAAATATTTGTAAACGCACGTTTCCTTACACAACCCGTTTCGGGGGTACAAAGGTATGGAATTGAGTGTAGCAGGCAAATAAAAAAGTTATTACCCGATACAGTATTTCTCACACCGAAGAACATCTTGCACCATGATATTGCAAATGAGCTCGGCGCCCGCGTGATAGGGCTGAATACCGGGCATCTGTGGGAGCAGGCTGATCTGCCGCTATTTCTGCTGCGCAATGGCCTCCCCCCCCTGTTCAGCCCCGCCAATACTGCACCGCTTTCGTATAGCAATAATTACTTCACCCTTCACGACCTTGCATTCTACCATCATCCCGAATGGAATTCCAAACCATTCTCGGCATGGTACAATATCCTTATACCCGGATTGGCACGTAAATGCAGGCATATGTTTACCGTTAGCCACACCGTACAGGATGAAATTATCCGGAATTATAAAATAAGCCAAGACAAAATATCAGTAACTTATAATGGTATCTCTTCGGAAATGCAGCGGATGCAGCCACAAAAAAAGGAAAAGATAATTTTAGCTGTTGGAACCTTCAGTAAACGAAAGAATCATCAAAAGCTAGTAAAGGCATACCTGGAAAGCCGCTTAAAGAACGATTATCAGTTGATTATCATAGGAGATAAAAACAAAGTATTTGCAGAAACGGGAATTGATGAAACCCTTTTAGCGAACACCCGTATCAAAATATTCGGCCGGTTAAGCTCCGTAGAGCTCATCAGCATGTACGCCAAAGCAGAAATAGTAGTCTCATTGTCGCTATACGAGGGATTTGGCATACCTGTCCTGGAAGGATTGTATAGTAACTGCAAAGTGATATGTTCCGATATCCCGGTATATCGGGAGTTGTACAATGGCTGCGCTACTTTCTGCGACCCCAATGACATTAAAAACATTAGCTCCTCATTGGAGACAGTGGCCGCAAACGAGTTCAGCAGAAACAGCAGATGTCCTGAACGCTTAATGAAATATGATTACGCGAGCTCCGCCCGGACAATTATTGATGAAATAATGAAAACGGGCCATTAAAAGGAGGAGAGCAGAAGATCAAATCTTAGTGTAGCTATACCATGCAAGCGTAAGCGAATCTCCGGTCATTAATTCCAGGCTACCCGAAGACACGTGAGATATTAAATAATCGACTGAGAAGTGGGCATCATAGCCGATATAAAGGGAATCGCCTCCTACAAACCAAGTGAAACGGGAGGTGTCCTTGCTGCCATCGACACTTACAGCTTCATAACCTGTAGTATCTGATTTAAAAACCAAAACATCAATAACGCCAAGCGGCACATAGCGTTTTTCCTGCTGGTCAATAACGTCATTCCCATTATCATCGGTGGCATATTGCACTTTCTTCCACGAGCCCATTACTCGCGTGAATGGTGTTTCTGGCTCGTTCTTTTTGGTACACGAGCAGACAGTACATAAGAGTAAAACAAATAGGGTTGATATAATAAATGACCGTTTCATCAATTTGAGGCTATCTCAGCATATGAAAATCACCGGATAGCCTAACAAATTTACGGATTAATGATTTACCAACCGCATTCTGATCTGTTTTTTAGTAATCGCCGTAAGAGGTCACCGGCAATTGCCCCAGCGCCTCCTCCAGTTGCTTATCACTAGGGGCGCTGCCGTGCCATTCATGGGTGCCTTCCATAAAGCCCACGCCCTTGCCCATAATGGTGTGCATAAGGATGCAGATTGGCTTTCCGTTACCGGTCGCAGACTTTGCCAGCGCCATTACCCGGAACACATCGTTCATATCATTGCCATTCATTTCCATCACCTGCCAGCCAAAGGCTTCAAACTTATCTTTCAGCGAGCCAAGGTTCATTACCAGGTTCGTCGGTCCGTCTATCTGCTGGCCGTTGTAGTCTATAGTAGCAATGAGATTATCTATTTTATGGTGGGCGGCAAACATAATCGCCTCCCAGTTTTGTCCTTCCTGAAGCTCACCATCACCATGCAGTGAGTAAACAAGATGCGCATCCTTGTTCATTTTCTTGGCAAGTGCAGCACCGCAGGCCACACTCATGCCCTGCCCCAGCGAACCGCTGGCTATACGCACACCCGGCAGATGCTCATGTGTAGCCGGATGTCCTTGTAAGCGGGAGTTTATATGACGGAAAGTGGCTAATTCACTCACAGGAAAATAACCCGAACGTGCCAGTACACTATAGAATACCGGCGAAATATGCCCATTGGACAAAAAGAAAATATCCTCACCTGTTCCGTCCATATCAAAACCCGGCTTGCGGTCCATGATCTTGAAATAGAGGGCTACGAGAAAATCGGTACAGCCCAGTGAGCCGCCCGGATGGCCGCTCTGCACCTTATGCACCATGCGCACTATATCGCGGCGCACCTGTGTGGCCATTTCATTCAGTTGGTTGATCTCCATTTTATTCCGTGAATTGGGTGCAAAAGTAGTGGTTAGAGATGATTTTTTAAGGAAAATCAATAAATACGTGTAATAAAAAGTCAAATTCCGCAGCAACCTTTTTAACCTATTGACCGATTGCCCTATTGACCTTTCAACACTTACCTGATATACCCCAGTATCTTCAGCATACTCTGCGGCGTCTGCTCCTTTGCATAGAGCCAGTCTTCCAGGTTGCCATCCTTGTCATACTCCACCACTATGTGCTTGGGAGATGGTATCATGCAGTGCTTTATGCCGCCATAGCCCGCAAGCTGGTCCTGGTAAGCGCCGGTATGGAAGAAACCTATATACAGCGGGTCTTTGCCCTTTTCTTTCTCCAGTTTCGGCAGGAACACGGCATTGATATGCTCTTCAGACGTATAAAAATCATGGCTGTCGCAGGTAAGGCCGCCCAGGTGCACCTCCTGGTATTCCTTGTCCCACTTATTTATCGGCAGCATCAGGAACTTCTCCCCTATGCCCCAGGTATCTGGCAGTGTGGTAATAAACGAGCTGTCTATCATATACCATATCTCACGGTCGTTCTGCATTTTTTCGTCCAGCACACTATATACTACTGCTCCTGCCTCCCCAACGGTAAACGAACCAAACTCCGTATAAATATCCGGGGTATCCACTTTATTCTTCTTGCACACTTTCTTGATGGTGGATACGATCTCATTGACCATGTAGTTATAATCATAATCAAAGTTTAGCGAGTGCTTAATGGGCAGCCCACCGCCTATGTTTATCGCTTCCAGCTCCGGGCACACCTTCTTTAGCTGGCAATAAAGATTCAGCACTTTGTTCAGCTCGCTCCAGTAATACACATCATCCTTTATGCCCTTGTTCATAAAGAAGTGCAGCATCTTCAGCCGGAACTTATCGTTGCCCTTGATCTTATCTACATAAAACTCCAGCACGTCCCGGCTACGAATACCCAGCCGCGATGTGTAAAAATCGAATGTAGGTTCCTCTTCACTCGCTATGCGTATCCCTATATTCACCGGGTCTTTCGCCCTTATTGACTTCTTGTAGTCCTCAAATTCGTTCTTGTTATCAATGATCGGTATTACATTCTTGAACCCACCGTTTATCAGCTTGGCAATATTGCGGGTGTACTGGCGGGTCTTAAAACCATTGCAGATAATGAATATATCCTTGGTTATTTTCCGGCGTTTATACAGCGCCCAGATAATGTCTATGTCGTAGGCAAATGAAGTTTCCAGGTTTATGTCATGCTTCAATGTCTCTTCCACGATAAACTGAAAATGAGAGCTTTTGGTGCAATAGCAATAGACATACTTACCATCATACTTATGCTTCCTGATCGCATCGGCAAACATCTTTTTAGCCTTAGCTATCTGCATCCCGATCTTGGGCAGGAACGTCATTTTAAATGGCGTTCCATACTTGTCTATCATGGCCTGAATATCCACCCCGTTAAACTCAAGGGTATTGTTGTCGTTAGTGTCAAAACCTTCCTGCGGAAAATGAAAGGTCTGCTGTACGAGGTCGGAATATGTGTTGTTCATTAATTAAGCCCGAAGTAGGATTGTGATCGTAATTTATTAAGTACAGACAAAAATAATTATTTGCAGCGTTTTAAAACGGTTTATTTTAAATAATAATTAATTAATGTGGTAGGGGCGATCATATAGTATTTTACCTTACCCTCTCAATATTATAGTATATTGCATAAAATATCTCATCATGAAAAACTATATTTTATTATTTGCGCTACTGCTTTCTTTTATGGTGTCATCAAAAGCACAGATGACGCTAGTTCATTCTTTCCCAAAGCAATATCAAACCGAATCTGAAATTGTAGATCTCAGTATTTCTGGAAAGAAAATCATGACTGTATCTAACCAAAATGGGAATAACCAAGCTGATACAATTTATTTCTATAATATGGATTATAGCTATTGGAAATCAATACCGTGCCCTGCTGTACCCGGATATGCCGGACAGTTCAATATTTTACATGATGTAGGAGAAGCAATTGGAATTTATTACCCTTCGGAAACATTATTTAACTTGGATCCACTGCTGGAAGTTGCTGTATTTTATAATGATTCAATCCACCCTCTCACATCTGCGTTTGGGAAATTCTATATAATTAATGAAACAGGAACGATCGTTGATTCCATTTTGAACGCTGTATATGGATACCCTTTTGAAGTATTTAAAGTTGATACCCTTGGAATAGGATTTCAGGCTGTTGTTACTACAACAACAAACATAAATATTTACAACCTTCCCGGTACGTTGCCCTGTGATGCTTGCAGTGGTAGCTTGGGCATTGCCAAAACCGAAGAAAAGCATACAAATATATTGTCAAACCCCATCCCCAACCCCTCGAAAAGCGACGTAAAAATAACCTTCACGCTGCCCGAGGGTGCAACAAGAGGTGAGCTTACCATCTACAACACCACTGGCCAGCTAATGAAATCATACACCGTGGATAATCGTTTCGGATTTATTATCGTGGATGATTCGCAGTTTGCGCCGGGTATGTACTATTATAACCTTACTGTAAATGGCACGGTATCTTCGTCGCAAAAAATGGTTGTGATAAAATAGCGCTTTATTAACCAGGACAATCACTTGTTAAACAAGCCATAAAATGAAAAATCAATGCTGATAAGCATTGTAATAGCAATTCTGGCTAATTCAATTGAATATGAATAAAAATAGTTGGAGTAATAAAAAAAAAGCATCCGCATTCTTAGCGATAATGTTACTCTATACGATCTTATGTTGCTTCTTTCATCTTCCGTTACCAACCAAATTGGGAGCGTTCTACTTGCACAAATGATTATGCTAATAATTCCGTCCCCTCCCAGTCTCTCGCAGAGGGTTCGGCTGCTACCTGCCTGCTGATAAGCATCAATACATCACAATCAACACCCCATAACATTGCTTTTTAGCTTCGCATAAGCGTTGTGCGCAGGTACATTTTATATAGCGCCACTCCAAAAGTAAATATCCAAAACATAAAGGGGATAAGTTCTAAGCGCTGAAGCAGGCCAAAACAATGGCTATCTATAATGTGCGCCGCTTGAATTTTTGTCGCGCAAGTAAAAATAATGAGAGCGATGGTCAGAAGTACACCCATGGTTAACGTCCATTTGCTAAAGGCTTGCCAGTGAGGCTCACTGCGCAGCCTGGCGTAACAAACAAAGCAACTGATAGCATTAGCAAGAACACAATGCCGCCTAAAATACTATGCACCAGGCCATGTACACTTGCCTGCGCAGGTGGCGTACCCATCGGATCCATCACAAATGGGCCGGAAAGAAACATGCCTGCAGAAACTATGCCCAGCAGCACTGGACCGGTCTGCGATCTGTTTTCCTTCCTGAATGCAATGGCCACACCCCGGCTGAATACCATCATTAACATCCCGCTGACAATAAAATTAGTGATCTGCACCCCACCCCGAGGGCCCAGCGACAGCGCGCTGACGTAGGTGGAAATCGCATCATAGTCCGGCCGCGACCAACCCGCTATAGTGAATGTAATAACAAACAGTGCGGAGCCTATGCTACCGGCAAGCGCCGCAAATTTTATGATCTTTTTGTTTTTCACAAATGGCGAATACTTAATAATATTTCCTCTCAAAAAAAATACACAGGCTAAATATATTCACTTTTGGCGTGTATCGCCCATTGACAATGGGTGATTAAAACTATTCTTCAATTTCGCCGTCCCCTCCGGGTCTCTTGCAGAGGACTCGGAGGCAACCTGCCTGCCGGCAGGCACAGTCAGCATACAGCAGCTGAAGATTTCGATATATATAGCTAAGGTTGATCGTGTCACGCTCAGCACCCCACAACATTACAATTAGCGCGTTGAATTTTTATCTCGGACAACCAATAAATAAAAATCTGTAATTTTGTAAAAAAGGTGGTTATGGCCGCTAATACTTTTGATGCTGAAATAAGGAAATTTCTCCCCATGCTTGGTAATGAGGAGAAACAATCTCTATTGACCATAATAAAAAGATTGCTGCATATTGAAGACCAAAGCAATAAAGACACTAAAAACAAAAAGCATTCTTCGTTCGACTATACCAAATATCGCTTTCCCGAATCTTCAATCAAATTTAACAGGGACGAAATAAATGAGCGATAAACGAACCTTTGTTGACACCAATGTGATCTTGTATCTCTTTACAGATAACGATAAGAAAAAAAATATCGCCACATCATTACTATCACCAGCTAATATTATTAGCACACAGGTGGTAAATGAAAATATCAATGTTTGTTTGAGAAAACTTAAACTCGGAAAAGAAGAGTCATATGCACATGGTCAAAGCCTTCTCGATACTTTTAACGTAGTTAATCTCTATCCTCCCACAATTACAAATGCATTCAACCTGTCTATAAAATATGGATTCAGCTATTGGGACAGTCTTATTGTAGCTACTGCACTGGAAAACAACTGCGAAATATTGCTTTCTGAGGATATGCAGGACGGGCTATTAGTGGAAGGCAAGATGAAAATAAAAAATCCATTCAAAGGTGACTAGCGCTATGGGTTCATCCCCAATACCTGTAGCTTTAATGGTATTCCGCCCTCCGAGTTTCTCGCAGAGAACTCGGAGGCAACCTGCCTGCCGGCAGGCCGCTAGGTACAATAGTTGACAATTACATACCCGCCGATTCCTTGAAAATGTGCCCCCACCCCATTGCACAGCAACCCGAACTGCCATACCTTGTATTCAAAATACGTTCATATGGAACGCAAGCCGGTAACAAGCAAACTGGTTATTTCGCTGGTCGTTGTGGCCACCTACATAGCTACGAAATTCACGCCTGAATTTTATGCCTACCTGGTCTTTGGGAAAGACCGGTTTAATGCGCTTAACTATACTACGCTGCTTTGTAATGATACGGATGTGGTGCTGTGCCTGCTCGCAACATTATACCTGGCAGGTTTTTCGTTTAAGAAGATGCTCGAAATGCTGGGGTTGAGCAAGCGCCTTGGCACTGCATTCCTGCTGGCGCTGCTGGCTGCACTGCCGCAGTTGCTGGGCTTGCTTTACCTGCATGGCTTCCGGCATGGGGTGTCGTTTATGGATATATGGTTCAACGGTATTGATCCCAGCTACCACGAGGAGATCGTGTTCCGGGGATTTTTGATAGGTATATTGGCCCGGTATGCCAAATGGCCGGCGATCATTCCGTTGGTTTTGTCCAGCGGACTCTTTGCGATGGGTCATTTATACCAGGCGCACAATGTGGGGGAGTCGGTTACCGTGTTCCTGATGGCTTTTGGCGCCGGTACTGGTTTTTACCTGTTTTACAAGTACACCAACTGGAACCTGTGGTTTCCCCTGTTCCTTCATTCCTTCATGGATACATCAACGGTCATCAGCAACTGGGATGGCAATATCATGATGAGCGCACAAGACAATATATTCAGGGGGACAACCCTGGCCATCGCCATATTTATTGCTGTAAGGATCAGTATTAAGACAAAAAAGAAGAAACAGCTCTACAGCGAATAAAATAATTAATAAATTTACATTATTGCTACTACAGGCGAGGTTGTAACGGTGAGAAATCAATAACAATCTAAATGAAAATCTATGAGTGATGTACAACTGGATCTTCAAAAACTAGGTGATAATGTTTATGGCGCTACAATAGCGCTGATATCTTCTTTGTTCTGCGGCCCCTTATTTATAGCCATCTATTTTCATCATTTTTTCAGCTCTACTGATAATTACAGGCTCACCGCAATTTCAGCAGCAATTACGTTACCCGTAATACTGGTCAATACAATAGTAGTTGGATTAATGTATGGAGGCAGAGCCAAGATACAGAAAGAAATAGTTGGTGCTGCCACAGTAGCCACTTCATCAATATTTATCGCTACACTTTTAGGGTTTTTCTTTCACCTATCTGCCAACGCAGGGGTTTTACTGGTGTTGATATCTGAAATTGTCTTCTTACCACTTTTTGTAAAAATTGCTAACTGGGTACATAAAAAAAGTATCGTCGGGATGCATGATGTGTAATTACAAGTAAGTAATCTCCAATTATTATTTTGCGCTCTGCCCACCTAATTCTCTCGCAGCGGGCCCAAAGGCAAGCTGGTACAATAGTAAGATGCTGATATGGGCACATCGAAACACCGCTAGCCAGCAATATGAAATCTATTTCGGAAAGCACTAACTTTGCAAAAAAGAAGTTATGAAAACCGCGTCAGCAAACTTTAACGACATTGTAGAAAGTGTTTACAATTTACCTCTTGAATTTAAAGAAGAACTGAGAAGTTTATTGGCGCACAATATTTCGGATGATCGTCGCAAAGAGATAGCCAATAATCATAAAGCTGCTCAAAAAGAACAAAAATCGGGCAAGTTAAAATTTTCTTCTTCTGTGCAAGAACTTAAAAAAATGCTTTAATGGAAGTTTCATTCAGCAGTTCTTTTAAGAAAGCATTTCGCAAACAAATTAAGGAAACCACATCTGAAGAACTCTTCTGGGAAAAAGTCAACGTTTTTATCGCTGATCCTTTCTTCTCATCATTAAAGACTCATAAACTGTCCGGTAAACTAAAAGAACTTTGGAGTTTCTCAGTTGACTGCGATGTCAGAATAGTTTTTTATTTTACAAAGGACAAACCACCCAAAGCAGTATTTATTGACATTGGTACACATGATGAGGTGTATTAAGCCTTTTGACTGTGACGCTAATCGCATCACATACAGCGACCCACAACATTATTGTTTATGTTTGCGCCAGAATGAAGAACGCGCTTATCCAGTTGAACATTGCTGTGGTACTATGGGGCTTTACGGGCGTACTCGGCAGGGCCATATCGCTGGATGCACCTGTGCTGGTGTGGCACCGCATGTGGATGACCGCCCTGTTTGTAGCCCTTATTATTACTTATCGTAAGCAATGGGTGCCGGTAGAGCGCAAAGATGTGCGCCAACTGGCGCTGGTGGGCTGCCTCATGGGCCTGCACTGGGTAGCTTTTTACGGCGCTATCAAGTTCGCCAATATCTCTATCGCCCTGGTGTGCCTTTCCACAGCCAGCATCTTCACCTCCCTCCTCGATCCGCTGGTAAATGGGGGCAAGCACAATCTGCGCGAAATGCTGCTCGGCTCACTGGCCATTGCTGGCGTTTATCTTATCTACCGCTTCCAGCAGTTTTATGGCCTGGGCATAGCATGTGGCGTTACCGCCGCTATTCTTAGCGCTGTATTTACCGTACTCAATAAAAAGATCGCGAGCAGGTACCCCTCACGCACCATGGTTTTTTATGAGATGTCCACAGGGTGGGTGTTTATTTCATTGCTCATCCCATTGGTGTTTTACTTCCATCCCTCAACCAGGTTTTTACCCACTTCCTCAGATTTTTCTATGCCCGGCCTCATCCATAACGACTGGCTTTGGCTTATCATCATGAGCCTCTGCTGCACCGTATGGGCACAGAGCCTCGCTTTGAATGCCCTAAAAAAACTAAGCTCGTTCACGGTCACGCTATCCGTAAACCTGGAACCGGTCTATGGCATCATACTCGCCTTTCTGTTCTACAACGAGAACCGCGAGATCATCTTTTACAAAGGCACTACCGATTGGAACTGGGGCTTCCTCGGCGGCATGGGCCTCATATTGCTCTCAGTAGCCCTGCAAATGCTCCGCTTACTCAAACCCAGGTTCTCTGCTTCGGGTTATATAAAAGAGAAAGGCGGGATTGATTAAACCGGGTCAAACTAAGCTGAAAAACGAGGGCGCACAACACCTCCCCTCCTGTAGTGAGTGAAGCCGAACTATTAGGAGGGATATGGCTGGAATTTGTTCCGGCCCCTCTCACGAACGCGGTTCCACCCTCACATACCCTGACTCCAATTCCACCACATCCCGCCGCAACACAAACTTGTACACCCCGCTCTTCTGAAAATTCCGCTTATCAATAACGATCTTCCGCGTATTTATCTTCGGCACCTCGAAGATCATGTTGCCTTTATCATTGTAAAACTTCACCGAATAATGATGTGTGCCCACATCTTCCGGCAGATCCATATGAACATGGCCGCTCACCGGATCAGCGTATATGGATCTCGATATCACCTCAATGCCGCCGCTGCTGCTTGGGTCGTCAAAGGCTACAGTTATTCTCTTTTTAGGTTTACTGGCGTTGGTAGTGCCAGTTGCAAACGACTGTGAGCTCACCGCCGTTGAGTCAAAATCGAAGGAGATCAGCACCTTGTGCTTTGGCATCGTATCTGCTAAAGAAGCAGCGCTATGGGCAGGCCGTGCAGCGCCCGGCTTTATACTATCCTGCTTTTGCTCTGTGACCACAAAGTGTTGTATCGAATCATTAGCCGGCAAGTCGGCTTTCGCTTGCTCCAGCATAGCCTTATCTACATACACGCTTGCCCGGTTACTGCTCCACAAAAGTCCTGATTTAAAAACAATTGCCAGTTTATAAAAGTTCTTCCCTGCGGCGGGGTGCGCATCGGCAAAAGCCTGCACCCCTTTATCCAGCAGTTGTACATTTCCTATTTTCTGGTTAATGTTTGTGCTGTCTGGAGAGCGCAAAACAGTGATAGACTTAATGCCGCTGTACTGGCACACCCACGACAGTATTACCACTCCCTTATCGGCAGAGCCAGCCAGGTCGGGCAACGTGGGTTGCGCAATGGACGTAAGTGCACTGACAAACAGAACAAGCATGAATGTTATCCGCAAAAAGCACCGCCCGGAAATCATATATCAAACCTAATTCAAAAACAGCAATTTGCACATAAACTATCCATGTTAGCGCGGTGTTACCGAAAAAAGATAAAAGTATCAACTAATCTATTATCTTAGCTGTGCCTGCCTGTAGGCTTATATAGCAAACACAATATGGGATTATTTACAAAAAAACCAATAGACAGCCTTATTCATGATTCTTCGCATGGAGAAAGTAACCTCAGACGGACTCTAACAGCCGGCAACCTCATCGCGCTTGGCATCGGGGCGATCATAGGTGCGGGGCTCTTCGTGCGTACAGCGGCAGCGGCGGCCAATAATGCAGGCCCATCGGTGACAATCGCATTCGTTGTTGCAGCCGTGGGTTGTGCATTTGCGGGCCTGTGCTATGCCGAGTTTGCATCCATGATACCTATTGCCGGGAGCGCATATACCTATTCATATGCCACCATGGGCGAGCTCGTAGCCTGGATCATTGGCTGGGACCTCGTGCTGGAGTACGCCGTAGGTGCAGCTACAGTTGGCATTGCCTGGAGCGAATATCTGAATAAACTGCTGGCTATTTTCCAGATGCATATTCCCTATAAATGGTGCCACTCCCCGTTCGAAATATGCAACATACACGAAAAAACAGGCTATTTCCCGGATGAATTTGGTATGCATGGCATTATCAACCTCCCCGCCCTTTTTATCATTTTCATGCTCACCATGCTGCTGATACGTGGCACTAAGGAATCGGCATTTGTAAACGGCATCATAGTGATTTCCAAAGTAGCTATCGTTATCATCTTCATCTGCCTGGGATGGGGTTATATGAATCCTGCAAACCATATTCCTTACATACCACCGGCAACCACTTTTGTTGACAGTTACGGCGTGGGCCATAACTATGGCGGCATATGGGGTATCCTCGGGGCTGCTGGTGTCGTCTTCTTCGCATTCATCGGTTTCGATGCGGTTTCTACCGCTGCGCAGGAGGCCAAAAACCCCAAGAAGGATATGCCGATAGGCATACTGGGCTCACTGGTGATATGCACTGTATTATACATCTTATTTGCCCATGTACTCACAGGGGTAGCCAGCGTCAACGACTTCCGCACTGCCGGCAAGGAGGGCTCTGTAGTTTATGCTATCCAGACGTATATGCACGGCTATGGCTGGCTGGGCAACCTGGTTACTGTAGCTATTCTGTTCGGTTTTTCTTCGGTAATATTAGTAATGCTTATGGGCCAATCCCGCGTGTTCTATTCTATGAGCCGGGATGGGCTGGTTCCTAAGACCTTCTCTAACCTGCACCCTAAGTACCAGACCCCACACCATTCCAATTGGATATTCCTGGTTTTTGTGGGCGGTTTTGCAGCCTTTGTACCCGGCGATATTGTTGGCGATATGACAAGCATAGGCACTTTATTTGCTTTCATCCTTGTATGCGCCGGTGTATGGATATTAAGAGTTACCAATCCCGAGATACAAAGGTCATTTAAAGTACCGCTGGTACCTGTTGTGTCTGTTCTGGGCATCATCGTTTGCGCGGCCATGATAGCCGGCCTAGGCTGGACAAACTGGGCACGCCTGGGTGGGTGGCTCGTGATAGGGCTGTTTATTTATTTCTTCTATAGCAGGAAGCATAGCAAGCTCAAATAAAGAAATTTCGCCGGTGGGTTGTAAATAATATTACTTTGCATTAACTTTCTGTGCCACTTAATTCAAGGGTTTGATGAGTTGAATAAATAGATAACATTTGCTACAAGGATTGAAAATATTGGTTGCAGAGGACAATGAGCTGAATCAGAAGATCGCAGGTTTCATTTTGCAGAAACAAAATGCAACTGTTGATGCGGCGCTTAATGGTCGCGAAGCTGTTGTGCTTATGCAAAAGAACAGCTACGACCTTGTACTTATGGATGTGCACATGCCGGAAATGGATGGCTTTGAAGCAACCGACTACATAAGAAACACGCTGAAAAACAAAGTCCCTATCATCGGTGTAACAGCAAGTTATTGGCAGAAAGAGTATGATTCATGCTTGAAGATCGGCATGAACACCTGCATCACCAAGCCGCTTTTCCCCGATAAATTGTGCAAACTGATTTTAGATGTTATTGAACAAAGCAAGCAAACCTCTTAAAACGTTTTTTATGGACACGCCACTACTCGATCTCGGTTACCTGCAGGAAATCTCGCAGAATGACAATACTTACATGTATGAAGTGATCACCTTGTTTCTCGATACCGTCGCCAAAAGCCTGGAAACGCTCGATCAGCTCATACGCGAAACGAATGACTTTGAATCCATACAGCGAAGGGCGCATTCTTTAAAATCCAGCTCCAATGTCATCAAAGTACGTGGTATGTTCGACAATGTAGCCAAGATAGACATGCTCGCCAGGGAAAAAACCGGCAAAGAAGAAATGCTCGAAAGGATAGCCAATACCCTTATGAATTTCAACGAAGCCCTGCCACTCATAAAGGAAGAGCGAAAGAAAAACAAACCGGCAAAAAAATAACGATAATTTCGCCTGTAAGGAACTTTGGCCAAGCTATACCGTATATAGCCTGGCTATTTTTTTGAGGTTAAGGATGCTTGTATTTACTGTGGATTGTGGTCCACACACATATTTAATTTCACACACTATTTTATTCCCAATATTCATTTACCCCCACAAAATAGACGTTTACGTATTATATGCTTTTGCCGTAATAAATGGCATGGTTTTTCCGTTACAGTTCATAAAACCGAGCGTATGATCCTGAGAGAATATAAAGTATCGTTCAGAAACAACAAGGCCATCGGGGCCGATTCCATGCACGGAACAAGCTACCAGAACCTCATAAAGTGCTCAAAAAATGGAGCGCAAAGATTCATAAACTGGCTGGTTGTTTTCGGCACTGATGAGCGGGATGCCATCAAGAACGCAGACGAAATGGTGCATGAATACCTAGAATCGCATCTTGGTTTGACGGCTTAGTTATTCGTTCCGCCTGCACCGTTCATCAACCTCCTTATGGGCTTGCCGATGCATCCATTGGGCATCTGGATATGTAGCAGCGCTGCAAGCGTTGGGCTTATATCAGTCATATTCACAACCTCATTCGTCTCCCCCTTCGGCACATGCCAGCCGTACCATATCAGCGGTATGTGTGCATCATACGGGTTCCAGTTGCCATGCGTGGTACCCGCAAAGTGGTCGCTTTCAAACCATCCCGGGTTAAATACTATTTGCAGGCAGCCGCTTCTTGCGTAGTTATAGCCATTGATTGCCATGCTCCTTATGGGCTCCGGCACGGCTGCTTTGCCCATATCTTCCATATCCATTACATAGGAAACTGGAATGCGGTATTTAGGCGGCATGGTATTCAGCAGCCAGTTGCGTATCTGTTGCTTGAGGTCTTCGCGGTTAAGGGACTTATCCGCAGCCAGTAACGAATCATTCAGGTAAACCTGGTAATTCATGATCGTGCTCACTAACTTTACATCTTTCTTATAAACGTCCTTCAGATAATTGTTAAGGTCATCCGTAAGATTGAAGGCAACGCCTGCAGGTATGTTCTTGTCCTTCAAAAACTGGGGATTGTGCGCGCCTCCGTGGTCCGCGGTTAAGAACAACAGATACTGCCCCCTGCCTACATGCTTATCCAGGTAGTTAAGAAATTCGGCCAGTTCTTTGTCCAGCCTCATATACATATCTTCAAGCTCCATGGCGTTAGGTGCAAACTGGTGCCCTGCATAATCTGTGCTCGACAGGCTCACACACATAAAGTCGGTCTCCTCGCCATGGCCCATGTCTGCACCCTCCATACAAGCCTTTGCCATCTCCAGTGTCAGCGTATTTCCCGCCGGAATGGTCTTAATTGCACTCAGCCGGTCTGACTTGCTCATCATGCTGAATTTATGTGGGAACACCGGTTCGCTCTCGCCTTTGAAAGCATCCTCGTACAGATTGTTGTCCTTTGTGCTCTGCGTATAGGTCTCGGGCGCATCCAGCAGTGTCCAGTTAAGTTTGGCAAGGCTATCGGCCATATTCCTTTTATTAAAGGCCTTCAGCCATGCCGGATTTTGGTAGGCAGTATCGTAGTAAGTACTTGTCACAAAATTGCCGGTCTTATCGTTGTACCAATAGGCAGCATTGGCCGCGTGTCCCGCCGGCAGTATGGAGCCCCTATCCTTAATAGCCACGCCATATACCTTTGACCGAAAGTTTGTTGCCAGCTTCAATTCATCTGTTATGGTGGTAGTAAGCAGGTTGCGAGGGCTGTAAGAAGCCGCCTTGCTGGTATCCCCCGGTATATACACATTCTTATCATCAACACAATAAACGTTTTCTCTCGTCTGGTTATCGTGCCAGTTGTTGCCGGCTATACCATGTATAGAAGGCACCGAGCCTGTATATATGCAGCTATGTCCCGGCCCTGTAAATGACGGCAGATAATCCACCATCGTATTCTGGCAGTTATACCCATCCCGCAGCAGGCGCTTAAAGCCGTCATTGCCATACCGCTCATAATAGCGGTATAGGTAGTCCCAGCGCATCTGGTCTATCACGAGGCCCACCACCAGTTTTGGCCTTTCCACGCGTGCAGGCTTCCTTACGCATGAAGAAAAACCAATAATCAATACGAGAAAACAAAGAAGATAACGTTTCATTAATAACATTTGGTGCAAAAGTGCAAATTTCAAAATGAAGTGGCAGTTATATTTTTATTAATTTCGCACTCGATTTTAAAATTCACTAAGAGTAAACATACACTTTATGGACATATTTGCAAAATTCGAGAACAGACTAGGGCCGATAGGAGATTATGCTGAGAAATCACCGGGCTATTTCGCATTCCCAAAGCTGGAAGGTGAGATCGGCAACCGCATGAAATTCATGGGTAAGGAGAAGATAGTATGGAGCCTGAACAACTACCTGGGCCTTGCAAACCATCCCGAAGTGCGTAAGGCGGACGCTGACGCAGCGGCTAAGTACGGCCTCGCCTCCCCAATGGGCGCCCGTATGATGAGCGGTAACTCAGATATTCACCAGCAGCTCGAAAAAAATCTCGCTTCGTTCGTAGGCAAGGAAGACGCTATGCTGTTCAACTTCGGCTACCAGGGCATGGTATCTGCCATCGACAGCCTTTGTGGCCGCCACGATGTGGTAGTATATGACGCCGAATCTCACGCCTGCATTATAGATGGCCTGCGCCTCATACCCAGCCACCGCTATGTATATAAGCACAACGACGTAGCCGATTGCGACAAGCAGCTTGCCCGCGCTACCGAACTGGTAAAGAAGACCGGCGGCGGCATACTGGTGATCACTGAGGGTGTTTTTGGCATGAGCGGCAACCAGGGCAAAATCCGGGAGATCGTCACCCTGCGCGAAAAATATGAGTTCCGCCTGTTTGTAGATGATGCACATGGTTTTGGCACTATGGGCAAGCGCGGCGCCGGCATTGGCGATGAGCAGGATTGCATTGACGATATAGACATTTACTTTTCCACTTTTGCGAAATCTATGGCCAGCATAGGCGGTTTCCTTGCGGCCGATAAGAAAATACTTACCTACCTGCGCTACAATATGCGCTCGCAGATATATGCCAAATCATTGCCGCTGGCATTTGTGGCCGGCAACCTCAAAAGGTTGGAACTGCTGATGTCCAAACCCGAGCTGCGCGAAAAGCTGTGGCACAATGTGCGCCGCCTGCAGGAAGGTTTCCGTGAGCGCGGCTTCGACCTCGGCACCACCAACACCCCGGTAACACCCGTATTCATGAAGGGCGGCCTCTACGATGCAGTGCAGCTCACTTACGACATGCGCGAGAACTACAACATCTTCTGCTCCGTGATCGTGTACCCGGTAATACCCAAGGGCCAGATAGAGCTCCGCATCATACCCACCGCCGCACATACCGACCAGGACATAGACGAAACCCTGGCCGCCTTCGCCGCCGTCCGCGAAAAGCTCGACAAAAAGCTCTACCCCCAGGAGATGCCGAATGTAATGGCGTAGCTAGTTAAATGGTTGATAGGTTAAAAAGTTAATGGGCCCTGCATTTTGCGGGGCTTTTTTGTTTCTGCTTGTTCGTGAATCAATGTGAAAAAGCTGAATCGAAACAACTCTTGGTGAGCCCCGCCGAACCATGGCTTGTTGACTTTGTTGATAGGCTTAGTAGCATTTAGTAAGCTCGTTTTGTTTCAGTTTGGGAGTCTGTGCCTTGATTATCCTTTCGCTTAAACTTCGGCTTGTCATGGTTCGGCGGGGCTGCCAATGACGAATCTTTACTGCTCTTTTGCACACATTCGTTTAAAAAAATAATTGCGCAGGTTGGGGTTGATAATCAATGTTCTAAGTACTGAAAATTGCGCAGGTGTGCAATTTGTTTACGCTGCCGCTTTGGTGCGGGCGAGCTGGCGGCGCTGGGCGCGGTTGAGGTATTTCATTTTTGGGGAGCGGGATGGATTGGTTAGGTGAAGCTGGTGAAGTATCATGGTGGTGCGTTTGGTTGTTTTCTTCTGCTGCTGCTTCGTCGGGATGTTCGGCCCAGTATAGCATGTCTTCGAGGTCGAGTTTGGCTTCTTTGTCGGTTTGCTCTGTTTGGAATGCGGTTGCCGGTTTCCTGGTTTTTATTTGTGTTATTTGTTTGGGCTGATCTGCGGCGCGGGCGACGATGTAGCCATCTATGTATGATTTTATGAAATCAGCGTCTTCGGGGTTTTTACTGTTCACGTATTCCATGAAGTGCGCGCCGAGCTCGAGTGTTTCATTGAGTGTGTTCCTGGTTTTGAGCTTGTTGATGGTGAGGGTGAGTTTGTAAAGTGCATTAACTTCTTTGTATGTTGGCACTTTTTCCCGGCGCTCTTCACATAGCATATCTTCCTGCATTTTGGCCATGATGAAGTAGCAGTTCTCCGCAAGCTGTGATGGCATGTGCTGTGCGCTTTTCTTGATGTGATCCCAGTTGTAATCACGGACCCAGTAGTGGAGGGTGCGGCGGCTAATGCCGACCATGGATGCGATCTCGCTTTTGCTGAGGTCTGTCTGAAAGTAGAGGTGTTGCGCCTGCTGTTGCTGATCCGGTTTCATGTGCTTTAGTTTTTGAGGAGAACAAAAGTAGGGAGTTGTAAATTGGCGATACTCACAAAACGCGAGCGAAAATCCGGTAGAACGCAGGATGGGCAAAGGTTTTAGTGGGGTTGAAAATTGTGGCTATCTTTTTAATTTTAATACACCAGTAAGAAACGCCAAAGTTCTTAGACGAGGGTTGTTGATGAAGAACAGCAACAGTGGCGGGCGCGAAATGGGAGTATGTTACCAACCTCCTATTTAACCTTGTATTATCATTACCCTTCCCCATATTATGGAAATCTGTTTTCATGTATATTTACCATCGCAAAAAACTATTCTTATGACAAAGCGGTTATTTTTTTCTTTTGTGATTTGCGCTGTGGCGCTGTGTATGCTGCCGCAATTGATGCAGGCACAGACGATCACAACATTTGCCGGTTGCGGTATCGGCAACGACAGCCTGGCGACAAGGGCGGAACTGATACTGCCTAACGGCGTGGCTACTGACCATGCAGGCAATACCTATATAGCAGACTATGAAAATAACGTAGTGCGAAAAGTAGATGCCAGCGGTATCATCACCAATTTTGCAGGGAGCGGGGTGTATGGTTACAGTGGCGATGGCGGCCCTGCAACTGCGGCGCACCTTCGTTATCCAAATGGCGTAGCTGTGGACACTGCGGGCAATGTATATATCGCCGACCGGGAGAACAGCGCAATACGTATGGTGAACAAGGCGGGCATCATCAGCACGGTGGCTGGTACCGGCTCCCTTGGATATAATGGCGATGGCATCCCGGCTATATCGGCCAAACTCAATTATCCTACCGATGTGACCGTGGACACATTTGGCAATATCTATATTGCCGATGAAGACAATTACCGCGTGCGCAAGGTAGATGCAGCGGGCATGATATCTACCGTAGCCGGCAATGGAATTTATGGTTTTGCAGGTATGGGCGGCCCGGCATCTGCAGCCACCATTGGCTACCCTTACCGGGTGGCGCTGGATAAAGCCGGTAATCTGTACATTGGCGATGTGCATACGCACGAGATCTATAAAGTGAACACCAGCGATACCATCACCAATTTTGCGGGCAACGACATTTATGGTTATAGCGGCGATGGCGGCCCGGCCACAGCGGCAGAGCTAAGCTATGCAGATGGCCTGGTGGCAGACACTGCGGGCAATATCTGGTTTTCCGACCGCAATAATTCGTCCATACGCATGGTGAGCGCTGCTACCGGCATTATAAATACGGTGTATGGCAATGGCACCGCTGGCTACAGCGGCGATGGCGGCCCGGCAACGGATGCAGAGTTCAACACACCCCAGGGCCTGGCCTTCGATACATCGGGCAATTTATACATCTGCGATTATTACAGCAACCGTGTAAGGAAGGTGAATACCAGCGGCGTCATATCCACTTTTGCGGGGCAGAGCGGCTTGTTTGAAGAAGGGGTGGCTGCAACAAATGCAGAGTTCAGCTACATGCAAAATATTACAACCGATGCGGCGGGCAATGTTTATGTGGCGGATATGGACAACCAGCGCATCAGGATGATCAATGCGACAACCGGTGCAGTCAGCACCGTAGCCGGGGGGCGGTATATCCGGCCAGGAAGATCCCTTCAGTGGCGATGGCGGCCCGGCCACGGCCGCGCACCTGTACTTTCCCTGCGCTATGGCATTTGATGGCTCCGGCAATCTGTACATCTGCGACCAGGATAACCAGCGTGTGCGCATGGTGAACCCGGCTGGCACCATCACCACATTTGCCGGCAATGGTACCTATGGCTTTGCGGACAATGTGGATGCGACCGGCGCTGAATTCCGCTATCCCACGGGCGTAGCTGTAGATAATGCAGGCAATGTTTATATAGTGGATAATGGCAATTACCGGGTGCGCAAAGTGGATGCCGGCACAGGCATCATCAGCACTATCGCAGGCAATGGCACATCGGGCTATACCGGTGATGGCGGGCCTGCAACCAGCGCAGAGCTGAAAAACCCACTCGATGTGGGTGTGGACGGCGCGGGTAACGTATATATCAGCGATGGCAACTACTGTATTCGCATGGTAGATGCAGCGGGCAATATCAGCACCGTGGCAGGCAATGGCACCATTGGCTTCAGCGGCGACGGCGGCCCTGCAGTAGATGCCCAGATGGCCACGCCATGGGGTATAAAGGTGGATAGCGCAGGAGATATTTTTATAGCCGATGACGACAACCTGCGCATCAGGCTCGTGCAGGCCGATGGCATCATCAGCACCATTGCCGGCAATGGCTTAGCCGGTTTCAGCGGCGATGGCGGCCCCGCCCTCAGCGCCAGTCTCAACTTCCCCAAAGGCATAGCTTACGACCATACCGGCAATCTGTACATCGCCGATGAAGATAACTACCGGGTAAGAAAAACCAGTGTTCCTGCATCACTTGGCGCGCCCGCAGTGAATAAAGCCGCGCCGGCAATTTTCGCATACCCTAACCCCACTGTTGGCATAGTATATGTAATGAACGCCGCTAACAGTGATGCTGTGGCATATGACGTGCTGGGCAAAGAAGTATTACGACAATCCATCACCACAAACAGGCAGACCCTTGATCTCAGTAACCTCGCAGGCGGCGTTTATATACTACAGGTAAACACCAATAATGGGATGCAGAAAATGATGAAGGTGACGAAAGAATAGCCAGTAATATTTATAGAAATATTGGGCGACAGAATACGGCCAGATAATTTTGGGATCCCAGCGGTGCGCAATCTTCAGATTGCTGTGCGTGAGCAGCCAAATCAAGAATAGGTTACGGCCGCTATAACGTGCACCGAGCTGGCCGAAGTGGCCTGTCGTATGTTGTGAAGATCACATTATTACAAACCGGTTGCACCTATAGCTTGCGGAAGTGAGAGCTATAACATGCAACTCTGCAGCATTACAATCATGAAAAATGATATGAGCTCCCGCCATCTTTCCATCGCGCCGTAATTAGTTTAGCCTCTCGGCCCTGCAGATATTTCAGTTATCTTGTCATGCAGCAGAAGTGTGTCCTGGTCATTAAGCTGGATTATTTTATCGTGAACCTCCTTAACATAGTCACTGTTACGGAACGACAGAATAGCGATATTATTAACTTCTGCTCTGTAATTATCATTGTGCCGATGCAGGAAATCGCGGGCATTAAGTGGGGATTTTTCTCCGGGATATTCGCTAAGGTAGATCTGTATGTATTTTTCCAATACACGTGCTACGTCTTCCTGATATTTCTCTACCGTTCCCAATATGGATTTTTGGGAAGCAAAATAATAAGAAAAGCTGAATTATTATCTCATTTTTCATCAAAGCGCTCTTCCGGGAACAGACCTGAACCGTTATCAAACATCCCCCAATTAACACACAGATCAGCTGTATGTTTATAATACTCAACTATTGGCTATTAAGAATGAAGCTGGTCTGGTTGGTATAAAAAAATAGGGAATACCAGAAATGTCGTAATTTTCGCCCCGATCAGGCGCCTGTACTTATGGCCTTGTACCTCAAATACCAAAAACATTGAACCGCTCTACCCTTAAAATCTTGCTGATAGGCATTTGCGTGGCCATATGCAGTTTTAGCTGCAACAGCCGGCGTGGCGGCGCTGAGGATAACCGGCGGGCACTGGGCGTTTACGATACTGCCAACAAGCTATTCAACGAGGGGAAGATAAAACAATCGCTGAAGTACATAGACTCGGCATACGGTAGTTTGCGTATAAGAACTCCCTACGCACAATATCTAGGGTATAGCTTTAAGTCGCTTTTTTACTTTCATGAGAACGATCTCGATGCCTCATTGAGGTATGAAGACAGCGCCCTGGATATGATGAAGGATATAGAGTTGCAGCACAGTTATCCGCAGGAATATGTGCATGCACTGCTGGAAAAAGGGCATATCCTGTCGGCGCAGCACAACTATGATAAGGCACACGGCTACTATGTAAACGCGATAGAACAGGCAAAGGAGCTGGTAAGTAACTGCAGCCTTAATGAATACTACTACCTGGTGGGAATGGCGTTATACCGGGAGAAACAATTTGCAGAGGCAGGGGGCTACTTTAAGGAGGCATTTATGGCTGCACAAACCTGCACCGCTGTAGAATGGCCCTACCAGCGAATGCAGGAACTGCTGGACAATATAGCGCTATGTTATACCCAGCGCGCAAAGACCGATAGCGCCGTTTATTACTACGACTCATGCATTTCTTTTATTAACAGGCATGAGCAAAATTTCAGCAATAAGAAATCGGCCGAGGAAGCACGATCGGTGGCCTATGAGAATAAAGCGATGACGCTGGTAATGGCAGGAAAGCTGGATGGCGCCGAGGAACTGCTTAAAAAAAGCATAGGCATAAACGAACAATCCGGCTATAACAAACAGCGTGCGCAATCAGCAAGAATAAAACTGGCCGCGTTTTACAGCGCGGAAAAGAACTTCAGCAAAGCGTACTCCGCAATAATGGACGTAAATTCCAGCCTGGATACGCTGCCCAATATCTATGTGGAGCTGGAAAAAGAAGACCTGCTGTGGCATTATTACCAGGACACGCGGCAATTTGAGAAAGCCTTATCTGCATACCAGGCATTTATGCGGCACAATGACTCGGTGGAGGCTGCAGGCCGGCAAATCGGCCAAACAAACATATTGCACGATCTCAGGGAAAAGGAACAGCAATACAAAATACAGTTGCTGCAAAAAGACAATCATTTTCACCGGACCATGCTCATGGTGGCAATTGCGTTTGGGCTCATGGCATTGGTCATTACAGTTTTGATATTCAGGAACTATCGTAAAACGCTCAAGAATGAGCGGTTACTGGCAACTCAGAACGAAGAAATACTCAAACAGAAAACAGCGCTCCAGAAAAGCAACCTGGAAAAAGACAGGATACTAAGCATTGTGACACACGACCTTAGGAATCCCATAGGTGCTACCATAGCGCTCGCAGACATGCTCGATAACGATGATAAAGAGTCGAGGGCAGAGCTGATTGCAATGATGAAAGAGGCTTTAGAAAATGCGCTCGCATTGATCAATGAACTGGTTACGGTGAAAGGCGACGAACGTGTAGAGGTCAAAAAAGAACGATTGGACCTGGTGGCATTTGTAAATGAAACGTTGCGGTTGATGGATTATAAACTAAAGGAGAAAAAGCAGGTACTTCAAACTGATCTGCCCGGAGCGCCTCTGTTTATTGCGTTCGACAAGGAAAAGATGAGAAGGGTGATCGGCAATATCGTGGGTAATGCCGTCAAGTTTACAAATGAAGGAGGAACGATCTTTGTAAGGGTGGCCGTAGATCAGGGCCGCGCTACTATATCAATAAAAGACAACGGAATAGGTATCCCGGACAAACTGTTGCCCGAGTTATTTGGTATGTTCACCTCAGCAAAACGGCCAGGTACCAGCGGCGAACAATCGTTCGGGCTGGGGTTGTCCATCAGCCGGCAGATCACTGAGGCGCATGGCGGAAGGATCTGGGCGGAAAGCAAGGAGAACAGTGGAAGTACCTTTTATGTTTCGCTGCCACTAAGTGATGTTTAATATCCAGATCATGAAGATCAAATATCGGAAATGGGGTTTAAGGCTGGTGGCCACATGCATAGTCGTTCTCGGCCTGTTGCTGGCTATAGTGCTCAATCCAATATTGCTCTATGCCAATAAAAGCAACGTGGGGAATTATACCATCTGCTCGCAGCACCTGCCTGATCCATATTTTATCGAAAGACTCAACAATGCAACAGAGCTATTAAAGACAAGCGAGCTGTATGATGGCAACCAAAAACTTACCATCTGCATTAATGACGGCAGCGCTTTCCCCAGGCTGGTGCAGGCAATTCAGGGCCCGGCATTTGCATACGCCTATTATCACAATGTGGTACTGAACGGCGCGGTGAATGCCCGGGACAATTATGTAGAACTGAACGGCTACAAATGGAACCTCACAGAACTGTTGGCGCACGAGGCTACACATTGCATGCAGTCCCGCAAATACGGCCTGCTTCACTCGAATCCTATTGCGCGGTACCCTCAGTGGAAATGGGAAGGCTACCCGGAATATGTGGCACGAAAAAACAAGGCCAGCCTATCGGAAAACATCAGCCATCTTATAGAAACAGAACATACCGACAATAACAACTGGATCAGCTTTGATGATAGCACCGGCACCGTGATACCCTACTATAAAAGCTGGCTGCTTATGCAGTACTGTTTAGACATCAGGAAAATGAGCTATACTCAGCTACTGGAAGATACTACATGCGAAGCATTATTTACCCAATACATGATGAACTGGTATGCAACCAGAAAATAAGTAACACTGGCCCGGCCTTTTTTTTGCTATCATCAATTCTATAATTTTGCCGCTATGGATAAAAAATATTTTGTACTGTATCTGCGGCCCTGCCGCCCCGACTTTGCGCAAACGATGACCGAAGACGAGCGCAATACAATGCAGCAGCATGTTGCCTATTGGGCTACCTACCTGGAGCAGGGAATCATGCTGGTATTCGGCCCCGTATTTGACCCCGCCGGTGCTTATGGCCTGGGCATCGTAGCAGTAGATAGCGAGGAGCAATTGCTCTCTTTAATGACGAATGACCCAGCCTCAAAAATAAACACGTATGAACATTACCCGATGAGGGCGGTAATGGCAAAAAAATAGATCCTTAGTACAGCCACTTCTCATATTGCAGCCTTGTCACGCCATATCCTTCGCCTTCAAGGAACTGGCGCATGCGTGTATTGTTCACAAGTGTAAACCTGATCATGCGTTTGATACCTTTATCTACAAAATATTTTTCCAGCATTTCATTCATCATACTATATATGCCCAGCCGGCGGTACTCTTCAGCCACATACCCGTCTGATACATAGAGCTCTTTGCCTTCGTGTATCTCTATACGGCTGTCGTCCTGCTCCTCCACGTAGGCGAAAATAAACCCTACCGGGTTGTTGTTTATGTAGGCTACAAGGCACAGCCCGTCATTTTCTTCCTGCATGGCAATTACATGGCGCATATAGCTGGCCTCTATATCTGCCCAACTGGCGGTTTTATCGAACACGCTGTGCTCGTGCATGTGCAGCTCGTGCATGAGTTTGGATATGGCCTGGTAATGGTCAATGATGCGTACCGGCTGTATTGCTAAAGTTGAAAGCATATAACGGTTGTAAAATGAATGTTTAATTGTGCGCCGGGGACAATATACATAAGAATAAATAAAATTGTGCAATTATGAGGCCGATATATACCTACACTACATTTTAGTACCTTAGCAGCATAATTTATCACATGCCTAAAGTACAGTTGTTTATCCCCTGCTTTGTAGATCAGCTATATCCTGATACGGGTATGAATATGGTGAAGGTGCTGGAAAAACTGGGCTGCGAGGTGAGCTATAACACCAAGCAAACCTGTTGCGGGCAGCCGGCCTTCAACGCGGGATACAGGGAGGAAGCAAAAACTGTAGCGACCAAATTTTTGCACGACTTTAAAGAGGATACCTACATAGTTGGCCCCAGCGGGTCATGCACAGGATATGTACGCAACTATTACGATAAGATATTCGACAATAGCTCAGATCATAACCTGTGCAACCAGGTGCGGGAGAACATGTATGAGTTTACCGAGTTTCTTACCAAAGTGCTGAAGGTGGAAAACATAGGCGCATCGCTCACCGGTAAAGCCACTTATCATGATGCCTGTGGCGCGTTGCGGGAGTGCGGCATAAAAGAAGGGCCGAGAAAACTGCTGAACAATGTGGCTGGCCTGGAACTGGTGGAAATGGGCGAATGCGAGACTTGCTGTGGATTTGGCGGCACGTTTGCAGTTAAATACGAGCCTATATCTATAGGCATGGCTCAGGTAAAGGTGAAGAGCGCTTTAGATACAGGCGCTAAATACATGATCACCACTGATGTTAGCTGCATGATGCACATTCAGGGTTACATCAATGAAAACAACTTCCCTATACAGACGATGCATATTGCGGACGTACTGGCGAGCGGTTGGTAAAACCCCTGTCCCCTAAACGGGAGCTGCATTTTTTTTCTTTACTTGCCAATTTGCTTGCTGCAAATACTAGCAAACAAAAAGGAATCAGCCACACCGCTTTGCAGCCATATCTTCCGTTAAGAGTTCCGAAAGCAGCACAATCGAGACTGTTTAACAAAATGCCTGTAATGCAAACGATAAAGAGTAATTGCATTTCTTTTGACAGTGTCTTCCACGTTAGAAACACATAAAGCAGCCACGGCAAGCAGCAGATAATAATGATGGTAAATATTTTATTTGGAAGCGACACTTTTTCCAATACCGGGGCATCGTTCTGTATTGCGTTAGTAAACTGTCGGATTTCATCAGGGAAATATTTTACTAAAGTCCGGTTGACATAGGAGCCCGAAGGAAATGATTGGTTGCCATCGCCAATGTTGAAAGTAATTAATTGATGTGCTGTTTGCGTAGTAGTAGCCGCGGCATATAGTTTGATATAGGCTGGCTGTGTAAAAATGCCGTGGATAATATCATTGAATTCAGGCTTTACGGTCTTCCAGTCGCCAATTTTATTAAGCGGGCTTTGAGGGTCCCACCAAAAGTCATCCGCTTTTTGCGGTAGTGCGTCTTTGTAAGTGCATAGTTTGTATGTTTTTGAGGAGCAATTATCATCAAGGTATTTTTTCAGCACTCCTTTTTCCAATAGTGATCCCATGAAGAAAATATGTTTTGACTTGGATAGCGGCGTAACCATAGTGAGGAGCGCGATAACTGATAAAACACATAGCGTGAGCAACTTCGGGGCTGGCTTGCTATTTGTGCTACCGATATATACCCGGCTGAGCGCAAACAAAGAGAAAAGTAACGCAATCATTAGTGCCGGATGAGAAAGATGTACTGCTACTGCAAAGAAAAACATGATGTAAAGGATAAGGTTTGTCCACTTATTTTCTTTGCCCATAAGCAAAACAACTATACACAACAAAGCAATAGATGTAAACACATCTGGCTGCGCCTGGCTCACTACCCAAGAGAGGCTGGTGCCGATGGACAAAAGGAATATAATTACCAGACTGGGGATAACATATGGGGTGCTACCGGATAAATTTTTTACCACTTTGAATATGAGCCAGGACACGATATAAGCCTGCGCAAATACCAACAACCACAGAGACAAACCATTAAGGGTAAACAGCCTTATGAGCAGGCCGTATGCGATGGGCCTGTCGGAGGGCATTTCTGGTATAAAGCCGGATTCTATGTATGTAGCGGTGTCTGGATTTAGTAACGGGTAATGGTTCCAGAAAGCCGGGATGAGCAGGCATAGGGAACTGACTATCAAAGCCGCATAATTTTTTAATTTCCCAATTTCGACAGTGTTGAGTTTAGCGATCAAGTTGACGATTTAAATACAAACGATTAAATAGCAAATTTATAGGTATTGCTGTATTCAAACGACTTGACGTATTTTTACCTCAATCCAATTTTATTTTTTCAATGGCAGAATTAGAAAATCTATATAACGAAGACAGTATCAAATCCCTGGACTGGAGGGAGCATATACGGTTGAGGCCGGGTATGTATATAGGCAAACTGGGCGATGGCAGCAGCGTGGATGATGGTATCTATGTGCTGGTAAAGGAAGTAATGGACAACTGCATAGATGAGTTTGCCATGGGCCAGGGCAAGCGTGTGGAGCTGACGATAGCCGAGGGCGGTGTAACGGTACGCGATTTTGGGCGTGGCATACCGCTGGGCAAGGTGGTGGATGTGGTGAGCAAGATAAACACAGGTGCGAAGTATGACAGCAAGGCCTTCCAGAAGTCGGTGGGACTGAATGGTGTGGGTACGAAGGCCGTGAATGCACTCAGTAAGTATTTCAAGGTGGCATCCTTCAGGGATGGGCGCACGAAGGTGGCAGAGTTTGAAAGGGGCATACTGACGAAGGACCATAAAGAGACTACTACTACCGAGCCAAATGGTACGCTGGTTGTTTTCCGGCCAGATGAAACGGTGTTTAAGAACTATCACTTCCTGCATGAATACCTGGAGAACCAGGTATGGAACTATTGCTTCCTGAATGCGGGATTGCAGATACATTTCAACAACCGCAACTACATTTCCAAGAACGGACTGCTGGACTTGCTGACGCGTAAGACCAACCCGGATAACCTGCGCTACCCTATCATTCACCTGAAAGGAAATGATATAGAAGTGGCGATAACGCATACGGGTGACTATGGCGAGGACATTTATTCCTTTGTAAATGGCCAGCATACTACACAGGGCGGTACGCACCAGGCTGCTTTCCGGGAGACTTTTGTAAAGACCATACGCGACTTTTACAAGAAGGATTATGACGCATCGGATGTGCGGCAAAGCATATGCGCTGCCATATCTGTAAGGGTTCAGGAGCCGGTGTTTGAATCGCAGACGAAGACCAAACTGGGATCACAGTTTGTATGGGAAGGCGGGCCGGGGATGAAGGCTTTTATTGGGGATTTCCTGAATAAGGAACTGGACAACTTCCTGCATAAAAACCCTGCAGTAGCAGATGCGCTGAAAAAACGAATAGAGCAGAGCGAGCGGGAACGCAAAGAGCTGAGCGGCATACGCAAGCTGGCCAATGAGCGCGCAAAGAAGGCCAACCTGCATAACAAGAAATTACGTGATTGCCGTATACACCTTAACGATGAGCCGCCGGCAAAGGGCCGGGATGAGTATAATCTGAAGCAGCAGGAGTCAACTGTATTTATTACCGAAGGAGACAGCGCCAGCGGGTCTATAACCAAGAGCCGGCAGGTGGAAACACAGGCGGTGTTCAGCCTGCGGGGCAAGCCGCTAAACTGCTACGGGCTTACAAAAAAAGTGGTGTATGAAAATGAGGAGTTCAACCTGCTACAGCATGCGCTGAACATAGAAGAGGGCATGGACGGACTGCGCTATAACAACATTGTAATAGCAACAGATGCGGATGTGGATGGTATGCACATACGCCTGCTTATTATGACATTTTTCCTGCAGTTCTTCCCTGATCTTGTGCGGAATAACCATGTGTATATTCTGCAGACACCTTTGTTCCGGGTGCGCAATAAACAAAAAACGATCTACTGCTACAGTGATGAAGAGCGCCAGCGCGCCATCCATGAGATCGGCAGCAAGGCAGAGATCACACGATTTAAAGGCCTGGGTGAGATATCGCCGGAAGAATTTGCCCAGTTTATAGGCGAAGATATACGCAAAGACCCTGTGCTGCTGAGCCAGGATGCACAGATACAGAAACTGCTGGAATACTATATGGGCAAAAACACCCCGCAGCGGCAAGTATTTATCATCGACAATCTTAGAGTAGAAAAAGACCTGGCCGAAGAATTAGGGGTTGAAGTGGGCACTTAACATTTATTTGGCGTATGGATTCTTTCGATTTACCCCAGCCGCAGTGGCTTGGGGTATTTTTTTGCTAAGTTAGCACAGTATTTGCTTTATACATACCAGCCAGCAGATCAATAATAAAGGTGCGTTGCGATAGTGTGAAACGGCGTCATTAGGCGTGTTTAAAGTATTTTTTACAAATCAAAAAACGATGATTTCATGACAAAGTACGTAGCTTTTTTACGCGGCATAAATGATATAGGTAGAAATACGGTGAGTATGGAAGACCTTAAGGGCCATTTTGAAACACTTGGTTTTGAGAACGTGGTTACCTATGGGCAGAACGGCAATGTGCTGTTTGAAGCCGAAGAAGCAGAATATGATTTCTTTCGGGCCGAAATAGAGCCCCACCTTGAAAATATGCTTGGTTTTAAGGTTCCGGCGATAGTGAGGAGGTTCCGGGATATACAGCATGTTGTGGAGAATAATCCGTTTGATAATGTGAAAGCAAGTGAAGCCAGCAAATGGTATGTGACCTTTTTGTCCGGGACACCACCAAATGAAGTAAAAGGCTCACTGGGCGTGTATTCAAATGATTCGGAATACGCGAGGATAGGCCAGAAAGAAATATACATCTATGCGGCTAATTATACCAAAACGCACTTTTCAAATTCCTATATTGAACGAACACTGGGATGCACGGCTACTACGCGCAACTGGGCCACTGTGAACAAGCTACTGGAACAGTAGGCGATACACGATCACCAATGGTATTTCGCCCTTACAGGGCTGTGTACTTATGTACCTGTTATCCCTGGGCTTCACCCCAGGCTATGTATTTCGCTCTTTCAGAGCTATTTAGTTTTTGAATAGCGATCATCTGCTTCCCGCAAAGTGTTTACCGACCATTTCCGCACATTTACCGCCAGCGTTTATTTCCTTACCTAATACCATTTCTGCGTGGTTAGCGTTATACCTAGTTTTGGGTTATAAACTAATGATATGCGAGACCGTAATTTCAGGCGAAGAGATTGGAGCGACCCAAAATGGGAGGAGCACCTAAAGCTATACCAACAGCAGCGGCAGAGAAACCGGGCGTTTTTCGGCGGTGCTATGGCAATAGCGGGCATTCTCTGGCTTTTGGAAATCAATCATGTCTTTACTTTCAACTGGCAAAATAACTGGCCGTTCATCCTGATAGCTATAGGCCTGTTCCTTGGAATAAAAAATAAATTCAGGAACCCTTCCTGGTGGATACTTTGTCTTGTAGGGGTTGCAAACCTGATTGAGATATATCACAGTCAATACAGCAACTATATATGGCCGGTGGGGCTTATTATTGTGGGCTTAGGTATTGCATTTCGCCCCCGTCGGCAGTCCTGCAAACCAGGGTGGAAAATGCAAAGCTCTGTATCCACAAGTAACGATCTCAACATAGACGTGACGTTTGGCGGAAAAAAGGAAGTGGTTACATCAAAAGACTTTAAGGGCGGAACTGTATCGGTGACATTTGCCGGCTGCGAGCTGAACCTTAGTCAGGCAGATTTTACCGAGCCGTCTGTGGTGCTTGATTTCCGGGTGTCATTTGGTGGTGTGGAAATGGTGGTGCCCTCGCACTGGGAGATACAAAATGAGGTTGCATCGTCATTTGGCAGCGTGGAAGATGAGCGTACTGTGCAGACAGCCACGACGAATGAGAACAAAAAGCTGCTAATACTCCGTGGGAATGTGTCGTTCGGGAGCATTGAGATTAAATCGTATTAGCCTGGAATTGGGGATTAGGAATTAGGGATTGGGAATTAGGAATTAGGAATTAGGAATTAGGATTGTGTAGTGGCAGAGACTGCATTCAAAAGAGCTTTAGCTTTAGACACACTAAAAATATGAGATCATTTACTGCACAGATCATTTACCGTATTGAATGTGAGGGGATGCCTACAGACCAGTACGAAGAACAGTGGCGGCTGGTTTACGCTGAAGATGAGGAGCATGGCCTGAGTGTGGCAAAGGAAGCGGGAAAAACAGAAGAGGCCACGTTTATAGACCGGCATGGCCGTACTATGTGCTGGCGAATGCTGGCGGTGAAAGACCTGCAGCCTGTGGAGCTTAAGAACGGAGGGCTGCTTTTCTCTATGGTTCGTGAGGCGGAGATGGTTGCTGCGCCATTGTGGGCTGCGTTAGGGTAAACACCTCCACTTTACCTAAACGCGAACTGATGACTTACGACTTATGACTTATGACTTACGACTAGATTGCGCTCAATAAAGAAAAATATACACTGGCTGGTTCTGTTGCTGATGCTCATCGTGTTGGCGAAGCATGTCTTTATACTTTATAATGTGCTTCATTTCGACTGGAACCTGGCGTTAAAGGACGCTATTTGCAGTTGTGTCATTCTTAGTTTTTCCTCCTGGGGGATTATACTCTTGATAAGAGCCTACCCTACTTCTGCCGTTATTACTGTATATGGCCTCGTTATGGCGCTGGTGATCAGCGGGATCACTGTGGGCGCAGAATTTGAGGCTCTGAAATGGGTAATAGGCATAGACAATGAATCTTACAAAACCTGGTTGAAAGGAACGCTTGTAGTCCGCTTTCTTTTTATCTGGATATTCAATAGCTGGGTAGCTACCATCAGTGCATTGCGCAAGAACATCAGTAATCTGGATAGCCGGTTTCAACAACAGACAGACGCTTCCATATTGCTTAAAGAAGCTGAGCTCTTCAAGCTACGCCAGCAACTGCAACCGCACTTTTTATACAACAGCCTCAATTCCATAAATGCACTGATAAACATAGCCCCTGACCGGGCGCAGGAAATGATCGGTAAATTGTCTGACTTCCTGCGCAGCTCGGTAAAAAGAGAGTCGGAAGAAACGTTGCCGATCACCGAGGAGTTGGTTTATATACAATCTTACCTGGCTATTGAATCTGTGCGCTTTGGCGACCGGCTGCAGGTGCATTTTGAGAAAGAGTACACAGATGACGCAGTGATACCGCCGTTCCTGTTGCAGCCGATATTGGAAAATGCTATTAAATTTGGCTTGTACGGCAGAACGGGAGCGGTAAACATTACAATGCACATTTTACTCGATGGGCCACTACTCACCATTACCGTCGTGAACCCTTATGACCCCAATACGCAACCGCCCCGGGGCACCGGCTTTGGGCTGGAGGGTGTGAAACGCAGGCTATACCTGTTATACGCCCGCACCGACCTGCTGGAGACCAGCAGCGACAACGAGAATTTTACAACAATACTTAAAATACCACAGCATCATGTACAAGGTAATACTGATAGACGATGAGCCGCTGGCAAGGCAATTGCTTAGATCACTGCTGGAGCCCTACCAACAGGTAGAGGTGGTAGCGGAGTGTGGTGATGGATTCGAAGGATTCAAAGCGATACAGGAGCTAAACCCTGACCTTATATTCCTGGACATACAAATGCCCCGCCTCAATGGTTTTGAGATGCTGGAACTGCTGGACACTCCACCATCGGTTATCTTCACAACGGCATTTGATGAATATGCACTAAAGGCTTTTGAAGCCCATGCGATAGATTACCTGCTAAAGCCGATCATCAAAAGCCGGTTTGATAAAGCCATGCAGAAATGGCTGCAGCAGGCATCCACAAAGGAACATCCGCAAGTGAGTGCTTTGCTGGAAAACAATGTTTATGAAGGGTATCAGCACCGTATAGTGGTCAAGGACAACAGCCTGATACGCATTATACCGGCACAGGATATCTACTACATAGAAGCTAATGACGACTATATAAAAATATTCACCAAGGACGGCAGCTATCTTAAAAAGAGCACACTATCCCACATAGAACAAACACTGGATCCACAGCAGTTTGTGCGGGTGCACCGCTCCTACCTGGTGCCTGTGACGCAGCTAAAAAGCATAGAACCTTATGAAAAAGAAAGCCACATAGCCTTGCTGCACTGCGGCGCAAAAGTGACGGTGAGCAAAAGCGGGATGGCTAAGCTGAAGACACTACTAGGATGGTAATCCAATTTCACAATTTGGTAATTCGACAATTCGGCAATTGGAAATTGGTATGGGTGCATTTTAAATTGTCGCACTGAACATCAAATTCAACCCCGTTTGGGGTTGGTACTTTTCGCTCACTTTACCACAGGCTTCACCGGTGGTTATTCATATTGAAGCCCTTTCGGCTTCTTTTTCAGATATAATATTATCATTCCTTATTTGCGAAATTTGAAATGCACCCTATTTTTTTATTTCCAGCTTGCTATGATATTGTCCGGAGTCAGAAACGATATTTACCAGGTACATCCCTTCCTGCAATAGGGGAAGATCAATTGAGGTGTGGCCCTGTGATTTTGTGATATTGATAGTTGTTCTGAATACTTCCCGGCCGGCAATGTCTGAAATAATAACACTTGCGGTGCCTTGCGTGTAATTTACCCACGCAATATTCAATTCGTTGCTCGCCGGATTTGGGTATAAAGTCAGGTCATGATCTCCTGATACCTGGCCTATCCCTGTATTATTTACATGGATGATAACGGAATTAAAGGAAGTGTACCCACCACAAAGGCCATTACTTGTAACGCGGCACGAAACGGAATCATGATCGTTGAACGTATTGATATAAACGGATGAAGTAATACCCGGAACCAACGCACCGTTCACATACCACTCATATGAAGGAGCTCCAGCATTAGTCGCGGTTACGTGGATCGTATCTACTTCGCCGGCACTAATTGTAAAGCCCGGGTCTGCGCTAATAAGCACGACCGGCAACAACGGGGTTTCGGCAACAATCATGATCGTTTGCATTGCAGAGTCGGGCGTAGCGCAGGCAGCATTACTGGTCATGGTCACGGATACCGTGTCCCCATTTGCCGGAGCGTATGAATAAGCGTCGCCGGTACCAGCGGTTACACCATTGATGATCCATTGATAAACCGGAGCAGCCCCCCCACCCGTTTCGGCAACCGTAAAGTTGGTTAGGACACCAGCGCAAGCAGTGTCGCCTGGGAAAATACCAACCGACGGAATGACCTGTTCATGAATGATCTCCGAATAGATAGCTATAGCGGTACCGCAGGAATTACTCACGGAATAGGAGATAGCCGCTACGCCACCTGCAACCCCTGTTACCTCGCCTGTACTGCCAACGGAAGCAATAGCTGTGCTGCTGGTGGTCCATGAGCCTCCGGTAGCTGAGCTACTGAGTGTGATGGTTGCACCCTGGCATAAACTCGTGTCGCCAGCGATAACCCCTGCGTTCGGTAATGGATTTATGGACTCTGTGTAGGTGGCCACATCAGTGCCGCAATCATTGCTTACTGTGTAGGAAATAATAGCTGAGCCGGCGGCGACACCCGTAACCTCACCATCCGCGGTTACAGATGCTACTCCGCTGCCTGCTGAGCTCCAGGAGCCGCCTGTAGCTGTACTGCTTAGTGTTGTTGCTGTGCCGGGGCACAAAACAGCAAGTCCGGTTATTGTTCCTGCGTCTGGCAATGCAATCACCGTTTCCGCGTAGGTTGCAGTGCTTGTACCGCAGCTATTTGTGAAGGAATATGATATTGTCGCAGTGCCCGCGGCTATAGCATCCACATCTCCAGCGCTACCAACAGAGGCGATGCCGATACCTCCTGAACTCCATGCGCCGCCACTTACTGTGCTGCTGAGTGTTGTTCCGGTGCCGGCGCAGATCGCGGCTAGCCCGCTAATAATGCCCGCATAGGGCAATGGATTGACGGACACAACCGATGAAGCTACACCGGTTCCGCAACTGTTGGTCACGCTGTAGGATATTGTCGCGGTGCCTGCCATGACACCTAAAACCAATCCGGAGCTGCCTATTAATGCGGCAGTTACTGCATCACTACTCCATGAACCAGAAGCGGACGTATCAGACAAAAGAGTTGTGCTGCCCAGACAGACGTTCAATGTGCCGATGATAGCCGCGGGTGCAGGCACTGCACTTATTGCAACGATCTGTATCGCTGACTTTGAGGCACAACTGTTGGACACTGTATAACTGATGGTGTCCAATCCCGGTAACATACCCGTTACAACGCCGCCAGAGACAACGGCATCACTGTTGGTTGCGTTCCAGACCCCACCGGGTGAGGCATTAATAAGCGTATCAAAAGCTCCGGCACATACATTAGTGCCTCCTGTTATCTGGCTGATACCTATAGTATTTTGAACGGAGTTGGTCATGACCACAGGATTATCATCAAAGTAAATGCCTGCCTGATTCGCTATGATCGTACCATCGCTAAGGGCGGTCTTCACATTGATATTAAATATCACCAAGCCATCGGAGTTATTATGACGTGATGTATCGAGCAGGTTGATATTTGGGAAATCGAACCGGGCAATGTTATAACCGCCATCTGTGAGCATAGAAATATTCATAGTCGCCGAGGCAGTAACAATGGTAAGGCTCCGTGGATCCAGGTTATCAGAAAGCGTATCCAATACATAGATGTTGTGCGCGGTATCGTTGCCCGTGTTCTCAAAATTTATCTTGTATTGTAATTGGGTGCATGGCAAAACGTATCCCTGCGGAGACACCTCTATGTCGTTGGGATCCCACGAGCTTTTTACGGTGTCGGTTTTTGTGATGGTATTATTATCCGGGTTGATGTCTCCAACTATCGGTGACACAGAGATCGTAGTGTTGACCGTATCTCCCGGTGTTAGCCAACCTAGTGCTGTTGGCCGTTCTATCCAGACCGTGATGAGCTGGCTGGCGCCTGCCGATAGCGTACTGAGGTTCCAGGTAAGCGTATTTCCAGAAACGGAAGTAGGCAGTGGGCTCGTTAAATACGAGGAATAACCGGGCGCGTCATAAGTGTACTTCGTATCGTACACCATGGTAACCACGGGGGCTGCCGCTGAGCAGGTGGCATTAGTAACTGTGATATTAGTTTTCTGGGTGTGCCGCCCTGTAGAAGATGATGCCGACGATGCCACACTAAGATCAAAACCGCCGCCGGACGATCCGCAGTTAAGGCCTACATACGTTGGAGCATATGACGAATAGGTGGTAATGGTATCATAAACAGTACTTGAAGACAGGCAAGATGCAACCAGTCCGCCGGGTAGCGGTAAAACCCTGAAGCCGTAAACAGTACCTGCTGTCCCGTACGCTTTGTAATACAGCCCGCTGGTTGCCGTGAGGGTATCTATAGCAATACCATTAGAATCGACTTCCACAGATAAAGACGAACTGTTGTACACTTCCCCGGCATCAAATGTGCAGTTTGAGTTGGCATCGAAATAGAATTTTAACGGCAGGGTATGACAATATAAATATTCATAACTGAAAGTAATAGAATCAAGAGGGGTTGAACCCATGTACAAAACCTGCTTTACGGAGTATGTGCCTGCAGATGCATAGGAGTGGTACACATCAGCGTGGCAAAGGCTTGTAGCCGTGAGCGGAACATTGGAAGACGAGCCATCGCCAAAATAAGTAGTGACATTATAGGATGAGGAAAGGCCGCAGGTGCTGATATAGAAATGTGCAGCATTGCAGGCAGTATCCGGTGTGCTGATGACACTATGGGCACCTATAACATTGGTTATGGTAACATGGACCGGAGATGAAGTGGCAGTGAGGCCGCTTGCAACACAGGTAATTACACAATGGTAGTACTGCGATACCGGCGCAATATACGTATAGGTTGCCGTAGTGGCGCCGGCAAGGTCGGTCCAGGAGATGTTATCCGGAGATGTTTGCCACTGAAACGAAAATGCAGAAGAGATTGTTGTCCCATACACCCTGATGGCAGTTGGGTACCCATAGCAATTAGCGGTGTCGTTAGCCGCAGCAATACCCCCTGCGGGAGTACCGGAACAAGTACATGTAGTAACCGCGACTGTGGCGACAGCAACGCATCCGGTTGCCAAGGTATAACTTATTGCAGTGAAGCCTGCCGTAACGCCGGTTACAATGCCTGTGCCTATACCCACACTGGCTATTGAAGTATTAGCGCTGCTCCAGACGCCGCCGGCTGCTGCGTCTGTCAGCGTTGAGGTGGCTCCTTCACAAAAAAACATAACGCCGTTTATTGCGGGAGGGCCCGGGTTAACCGTTACTGCTGCCGTGACAATGCATCCGGAAGCGTTTGTGTAGGTAATTATTGCCACTCCGGCAGACACACCGGTAACAACACTTGAGGAAGAACCTATTGAAACGTTTGAACTGCTGCTGCTCCAGGTACCCCCGGGGTATGAATCAGATAATATAGTTGATGATCCTGTACACATTGTTAACGGTCCGAGTATGGGACCGGGAAGAGGGTTTATAGTGACTACCGCTGTAGCGGAGCAAGCAGCAGAGCCAATAGAATAGCTAACTACAGCAATACCGGCAGTAAGACCTATGCCCAAACCGCCGCCGGTTATGACATAAACGCTTGCATTACTGCTACTCCAGGCCCCGCCGGGTGTAACATCGGTCAATGATGTTGCCTGCCCGTCACAGGCGGATAGTGTACCAAGAATGGGGGTTGGGAAAGGGTTGACGGATACAGTGTTAGCTACCATACAACCGGTAGCTAATACATAGTTGATATTAGCCACACCCACCGAAACGCCGGTAACAACACCTGTGCTTGAAACCGAGCCAATGGCAGGGTTACTGGAGCTCCAGACACCGGAAGGTACGGCATCCGTCAGCGCGGTTGACGCACCAACGCAAGTGGATAAACTCCCTGTTATGGCGGCAGGTATGGGGTATACCGTTACTACACTCGTAACAAAACAGCCTGTTGGCTGGGTATAAGTGATCACCAAAGTACCAGCTGCCAGTCCGGTTACAATTCCAGAAGGAGGATCAACCGTTGCAGCGCCAGAAAAAGAACTGCTCCAAGTTCCACCCGGAGTGCCATCTGTTAATGCAGTTGTGTAACCTACACACAGTGCTAACGTACCTAGAATGCTTGTCGGATAAGGGTTTACAGTTACTACTGTGGTAGCATACGCAACGCCTACCATATAGGTAATAGTCGCGGTGCCTACACTGGTACTACCTGTGAATACACCAGTTACAAGACCCGTGCTACCAACGGTTGCGATAGCGGGATTACTACTGCTCCATGTACCTCCGGTAGAGGCATCCGTTAGTGGTGTGCTCACACCCTGGCAGACGGCAAGCCCTCCAGTAATAGGGGCTACAATGGCAAAAGAAGAAAAAGAACATAGCAACGCTATGAGAGAGAAATACAGGTTTTTCATTGGAGGCGTGTTTGGGGTAACTCAATAAAGAAAAGCAAAAATCATACCATAATTAACAAAAAAGTGCATATCAAGGAAAAAATGTTAGGAAAAATGAAAAATACTTCTTTTTTGGGGTTATTAAAAACGAAAGCCCGATAGATGAACATCTATCGGGTTTCAAAAAAAGCATTAAAAATCGATCATTTTAAAATTGCCGCAGCATCAAATCTCTTCTTTGCCGCCCATCTTATCCATCCAATGTACTTCAGGTTGTTTTTTGTCGGGCATGCGATTGAGGATGTACCTGATGAGCAGGTAACCGCCGAGGCCAAACAACTCTACTGTGATGAGGTGCAGCGGGTTTGCCGCAAATGCATCTACTAACTGCTGAGCCATGGCTTGCCTGGTTTTATAGTCTGCTGCGCTTATCTGCCCGAAGTTTACCACATCCCTGCAGAAAAACACTACCACAAAGAAGTAGCCCGCGAAGTAGGTGAACAGGAACGAAACTACCGTGATAAAAGCCCACGCCGCCGCGTTCTGCCCTTTCAGCTTTGCCCTTACACTATTCTTGTAAGCCAGGTACACTAGTAAAATAATATCGAAATACATCAATTATATAGATTTCATGAACTCAGTAACACTCTCCATAACATGGCTTATCTGCGCATCATTTAAACCATGATGACAAGCCAGCAACATACCCCCGCGCATTACCCTGTCCGATTCGGGATAGCCATTTTTTGCTACCTTGCTAGGCACGTGCTTAAAGCCCGGCTGGCGAAGGATGTTGCCCGTGAACACAGTACGCGTCTGTATGTTCCTTTTCTCCAGGAATATCTGCAGGTCGCGGCGGATGAATGGAGCGCTTTCACGAATGGTAGAAGCATACGCCAGCCAGCCGGTACGCGAGTTAGGCAATTGCTTTGGCAGTATAAAGAACTCTTCGTACTGGGTGAAGAACTCACGCATACGGTTGTAATTGGCCGTGCGGGTATCTATGTTTTTATTCAGCTTGTCCAGTTGCACCAGGCCGAAAGCCGCGCCTAATTCAGATGGCTCGATATTGTATCCCGGCTCCTCGAACACGAACTTGGCATCATAAGGTATGCCGTCTATTTCTACATTGAAACGGTTCTCTATTTTTTCGCTCTCTACAAAAAGCGACGAGCTGCGGCCCCAGCTACGCAGCAGGCGGCCACGGTCGTAATAGGCTTCTGTATTTACGCAGAGCATACCGCCGTTGCCGGCGCAATTGATGATGTGTGAACCATAAAAGCTGGTCGTGCTCATATCGGTATAGCGGCCGCTTGATGCGCCGTCTATCTCCGCACCTATGGTGTCGGCAGAATCTTCCAGTACAAACAGGTTATGCTTATCGGCTATTTCGCGCAGTTGTTTCCAGTTGGGGAGGTTGCCCATCAGGTTGGGTATGATCATCGCCTTTGTTTTTGGCGTTATCATTTCTTCTACTTTATTGGCATCTATGTTATAAGTACCTTCTTCTACATCCACGAAGGCGGGTATCCAGCCTTTTTTCACTTGCGGAGCTACCGTGGTAGAGAACGTAAGAGCCGGGGTGATGATCTCGCTGCCTGCCTCATAGTTCATAAGGTCGGCGGCAAGGTACAGGGCGGATGAACCGCTGTTGACCCCAATGCCATACTTCTTTTTGTACAGTTCCGCAACGCGGCTTTCCATGTCACGGACATTCTTGCCCATTTGTGTTGATGTGCGCAATACCTTCACCACTGCTTCTACCTCTTCTTCACCATGCACCGTTCTGCCGTAAGGCACGTGTATATAATCTGTTTGTACCATTTAGATTGATGAGATTTAGGCTGCGAATATATGAGTTTGAGCGCAAATTGTAACGTTAAAAAAGGTTAGCGAGGGGGATTGAACCTAGATTCACCTGATTAATTTGATTAACATGATTGCGCCTCAGACCGTATATCAAACCAACAATTCAGAGGCTTCATTGATATCAAAAGTAAATAAAAAACGTTCTTACACCCAAGCTACCTGGCGTTTTTAACGTCTATCATAATATAACTGCACTGCAATGAATAAGCCTAAACATATCCAGATCAGCATTCCTCACCCCTGCTCACAAAACTGGGATGAGATGACACCCGAGGCCAGGGGCCGTTTTTGCAGTCATTGTCAAAAGACGGTTATTGATTTTACTACATGGAGTGATACAGAGCTGTATAATTTCTTCTCCAAACCCAAAGGTGATGTTTGCGGCAGGTTCCTTGGGTACCAGATCCATCATCCTTTATCCATTCCGTACCAGCCGCATAGCAGGCTATACCGGTTAACTATAGCCCTGGGGCTCACATTGACGCTATCGCAAACACCAACCCTGCTGGCCCAGAGCCGTCCGCCATGGCTGCCTGTTGAGCGCGTACTTCAGCAACATGAGCATATGCCAGACAATGCTCCTCCGCCAGCTACAGGTGGACTCAAGGGCAGGGTATCGGACGAAAAAAGAGAGCCTATGATAAATGCCGTGATTCAAGTGTTTAAGGATGGGGCATCAATAGGCGGAACGGTATCTGACTTTGATGGCTTATATCGCATCAAGGGGCTGGAACCTGGGACCTACGATATATTGGTTCAGTATATCGGCTACGATTCAATAAAACTTTCCGGGCTGGTAGTACACGCCGATGCTATGGCAACCCAGAACTTTAAATTTCAAAAATCAAAAATCAAGGGTGAAATACAGGGAATGATGATTTACACGGGCTACACTAATATAATAGATATGGATAACCCTACGAAAAGAATATATACCCGCGAAGACTTAGACCAACTGCCCCTAAGATGAAGATCATGCTATCCATAATGCACCGCCCACGCTATCCCGGGCAGCTCCGGTTACGGAACTGAGGACATTCGCCTCCTCACGCCAGCGCAATGTCCCGATCAAAGCCATTATCAGGGCTTCTTTGTATTTTATCACGGTGGCATCAAGCACTACTACTGTTATACTATGGGATGCCAGGGCTTTTTGAAGTTCTGTTATGAGAAAGGTGTTGAAGGCTCCCCCACCCGTTGCCAGGAGCGTTGCCTGTTCTTTATGATGCGGGTAGTGTTTTAAAGCTGCGGCAATTTGCTGCACGATATGTATCGTCGCTGTGTGCAGCAAGTCATAATTATTTTCTTCGCTTTCTGATAATTTGGAAAATACCAAGTCCATTGCAGCATCATTGCTGAGCGACTTTGGCGGCAGATATTTGTAGTAGTATGCGTTGTTAAGCTCTTCCAATATTCCTTCCAACAGCGTACCGACCGACGCCATGTTGCCGCCCTCATCCATTGTCTTACCCTCACGGGCTGCCAGCGCATTCAGCATCTGGTTTGCCGGGCAAATATCAAACGCAATGGTATGGGCCTGCACGGTAATGTTGGCTATGCCTCCTATGTTCAGCAAATAATCATAATTTCCAAAAAGCAGCTTGTCGCCGATGGGCACTATTGGCGCACCCTGGCCGCCCAGCGCAACATCCATAGCGCGGAGGTCATTGATAACCGGCAGGCCGGTAACAGCGGCAATGGTTGCTCCATCGCCGATCTGGCAAGTAGTAAAGTGCTGCGGCTCATGGAAAACAGTGTGCCCATGAGATGCAATAAAATGAACCTGGTGGGCAAGCTCATGTTTTGCAATAAACTCGTTGATCTGCTCACCGAGATAGCGCCCGTAGCTGGAATGCAGCTTCAGAAAATCGCCAACGTTTTTATTGGCAGCGTTGCGCAGGTCGTTTGTCCATTGTTCCGTATAGGGTATGCAATCTGCATGAAGTATCTCATAACTCCACTGGCCGCGCACTTCATCCAGTTGCACATGCACTATATCCAGCCCATCTAATGAACTGCCTGACATGAGGCCTATTACTTTGTAGATCATTTTTCTCTTGGAATTAGTATTTGTGGAATTTGGAATTAGGATTGTTTTTCTGATTCGGATTTTGGCATCAATTAGTCACTGCATTTACGAAGCAATCCAAATTCCGAAAACCTAATTCCAAATTCCAATCAATAAAATCAAAACTGCCATTCCTCTTCCAGCCACTCCTTCATCTTGGTATCCGTAAAGTCTATTCTTATTGGCACGATAGATGCATAGCCTTCTTTCAGCGCTTCAACATCCGTACCTGTGCCGGTATCCATATTTATGAATTTTCCGGTCATCCAGTAGTAGTCTTTGCCGCGCGGATCTTTGCGATGGTCGAACTCCTCGGCCCAGCGGGCATAAGCCTGCCTGCATATCTTCATGCCTTTAAAGGTATCTGGAGTGCATACCGGTATGTTTACATTGAGCAACAAATGCGCTGGCATCTTACCGGAAAGCATGCGTGTTGCGAGGTCGCGCACTACGGTCTTTGCTACAGTAAAATCGGCATCAAACCGATAGTCCAATGATGAAAAACCTATAGAGGGCACTCCCTCAATAGCCGCTTCCATGGCTGCGCTCATGGTGCCACTGTAAATCACATTTATGGAGTGGTTGGCGCCGTGGTTTATGCCGCTCAGGCAAATATCGGGTTTAGCATGGAGTATCTTATCCCTAGCCAGCTTCACACAATCGGCAGGTGTGCCACTGCATTGCCAGGAGTCAATGCCCTCGAACATATCCACCTTATCCAGCCGCAACGGGTCGCCTATGGTTATAGCATGGCCCATACCTGATTGCGGGCTGTCGGGCGCCACAACTATTACCTGTCCAAGCCCACCCACAGCATCCACGAGCGCACGGATACCCGGAGAAGTGATGCCATCATCGTTTGTTATTAGTATTGTCATTGAGCGTATAAAGTCTAAAGTAGAAAGTCTAAAGTTTCAGGTGCCCTATCGCAATAGCTGTAAAAAAGCAATCCAAACCTGCCTGCCTGCCTGCAGCAGGTTCCAAACCACTAACCCCTAATTCCACATTACTGCACATTCATCCTGAACGGCATCATCATCATTGCTTTGCCGTTCACTTTACGCAGGTTTTGTACTTGTTCGTACCACTGGTAGCCTTCACCCATTTCTTCTTTCATTGCGGCTTTCACGGCCAGGCTGGCATCTGTTTTTACGCCAAACCTGCGCAGCAGGGCATTAAACTTGTCGTATGGTTCCGGGTAGGTAACCACTTTGTAATTGGAGATCTTAGCTATTGCGGCAGCGCTTGTAATGGCGCGGTCCAGGTCACCCAGGCCATCAACGAGGCCTATGCCCAGTGCATCGGAGCCGGTCCACACTCGGCCCTGGGCTATACTGTCCACATTGGCAAGCGACAGCTTACGACCATCGACAACATGATTTTTAAAGCGCTCATAAATAGTATCCACCGAGCTTTGCATCCTTTTAGCTTCCTCTTCTGTGAGCGGGCGTGAACTGGTGGGCAGATCGGCATAGGGGGCATTCTTCACCTCATCGAAAGTCACACCAAGTTTGTTTTTCATCAGCTTATCTATGCTAAACATCATACTGAATACGCCAATGCTACCGGTGATGGTGTTGGGCATCGCAAAAATGCTGTCGGCCATGCTGGAGATATAGTAGCCGCCGGAGGCCGCATAGTCGCCCATGGACACGATCAGGTGTTTCTTCTGCTTCAGCAAAACAAGCTCGCGAAGTATAACCTCCGATGCCAATGCACTGCCGCCGGGAGAGTTTACCCGCAGCACAACTGCCTTAATGCGGTTGTCGTTGGCAACTTTGCGTATCTCCTCGCACACATCCTTTGAGGCTATCTCCCTTTCATTGGTTTGCTCGCCGTCAATAATATCTCCTTCGGCAAATATCACGGCAATCCGATTTTCGCTTACCTGGTCATCACCTTTTTCGGCATATGCATAGTCGTTCATAGATATATACGCGATGTCTTCGTTGTCTTTTTGCCCGGTGCGTGCGCGGAGCCGTTGTTCCACCTGGTCCCAATAGAGTAATCCGGCAACGACTTTATTTTTCAGAGCATCTTGCGGAAATTGTATGGAGCCATGTACTGCAAGATCATTGATGGCAGCCTTGTCAGTATGTGTATATTTCGCAGCGCTTTCCAGGAACTGACTCCACAGCCCGTTCTGGTAGGCCATTATCTGCTGGCGGTTGGGGTCGCTTATTTTATCCGCGCGAAATGGCTCTGTTGCGCTCTTGAACTTACCGGCATAGAATATCTCCGGCTGCAGTTCCAGTTTATCAAGGGTACCTTTAAAGAACGGCATCACGGTGGCAAAGCCTTTCAGCTCCATATCACCGCCGGGGTTAAGATAGATACTGTCTGCACTGCAGGCTACATAATAAGCGCCCTGCGATATTTCTTCGCCATAACCGTAAATGAACTTATGGGATGTTTTAAAATCATCGAGCGCGCCCTTTAGCTGCTGCATGGTGGCCCATCCATTGGGCGATGGTTTCAGCTTCAGGAGTATTCCTTTTATGTTGGCGTCTGCCTTAGCGTGGCCAATAGCTTGTATTATGTCGTATAGCCCTGCATCGTAGCCCGACTTATTGCTGAGCATCGCCAGTGAATTGGTTTGCCCTTGTTCGTGTATGCTTTTAGACAGGTCTATCACCAGTACGTTGCCAGTGAGTTTTTTCTCGTCCTTTTCCATTACCGACTTAGAAAGGCTCACCACACAGGCAATAACAACACCCACCAGTATAACAAGCGAAACAATGATGGCTAACAGCGATGCAAAAAACGACTTAAAAAAATCCCTCATAATATGTTCTCTTTTTAAATAATGAGCAAAGATACAGGCAGCAACATCAATAATCAGTTAAATGCGTATAAACTTTGCAGTTATCTTTGAGGCCAATGAACCTCGCTTACTTATCGTTAGGCAGCAATGAAGGAGACCGTGTTTTGTGGCTGGAAAGTGCCATTAAGCTAATGTCGGCACAATGCGGAAGTCTTGTGGGCCGCTCCTCTATTTATGAAACAAAAGCCTGGGGCATCACCGATCAGCCTGATTTTCTGAATATGGCCGTTTGTGTTGAGACGGTTAACACACCTGAAGAGTTGCTGACGATAATACTGGACATCGAAACCGGCATGGGGCGGCACCGAACTGTAAAGTGGGGGCCAAGGATAATAGATATAGATATACTTTTTTACAACAATGCAATCGTAGAAAAACCCAACCTGACTATACCCCACCCTTTTATGCAGGAACGCCGCTTTACACTGACACCACTGGCAGAACTTGCCCCCGACTATGTGCACCCCAAGCTGCACAAAACAATCAACCAGTTGCTGGCCAACTGCCCTGATGAGCTTGAGGTGCACAAGTATTCCGGGGTATAAATTAACCCTATTTATTTTTAGGTTTTGCCGCCTTTTTGCTCTTCGCAGGAGTACCGCCTCTGTTTTGCACGAAGTCAGAATTTACGGTGATCTTTTCGCCGGTGGCTGGCTGGCCTGATGCAAAACCAGTACCTACAGACCCGCCGGCACCTGGTGCTGTCGCCCCTTCGTAGGAAACATTGGTACCTGTGCTTGCAAGCAGGCCGCCGCCGCTATGACGGCGCACCTGGGCCGTAGCGCTGTGGGCCGTGGCGGCTGTGAGCAAACTATTGCTATGCTTTTTATTTTTCTGATTTTCCTTTTTCATGATAAAACCATTGTGGTTCTAAAAATGAAAAAGACTGTGCCAAGAGGCAGCGCAGCGTGTATTCAGCCCTACCTGTTTTAAATGCATACAATTATTTAACTTCGGCCTTCAATAAAGTTTATGAGCACACAATTAGGCATAGGGTCGCGGGTGGACCACCCCAGTTTTGGAAAGGGAGTTGTAGTGGATACCGCGTTGGAGTTTTATATTATCTGGTTCAAATCGCAGCAGGCCACAAAGAGCATTAGCAAGGATTACGCCGACCTGAAAACATTAGAGCAGGTAGCGGGCACTACGGGCAGTGAGACAATAACAATAGCCGATATAGAGCAAGCACTAAGCAATATACTGGACCAGCGGCTGCACGACACACAAATGGTGCCGATAGGGCCTCGCTGGAAACGCGGCACTATGATACTGAAACCGGGAGATGCAACACTGGCATCGAAAGAAGTTCCGATCGAAACATTTTTCCATAAAATAGTTATGGTGCGAGACCGGCTGCGCGTAATGGAGCAGAAGATAAACGCTAACAAAGTAATGACCGACGATGAGAAAGTGGACCTGCAGCAATATATCACTGCTATATACGGGTCACTGACTACGTTCAACGTCCTGTTCAAAGAAACACATCACCAGTTCAAGGGAATGAGCGGGAAGGAATAATATAAAAGGAAAAGCCCCGCCTGAACAGGCAGGGCCGAAACCTCAAAAAATGAAAAGAGAAAAAGGGGCTGTTATTTTGAACCTGTAAAGCAACTTGTAACTGTTGTCGTAGCGCCTGACACTACCTCAACATTTGTAAGGTTCAGAGATACCGTATTGCCGCTGATGGACCCGGATCCGCTAAGTGTTGCGGTAACGGTACCACACGCATCAGTAAATGTCTGTGTCGAGAAAGTAATATTGTTGCCGCTCACATTTCCCACCAGGTTGAACCCTTTATTACAAGAGCCACTGCCTATATTGCTTGGCAGATACACGGTATTATTGTTACTGCCTGCTATGATCGTAATCGTGGCAGAATTGCCGTTACAGTCGTTACCGTTGAACGTTCCGATAAATTTTTGATTAGCGGGAGTACTGTCTGTTTTTGTGCATGACCAGTTGGTGATCATTGTCAGAAATAAAATGGCGGCAATTGCTGTTACTTTTCCAGCGGTAATACTTTGGAATCTGCGTGTCATAAGTTTTTGATTTTGGTTCACGCGAAATAAATCAATTGACCGACATGCGGAATCCTGTATTTTGCAGGTGTGCATATTTCTTTTGCCAGCGTGTACCTTAATTATTTAAGCAGCATTTTCATGAACTCTTCTTTACGGCGCACTGCGATCTCCAGTGTGTTCTTATCCTTCATGATCACAAAGCCGCCCCTGCCTTTCTGCACCTTATCAATATGCGCTATGTTGACCATGTGGCCATGATGAATACGGCAAAAGATTCCTGCTGGAAACATTTGTTCAAAATCTTTTAAGTTTTTTGTGGATACGAACGAGCGCTTCGCCGTATAGATATGTGTATAGCTGCCATCTGCAATAATGTACATAATATCTGCTATCGGTACCATATGCTGCTGCCCCTTGTCCGGCAGCGCAATAGATATTTTGGAGGCATCTTTTTGCTCAAGATTACGAAGCAACAGTTCATATCCATTTGTAACAGCCCTTTCATTTACTCTTTTCTGCGCCCGCTGCACAGCATCCTGCAACTGCTCTATATTCACAGGTTTTAGCAGGTAATCCAACGCGGCATAACGAAAGGCATTGAGCGCATACTGGTCAAACGCTGTAATAAAAATAACCTCGGCTTGCAGGCCCGGCATAGACCTCAGTAAATCGAAACCACTGCCATATGGCATTTCCACATCCAGAAATACAAGCTGCGGGCTGGTATTTTCTATTATTTTCTTACCAGTGGCTATGTTGTTTGCAGTACCTGCAATGATCACTTGCGGGCAATATTCGTGCAGCAAGCCGCTAAGCATGGACACATTTTTTTGCTCATCGTCTATAATAACAGCAGTGATCATACGTCCAGCGGGAATTTAATAATGATAGTAGTCCCCTCGGCCAGGGAGTCGTTCTTTTTATCTGTTATATCTATTTTCACAACTATCCGAAACTTTTTTGCCTGAATAGCGGCCATACCTTTGGTTAAGAACGACCAAAACACAAAAATATGGGGCTATTCAAACGTAGTAAAAATAATAACAAACCGTTACTGCGCCAAATTCTGGATTTAAT
>CAISPO010000042.1 GCA_903887415.1 uncultured Bacteroidota bacterium | reverse complement strand
GTGGGAGCACACGGGTTCGAACCGCGGACCCTCTGCTTGTAAGGCAGATGCTCTGAACCAGCTGAGCTATGCTCCCTTTCCTGTTTAGAGGACTGCAAAGGTACGCATCATTTTGATTTGAACAAACCGATGTTTAAAAATATTTTTTTGTCATCTTTAGCGGTTTGAAAATGGCACTGAATAGTGATCTCCACATTTGTATGACCATGCAATTTTTAATTTGCCGGTGGCTTTATGTTATTGCTCTTTTCTTACCTTTGGTGCGCCTAAATGTCCGGGCTACAATAATCAACACTATATGGGTTACGTAAAAGATCTGTTCAAGGCCAAGGCAGACGAACAAAACAAAGAGATAAAAAGCATTATAGAGCAACATGGCAACAAGAAGATAGAAGATGTTACTATTGCCCAGGTGTACCAGGGGATGCGCGGCATTACCGGCCTTGTTACTGAGACTTCATTACTGGATGCTAATGAGGGCATCCGCTTTCGGGGCTTCTCTATTCCTGAACTGAGGGAGAAACTGGCTAAGGCGCCAGGCGGCAGCGAGCCGCTTCCTGAAGGGTTGTTTTACCTGATGCTGATCGGCGAAGTGCCCTCGCATGAGGATGTGGAGCACATATCGGCTACATGGGCACGACGCTCGCATGTGCCAAACTATGTGTTTGATGTGATTGAATCGTTCCCGGTATCTGCGCATCCTATGACGCAGTTTACTGCCGCCATACTTGCGCTTGGCACGGAGTCTAAATTTGCGAAAGCGTATAATGAGGGCATCAGCAAAAAAGTGCATTGGGACTATATCTACGAAGATACAATGACGCTTATTGCCCGCCTGCCGCGTATTGCTGCATATATCTATCGCCGCAAGTACAAAGGGGGAGAGCACATACAGCCCGATGGTATGCAGGACTGGGCCGGCAACTTTGCCCATATGCTGGGTTATGAAGACGAGAGTTTCAAAGAGCTGATGCGCCTGTATATGACCATACATGCAGACCATGAAGGCGGTAATGTATCGGCACATGCCACACACCTGGTGGGCTCTGCGCTCAGCGATCCTTATCTTTCTTTTGCGGCAGGTATGACCGGCCTTGCAGGCCCGCTGCACGGCCTTGCGAACCAGGAAGTGATACGCTGGATAGAGGAAATGTGCAAGGAGCTGAACTCTGACCAGCCAACAAAAGAGCAGATAGCGGCATACATACATAAGACACTTACTGAGGGCAAGGTAGTACCCGGTTACGGCCATGCGGTGCTGCGCAAAACAGATCCGCGCTTTACCGCCCAGATGGAATTTGCAAAGAACCACTGCCCTGATGACCCTACCGTGAAAACAGTATGGAATATATACGAAGTAGCCCCGCCGATACTGGAGAGCACAGGCAAGATCAAAAACCCATGGCCTAACGTTGATGCCCACTCCGGTGCGCTGCTGAAGCATTACGGCCTGGTGGAAGAAGAGTTTTATACTGTTCTTTTTGGCGTATCGCGCGCGCTGGGGGTATTGGCCAGCCTTTGCTGGGACCGCGCACTGGGCTTCCCGCTGGAGCGGCCGAAGTCTATTACTACCGAGTGGGTAAAGAACTTCATTAAGAAGGGGGAAGTGGTTAGTTAGTGGAATTAGGAATTGGTAGTTGGGAATTTGGATTGTTTTCCAGAACCAAATCCCGGGTAATATTTTTAAAAAGCATGCAGTTGTACTGCTTGCTTTTTAGTTTTAAATGAATCTTAAATCATAAACAAAACATCAAAATGAACAAAGGACCGATCTCGCAATTTATACAACATCATTATCGCCACTTTAATGCTGCAGCCCTGGTGGATGCTGCCAAGGGTTATGAAACGCATCTGCTGGAAGGCGGCAAGATGCTGGTATCGCTGGCAGGGGCTATGAGCACCGCGGAGCTAGGCATCTCGTTTGCCGAGATGATACGGCAGGATAAAGTGCAGATCATCAGTTGCACGGGCGCTAACCTGGAAGAGGATATTATGAACCTCGTGGCGCATACCCACTACAAGCGTGTGCCCAACTATCGCGACCTGACACCCAAGGAAGAATATGAATTACTGGAAGGCGGGTTTAACCGTGTAACCGATACTTGCATACCCGAGGAAGAGGCATTTCGCAGGATACAGAAGCACATATACAAGATATGGAAAGAAGCAGAAGAAAAAGGCGAGCGCTACCTGCCGCATGAGTATATGTACAAGCTGCTGCTGAGCGGCGCTATGAAGGAACATTATGAAATAGATACCAAACATAGCTGGATGATAGCTGCGGCTGAAAAAAATATTCCGATCATTTGTCCGGGATGGGAAGACAGCACTATGGGCAACATCTTCGCTTCCTACTGTATAAAGGGCGACCTGAAGCCAAGCACGATGAAGAGCGGCATAGAGTATATGATGTGGCTTACAGAGTGGTACCGCAAGAACTCGGCTGGCAAGGGTGTGGGCTTCTTCCAGATAGGGGGCGGTATAGCGGGCGACTTCCCGATATGCGTGGTGCCCATGATGTACCAGGACCTGGAATGGCATGATGTGCCGTTCTGGAGCTACTTCTGCCAGATCAGTGACAGCACTACTTCTTATGGGTCCTACAGCGGCGCTGTGCCTAATGAAAAAATAACCTGGGGCAAGCTGGATATAGATACACCGAAGTTTATAGTAGAGAGCGATGCTACTATTGTAGCGCCGCTGATCTTTGCGTATTTGCTGGGGTGGTAGTCTGTCTGAACCTCAGATTAATCTGATTGACTGATTTACTGTTGCGCCTGTTTTTTTCTGAGCAAGAGTTGAAAATTGAAAGCGGTAGGAAACTATCGCTTTTTTTTGTGATGTCCCATTCTTTTTAAATTTTTTCGGCGGTTATATGGGGCATTTTGCTGTTCCTGATTATTGATTTTTAGCAACTTATGTATTAACCGATGTCCCGTTCCTGCCCCATGTGGGGTATAGCTTGTCCGAACTATGATTCATTTGATTTTTGTGATTTGTATGATGTGCGGGCGGACAAAATTGCCCACCTTTTCTGAAAAATACTTTATTGCTAACCCTGTCATTGATAATCAGTAAACCAGCAAAAGATATCAACAAATTGTTGCTCACCCTGCCTGTGGCTGGGCAGGCTTTCTTGCTCATTTATTGCTCAAAAGTTGCTCACTTTTGCTCATTTCTTGCTCTGTCACCTGAAATAGGTTTGTCTGTTGGCTGGTTTAGTTTGCGGGGTTTTGCGAGTTTGATCTTGATAGTTGGAGGAAGATTAGCGCCGAACATTTTTATTAAATGATTGTTCCATCTTTTGAGGGCTGTACGTTTGTTCATGTGATCTGGTTTTAGGTAAAATGATAAGATTTGGGACAAAGGTCGGATGGGAGAGCGGGTTTTGCAAAACGAGTTTACATGATGTGGTGTTTTTCGTATTGCCATGTGGCGGACGCGTGACGTCATGTAATTTTCTTTGGAGATAAATGGTTGAAGATGTGTTGGCCTATATGTTATTGGCGCCTATGGAAAATGGCGAGTGGGATTTTAAGATAAAAAATGGTTGACGACCGAACATGTGTGTAGGATTTTAAATATGCGATTATGAGTATAGTAAATTCGCCAATCAGGGATTGGCCTCCACCGAGAGCGTAATCAGAGATTACGCTCAATAGGGGTTGTCGCGGCCTTTTGATCATGCCAAATACCAGGAAGCTACGGATTATAAAAAAGCTAAACATGCGGGTGGATAAACTCGCAGACGAGGTTAATGCTTCCTGGGGCTAAAAACCGTAAACGCTTGGTACCGATAAAAAAGCACTCATTGAGTGCCTTTTTTATGGTCATGACCGGTATGTCTATTATAAGCAGATTGATCCAGGATTATTATTTAGCTAAATAGGTCATACCTCCATCAACGAGAAGTTCAGCACCAAGCATAAATGAAGAATCATCAGACGCCAGGAAAACGGCTGTTTTACCAATGTCGGATGGTTGCCCGATCCTGCCTATCGGCATTACACTTGCAAAGTGTGTCTTTACCGCGTCCAATTGTTCGGCAGGAACAAACTTTTCAAATGCTGGCGTATCTGTTGTGCCGGGTGTTATTACATTTACCCTGATCTTCCTCTCTAAAAGGTCGTTTGACAATCCTTTTGCAAAAAAGATCACTGCCGCTTTTGCAGCGCCATACAACGTAAAAGCCGGATATGCCCGGTGCGCTGCATTAGACCCGATGAGAATAACGGAGCCACCATCATTCATATAGGGCAGTGCTTTCTGAACGGTGAAGTAAACACTTTTCAGGTTCAGGTCCATTGCCTGGTCATAGTCGGCTTCGCCGATAGTTGCTACATTGCCTATAGTTCCCGCCCCTGCATTGGCTGCAACCACATCTATTTTGCCAAATTTTTCCGCTGTTTCTTTAAACACACGCTCCAGGTCTGCAAGGTTGGTTACATCGGCATTTATTGCTATAAAATTATTGCCAAGCTGCGCTGCAGCGCTATTTAAAGTTTCCTGGTTCCTGCCTACAATAACTCCTGCTGCGCCTTCGTTCTTAAATGCTTCTGCAATGCCAAGCCCGATGCCGCTATTGCCACCTGTGATCACTGCTACTTTGTTTTTCAGTTTACTCATTTTCTTTATATTTTTTAGTTTGTGAATTTAAAAACCATACATACCGCCCGAAACGGAAATGTTCTCTCCCGTGATCCAGGCTGCATCATCGGAAGCAAGAAATACGGCAGCTTTCGCTATATCTTCGGGCTGCCCTCTGCGACCAAGCGGGGTATGGGCAACAAACATTTTTTCAGCCTCGCTACCTGTAGTAACGCCTGCACTGCTTGCACCTTCTGTTTCCGTAGCGCCCGGCAAAATAGAATTGACCCTGATGTTTCTTGCACCCAGTTCCTTCGACAAAGAAATAGTTATAGCATCCAATGCCGCCTTAGTTGCAGAATATAACGAGACTCCTGCCATGGGCATTTTGCTTGCACCCGAACTGATATTGATGACACTGCCGCCCTTATCGCTAAACAGTTTTAAAGCCGCCTGGATAGTGAGTACCGGGCCCAAAACATTGACATCGAAATGCTGGTGAAAAGCTGCGGTTGTTGCCTGCTCAATAGGCAGGTATTGCTGGAAGACAGCGTTGTTCACCAAAATATCCAACCAGCCGAAAGCCTTCTTTGTTTCTTCAAACAACCTCTTCACATCTTCTTCCTTCGATACATCTGCCTGTACCGCAATGGCTGTGCCTCCATTGCCGGTTATCTCTTTAACTACTCTGTCTGCTGCTTCTTTACTGGAGGCATAGTTCACCACAACCTTTGCTCCTTCTGCGGCAAAGTGCTTTGCGATAGATGCACCTATTCCCCTTGCAGCACCTGTAACTACCGCTACTTTGTTTTTCAGTGTACTCATTTTTTGTACCCATTTCAATAAATTTAGAAACCCCCATGGATAATTGCCGATAATGCAAATAATTATTGCGGATAGATATACCGCTGGCACGATATTTATGTGAATAAAAAATTCTTTGTGCATATAATTAGTGATAATCATTAATGTTTGGCGTATGAAAAGACGGCTACGGCCCAGCATAGTGGGAAAATACTACCATAGTAACCATCTTCTCTATCTGGGTATTTCATTTTCATTTCAGCATCACGAAACTGTACCCATATCCTCTGAGCAATTTTTAAATTTTTTGTAAAAGCGGTATCAGCAGCATTTTTTTTCAATATTTGCTGATAAATGTGGTTCAGTTCTTTGTCTGCTTTTTCGTATTCTTTTCCAGCACTTTCATTCATTTCCATTTGTGACTGTGCATAAGTCGCAAATGACAGTAGGGATAGAAGGAATAATAATGATAATGTTCGCATATTCTTGTTTGCTGGGTTTTACTCTGCTTTCATCAGCATCATCTCTTTAATGTCAGCCATTATGCGCTTTGCGATATTGTTGGCTGTGGTTTCAGAACCGCTTTCTGAATAGATGCGGATAATGGGCTCGGTGTTTGAGGTGCGGAGATGTACCCAGTCTTTATCGAAGTCAATGCGCAGGCCGTCTTCTGTATTAATGGGCTGCTTCTTGTACTTCTTTTTTATCTCCTCGAATATCTTCTTCACGTTTACTTCTTCGCTTAGCTCTATTTTGTTTTTCGAAATAAAATAGCTTGGGTATGTGCTGCGCAGCGCCTTTACGGACTTACCGAACTTTGCCAGGTGCGTGAGGAACAGTGCAATACCAATGAGTGCATCGCGGCCGTAATGGAGTTCGGGCACTATAACGCCGCCGTTGCCCTCGCCGCCTATCACGGCATTCACTTCTTTCATTTTCTTCACTACGTTCACCTCGCCCACCGCAGAAGGGAAGTATTCGCCGCCATGTTTTTCGGTTACGTCCTTCAGAGCGCGGGTAGAGGAGAGGTTCGATACGGTGTTTCCTTTTTTGTGGGTAAGTATATAGTCGGCAATGGCCACGAGTGTATATTCTTCGCCAAACAGACTGCCGTCTTCGCATACAAAGCAGAGGCGGTCCACATCAGGGTCAACAGCAATGCCTAAGGAAGCATTGCTTTTTTTGACGGTAGAGCAAAGCTCTATAAGGTTCTCGGGCAGCGGTTCCGGATTGTGTGTGAACTGGCCGGTGACTGCTTCATTAATAACAGTTACATCGTTTACCCCAAGCGCGTTAAGCACTTGCGGCACAGAGATGGCCCCGGTAGAATTCACGGCATCAACCACTACTTTGAATTTCATTTTCTTTATTGCGGCAACATCAACCAATGGGTGGGCAAGTATGGCATCTATGTGCTTTTGTATGTAGGTGTCGTTGCTTGTTACAGTGCCTATTTTATTGATCTCGGCATAAGTGGTGTCCCCCTTTTCGGCATAGTCCAGTATCCATTGGCCTTCCGCTGCGTTGAGAAATTCACCGTCCTTGTTCAGCAGTTTCAGTGCGTTCCACTCCTTGGGGTTGTGGCTGGCAGTGAGTATGATGCCGCCGCCCGCTTTTTCCATCTTTACGGCCATTTCTACGGTAGGGGTAGTGCTGAGGCCAAGATCAATAACGGTGCAGCCCATGCTTTGTAATGTGGCCGCAACCAGGTCGCGAACCATACCACCGGAGATGCGGCCATCCCTGCCGATTATTATTTTTTTATTGGTTCCCTGCTGTGCGACCCAGGCGCCATATGCAGTGGTGAATTTTACTACGTCGATAGGTGTGAGGCTCTTGCCTGGCGTACCGCCTATAGTGCCCCTGATGCCGGAAATTGATTTTATTAATGCCATATTGCGAAGGTAATTGTTTGTTTGGATTATGGAATTAGGAATTGGGAATTTGGATCGGTATTTTTGTGTATTAACAAGCGATGCGCCTCCGCTGAAATTATTTCACCATTTAGTGCGGGAGACGTTGCAATGCAACGTCTCTACGAGTTTAGTGCGTTGCAAATCTTCTTCGTGTGCCTCTGTTCAGCCTTTTAGGGTTCAATTTACAGGGTGTTAGCGCTAAAGTTAAGTGTTGATTAATAAAGATGGATGCTTTTTAGTGTCTGTGGTTTTTGAGTAATTTCACATAAATCTATTTTTTGTGAAACATATTGTTACGTTTCTATTGCTGGGCCTGCTTGCTGATACGACAGTTGCCCAGAAAAACAAAGTACTGCTCCCTAACGGCTGGGCATTGACGCCGGCGGGTACTTCTATTAGCCTTGGTGATCTGCCGCTGAATATGGCTATTTCGCCCGATGGCAAGTATATAGCGGTAACGAATGATGGGGTTAGTACGCAGACGATTCAGCTTATTAACGCCAAGACGCATACAGTGATTTGTACTAATGAAATACCGAAAAGCTGGCTGGGCCTGAAATTCAGCAGTGACAGTAAGTCTTTGTATGCATCGGGAGGGAATGATAACCGGATTCTAAAGTATGCGGTGAAGCGGGATACATTGGAACTCGCAGACAGTATCATCCTGGGTAAGAAATGGCCTGAGAAAATATCACCTGCGGGATTAGATATTGATGATGATGCAAGCCGGCTGTATGTGGTGACGAAAGAAGACAATTCGCTTTATGTAGTAAACCTGAAAACGAAGAACATAGTAAAGCAAGTGCAGTTGAGCGCCGAAGGGTACACCTGCCTGTTGTCACCAGACCGGAATATTCTTTACATATCCGTGTGGGGCGGCAATGGGGTCGCCATTTATGATACGCGGAAAGAAGTAATTACCGATTCTATTGCTACCGGCCGTAACCCCAATGATATATGTGTAACGAAGAATGGGAAGTATGTGTTTGTTGCAAACTCAATAGATAATACCGTGTCTGTGATAGATGCCGGTTCGAAAAAAGTTATTGAAACACTCAATACTGCTCGCTATCCCGATGCGCCGAGCGGTTCTACTACCAACAGCGTTGCGCTTAGCTATGACGACAAAACTTTGTACATAGCTAATGCCGATAATAACTATCTCGCAGTGTTTGATGTAAGCGCACCCGGGTCTAGCCATTCAAAAGGGTATGTACCGGTGGGCTGGTACCCTACCTGTGTGCGGGTGATGAAGCATACCGTGCTGGTGCTGAATGGTAAGGGTAACACATCCCTTCCAAACCCACATGGGCCGCAGCCAGTAAAGAAAGAAGGCCAGGCAAATTACAAGAAAGCCAACAAGAGAAGCGATGAATACATTGGCAGCTTGTTCAAAGGCAGTATGAGCATTATACCGGAGCCGGATGAAAAAGAGTTTGCTGATTATTCAAAGCAAGTGTATGATAATACGCCTTACACCAAGCAAAAAGAAATGCTGGCCAATGGCGAAGCGGGAAATCCGGTACCCATGAAAGTGGGCTCGGCATCGCCGATAAAGCATGTGTTTTATGTGATGAAAGAGAACAGAACCTACGATCAGGTGCTGGGCGATATGCCGGGGGGCAACGGAGATACCAGCCTTACTTTGTTTGGCAAAAAGATAACCCCGAACCAGCATGCACTTGCGGAGCAATTTGTGCTGCTGGATAATTTTTATGTGGATGCAGAAGTGAGTGCAGACGGTCATAACTGGAGTATGGCCGCGTACGCAAATGACTTCGTGGAAAAAAACTGGCCTACCAACTATGGTGGCAGGGGAGGCAATTATGATTTTGCTGCAAACAAAAAAGTAGCAACGCCGAAAAATGGTTTTATTTGGGATTATGCGTTGCGCGCGGGTATCTCGTTCCGCGATTATGGAGAGTTTACAGACGATGATGGGAAAGTATATCTGCCTGATCTGGAAAAGCATATGTGTCCTGGCTACCCCGGCTGGAACCTGAAGATAAGGGATCTTGCCAGGGAGCAAATATGGGAGCATGATTTTGATTCGCTCGCAGCTATAGATGCAGTGCCTCAGCTCAATATTGTTTATCTGCCGAGTGACCATACTGCAGGGTTGGGCAAGAAGTCGCGCACACCATTCGCGTTTGTGGCCGATAATGATGAGGCTGTAGGGCAGCTTGTGGAGCATCTGTCGCACAGCAAGGTATGGGCAAGCAGCGCTGTTTTTATATTGGAAGACGATGCGCAGAATGGCCCTGACCATGTGGATGCACACCGCAGCCCGGCTTATCTCGCAGGGCCCTTTGTGAAGAGGAAGTTCGTTGACCATACTATGTATGCTACATCAGGTATGCTGCGTACCATTGAGCTGATACTGGGTATGCCACCCATGAGCCAGTATGATGCGGCGGCAATGCCAATGTACCGAAGCTTTAAACCAACAGCCGATGCTACGCCGTTTACACACATACCGGCGCTCGTGGACCTTGACGAAATGAACCTGGCGGAAAATGAACTCTCTAAAGAGAGCGAAGGGTTTGACCTTTCGCGGGCAGACAATGTACCAGACCGGCAGCTAAATGAGGTGCTGTGGAAGAGTATAAAGGGCTACAGCTATATGCCTGCTCCAAAGCGCGCTGCATTTGTGGCGGTGAGGAAGGATGGCGATAAGGATGATTAGCCTCACCCCGCGAGCTTCGCTCCTTCCCTAGCGGGAACTCCCAAGGGATATGGTGAGGTGGAATGAGTTGCGTGGAACCGTGGGATTAGGAATTGGGTCCTTCGCGAGTTGCACTCCTTCACTAGCGTGAACGCTCAGGAAGAACATGGAATTAGGAATTGGGGATTTGGATTGGTAATTTTGTGTGTTATGCACGGTATAATTCCTGATCCGAAATTATTTTTATTATGTTTGGTAGAGACGTTGCAATGCAACGCCTCTACGTATTCTATAATCTCACGCAATAGTGCGGTTCAAAAACATTCTATTGATGCTGATCCTGTATAATCTTTTTCTTTCTCTTTATTTTTTATCGGCGAGGATATATGGCCTGTTTAATGGCAAGGCAAAGAAATGGGTGGATGGACGTAAAGACTGGGAAGACAACTATAGAAATACACTGAAGCGCGGTGAACAGAGAATTTGGATACACTGTTCTTCGATGGGTGAGTTTGAGCAGGCAAAGCCACTGATAGAAGAATTGAGGGCGCAGTACCCGACATACAAGATAGTAGTCACTTTCTTTTCGCCTTCGGGATACGAGGCGTGTAAGAACAATGCGCTTGCAGACTATGTTTTTTACCTGCCACATGATGGCGGACGCAATGCAAAGCGGTTTGTGGAGATCGTGGCGCCAACTCTTGCCATATTTGTGAAGTATGAGTTTTGGTACTACTACCTGCTCCAGCTAAAAAAGGAGGGTATCCCTACGCTGCTTGTGTCCGGGGCTTTCAGGCAGGGGCAGGTATTCTTTAAGTGGTATGGTGGGATGTTCCGGGAAATGCTGCGCTGTTTCAGTTTTTTCTTCCTGCAGGATGCCGCGTCGCAAACCGTGTTAGTTAGAATTGGTATTGAGAAAAATGTACTGATCTCGGGAGATACGCGGTATGACAGGGTTGCGGCTATTGCTAAGAACATTTCATCGATTCCGGCTATCGAAAAGTTTAAAGGAGCATCAAGGATATTGATAGCAGGCAGCACATGGCCGGGCGATGAGGAAGTGCTGAAAGACTGCATGGGGGCATTACCGGCAGACTGGAAGCTGGTCATTGTGCCGCATGAGATAGATGATGCGCACATTCGTAAGTTGCAGCAACTTTTCAGCGGCGCTATTCTATTTTCAGAGCTGGATGCGGAAAATACCGGGAGTGATAAAAAGGTGCTGATCATAAATAACATCGGTATGTTGTCGCGACTGTTTGCCTATGCTGATATTGCGTTTATAGGGGGTGGATTTCAGAAGGGCGGGATACATAATATATTAGAGCCGGCCGTGTTTGGTGCGCCGGTAATTTTTGGGCCTGTTTATGAGAAATTTGTGGAGGCAAAAGAGTTGGCTGCGTTGAAATATGTGTTCCCTGTATCCAACGCAATCGAATGTAACCGCGTATTTAAGAAATTAATAACCGATGAAGAATATCGTGGCGCAATAAGCTATGCGCTTAAGGAGTTTATGAAAAACCATACGGGGGCTGCTGGGGTGATAATGGGGGTGGTGAAGAGGGAGGGGTGGCTGGATTAGTGAATTTTAACTTTCCTTATCGAATTGCCCGAGACCGTTGTCCATTGCGCCCGAGGTAGCTTTTTACAAGGATTATTTGTTGATTTTTGTTGTATGGTCAATTTTGATAAAGTTATATATCTACTCCAGATAAGGATAAGCCGTATTTTTGCACACCAAAAATCTTGATAAAATGCCAGGAACAGAATTATTCGGCGCGGAAGAGCGCAAGGAAATAAATGATGTATTGGAAACCGGAATGTTATTCCGTTATAATCATGACCAGCAACGCAATGGCGTTTGGAAGGCGCGTGAGTTTGAAGCGGAGGTGAGAAAAGTGACAGGCGCTAAATATGCGCATGCGGTATCTAACGGCTCGGCGGCAATAGCTATAGCAATGGCGGCATCTGGCATCGGTGCTGGAGATGAGGTTATTGTACCTCCATTTACGTTTATAGCAAGCGTAGAGGCGGTTTTGTTTATTGGTGCAATACCGGTGTTTGCAGAAATAGATGAAACACTGTGCCTGAGCGCAGAAGGGATCAGGAAAGCAATAACACCGAAAACGAAGGGCATTTGCCTGGTGCATATGTGCGGCGGCATGGCCGATATGGATGGCATCTTGCAGGTGGCAAAAGAACATAATCTGATATTGGTAGAAGATGCCGGGCAGGCATTTGGCGCGTCTTATAAAGGGAAGTCTGTAGGCTTGTTTGGCAAGGCCGGTAGTTTTTCCTTCGACTTTTTTAAGATAGCTACGGCAGGTGAAGGTGGTGCATTCATTACGGATGATGAAGAGATATACAAGCTGGCCGATGCATATTCTGACCATGGACATAACCATGTGGGCAATAATCGCGGTATGGAGCAGCACCCGGTATTAGGTTTCAATTACCGTATCAGCGAACTGCATGCGGCTGTGGGCCTGGCGCAGACACGGAAGGTGCCGCATATACGCGAGATCAACAGGAAGCACAAAAAAATGCTGATGGATATCCTTTCGCAAACTGAGGGGATTTCCTTTTCAAAGCTAACGGACCCGGCAGGCGATTCGGCTACGTTTTTAAACATGATGCTGCCGGATACGGAAACTGCAAAACGTACAGTTGATGAAATGAATAAAGCAGGTGTGGGTGGATTCAACTATTGGAACACGAATATGTACCACTTCATAAACCAGTGGGACCACCTTAAGAAAATGCAGACGGCCTCTAAGCTGCCAGCGCAGGTGCTGGGCATGCCACAAGATTACAACACTGTGGAATTGCCAAAATCACAGGAAGTAGTGGGCCGTCTTATTTCGTTTGGCATCCGCTGCACCTGGACTGAAGAGGAGATAGAGACACTGGCAAACAATATTGCTAAAGCTGTAAAGGCGGCGACTATGGTGCCAGCCATTTAGGGCTTTTGAATTTTGAATTTTGACCTTTGAATTTGCACAATGCACAAGAATTTTAAGAACATAGATAAGGTGGTTTTTGGCAGGGGCAGCTTTGCTAATATGGAGGGCATACTGGCTGAAAGGCGGAATGAGAACGCCCGTTTTTTTCTCTTTGTTGTTGATAACTATTTTAAAGGGAAAGAACTGGAAAAACGCATTCCTGCAACGGCGCAAGATGTGATCCGTTTTATAGATGTTGATCCGCATGAGCCAACAACAGACCAGATAGATAACTTGCGTGATGAGATATTGGCATCAAAGGGTTTGCCCGCAGGGGTTGTAGGGATTGGTGGAGGCAGCATAATGGATATTGCAAAGGCAATCTCATTGATGTTCACTAATGAGGGTTCGTCGGTTTTGTACCAGGGCTTGAACCTTATTAAGAAGCCGGGGATTTACCACCTGGGGGTGCCAACTATCTCCGGCACTGGCGCGGAGGTCTCTATGACGGCAGTGCTTACCGGGCCGGTGAAGAAGCTGGGATTGAAATGCGATTGGACAGTGTTTAACCAGGTGATACTGGACCCCGAGCTTATTGCCAGTGTGCCGGTTGACAAGTGGTTGTACACGGGTATGGATACTTATATTCATTGCATCGAATCAGAGAACGGAACGCTGAATAATGCATACAGTCATGCCTATGCCGAGCAATCTCTGAAACTATGCCGCGAAATATACCTTGGCGAAAGCGCCGGCCAGACGCCCGATAATGACGACAAACTGATGGTGGCCTCCATGATGGGTGGCCTCAGTCTTACGTATTCTGAGGTGGGTGTATGTCATGCGCTATCTTACGGATTGTCGAAAATACTTGGTGAGAAACATTGCTATGCGAATTGCCTGGCTTTCCAGCACCTGGAGGATTATTATGGAGAGGGCGTAGCAGAATTGAAGCAAATGCTGAAGATGCATAATGTTACTTTACCACAAGGACTAAGCAAAGGCTGGAGCGATGAAACAATAACCGCTATGGCCGAAGTGGCTTACAACTTGCCGCATATGTGGAACCATGCTATTGGTGCAAACTGGAAAGAGAAGGTGACGATTGATACTATTAAGGAATTGTATAAAAGAATGTAGCGAGACGGGTGTGCCACACCCGACTAAGCGATAAAAGCAAAATTATGAGCAGTAAAAAAATACAAGTTGGGAATATAAGCTGCGGGGCTGATGAGTTGTTTCTCATATCTGGTCCGTGTGTGATAGAGGAAGAAAGCATAATGATGAGAACAGCCGAGAAGCTCCGCGAGGTAAGCCAAAAGCTGAATATCCCCATCATCTACAAATCTTCGTTCTTAAAAGATAACCGCAGTAGCCTGAAGTACTACGATGGGCCAGGCCTGGACAAAGGGTTAAAAGTACTGGCGAAAATAAAGGAGCAATTCGGGTTTTCGCTTTTGACGGATATTCATTATCCTGATCATGCTGCGCCTGTGGCTGAGGTTTGTGACATACTCCAGATACCAGCTTATCTGTGCATGCAGTCCGGCCTGATGGTTGCCGCCGCGAAGACGGGAAAGGTTATTAATATCAAGCATGGACAGTTTCTTGCCCCGGAGAATATGAAGCACCCTGTGGCTAAATGCGAGGAGGCTGGAAACAGCCAGATCATTCTTACGGAGCGGGGCTATACAATGGGGTATAATGACCTTGTAGTTGATCCGCGTAGTTTTTATCATATGGCTCAACTGGGCTACCCGGTGGTGTTTGATATAACGCACTCTATCCGTAAATATGGTATTCCAAGTGCGGATGCGAAGGGTGGGGCGAAGGAATTTCTGCCGGTGCTGAGTTATGCAGGTGTAGCTGCGGGAGTAGATGGTATCTTTATTGAGACCCACCCCGAGCCGGAAAAGGCGCTTTGTGACGCCGCCAGCCAACTCAGTGTTTATAAGCTGGAAGAGTTTTTGAAGCCACTTATTGAGCTCCATGCGATAGAAGTGAAGTATAGGTAACAGGATTTAAAGTATATTAGCCGTTCGAACAATAAAAAGTAAACACACAAAATGGAATTATATCTCGATTCAGCCAACCTCAAGGAAATTGAAGAAGGCTTTAAGTTAGGATTTCTGGATGGGTTGACGACCACTCCTACTTTTATGCAGCGCGAAGGCATAGCAGATATAGATGGCACTATTGTAAAGCTGTCTAAAATGGTGCCTGTGCTGCAGATAGAGGCACTGGGAAATACTGCCGAAGACGTGGTAAAAGAAGCTCGCCGCCAGTTGGACCTGGGGCTCGATCCAAAGAAAACCGTGTTCAAGATACCAGTATCGCTGGAAGGTGTGCGTGCATGTAAATTGCTGCGTAATGAAGGATTGCTGGTTAATGTTCACCTTGTATATACATTACAGCAGGCGTATATGGCCATGCATGCCGGTGCAAGCTATGTATGCCCGCTGGTGGGCCGCCTGCAGGACCAGGGGCATGATGCACTGGCACTTGTGGAACAGTGTGTAAGTGCGGTACACCATTATGGGTATGACACTAAGATCATGTTTAGCTCGGTGCGTAATTCAGAGCATGTACGTAATGCGATTAACATAGGGGTACACACGATAACAGTGCCGCTGAAAGTGTTGAAAGGACTGACTGATAATAACTTCACCACTGTTGGTACGGAACAGTTCCTGAGTGATACAAGGCTAATGACAGTGCGGGTGAAAGAAGCTATAAATGGCACTAACCCGCTGGTGAAGGCCGATACTAACATGAAGGATGCTATTGTGAAAATGACTGAATATGGCTTTGGCTGTGTGACAGTTGTAAACGATGATGGCAGCCTGAAAGGGATATTTACCGATGGAGACCTGCGCAGGTTATTGCAGAAAGATGGAGACATCCTGGGCAAAAAAATAGGCGATCTTGAGTATAAAGCGCCAATAAGCGTTGATGCCAATGCACTATTGAATGAGGCCGAAGCGATATTTAAGAAAATGAATGTGGACACTATACTGGTGCTGGAGAACGGCAAGCCTTTCGGGATGCTGGATATACAGGACCTGAAGAGGTACTAATGTTAAAACGAAAGAATTATTTTTCATGCCCCGGCCTAAAAACCGGGGCTATTATATAAAGCAATAATGATAGCAGGTATTATTCCCGCTCGGTATGCTTCGTCGCGGTTTCCGGGCAAGCCGCTTATTGATATCCAGGGGAAGAGCATGATACAAAGGGTATATGAGCAGGCTTCGCGAAGTAAGCTACTGCATAAACTTGTGGTGGCAACCGATGATGATAGGATACTGCAGCATGTGCGGGCCTTTGGTGGAGAAGCCTTGATGACGTCCCCCGATCATGCTAACGGAACCGACCGGTGCTGGGAAGCATTGCAACAGCTAGGGCCGGAATATACTTATGTCATCAACGTGCAGGGTGATGAGCCATTTATAGATCCACAACAACTGGACGAGCTGGCTGCGGTGCTGCAGGATGGCACCACGGAACTGGCCACGCAGATGATACCTGTGGGTACCCACGAAGAACTGTTTGACCGGGGTGAAGTGAAAATAGTGCTGACTGATAATATGGAGGCTCTGTATTTCAGCAGAATGGTGATACCCTTCATCAAGGGTGTGGATGAAAAAGAGTGGCACCTGCACTTCCCGTATTACCGGCATGTGGGCATGTATGCCTACCGGAGAGACGTGCTGGAGCAGATATCGCAGATACCAGTCTCCTCGTTAGAGCAGGCGGAGTCTCTGGAGCAATTGCGCTGGCTACAAAGTGGGTTTAAGATAAAGTGTGTGCCGACCAGATTTGAAAGCCATTGTATAGATACCCCGGAAGATGTGGAGAAGGTATTGAGGAGAATGGGACTGTAGGGAGCAAGCGTTTGCCAAATAAGAAAGGCTACTTTTTCGGAGTAGCCTTTCTTATTATAATGATGTAGTGTTATTAATAACCAGCACCGCGATAGTAGTAGCGGTCGCCGCGCCAGCCACCCCACCAGCCACCGTCCCAACGGCTCCAGCCATGACCCCAGTAGCCGTGACCCCAGTATCCGTGGTTGCTGTTGCGCAAAATAGCGTCACCTTCTTCGTATTTCGCATGAGCAGCTTTCAAGTCTTCGTGGTATTTAGCGCAATTTGTGCTGTCTTCAATTGCATGCTGGCGCATTTCTGCGGAGCAATAGCCGCCCCAGCAATGACCATAGCGCCATGGACGGCAACCCCAATGATCAGAGCAACATGCTTTGTCCGTTGCGTGTTCCGGAGCCCAGTAGCCGTATCTGTGGCACCTCCAGCATTGAGCGTCAGATTTAGTGCTAAAGCCGGTTGATAACAGCACTGTAAAGAGTAAAATTGTAACGATGTTCAGTTTCATAAGCGGTCTTTTTTTGTTTTTGTCAGGTAATGATGTTGTAATTTGCGTGTAAAATATTGAATAAATAATAAAAATTCAAGCGTTTGTGTGTGAATTTTTTATTTTTTTTTAAAAGGCGATGGATACAATTACCCATATCGTGCTGGGGGCGTGCATAGGAGAGGCCGTTGCAGGTAAGCAAATCGGGAAAAAGGCGCTCATTATTGGCGCTCTTGCCCAGAATATACCTGATATAGATATTTTGGCTTCTTTTTGGCTGCCTGTGAGCGCCGATGTACTTGCGCACAGGGGTTTTACGCACTCTATCCTGTTTACGCTCCTGGTAACTCCTATACTGGCTTGGTGCTCCCTGAAGTTGTTCCGGCAAAACGAGATCAGTTTCCGGAAGTGGTCTTTGTTTTGGGGCTTACAGATATTGATACATATTTTTATTGATGCTTTCAATGCCTATGGTACCGGCTGGTTTGAGCCGTTCAGTCACTACCGTGTTTCCTTCAATACTATGTTTGTTGCCGATCCATTGTTCACTTTGTGGCCTGCGCTGGCAATGGCTGCTCTTATAATACTAAAAGTAACCAGCAAAAAGCGAATGTTCTGGGTGAAGGCCGGATTGGGGCTTAGTGGGTTATATCTCGTTGCTGGGATCGGGTTTAAATTATTTATTGACAATGCCGTTGAAAAAAACCTCCATAAAAGAAGCATCGAAGCCGCGGATTATTTTACAACGCCTACACCGCTTAACAATTTACTTTGGTATGTAGTTGTCAAGAATGATAGTGGTTATAACACCGGCTATCGATCTGTTTTTGATTCAAAGTGTAATATCGATCTCCATTATGTTTGCCGTAATGATTCCCTGTTAAAGCCCGATGCGGGCCAGAAAGATGTGGGCCAATTATTGCGTTTTTCGCGAGGATACTATACTGTTAATAAATGGCATGACACGCTGGTGTTCAATGATCTTTACTTTGGAGAAATGTTGGGGTGGAAAGGCCCTCAGTCACGCTATGTATTCCATTATTTTTTGACCCAGCCAACTGACAACAAGCTGATCGTCCAACGGGGACGTTTTGCAGGGTGGGATAGGGCCACATTAACTGCGTTTTTCAAGCGAATGAGGGGTATTTAATTTCTGTCTTGCCTTTGCGTGAAATAGAAAGTGAACAGGTAAAATATGATGTGGGTGATGCGATAGGATAAATAGTATCCTAATCGTTTCATGATGTTGCTTGATGCTACAAAACTTTCGGAGGTGACCTGTGTGCAATCATTGATAATGATCGTTTCTATTTTTTCATTGAGTTCAGTTGCGAGTGCGGCGTTGCTGATGTCTAGGTTGAGCTCCACACTCGCAAACGCGCTGATGTTATTAACATTGTAAGAGCCAGCGGTAAGCCATTCATTGTCCCGGGTGGCTACTTTACCGTGGAGGATATTTTTGTTGTATTCATACACATCTATTTTGTGCCGGAACAGCCAGGGGTACAAATATCTTTCGGAATATTTCGCGAATGGCACGTCGGCACGTGCGGTGAGTACCAGCCTTATCTTAACTCCCCTGCGGGAGGCTGCTGCCATCCGTTTCAGCAATTTGAACGGAGGCCAGAAATAGCTGGTCATGAGTGTAACGTGCTGGTGCGACGCATTAAACAGCTCACGGTAGCTGCGGGTGATCTGCGTGTGCTGGTACACCCAGTCGTTGCGGCGAATGCGCACGAGGCATTCTTCTTCTGGTAATGGCGTTACCGGTGGGGACGTGGCCTTGCATCTTTCGCGCAGCGCAGACCGGTTCCAGATGTGTATACATACCTCGTTGAGCTGCCGGGCAACTTCCCCTTCTGCATGAATTGCCCAGTCGAGCCAGGCAGCAGTATCTCCAACATCGTTGTAGCGGTCGCTGATATTTATGCCCGCGACCATGCACACATTTGCGTCTGCTACAATTACTTTATGGTGCAATCTGCGCCCCAGGTAAAATACATTGCTTAAAACAAGCGGCCTGAAAAATTCAAAATGCACACCTGCCTCTTTTAGCCTTGCAATGAATGACGCGGAGAGATTTTTGGACGCGTAGCCATCAAGGAGCACATAAACGAAGACATTTCTTTTGGCCGCGGCTATTAAGGCTTCGGCCACCTTGTTGCCCGTTTCGTTTTCGTCGAAGATGTAAGTCTGGAGGAATAATGAGTATTGAGCGTTTGCCGCGATCTCTTCTAAGTAACGGAAATAGTCGGCGCCACCGCGAACGATCTTTACTTTATTGTGGAGCGAGTAACCATTCGTTTTTTTAGCTTTTCTTTCCCGCCTTTGAGCCATAATATCGATCTGCAAGATAAAATTTTCACGCAAACCTGCCTGCCAGCAGGCAGGGGTCGCAAAGCACAAACAATGCGCCTCCGCATAGGTCGCAAAGAGCCAGTTTACCTCTTCCTGGTATGTCTCTACCTTAAAACCCTATAAACAAGCCCAAACTCAATGGCAGAGCCTTTGAGTGTAGTAGTATAGCCGTTTCCTACCGTATTTCCTTTTACGCCATCGGTACCGTTTTGCGTTGCAAAGGTGCTCACCATGCCCATCACGCCAAAGCGTTTCGTGATATAATACCTTGCCTTTGTTCCGGTACGCACCAACAGCCCGCCTGATTTATATTGGTACGAATGGTCTCCATCGTTGCCGTTAAAAGAGACGGACGAAAAACCGAGCGATGCGAATGCTGCGAGATCAAAGTGGTGAGTGACGAAAAAGTGATAGTTGACATCGAGCGTAAGCTCGCTGGTTATTACTTTAATGTCGTTGGTTGCGGTCTGGAAGCCGTAGTATTTCGAAGGATCCGCATGATAGATATCGCCACCCATATTTATGCCAAGGCCCCAGTGGTTGGTAAGGCCATACTCTATCGTTATAGGATCGCGATTGCCAGTAATGTTGCCAGTATGCAGCACATCACTATTGCCGGTGTTATTCGTGGTTGTAGAAAAAGTAGAATAGGTGGTGCCTTCGGAGAGGCTGATGAGGAACGACCCTTTTTTGAAAGATTGCGCGGAGGCACTATCCGTTAACAATGCTATCGCTATGACCAGGTATAATTTGCGCATGAGATCATTGGTTTTGTTATATCAAATATAATAAAATTATCGGCGCCGTCTTTTAGCTTGATGATTTTCCTTTGCATGGCCTATATATGGCAAAAAAATGCGGAGCTGAAAGTACAGAAGATAGGAAGAATAACAAACAGGACATATATCTTTGGCACAATATTTGCTCAAAATAAAATGTTAAATTGGCAGTCCTTAATCACACACTAAACTGAATTACCCCTATGAAGTCATTTTTATTTGCAATGGCAATGCTATTTGCTTGCACCAGCGTAAGATCTCAACTGTTTACAAAGGATTATACTGATGTATATGATACTTCACTGCAGAATATCCCGAGCACTGCAACCTATTCAGGCCACAGTGCGGTGTTTTCTTCCGGGCAGATGATCGCTGCCAGTTACAACTATAACTACCTTATTTGTGTAAATAGCAATGGCGACACAGTGTGGACGAGGCGCAATTGCCTGGATTCGATGATCGGGGGCACCTACTCGTTCAAAGGACAGACATCATCGGTAATACAACTGCAGAATGGTAACTATGTGGTGGGCGGGACGGATAATGGTGATGCCGGGTATTTGATCAAGCAGTTTGATTCGTTGGGGAATTTTGTTTCGGGTTATTTTTTTACAGATACAGTTCCCGGCATATATACGTTTCCGTATGTAAAACTAATAGCCTGTGGCGGGAATAATTTCTATTGCCTTTACGAAGTTGATTCTACATTTTTGGCCGACACAGTGAGTGGCCGGGATAGCACGATCGCATATAGCTATGTGAAAAAACTGAACAATGTTTATGCGGAGCTGTGGGCAAACTCCTACCTGCATAGTAATCACAACGGGGTGAGCGTTACTCCGCTACCGGGACAGGGCGCTATAGATATACAGAATGCACTCCTGACCACTGACGGGGGTGTTGCCTTCGGCGAAATATATGATGGTATGGCAGACAGCATTTCCAGTGGGTGGGTGTCAAAACAATACTTCCGTAAGTTAAACGCAGATGGCAGCTTCGCGTGGCAACTGGACGTGGACGCCACGGTTGGCGAAGTGGCAGGCTATGGCGCCTGTTTTCCGACAAATGACACCGGTGTAGTACTTGTGGTTTATGGCTATGATTCGGCGGTAGTAAATACTGTACACTTTATTAAAATAAATGAAGCAGGAACGATAACAGATTCCACCCATTTAGATCATGACAGCGTGATGCAGGCGGCTAATTGCGTGGCGCTCTCTACCGGCAAAATACTGCTGCTTGACGATCCAGGCAATGAGTTCTCCATTTTTGACAAGCACCTCAATTACCTGTATTCCATGCCAAGCCCGTTTGAACCCGGCGCTGAATTATTATCCGGGCTTGTAGCCAACCAATATGGCGGCGCTTTCTTTCCTTTTGCTGCGGGCAGCCCAGCTTATCCGTCAACCTGGCATATGGGGGCAGTCAACTTCGATAGTAACTTCCACGCTTATCCGTCATTCGTTACTGGTACGATATTCCAGGATAATAATCATGATTGTACAGATAATGCCGGTGATCTGAATATTGCCGGAGCCGTGGTAACCCTGCATGATGCCATCAGCAGCACCGATTATTATGGCTATAGCCAGCCGCTTACCGGGTTCTACAGCTCAAACGTACCGTATGGCAATTATGCAGTTTCACACACGCCAACCGGATTTGAAGTGAACGAATGCGGGGCTTATTCTTACAATATAACTAGTGATACGACAATCGCCAATACAAACTTTGCTGATACGCTTATACCTGGCATCCGTGATCTGCAGTTCTGGGTTAGCAGCATGTGCCTGGTTCCCGGCTATACTTCCGACCTGTTTATAGGAGCAACCAACAATGGCAGCGAGACAGCAGATACGACCTTTGTGGTAGTCCTCGACAGCCGCACATCGTTTGTTTCTTCGGTGCCCGCGCCTATGTTGGTTTCGGGTGACAGTATAACCTATCATATCAACCTGCTTAGTGACAGCTTTGCATTTTTCGATATGCAGGTTTACGTCAACACATCTGCAGCGACAGGCGATACACTTGTGTTCACTGCGACTTCACAATTTCCGGATAATGTCGTTGCTACCGATGATTCGGCCGTATATACCAAGGTTGTTACCGGCTCGTTTGATCCGAACTCAATGTCAGTGAACCAGCCGGAGTATTTCCATCGTAATAATACGATGATCTATACCGTGGAGTTTCAGAATACTGGTACTGATGTGGCCAGGAGCGTGGTAGTGATAGACACACTTGACGCAAGGATGGACCCGTCATCGTTCCGTTTTATCACGGCCAACCCGGAGGTGCCCGTGATCTCGTGGATATCAGGCGCGCATATTTACTTTGAGTTTACAGGCATTAACCTGCCCGACAGCCTGACGACTCCCGCTGGCAGTGTTGGCAAGTTTTCTTATTCAATTAAGGCGAAATCTTCGGCTGTTATCGGGGACACCATTTTCAATCGGGCCAGTATTTATTTTGATTATAATGCTCCTGTAGTCACCAATACTACTATGAATATCCTGGGCGCGCCTGTGGGCACGACCGCTGTTCCAAATCATTTGCAGCCTGAAATGAGTGAATTGTTCCCTAACCCCGCACACACTGGAATTACAGTAACCAGCAACGACGATATCACCAAAGTAACAATAAATAACATCCTTGGCCAGGCTGTAAACAGTCGTGAATATAATGGTGGGGTGCACCAAGTATTAATTGATGTCTCGACCTTGCCGGCGGGGCTTTATTTTGTGAAGGTCAATAATGCAGATGTGAGGAAGTTTGTAAAGGAATAGAAGGGTGGGATTTGAACTATTTTGGACTGAAGTTGACTGCCGTACTGAAAAAATGAAAAGACCAGATAATTTCCATGTTTTTCCCTACCTTTGCACCTCGAATTTTGGCGAGGTAGCTCAGGTGGTTAGAGCACAGGATTCATAACCCTGAGGTCGGGAGTTCAAGTCTCCTCCTCGCTACTGAAAGAGACAAGTCAGCATTTTTGCTGGCTTTCTCTTTTTTATCGTCCTCTGAAACGCTTGACAGGCGGGAAATTAGCTTAAATACCTGATTCATATTATTGGTTAGATATGCCCTATTTTCGGGAACTACCACCAAACCATCAGGAAACACTACTTTTTGTATCCGTTGTCTGTTCTCTGAATCTCCAAACTCCCAGTGTTTGCTGATGTTTTCACAAACTTCAATAGCCTTTTCAATAAATTCATCGTGGTTAGATAATTTGTTTTCTAAGTCGGCAATCATACCCCGTTTAGCATGTATTTCAGGCTCTAACTCCGCCTTATATTTTAAATATACATCCTCTTTTACGCTGCTCCCAAAGAGGAACTTTTTTTCGAGATTAGTTAGTTGTGGACTGACTTCCAACCTAAGTTTAAATTTTCATCAACATCATACTGATATTGATAAGTAACCTTCATTCCCCTTTCATGTGGGATATTTTCGGTCAATTTATTAGATGTAACCAGATAATCTTGATAATAGCAAACTTCCAAAATCGCCCCTTTAAGTTTTTCATGCTCTGCAAGCTTCCAATAAAAGGAAATACTATGCAATTCTGATTTGAAAATAAAATACTTTGGATAATTGAAATTGTATTCCCATCCCTTAATAATCTTACGGTCTTTTAGCCGATCAAGATTAAATTGCACATGTTTGAAAAGTAATTCCACATTCTGTTCCGCACTTTCAAACGTATCATGTTGCTTAAGTATTTTTTCTCTTTTTGATTTAAAATCTCGACTCTTTTCAATCAATTCTAGTTTCGATTCCAATGACGGTTTAAAGGCTGGTTGAACCGAAATAACTTCGATTTGGTTTTCCCTTTCATTAACGATGTCTTGGATTAATATCTTTGTATGTTTTATGAAATCTCGATGCCCTTCGCCTTTTGTAGAGCTATTAATAAAAAGGTATGGCATATCAACTTTGTCATGAATAAACCCTTTCAGCTTATTCAATATGTCATTTTGAACAAGTGGTCTAATGGTCTTATTTAATGCTACAGATACACCAATCTCCTGATTTACCCACTGGTTGTTCATTGATTTTTCGGTTAGAATCGGTATGATAATATCACATTCTTTAAGACCGAATAGCACTTTCTCGGATAGTGGTTTTAATGGTTCACGATTATAAGCAATGATAATTAACTCAACCATTGGAAAGTTGACTTTCACTTCCTCTTCGATTATCTGCACTTTCGCTAAATCATCTGTACAATAACTAATAAATACCTTGGTTTTCTTTCCTTCCATAACTTCCAGTCTACAATAAAAAATTGTGTGATTGTAATGAACCTCCCTTTGTTACTTAGGCTAATGGGCGGATTTCTCTAATATCTGGCAAATTCGCAATATCCTGCCTAATCTGAACAATGTCCATGTTAAATGTGTGGGTGGTGTCTTTTTTGTCAATGTATTTTAGAACATCCTCGATATCCAATTGCCGTGTGATCTTTAAATTTTCCAGTTCGCTTTTTACAAGTTTTGGCTCACCCTCCGTGGTTCTTCCTAAGCAATTCTTAATTATTTGAAATTGCTCTCTCAGAGATTGAAACATACTACTATTATATGTCGGTGTTAATGCTGAGACCGCATGAAAATACGCTTCAATGTAGTTACCGTTAAACTCTCGATTTTCAGCTTTAAGATGAAACGAAAGAGAATTGATCTCATTTTTAACCCTTCTTAAATAGCGCAATAATATGAGCAATATGATCGAAACTACAGCTAGAATGAGAAAATCTGTCCAGTTATAATTTTTATAATAGTTGAGTAATGCTTGAGGATTTGCGGCTTCCCTAACTGCTTTTATCAAATCCCATGTATGATTCAGCATTATCAGAAAAACCCAATATGGATATTCAATTGCTTTTTTGATTATTTTGTCTAAATTCATTAGTAATACTGTTTAGAACAAAGATATAAATAAAAGCCACCTGCATTTCTTAATGCTAAGTATTACATTTGCTTCATCAAACTAAAATCGTGGCTATGATTGCTTTTGCTGGTAATTTACATTCAACCTTTGTTCAATCATTGCTGGGGAAATGGGAGAATTCTAACTACGAAATAAAATTTGGTTTGACGGGCAATATTGGTAGTGAGTATTTAACGATCATACTCAATAGGAAGCCTTTTACAAATGACAGTCCTCCAGCAAAGTGCATGATAGAATTTTCACTTCGAGGGGAACCGTCAATTGTAACCGACAGAAAAGAACGTTTCCCAATTCTTGCAATGCTTCCAAAAGAGATAACATCCACCGATGAACTTCGTTTGGCAATTAATAACAGAGAAGAGCGCTTACAAAAAAGCATTTGGAATTAAAAACTCCGTACCATTTACAAGTACCTAGAGATTACTTTTAGCTTAAATAATCAGCCATCTCGATTACTCTATAATAGTCGGTAATTAAGTTAGATATTTCGACCTTTCCCGCTACCAGGTAAAGCAGGCACTTTAAACGGTGCCTGCTTTTGTTTTAAGGCACCCGCCAGACCAGTTAACTATCTACACAATTTTGGGTACTTACCTGACCCGTTTTTAAACGGATATGCAATAAGGGTTAAAGGCGTATATTTAATATGCCAAATAATTTACCCTCTCTTACATGTTGAAAACTATTGATTTTTGGGCAAATGTCGAAGATTGGTCCGCTATTATCATTACGATCATCGTGATAATAATCGGATTATACCGGTTCAGAAAAATCACATTTCCGAGCCAGCTATTGCTTTTTACGATTATCGTAGGATTTGCGGCCAATAAGACGATGGACGTGTTTCATGCAAGGCATATGAGCGACCATGTGCTGCTGTACATCAACTACCTGAATGATTTTATTATCGGATCCATGTTTTTCAACTATAGCATACCGCAATTCCGCAAGATAAAGTTGGGCATCTATATGGGCGCGGCAGGTTTTGTTTTCTGGGCAATGTATAGTTCATTTATCGCGCCTATGGCGTTTGACGCCGGCAACGAAAGTTATTTTTATTATGCATCTTTTTTCGACCTGTGCTGCATCGTATTTTCGCTTATAGGGCTATACCTGATGTTCCAGGAGAGTACATTTGCTGAGATCCGCCGCAACGAGGTTTTCTGGTATTTTATCATTTATATATTCGGCGACGGGATAGGGTTCATTTATGATATTGTTATTACAATGGTGCGGTCGGAAACTGTTTTCACTATCGCCAGCATACTTTTAGAATACCTCCCTAATTCATTGAGCGTACTGTTTTTAGGGTGTCTTTTTTTACGTTACCCTAAAAAAGCGGATGCTGTGGTTGGCCAGCTCTTTATAACAGACGCCCGTTTTAAAACGGAGTGCCATTAGCGTATGAACGGCGTATATTTATCTGGTAAATTATTCGCGAAATATGGGGGATTCGAGTATACTGTTTTTTAGGGTAGATCAATGGCTGGAAATATTTGTCTCTTTGTTTCTTGCAATTGTCGCCATCGTCAGGTATAAAAAAATGAGCGTGTCCGCGAGGGCTTTGCCTTGGGTGATTGTGCCGGAATGTGTGCTGAATAATCTTGACGATTATTTTAAAGCGCATAACATCAGTGTTACGCCTGTATTGTATGTATCCTATTTTAAGAACCTGGTACTTCTTTCTGTATTTTTTAATTATTGCATTCCTTTATTTACGAAATATAAAGTGGGTGTGTACATGACTATTTGCGGCACTTTGTTTTGGGTTGTAGTTGTGATGTTTTATAAGCCAGGCGCTTTGCCTGGAATTGGGCCGGCAACTCTTGAGGTAAACGATGCAGCAGAGCTTGCGTTCATGAATTACCTGGCATTTTTCACCCTTGGCTGCATTGCTATTGCGCTCTGGGCATTGTTTGTTATGTTTAAAAATAATTCCTGGGAATTGATCAGGCTGGATATGAATTTCTGGCTTTTGGTTGTGAACGTGTTTATGGATAGCTGTGGGTTTATTAATAGCATCATTATGCCGCTGGCGAGTATTAAGGATATATATGCCCATCGGGCGCTGTATAATTTTGTTTCGTTCATTATTGACTGGCTTCCCGGTTATTTTGGTACGGTAGCATTTGGCATTATTTTCCTGATCTTCCCTAAAAAGAATACCTATGCTAAGCAATAGCCATATCATACAGTTCATGATTTACGGAGCACTAGGTTTTTCGTTGCTTTTATCAGCGATCGTGTATATGCTGATAGTCCACAACAAGCGCCGCTACCTGTATATGGCAGAGAAAAAGGAAATGGAATACCAATATCATAATGAACTCCTTAATACCCAAATAGAGCTGCAGGAACATTTGCTGAACCAGGTATCGCAGGAGATACATGATAATGTGGGGCAAGTGCTGAGCCTCGTGAAGGTGCACCTTTATTCCGTGGGCAACCAGCCGGCCAATGAGCGCTCTGTGGAATTGCTGAACACCTCTGCAGCGTTGCTGGATAAGGCTATTGACGACCTGCGGAATATAAGCCATACGCAGAGTGCTACGATATTGCAGCGCCTCGGGCTGAAAGAAACCATAAGTAAGGAACTCGATTACCTCCGGGCGCTGAGAAAACAAACATGCGGCCTGGAAGTGACGGGCAATTATTATTCGTTGTTACCGGAGCAGGAGCTTTTTATATACCGATTGGCACAGGAGGCCATAAATAACAGCATAAAGCATGCGGACTGTACCGTGCTGAAGGTGAAAATGAATTTTGAGCCGGATATGTTCACCCTTGTCGTAAGCGATAATGGCGCTGGGTTTGATACAGAGTCTGCAAGCAGCAGCCAGGGGATAGGCATTGCGCATATGCGGCAGCGCGCAAAATTGCTGCGGGCGGAATTAGATATACAATCGCAACACCGAAAGGGCACTATTGTAACACTGCAAATGCCAGTAAGACCATGAAAGAGCAAACGAAAATAAGGATAGCAATAGCAGATGACCATACATTGCTGCGCAACGGGCTGGCGGACCTGATAGATTCGTTCGGACCATTCAAGGTAGTGATGCAGGCAGATAACGGCATACACCTCCTGGAACAATTGAGCAGCGTAGAGTTATTGCCGCACATCTGCATCCTGGACATAAATATGCCTTTGCTTGATGGATTTGGTGCGCTGGCACAAATACGGAAAGACTGGCCTGCGATCAAAGTGCTTGCTCTTTCCATGTTCAATAATGAGTTTACCATTATCCGTATGCTGCGTTCCGGGGCCAACGGATACCTGCTGAAAAATTGCAACCCCAGTGAGTTTAAGGACGCGCTGGAAAACATTTATTCATTTGGTTTTTACGAATCCGGCGCCACAGGAAAGGGCCACGCGGTGAATGAGCGGGTTTCCATAACGCCTAAGGAAATTGAGTTTCTGAAACTATGCTGCAGCGAGCTGGCTTACAAAGAAATTGCGGATAAAATGAGCATCAGCCCACGGACGGTGGAGGACCATAGAGATAACCTATTTAAGAAATTACGTCTGAATACGCGAATGGGCCTTGTGATCTATGCGCTCAGGTGTGGGATAGCCACCCTGGAATAGCAGCCCGTTATAAAACGGATTGTACCTCAACATAAAGCACATTACATTTGTTTAGAGCAGAAATTGCTGCAATAAAGTGGGCGCTTATGAAAAAAACATTGTTATGCTGTATGTTGTTTTTTACCGCATTGACTTGCTACGCACAGGCCGGCTGGCAGTGGGGCAGAATGGGTTTTGCATCTGAAGGCTATGCCTGTGCTGCAGATAATGCGGGGAATGCATATGGACTGGGAGACCTGTCTATTCTTGAAGAGATCATAGGCACAGATACACTAAATAAAAGTTGGCAAGGAGATGCTCTATACGTTGTGAAGTATGATGGCAATGGCAACGTACTGTGGGCGCGCAGTACGGAAAATGGACTTACTTCCCCGCTGGCAATCGAGACAGATGTGCACCAGCATGTGTATGTGATGGGTACTTATGAAGACTCGGCTTCGTTTGGCACATTTCATATGTACACTGCCGGTACAGGAGAGCAGTATTTCATAGCCAAGTTAACCGAAACAGGTGATATTATCTGGGCAAAAAACCTGGGCAATGTGAATTGCAACAGCTATTACAACGGGGATATTACCACCGACAACAAAGGAAACATCTTTGTGGCCTGCAGTTATACAAACAATTCTGTGCTGGGTGGTTTCCCACTGGTAAACCGTGATACATCGCATGTTACTGGCGACATTGTTGTGGCAAAGCTGGATAGCAACGGTAATGTGCTATGGGCCACTACTTATGGCGGCGATGAGGATGATGTGCCGGAAAGTATAGCTGTATCGCCGCAAATGAACATATACCTGGCCGTAAATTTTCGATCGGATACGCTGCAGATCGGCAGCACCGAAATGATCCTTGACCCAGGTGTGGCGTTATGGGGCAATACCGATTTATGTGTGGCAAAGCTGGACTCAAATGGTACTGCTCTGTGGGCGGAGCAGGCACATGCAGGTGGCCAGGAGGGGAACTACATAACCGGGATGGCCTGCGACGCTTATGACCGGGCTTACCTATATGGTTACTACAATGATACTTTTTTCCAGTTTGGCGGACTCAGTTTGCCATATAACCTGAATGCCGGCTTTGACTGTTTTGTGGCCGGGCTGGAGCCTGATGGTTCTGCACGGTGGCTAAAGCGGTTAACGGGCACGCTATTGCAGCCAATTGATATTGCATTGGATGATTGTACCGGCAGTGTGTGGGTGTCGGCCGGGGTTACACCGGGACTTGGCGCAGATACCATTGACGGGCGCAGAACCATTATCCCGAACAGCACGAATGACGGCTTGCTGATAGCGGGATGGCGCGCAGACTCTGTCATGTTAGGCATAACGATGCTGCAAAGTGGTGGCGATGATTATGCCGGCCTGGCGATTAATGATTCAGGTAATTTGTTTGTATTTGCAGATGTTTACAGTAGTGACACCATGATCGTAGCAGCAGATACGATGATCACCACTTCTACTGATGAAAATTTCTTAATGGCGAAATATTACACAGGGGTTACCTGTGCCGGGCATGACACAAGCGGCGGCGGAGGCACAACTTTAGTTGCCTCGGTAAAAGAGGATGGTGTCATCATTTATCCTAATCCCGCGACTAACCAACTTATGATCCAGTCTGCCGATCAGGCGATCAACGAGATAATCATCACAAATCTTTTAGGCCAGGTGGTATACAGTCAGCGTGCCTGCGGTGCAGCCCGACTTTCAAATTTAAATGTCGGGCAATTGCGGCCCGGTGTTTATTTCATTAAAATAAACGACAGTATTATGCGGAAGTTTGTAAAGGAGTAGTTCCAATGTAGCCTCACCACCTACCGGCATGAATTATCGCTTCCGATAACTGCGCCTCCAGTTTTTTTATTTTTGGGTGTATTTCTTCTCCCGGCTCAAAAAAGTAATCGCCACTTTTTTCGGCCTGCAGTAAAGTATGGCAGTAAATCTCCGATCGGCTAAAGCCGTTGACCGTGTGCGGGTAGAGGATGGTAGCGCTATAGGATAACACGCCTTCGTTTAATTCCGGGTCCAGGCGGCAGTCAATGATGCCTTCGGGGGAATCGATGGCCAGTTCAATCGGTTCGGGCATAAGCTAAGGATAACTGTGAAACAATTCCTGTTAGTCATAGGACTATCCGGCAGTTGGGATCAGTCCCATTTCTATAGCGCAAACAACAAGTCCTGCCCGGCTGTTGACGTCCAATTTTTCAAACAGGCTTGTTCTGAATCCGGCCACACTTCGTTCTGTAATGCTCATTTTTTCGGCAATTTCCTTATAGGTAAGATCTGTATGGCAGTATTTGAGCAATTGCACTTCCTTTTCGTTTAGCGAAGGCATTATATTGGAATGCTGTAGCCTGTGATAAAGATTGCTGGATGCCACCTCAGAGAAATACAGGCCGGTATCATAAATTGAACGTAACGCTTTCTGTAATTCACTGGGCGGGCTGTTTTTTAACAAATAGCCGTTTGCACCGGCCCTGAACATCTTGATTATCGCCAGTTCATGCTTATGCATAGTAAGGATCAATGTTTTCATTTTTGGCCATTTTTTTCTTATGGCGTCAAGTGTTTCATATCCATCCCATACGGGCATGCTGATATCTGTTATCACAATGTCCGGCAGGACACTGGCAGTTGATATTTTCTGAAATAATTCTTTGCCGTTATTCGCAACGATATCAACGTTAAATCCGCCGAAGCCCATAATGATCTCACGGACTCCATTCAAAACAATTTCGTGATCATCGGCAATAGCTATCCTAATTATTGATTCCATTCGTATTGGGGTTTAATGTAAGCATAATTGTGCTCCCTTCCGATGGCGCAGATTGTACTTCAAGCGCCCCGTGTACATACCGGGCGCGCTGAAACATGTTGAGAAATCCCAGTCCATTCATTGCATAGACCTTATTCTTATCAAATCCCTTCCCATTATCTGATATCTTCATCATGAAAAAATCCGCTCCATAAGTGAATGTAAAATTAAGGGTTGTAGCGTTAGCGTGTTTAATACAATTTTGGATAGCTTCCTGTGCTATCCGGAAAATATGCACCTCTTTTTCCGGGCTCATGGGAATAGGGTCGCCCGTGACCTCAAGGCTGCAATCCAGTTTTTTTGACAACCGAACATGTTCTATTTCCTTTTCAACGGAATCTATCAAACCAATGTTCCTTACAAAATTACTGTTCAGTGAGTGGCTTATATTATGCAGGTTCTCTATCACGTCGCCGATTATTTTATTTGTCTTGTCAATAAGCAATCCCTGTTCTTTATCCGTTGCAAGCCGCGCAATATTGTACATGCTCATTTGGGCAAACCCCAGTACAGACTTAATGTTGTCGTGAAGTTCTTTTGATATCTGGTCCATGGTATTTTCCTGTTCTTCGATCTTCGTGCGCAGGATATTATTTTCGTGATCAAAGATCATCTGGCTTTTTTCAAGCTGATATTGGTTTTGTTTATTTTTCTGAACGAGCAGGTAGGCGATCAGGAAGAATGCAAAAAGCGTGAGCAGCAGGGAGCCGGCGACAAATAAAGGAATGACGTATTGATTACTCATTTATGTTTTTGCATTTTGGGGTAAAGTAAAAATACGCAGCCTAAACCAATATATGTAATACAGCCTATGATATCTAATGCTGTATCAATAGTCACGATTGAGCGATGTAATCGGGTATTGATATATTCATATAATCCCAATGATAGAAAGGTAATACTCCAGAAAAACAGTAAGATACTCGTAAACCAAAAGTGAGGATATTTATTCAATTTAAGTGAATCCTGTTTGAGTAGCATACGAAAAAAGGCAAATAATGCCATTCCAATAACAGACAAGCTTTCAAATAGTAAAAAATAAGAATTAAGATCGTAGAGGTGTTGTAAAAAAATCAAGTTCAAAATACCTAGTATGATTCCCAAAATGCCAATATAAATACCGATCTTTTTTTTTATGAAAACATCTATAATCTTACTGAAATATAAACACAATATCCCGAACTCAAAGAAACTATAAATTGTGTAAAGTGGTAAGTTATTATGATATTTCTTTGCTAAATAATATGCTGTGCACTCATTTATGAATGCACAGCATACCAAAATAGCTATAATTTTTGATGCCGCATCTATTGTTCTAATACGGCGTAAGCTGCAAAGGCTCGCAAATAGCAGTGAAAGCAAATAGATATAGGAGATGATCGCCTGAAATGTCATATTGTTTATTGTAACAAATCACCACCGGCAGTCCCTGGAGGACAGTTTGCAGGGCACGGTGAGCAATGATCCAGTACATATTGCCCGCCCTGTCCATTTGCCCCACCGGGAGTGTAATATACATAATTGCCATCGACATCATATCCGGCAATAATTATTGTCATCGCGCCGCTTTGCATACCGGCAAATAGTCCCTGATTGCCTGCGCTGATATAATCCATTGTGTGTGCAAAGATGAGCTTGACGCTTTTGATATTGGTGCTTGCCAGATACGCCCTTAACGAGTCTGCGTCAATAGAAAACGATTTCAGGTCATTTACAGGGCCGTTTGAATTGCCGGCCACCCCATTGTACGCATTGGCGGCAGAACTGCTGCTGGCAGCCCCTGCGCTGTTAAGCCCGGACCCGGAGCCAATGCTGGAGAGATAGCTACCGATCATTTGATTTGCAACGTCTGTAGTGATGAAGGAAGAATAGGCATTTGCACTATCTCCCTCTCTGCCGCTGTTATGATGATGACCCAAATTACCACTATGGGAAGTCGAGATCCTCATCTGTTCTGCGGAGCCTTGGGAGGGAGTAATATCTGTTTTTTCTTTGTTACATGCAATTACTACAATTACTGCCAGTGTTAACGCGATAAATAATTTGCGATTCATAAATTGTTTTTTAGAATGTTTAGAATGGGTGCAAAATAGTTACAGCCAAGGACAGGAATACGTCTGAAAAGCTCCTTTGTTTAGGTTTTTAAGTCGTTTAAGCTGTACTTTTTAAGCAAAAAGGCTTCCATGGTTAAGCTAAAAAGACATAAAGGCCGGGGCTTTAAAGCTGTGCATTTTCAAATATTTATTACGATTTTTACAACTACCTATCAATAAGCCCGCAACGAACAATTGTTATTATTAAATAATAACAAATACATAACTAAAGTAATTGCAAAGAATCATATAATATGTTATGAAGAAAAGCTTATTTAAAAAGGCGATGATAATTGATGATAGTAAATTGGATCGCTTTATTACCGCAAATGTGATAAAAAGAGACGTGTTTGCAGACGAGATAGCTGATTTCAGTTCAGTTGCTGCCGCCTTAGATCATTTGAAGGCTGTAACTAATACCCCGGAGGCCATTCCGCAGATCATCTTCCTGGACATTAATATGCCAGTAATGGACGGCTTTGATTTCCTGGACAGATATGTGCAGTTGCCCGACGCTATTCAAAAACATTGTGTGGTTATCATGATCTCCAGCACCAATTCGCAGGAAGACTTTAACAGGATAAGTACCTATCCTTCGGTACGCTTTTTCTTCGAAAAGCCGCTGTCGGAAAAGATACTTTTCAAACTACGAAGTTGTTTAAAAAATGAAGTTGCTATTTAGGCCTCGAAAAAAAACGGGGGTTTTCAATCGAGGCCGCCCTATCGCTATGAAGAAAACAGGCACTTTCAGCAAGTGCCTTTTTTGTGCCGGTATGTTTCGCCATTATTGATATCAATTATGCTTCCATAGTCAAAGTCCATGGTAGAAATATTGGAAGTAAGGAAAACCTTCTTACCTTTGCTAACGCTGTTAGGAAAAATACGAACGGCAAACATGGGCATAGCAGAAAGAAAAGAAAGGCAGAAAAAAGAGGTGAGGGATAGCATTCTTCAAAGCGCCTGGCAACTGGTGAACGAGGAGGGCTGGCAGAACCTGTCTATCCGCAAGATAGCTGACGCCATAGAGTATAGTGTGCCCGTGGTTTATGACCATTTTGAGAACAAAGAAGCGATACTTACCGTCTTTAACCGCCGTGGGTTTCAATTGCTTGGTGATGAGCTCAGGGCAGCTAAAGGAACACAGTCGGAGCCAAAAAAGAAATTGGAAGCTATCGCGTTTGCATATTGGGATTTCGCATTTCGTCATAAGGAATACTACCAGCTTATGTTCGGGCTGGGAATGCCGGGTTGCGAAGAACTGGCAAAAGTGCCGGAGTTGGTGGCCTTTATAGAAGTTATTGGCAGCGTTATTTCCCAGGTTGTGGCCGAAGGGAATAATAGGAGCGCTGATGTGCAGCTTAAGGTCCGGTCGTTTTGGTCAACAATACATGGGCTTGTTTCGATAAATCTTTTAGCGCCGCCATCAACACACGAAGGAGTGAGCATGGACCAAATGAATAAAATGATACTGAATGACTTTATTATGGGCTTTTTGAAAGGACTGACAGAGTAACTTTTTTTTGACTAACTAGTTAACACTGTTAGCATTAATTATAGTATTAAATAAAATAACGTACCGAAAATATTAACTTAATTATTTAACCAAAAAACCAAAAACAAAAAACAATGAAAAGAATCTCAATTTTCGCAGCAGGGATATTATTATCAGCATCGGCATTTGCGCAGACATGGTCGATAGACAAGGCACATTCCAGGATAGGTTTTGGTATCACCCACCTGGGCATCAATGAAATAGAAGGCGATTTCAAGACATTTGACAGCAAGATCACCTCTTCAAAAGCTGACTTCTCCGATGCTACAATAGAATTTTCCGCTGATATGAACTCTATCAATACAGATGTTGAAGCAAGAGATAAGCACCTGAAAAGCGCTGACTTCTTTGATGTGGCCAACAACCCTACAATGACATTCAAAAGCACATCATTCAAAAAAGAAAAAGGCAACAACTATAGGGTAGAAGGTAACCTTACCATGCATGGCGTAACAAAGCCTGTGACCCTTGACGCGGTACTGGTGGGTACTACTACCCACCCTATGACTAAAAAAGAAATGGCAGGCTTCAGGATAACAGGAATCGTGAACCGTATGGACTATGGTGTAGGCGCAACAATGCCTGGCCCTATGCTTGCGGAGAAAGTGGAATTGAAAGCTAATACTGAATTCAGCAAAGACTAAAAAAATGAAAAAATCAATCTTCTCACTGGCAGCACTGCTTTCATTGGCCGCAGTGCTTGCCTTTGCCCCGGCAACCAATTGGCAAATGACCGATAAGTACACCGTAAGGTTTACAGGTGGCGGCGAAGTAGGCGGCATATTCAAAACCATGAAGGGCGCGATACTATTTGATGATCAGCATCCTGAGGCTTCAAGTGTTGACCTGACGATCGATGTTGCGTCAATAAATACCGGGAATGGGCTGATGAATACGCACGCCAAGAGTGCGGAGTGGTTTGACGCAGGGCAATACCCGGTAATAAAATTTACCTCGAAGAAAATAGTAAAGTCAGGCGCAGGCTACCAGGTAACGGGCGACATGACCATACACGGTGTGAAAAAAGAAATGGTGCTGCCATTCAGTTTTCAGAATGGCGGCGGCACGGGTACATTCAGTGCTAAGTTTAATATCAACCGCAGTGATTTTCATGTAGGTAAACCGGGTGGCGATGTGGATGAAAATATTAAGCTCGAGGTAGTGCTCCCGGTGGTAAAAAAATAACTCAACAAAAAATAAAACGATGCTAAAGCGATTATTGTTACTGGGTGTTATATCGGGCGTACTTGCCGGGGTAGTTGCACTTATTTATCAGAAGATTTATTCTTCTTCGGTAGGTGCAGACTTTTCTTCAGTGGTGAAGCCGGTAGGGGTTATGATATCGAACATTGTTGGCTGTGTGATAGCTGCGCTGGGGTACTGGATACTGAGCAAGTGGCTGAAGGGCAAAACGGAGATCGTGTTCAATTTTGTTTTCGTGATCCTGTCATTTGCGAGTATGTTGCCTGCCTTTGCTGCAAAGTTGCCCCTGACGGTGAATTCGCCGGAACTGTTTCCGGGGCTGGTAATACCGATGCATTTTTTTCCGGCATTGTCGTGGTCCACACTGGAGCCGCTGTTTATTAAGAATGGAGAATAGACCGCTCCCCGGCCCTCTCCCCTTCGACAGGCTCAGGGCAGGCTCGGAGAGGGTGAAGTAGAGTGAGTTACGTAAAACTGTTGATTATGAAAGAGACGATGAAAATAGATATCTGGTCAGACATTATGTGCCCTTTCTGCTACATAGGCAAGCGGAAACTGGAGGGTGCACTAGAGCAATTTGAGCATAAAGACGATGTGCAGATCGTGTGGTACAGTTTTCAGCTTGACCCAACGATGAAGTACGAGGCAGGTAAAGATATTCATGGATACCTGGCCGCGAAATATGGCAAAACAAGGGAATGGTCTGTATCTGTACATAACCAGATGACAGAGACTGCAAAGAAGGAAGGTCTTACTTACAATTTTGACAAGGCATTGATCGCCAATTCTTTTGACGCGCACCGGCTTATACAACTAGCTAAGACGAAGGGGCTGGCGGATGCAGCGGAGGAAAAATTGTTCCGGGCGTATTTCACGGAAGGTAAAAATATCAGTGACCACAATACCCTGATGCAGATAGGCATGGAATTAGGGCTGGGCGCTGTTGAGGTCGGCGAGATGCTGAACAGCGATGCCTTTGCGGATGAGGTGCACAACGATATTCACATGGCGCAGACGTTGGGGATAAGCGGGGTGCCGTTCTTCCTGCTGGACGAGCGATATGGTATCTCGGGTGCACAGCCCGTGAAAGTATTTACAGACGGCCTGCAGCAGGCATGGGCGATACATGAGCGGGCGAAACAAACAATGAAAAATGATGTAAACGGTGGGGTTTGCACACCAGATGGTGTCTGCGAGCCCACTATCAATCAAGAAATAATTCAAAACAATTAATAACCATAAAAACAAACAAAAATGAGCAACACAAAATGGGTTTTAGACCCCACGCACTCTGAAGTGCATTTCAAAGTAAGGCACCTGGTATCGCATGTAAGCGGACAGTTTAAAAAATTTGACGCGACCGTAGAAACAGATGGTGATGATATCGCCACTGCGAAGGTGCATTTTACAGCGGATATAGATTCCGTGTCAACCAATAACGACCAGCGCGACGGGCACCTGAAAACAGGCGACTTTTTTGACGCTGCCAATCACCCGCAACTTATATTTGACAGCACTAAAATGGAAAAGGTGAGCGACGAAAATTATAAAATGCATGGTGTACTGAATATGCGCGGCGTAAAGAAAGATGTGGTACTCGATGTAACATTCGGGGGCATCGCGCCCGATCCATGGGGCAATACGCGTTCGGGATTTGGTGTTACCGGCAAGGTGAACCGTATGGATTTTGGTGTGAGCTTCGGTGGTGTATCAGAGACGGGCGCTATAATGCTGGGGCATGATGTGACGATAAGCGCCAATGCAGAGTTTGTAAAGGAAAAAGAAGCAGTTGCAGCGTAAATGCCAGTTGACAGTTTGCGGTCGGCAGTTTGCAGATAACATAATGAAATCTCATGTTCTACGGGGCATGAGATTTTTTTATGTAATATATATGCTTGATAATTATATGCTCAGAGCAAATACTGATTTTTTGTTTGCAGCCAACCTATTAAAGGTGAAGTCTGTCTATATTGCAAACAAAGCATTTTTATGAAAAAAGTTGTGATTTCCGTGTTGCTGATGTGCTGTGTGGCTGGGGTAGCCGTAATATCCTGTAAGAAGGTGCAGAGTAATCCTACTACGGTCACTAATAGTTCGCAATCGCTGAATCAGTTGTTTGCGGGGCTGAGATATACACCGCAGGGCCTGAGTGTGCAGGCGGGAAGGGATACTGTTGTGTATGGCGCTAATGGCACGATGCTGCATTTTTATACTAATTCTTTTATGGACGTAAACCACAATATCCTTACAAGCGGCATAGTGAACCTGCAACTGATAGAAATGTACAAACCGGTGGACTATATCTGCAACCGTACCAGTACCATAGCGGGCAATAGCCTGCTGAACAGTGGGGGCGAAATAAGCCTCACCGGTACCATGAACGGGCAAGCGGTCTATGCCAATAAATATGGCGTAGGGTTTGTACAAACCAGCGCATCAACTGATACCATGCAATTATTTTATGGTGGCACTAACACTGCGGATTCTGTAACAACATGGACTGCGAGCAATAATACCATTGGCACGGTGAAAGTAGGGACTGATACCCCTTATCATGCATACGAGCCCCCCACTAACTCTCCATACTATATATTCGATTCCTGCGTCGGTTTTGGTCAGGTGAACTGTGATTATTTTTACAGGGGCAACTTTAGTTCAGTATGGACCGATATGACTGTTATTATGCCGAATGGAAACTTTAACAGCGGGAACACGCAAATATTTTTTGTGTACCTGCCAGAGAAATGGTCGATACCGGTATCGTTATACGATACTACCACAAATTCATTTAGTTTAAATTATCATGGCACGCAAGTACCTGTGGGTGTAAATTTCGAATTGGTAGCGATCACGAATAACAATGGCAGTTGGTATTACTATCAAACCTCCGGAACTACAACCAGCGGCATGACCATTAATGCGGCTATGGGAGCGGACACGAAAGCAGATGTTCTTACCCGGTTGGGAGGTTTATAGGGTGTTGTAGGCTTAGTTTATTTACTAACGTTTTATTTATTCATCCGTTTTTATAGTACAAAACACTAAGGTTTTATGAAAAAAGTATTTCTTTCAGTGGGGCTTATAGGTATAGTAGCGGTGGTGACAGTGCTATCCTGTAAAAAGACCAAGTACAATGCTGCAGGACCGACACAAACATTGAACCAGTTATTTGCAGGATTGCGCACAACTCCACAAAAACTGAGTGTTAGTGCCGGGCGCGATACCATTGTGTATGGTACGAATGGTACTATGCTGCATTTTTATGTAAACTCATTCAAAACGGTGGGTGGTACTATTATCACCAGCGGTACGATAAACCTGCAGTTGGTGGAAATGTATAGCGTGGGCGATATGATCGCCAACAGAACGAGTACGATAACTCCGGATGGCAAACTAATTCAAAGCACCGGGCAAGTGAATATAACTGCCACGATGAACGGAGCGACCGTGTATGCGAACAAATACGGGCTTGGATTTGCACAAAATGGATCATCCTCACAAAAAATGGAAATGTTTTATGGCAGTACCAATACGAGCGACTCAACGGCGAACTGGACGGTATGTGATACAACGCTGCCTGGTACTGTTTCGTACGGGACAGATTCTGCGGGAGATTCCGTGTTCTATTCAAACTATACTTATGTGCCACCCCCTAAACCCTGGTATTATGTGTTTGACTCGTGCAGTAGTTTTGGTTTTATGAATTCAGACTATTGGTCGTGTTATAATGGCTCTTTAACGCAAATAACAGCAGTAATGCCAGATACGTCATATAACCGCAGAAATACACAAGTATATGTTACCCTGACTGCCGACAAAGTAAACCTTGATATGTACGATAATGATTCTGGGGGATTTGCTGAACAAGTTCCGCCCGGACTAAATTATACTATTGTTGCTATTACGAATAAAAATGGCAGTTTCTATTTTTGTCAACAGTCCGGTGTTACAGCAAGCGGGCTAAAGGTGTCCATGGCGATGGCGTCGGACGCGGAAGGAGATATTATATCGCGGTTATTGGGATTGTGACAAATAAGCAAGCCGATCCTGATTTGGATTGGCTTGCTTATTACTTACTGTATTTCTTATGCCCACACATACTGCTTCTTATTGAGCAGCAGTGCTTCGCCGGCAATGGTTTGGTCGCCGGTGGCTACGTCGTAAACTGCACATTCGTAGAGGATGCGGTTCTTTTCCTTAATGATCTCTTTTACCTTTATTACTGCTTCGTATTGTGTGTCCACAAACATGGGCTTAAGCCACTTTATGTTCTGGCTCATATAGACATGGCCATCGGCATACCAAAGTGCGCCGAATATTTTGGTAAATACACTGGCGCCGAGGAAGCCATGAATAATATTGCGGCCGAACATGCTGGCCTTGCCTGCCGCTGCATCAATATGCAATGGGTTAGTATCGCCGCTTACGCGTGCATAGGTGTCCACATCATCTTGTGTGTAGCTGTACTTGTGGCGGAATTCATCTCCGATCTGTAACATAGTTTTTGTGTGTTTTTGTGGGCGAAAGTAAGGAAAAAACCTCTCCCCATCCCTTCCCTGAAGGCGAGGGTGAAGTAGAATGAGTTATGCAACTGGGATTTTCGAAAAAAACGTGATACATACAGCCATCCATAGGTCATAGCAATAGGCCCCGTTAAATAATTGTTAGGGAGCCGATAAATATGGAATTTTACATTTACTTAACTTTAGACTATCTACCTTTGCAGCGCGAAAAAGGGATAGAAAGGCACTACAGGAGACTAAAGCAGAATTGAAGAACCAAGATAGTGAAAATTCCTTTTCTGCAAACAAACAAGCACATATTTTTCAAACATAATAACAATTAACATGGCTTTCAAAGCAGAAAATTTGGTGGACAACATCGTTGACACACAAAAAAAAGTGATCGATTCTGTAGTGGAGAACACTAAGAAACTCGCGAATGGCAACGCTACGCTCAATGAAACAATTGAGAAAGGAAGCGACTGGTACAAGAACTGGCTGGAAACACAGAAGAACTTGTTTACCAAAGTAACAAGCGAAGCTCCTAAAGCTGCTGAAAAAGCTACCGAAACTGCAAAGGAGGCGACTGAAAAAGCCAGCGAATTTTTCGAAAACTGGATGAAAGTACAGGCCGACCTTGCCAAGCAAATGTGGGACAAGAGCCAGGAAGCTGCAAAGAACCTGGGCAATGGCACAACTGCTAATCCTTTCAGCCAGTGGCAGAAGAGCTTCAATACGGAGTCTAATCCAATGACTGCGTGGATGAACAACAATACTTCTAACCCGATGACTGCATGGATGAACCAGATGCAGGCAAATAACTGGATGAACCAGGCACAGCAGATGAATCCGTTCAACGCTGATAACATGAAGAAGGCACAGGAGCAGATGACTTCTATGTTCGGCCAGTTCAACAATACACTGCAGAGCAGCATGGCTGACTGGACCAAAATGTTCCAGAGCCCAACTGCTCATGATGCTTATAACAACATGATGAAGTCTGGCGAGAGCTTTACCAAGTTTGCTGAGCTGTGGGCGCCAATGTTCAAATCCATGCAGGAGAAGACGTTCAACATGGACGAGTACAAGAAATGGATGAACCCGGAAACATACAAGGAGTTCACCGATAAGTTCTTCAGCTTTATGCCACAGGAGGGCCGTGACTACATGACCAAAATGGCAGAGATGATGAAGAACGGTACAGCACAAATGAACCAGTTTGGCAAAACGAGCTTCGATCAGCTGCGCGGCATGATGGGCAACAGCACAGATATGTTTGGCCAGGTGAACAAGGCGTACAACGACTTCACCAACATGATGAGCGAAGCGGCTTCTCCTTTCACTAAGCTGATGCCTGAAAATGCGCAGAGCAAAACTATTAAGGAGTGGAGCGATATCGCTAAGCGCATAGCTGAATACAATATCAAGAATGCAGAACTGCAGTACATGATCTATAGCCAGGGTACAAAGGTTATGGACAAGCTTGCTGAAAGCACTGCCAAGAAAATACAGGATGGCGTAGAAGTAAAGAGCATGCTTGCCCTTTACCAGGAGTGGATGAACATCAGCGACAAGGTTTATGTTTCTTTGTTTGAAAGCACAGAATACAGCAAACTGATGGGCGAAGTGAGCAGCATGCAGAACAAGCTCCGCAAGGACATCGAACTGCAGGTAGAAGGCATGATGAAGGACATCCCGGTGGCTACACGCAGCCAGATGGACGAAGTTTACAAAACCATCTATGACCTGAAAAAGAAAGTACGTGAAATGGCTGCTAAAATGGCTGCCGCTGAGAGCGTAGAAGATGTAGTAGCAGAAGACGAGAGCGAAGAGGAAGAAGAGGAAGAATATAAAGCTCCATCTCCAGCTAAGAAAGCAGTAAAGAAAGCTGTTGCTCCTGCTAAGCGTGGAAGAAAATAATAACTAATAACAATGGTTGATAAAAAAGGAACGCAGATCGCGTTCCTTTTTTTATTGGGCGTAACAGTAATTTTATTGTAGCAGTGAGATGTGATGGCAGTGGGTAAAGTAAAGGCGCAATACGTTGCGTCTCTACGTGTGGTGGTGTTTTAAAAATTGTTACTGATGCTCGTTTTCAAGAAAAAGAATAATATTCCTGTTCACCTCATTAGCTTTTTCCCACTGTACAAAATGGCCGCAGTCGGGTATCATTTCCAGGTGGGCGTTTGGCATTTTCTTTACTGCGTCCTTCGCAATTTTTTCGGTGGTAGTGTGGTGTATGAGCTTGTTTGGTATAAGTGCATCGTTTCTGCCAAAAATGACGAGTGCGGGTAATTGGATCTTGTTCAGGTTGCTATATACCGGTTCTTCCATCATTCCTTTTATGCAGGCTTCCACCATTTTGCGATAGTAGTTTAGCTTGTACGTTTTCATGATGCTCACAAGTTCTTTTACTATGCCTTCGCCCTGTGCGTGGTTACGGTAAAAACTATTTTGTATTGCCGTACGCAGGCTGTGCTCGTCGGTTGAGATAAAATCAAGAAGGTGTATCGAACTGTAGTACATCGTTTTCTCCATTACGGAAAACTGTTCGAAACCGGCAGGCGCACAAAGCACGAGTGACTCGGCACAACCCGGATGATTGAGCACTGTGGTCATGGCGATCTGCCCGCCCATCGAGTGGCCCACTATATGCAGGTCTTTCAGCTTTAGCGCATTAATAAAGTTGAAGATGCATTCGGCAAAAAACTTCATCCCGAATGGATGCACGTGCTGGTCAGAAAGGCCATTCCCTGGTAGGTCTATGGCGATGCAACGATAGTATTTCTTAAGCTCGTCGATGTTCTTTTTCCACACCGGGATGTAGTTGGCGAGGCCATGAATGAACAGAAGCGTTCGCTCGCCGGAGCCTTCATCTATGTAGGCAACCTTGCAGTTGCCGGGAAGCTCGATGAAATGTGTTTTGTAAGGGTAACTGATACTTATTGACATGGTCGGCGAAAATAACCTATTCTTTTCATGGGTTAAAATATCTTCGTATATTTGATTTGACTTGACATGACTTGATATATATACTTGAAAAAAGCAAAAGGTACTATACCGGTTTATGATTTATGCATGATCAACCACAACAGGTTGCATCATGATATTAGCGCAGGCTCACGCCAGGATTACTACAAGATCCGTGATAAACTAATAGTCCCCCCACCGGCATGCTTACTACCATATATTTTTATTCATTCGTGGCAGTGGCACGGTAAGCGTTGATTTTGAGCAATTTGATCTTGTGCCGGGCCGCATCTATTTTATGATACCGGGCCAGGTTCATTGGTGGAATATTACCGATGAGGACGAAGGATATGGGCTTAACTTTTCAGAAAACTTATTCCATTCATTTATTGCAAACCCCGATTATCTAGGCCAATTCCCATTCCTGCGGGGCATCCCGGAAGAAAGTGTTATGGATTTGAAAGGGGATGCTTTATCAGAGGCAACTTACTTTTTCAAACAAATAATAAATGAAGCCGCGAAAAAAGATTCGTTTAGCCAGGACCAGGTTTGTTTTCATCTAATGTCTTTGTTCATCGGTGTCAGCCGCCATGAAAACATACGGGTCAGATTGCAGATGTCCACACTGAACCAAAAAATTCTGCACCAATTCAGAGTGCTGCTAAATCAAAATTACAAGAAAAAGAAATTACCCAAAGAGTATGCGGCAATGCTCTACATAACACCCTACAAGCTCAATGCCATATGTAATGAACAAGCAGGTACTTCGGCAGGAGAAATCATCAGGAACAGAATAATTCTTGAAGCCAAAAGATTGCTGGTGAATGCCGATATGAGCATATCTGAAATTGCCTACCAGCTTAATTTTTCTGACAATTCCTACTTTACCAAGTTTTTTAAGAAATACACTTCTTTTACTCCGGAGGAGTTCCGGGCACTTAATGTGTATAGTTTTTTAGAAAAAGCAATGTAAGGAACGATGACGAAATAAATTACACAAATTGCCTTATTCTTTTCCATTTTTGCTTCGTTGCAAAAGTCTTAAAATAGCGCACTATTCGCATATTTTTGCGCCTTGCATAATAGAAAAATACCTTCGCCAACTAGTATGATTTATTTTGTCAACGTTCCCAAGCTGGAATAAATCTTAAACACGGTTTATGCAGATTTGGCCAAGAATAGGGTATTGCGTCAATACTCACGAAAACTACCATTTAAATAAACAATTGTACAATTTCATTGAAATGTTGAATAGTAATTTTGATTAAAATTTCAGATAGTATCCGTGAAAAGGCTATGTGATCGAAAATAATTATGAAGAAATTACTGTTTATTGAAGATGATGACTTTGCATTTCAGTCAATTGCAATGCTGCTTGAAGACATTGGTTATCCCCGGGCACGAATTGTGAGATGCGTCTATCTGCGAGACCTGGCAGATGTAGATATTTCTGGAATTGAGGTTGTATTAACGGATCTCACCCTGCCGGATTCGTCTTATCCCGAAACCTTTGAGCAGGTGGTAAAAAAATTCCCCGATACCCCGATAATCGTACTTACCGGAACATCGGAAGTAGCCATAGCTATCAATACGATAAAACACGGTGCACAGGACTATTTGGTGAAGGGCGAGTTTAACCAAAAAATGCTGGAAAAGGCGATACATTATGCCATTGAACGAAACAGAATTCTGGACAGGATATTTATAGAAAAACAGAATTTACGTGCGATAGTTAATAACACAACAGACATAATCTGGTCAGTTGACAAACAACATAGCATTATTTCGGCAAACAAAGCATTCTGGCGGCGCATTTACAGGATCTGCGGCAAAAGAAAATGTGATGTACAATACGATGACTTTGATAAAGGCCTGCTTAAAACATGGGCTGGTTTTTATGACCGGGCATTGAGTGGCGAGGTATATAAAATGGTCTGGACCGAAGAGCATAACGGCAGCAAAACATATGAAGAAGTACGTTTTAACCTGATTCACGATAAGGATAAAAATATTATCGGTGTGAGCTGTTTTTCCAGGGACATAACCAGGCAGTACAAGTACCTGAAGATGATAAAAAAACAAAACGATCAACTAAGGAAAATTGCATGGATTCAATCGCATGAAGTAAGGGGCCCTGTTGCCAGCATTCTGGGCATAGCCCAGCTATTCAATATTGACAATCCGGGGCACGTTGACAATATAGAAATATTGGAAAACCTGCAAATTGCTGCGAATAAGCTGGATGAGATCATCCGGAAGATAAACTCTTATACAACTACTGCCGAAGAGAACCATTGAGCACGGATGTAAAAGACAAAAGGTGTGCGACTGAACCGCACACCTTTATTCTGTTGTTGAAAATTTATTCACCAGTACTACCCTTCAGGGGCTGGCGGTTAGCACCTATCTATCACCCACTCAGCAACGGCAGGAGCAAGCTCTTTCTGCGACTTGCCGCCTACGAACACACCGATGTGGCCACCTGGGAAAGCGTAAACTTTCTTGTCAGTAGAACCAATAAGTTCCATGATGTTCTTGGTGCTCTCGTTGGGTATAATGTTGTCTTCGGTAGCATACACATTGAGGAACGGAACAGTCATTTTCTTAAGGTCAACTTTTCGGCCGCCAAGTTCGAATTCGCCATGTATCAGCTTGTTGTCGCGGAACAGGTCCTTGATATACTTGCGGTACATTTCTCCGGGGATAGCAGGCAGGTCGCTCTTCCATTTTTCCATGCGGAGGAAGTTCTCCATTTTCGGTTTGTCATCAAGCGAATCAACGAGGCCAAAATACTTGCTAACGTTCATGCTTGGTTTCAGCATGCCGAATGCGCTGTCTATCATTTCGCCGGGTATGGTGCCCATTGTGTCCACCATCGCATCTACATCAATGTACTTGGTCCATTTGTAGAGCATGCACTTGGTGGTAGAGAAGTCGTAAGGAGCTACATAAGTAGTCAGCGATTTCAGTTTCTCGGGGTATAAAGAGGCATAGATCATGGAGAAAGTGCCGCCCTGGCAGATGCCCATCTTGTGTATCTTCTGTGTCTTATGTTTTTTGCGCAGGAAGTCAACAGCCCCATTCATATAGACATCAATATAGTCTTCCATGGTGAGGTAGCGATCAGAACGATCGTGGTAGCCCCAGTCCATAATATAGACGTCCAGGCCTTCTTCGATCAATTTCTTCATCAGGCTGCGGTCTGGCTGCAGGTCAAGCACATCGTGCCTGTTGAGCATTGCGAATGACACCAGTACAGGCGTTGCGCATTTTGCTTTAGTATCACGTGTGTAGTGATACATTTTTATTTTATCGCAAGACCATACCAGTTCTTTTGGCGTCATGCCTACCTCTACATCACCTATTTCGTTTAATACTTCGTATCCCCTCTGTATCTTTTCAGAGGTAGTTACCATTTCCTGGGCAATATCTGCTGTATTAAAATTCATTTGGCTATATTTTTTGCGGCGAAGGTAATACCTATTTACAATTTAAGTTGTTAATTATGATGGAAAACGGCCAACTGTGCATAACCAAGTGGATAAAACGCTATGCGGTCAGCGCTGAAGATCGGCGTAGCGCAAAACGTCGCGCTCCCGATATATTTTTAAAATGATATTTCTGGGAATAGTTTCTTTTTAAAACCCTTTGGACTATCTTTCATTGGCTAAACCATTATTTATGAGCACAACAGAAAAGAGAATAGTATTAGTAACCGGCGCTACGGGCGGCCTTGGCACTGCAATGTGTAAAAAATTATACGATGATGGATATATTGTAGTGGCCAACTACCACAGCGAGGACAAAGCCGTCAAATGGAAAGAAAAGCTGCATAATGAGGGTTACGATATCAATATATATTATGCCGATGTGGCTGATTTTGACTCGGTGGGTAAAATGGTTGAAAAAATAGCTGCTGAGATAGGCCACGTTGATGTTTTGGTAAACAATGCAGGGATAACCCGAGATGGTGGTTTCCGTAAGATGAGTTTTGAAAACTGGCGTGCGGTAATTTCTACCAATCTCGACAGTGTATTCAACTGCTCCCGCCATGTGATCAACCATATGATAGAAAAAGGTTTTGGCCGTATAATTAATATATCTTCTGTTAATGGGCAGCGCGGGCAGTTTGGGCAGGCTAACTATTCCGCCGCGAAGGCGGGTATGCATGGATTCACCAAGACGCTGGCTATGGAAGTAGCTAACAAAGGCGTTACTGTAAATACTATTTCTCCCGGCTACATAGGCACGGATATGGTAATGGCGGTGAAAGAGGAGATACGCAACCAGATCATAGCGCAGATACCGTTGGGCAGGCTTGGGGGCACGGAAGAAGTGGCATACCTGGTATCGTTCCTGGCATCAGAGCACGCTAATTTTATTACCGGAGCCAACATGAGCATTAATGGTGGGCAGCACGTCTATTAAAATTCCAAAAATTAAATTCCAAAATCCAAATTTGTGTAGCGAAAATTGCAACATAAAGTCAGATTGAAATGAGCACCTGCAAATTTTTTGCAGGTGTTTTTTCTTTTTTTGATAATTGTTTGCCCAATGCTTACTTTGCGCCCTCAAAAAATCCATAATAAAGTTATGAGCACGGATACGCTTATTTTAGCAGATCAAAAAATTACAAACACACGGATTATGTCATCAAAATTAAACACGGTTACTGTTATCGGCTCTGGTACAATGGGAAATGGTATCAGCCATGTGTTCGCGCAATGCGGATTTAATGTACACATGATGGATATTAAGCAGGATGCGCTGGACAAGGCTATTTCTGTTATCGGCAAGAATATGGACAGGCAGGTGACCAAGGGTACACTTACCGAAGACGCGAAACAACAATCGCTGGGCCGCATAAAAACTTTTACTGACATGGCTGCGGCCGTAGCCGATGCCGACCTGGTAGTAGAAGCAGCTACTGAAAATATAGAGCTGAAACTCAACATCTTCAAACAACTGGACCAGCACTGTCCTGCAGGCTGCATACTGGCTTCCAATACCTCTTCTATATCGCTCACGCGCATTGCTTCTGTGACTAACAGGCCAGGCAAGGTGATCGGTATGCACTTTATGAACCCGGTACCGGTAATGAAGTTGGTGGAGATCATCAATGGCTATGCTACAGACCGGGAAGTAACACAGACTATTATTGATCTTACTGTGCAGTTAGGTAAAGTGCCTTGCGTGGTTAATGACTATCCAGGCTTTATCTCTAACCGTATATTAATGCCATTGATCAACGAAGCCGTACTTGCATTGCAGGAAGGCGTTGCCGGTATCAATGAGATAGATACAATAATGAAGCTGGGTATGGCGCACCCGATGGGGCCGTTGCAGCTCGCTGACTTTATAGGCCTTGATACCTGCTACTCCATCATGCACGTATTGCATATGGGCTTTGGCAACCAGAAGTATGCACCGGCTACATTGCTTGCCAATATGGTGCAGGCAGGTTACCTTGGCGTGAAGTCTGGTGAAGGTTTTTACAAATACACTCCCGGCAGCAAAGAGCTTGTAGTGAGCGACCGTTTTGCAAGCAGGGTTTGGAGCTAAGAAAGGGATAATCATCTACACATAGGGCAAGCCATATGGCTTGCCCTTTTAGTTATTCAAACAAGGATTTTGATTTGAAGGAAATAGTTTCCAAAGACATCCCTTTTGAAGCTAGCGTAATTTCTTCCAGTTCACTCGAAGTTCCGTTGTGCTTTATCCTTCTCAGGAAAAGGTTGGACGCCTTCTTTACTGCTATGTCATCTTTGTTTAAGTGTGCTTGCTTATAAAGGTTAGACCGTTTCATGTTGCCATTGGCATCAATTCCGTACATCGCCCATATGTTATAATCAAAGACCCCTTCTGATACAGTATTAGATGCTTTATCATAAAGGAATAATTTGCAGCGGGCATATGACATAGGCGCCCGCAATATCACAATAAAAAGCTGCAGGTCGTCATATGGTACACGTAATGTGTTAAAATAGCCATCCTTTGATTTGGTAAATTCTTCTGTGCTATCGTTACGAGTTTCAACATAAAAATCGACGATTATGTCCTGCATTTTTTTAGCAACAACTTTGGGTACTTTCTTATGAGCCTGTCTGAAGTCGATCCAGGAAAAAGTAATAGGAAGCTCCGCATCAATGCAGGTTATTTCCGGCGGCAAACTAAATTTATGAGGCTGGGTTTGTGCTTTTGATCTGCCTGGGATCAAAATGGATAAGGCAATCAGCGGCAGCAATAATATTCTGTGTGCTATTTCCATGTATGTAAATTAAGCACTCTTTTTAAATAATAACTGACTTGGGCGTAAATTTGCACCATGCCACAATTAGTTATCGCCTCGAACAATACCCATAAGATCAATGAGATAAGCCAGTTGGTGGAGGGTATTGAGTTGTTGTCGCTGAAAGATATTGGTTTTTCGGCCGATATACCTGAGCCGTATCATACATTTGAGGAGAATGCATTGGCCAAGGCATCGGCCATTTACCAGTTTTCTGGTAAGAATGTGTTTGCGGATGACAGTGGTATCTGTGTGTATGCGCTGAATGGTGAGCCGGGTGTGGATAGTGCGCATTATTCGGGCGAGCGGGATGACGAAAAGAATTTGCGGAAGGTGCTGGCAGGTCTGAAAGGTGAGCAAGATCGCAGGGCTTTTTACAAGGCGGTGATCTGCCTGGTGTGGGATGGGGAGGTGTATTATTTTGAAGGTATTTGCGAAGGGAAAATAACAGAAGAGAAAAGAGGGGAGGGAGGCTTTGGTTATGACCCGATATTTATACCTGATGGCTATGAGCAAACATTTGCTGAGTTGCCACTGAGTGTGAAAAACCAGATAAGCCATAGGGGAAAGGCGGTGATGAAGATGGTGGAATGGTTAACTCCAAACCCCTAAAGGGGCTTCCCCTTAATTATTAATCCTTTTTTTGCCAGATTGATTTATGATGCCAAATGTTTTTTTAACGAAGCTAAATAGATTGTCCCCCTTTAGGGAACTATGAAATCTAACCCAAAATAAGCAATCCCAAAAACATATTGGTAATCAATCATTTAGACAAGCATTAAGTTAGGTGCAGTTATACCTGCTTATGTCCTTTTCTGTTGTTTTTGTTACTCCCTTGTTACCCGGTTTTTTCGAGAAGGTTCATGAACGTTCAGGAACCAAACGAAAGCCTTTATGCCGCTGTAATTTTACACGGTTAAAGGTATTATCAAACCTTTAAAAAACAAAACAATGGGAGTGCATTTAAGAGAGAAAAAGCTGGGAACGGGTCAGGTATCATTTTACCTCGACATTTATCACAACAAAAAACGCTGGTATGAATTTCTTGAAATTCATATCAACAAAAACCGCCCTTCGGAGCAGGACAAAGAAAAAAGGCGGCTGGCTCAGGAAATAAGAGCAAAACGGGAGAATGAGTTAATTGTTCAAGGCAACGGCCTTGTAGATAAGGTAAAGCGCAAAGCCGATTTTGTTCAATGGTTTGATAGTTATGTATCGGGCAAAAATTTCAATAAATGCAATACGGCTACGCTAAAGCATTTAAGGAGTTTTGCAGATGAAAAGCCTATAACATTTAGCGCAGTAACGCCGGAACTAATCAAGCAGTTCATGAGATACCTGCTTACAAAAACTGGAGAGAATACGGCTGCCGATTACATTAAAAAACTTTCTGCTGCCTTTGAGGAGGCCGTTAGGCAAGATATAATCGCACAAAACCCTATTCGTAAAATTCCCCGCCATGAGCGTATTAAAAGGACACCTGTTTTCAGGAACTCTTTTACGTTAGATGAATTACAACTACTGTCGAATACCCCATGCAAGATAAAGCCACAGTATAAGCAGGCTTTTCTTTTTTCATGCTTTACAGGGCTGAGATGGTGTGATGTAAATCCTTTGCGCTGGTCGGAGATAATTACAAAAACAATTGACGGCAATGAGGAATGGTTCCTGCATTTCAGGCAGGAAAAAACAGATGACATCGAATATTTACCCATATCCGGTCAGGCTATAGCCATACTCAAGGAGCGGAAAAACGAAAGGATAGAAAATGAAGAAAACAGCCCTTATGTATTCCCGCTCATAAAAGAATCCGAGCCTAAGAAAAACATTATGAATGCTAAGGTAAATGAGGCACTGAAAAAATGGGCAAAGGCGGCAGGCATTGACCCCAAACGCATCCACTTCCACAGTGCCCGTCATACCTTTGCAACTAACGTACTGGAAAACAGCCCGGATGCAGACCTATGGACGGTATCAAAACTGCTTGGACACAAGAGTATTAGTGCCACACAGATATACGCCCATGTGAGGGACAGCAGAAAAAAGGCGGCAATTAACGGATTGCCCATGCTAAAAACGGCATCCTGAAGCAGCGTAAAAATGTATATGAGTAGAACAAAGAAAGGCGGTGAGCAAAAAGTTCACCGCCTTTTAAAAAAGAAAAAAAAAGACGTCACAGCCGTCAATGAGCCGTCAGATAGCCGTCAAAGCAGCGTGAATACTGCTTTTTATTTAATTTGCCGATGCAGATACACCGACCGAAAAAAGCGAAAAACAAGTCATAATTTTGGGATATGGAAGAGAACAATTACAGCATCAATCTAAGAGACCTTTCTATATATGAAAGTCTCATTTTTCCCGACTCATTTAAGGAGTATAGTGAAATGGCTGAGTTTCTGCTTCGGAGAAAGAATATGTTTATATTAGAAGATAACCTTATCGAGTTACATAAAGACGAGCCGGAAGTAAAAGACCTTATGGAATTGGGTAATATTCCATTAGGGGACAGGGGTGAGAGGGGTATGAAATTTTCGATAGGGGATAGAATAGTGCTTAACCGCACGGGCGAAGAGGGCCATGTGACCGCTTTCATCAATACCAAAATGGTAGAGGTGGAAGTGGGTGGTACTATGTTCCCGGTACACCTGGAGGATATAGACCACCCTTATCTAAAGTGGTTTACGGACAAGACAGCGAAAAAAGAAAAAGTCGCTGCCGGAGCAATTGCCTGTAGAGCGGATCACGGAGCGGAAGCAGCGGCTGGCAAAGGGCGTTTATCTTTCTTTTATGCCGGTTTATAAAACGGAGGATATGGAAGAAAAGGTGGATTTGCTGAAGGTTTATCTGCTGAATGAATTGCCGCAACCGGTGAAGTTTGTGTATGATGTCCGCTTTTCCACTAAGAGCGAATTTAAGCATGAGGGTACATTGCACGGATTTGGGAATGTGTATCTGCACAGTATCGCCTACATGGATATGAATGACCAGCCTAGGTTTCACTGGCAGTTGATGGATACCGTAAATGATAAGATGGAAGTAGCTGAAGGGATACTACGTATCCGTCCTGTGAAACTGTTTGAGCATATTACGCACATGATGCATAGCAGTGAGCCGACATTCAGTTATACATTAATAGAGGATTTCTCGCCAAAGAAAAAGCAGGAACCAAAGGAAACCTACGAGCCGGTGGTGAAACCAAAGTTTGTGCCTGTGACTACCAGGACCATTGAAGCTGCACGTTATGAAATAGACTTGCACATAGAGGCGCTGGTAGATGATAAAAAAGGCCTTACGAATGCCGATTGCATAAAAATACAACTGGATACATTGCAACGATACCTGCAGCTTGCTATAGTACACAGACAAGAGCGCATGGTAGTAATACACGGCCTCGGCAAAGGGAAGTTACGCGAGGAGGTACACGCTATTCTGAAAAAGACGAAAGAAATAGCCAGGTTTAAGAATGAATGGAGCGGTAAGTACGGTTTTGGCGCTACGGAGATTTACTTCCGGTATTGATAATAACAATGCAGGGGACAACCTGCCCCCTGCAACAAAACCGTTTATCCTCAGATACTTTTTGCCAACTTCAGGATATTGGCAATGGCCTGGGGGCGAGGCTGCAGCAGGTCTTTGGCCGCGGCGTACAGAATATCCATTTCGTGGGCAAATCCATATTGCCCATCATCACCGGTATGCGCCATCGCGGGCGTATGATCGTAAAGGTGTTTTCCAGTAAGTTTTCTATGTAAAGTTTTGTTCATTGATAAAAGTTGTTTTCAAAAAAACGCAGCAGCGGACCGATTATTGTATAGGAAATAAAAAATAATGTTAATGTGCTGAAAATAGTAGATATGAATTAGATTTTTGTTTATATATTTACAATCTACGAACTCACTCTATGAAAAAAGTAGGAATAACAGGCGGAACAGGGTTTATCGGGCGGCATCTCACTGCCTTGCTGATAAGAAAGGGATATGAAGTCGTTGTGTTTACTACGGGCGTCGCAAAAAGACGGAAAAAGCAACATATTTCCTATGCACACTGGAACCCGGGAAACGGGGCATGTGATCTGGCGGCTGTGAAAAGCGTGGATATAATGGTAAATCTTGCCGGCGAGGGTATTGCGGACAGGAGATGGACCGAAAAAAGGAAGAGAGAAATAAGAGATAGCCGGGTGAAAGGCACGAGTTTTCTCGTCGCTCACATGAACGCATATGCACCAAATTGCAAAGCGCTGATAACTGCTTCAGCAACAGGGTTTTATGGTGCAGATAACCATTATTCGGACTCATTTACTGAAGATGCACCTGCGGCAACTGATTTCCTGGGCGAGACCTGCCGGTTGTGGGAAGCTGCATCTGAAAAGCTAAATAGCGATATAAGAAGGGTAGTATTGAGGTTTGGCATTGTGCTGGGTAAGGGCAGCGGGGCTTTTCCACAGCTTGCGGGCCCAATGGTGTATGGTATTTCGCCTATTCTCGGTTCCGGAGGGCAGGTGGTGAGCTGGATAGAAGTGCATGACCTTGCCCGGCTTATATTGTTTGCAATAGAACATACCGAGATCGCCGGAATATATAACGCAGTAGCTCCCGGCCACGTATCTCACAGGCAACTGATACAGACTATTACCTCTATGAAGCATGGTGTTAGAATACCGGTACACGTGCCTTCTGCATTACTAAAAATATTGCTGGGCGAGATGAGCACGGAGGTGCTGAAAAGCTGTACAGTAAGCGCTGATAAGATTGTTGCGGCCGGTTTTGTATTTGAACACCCCGATGTAGAGGGGGCGGTAAAAGCTATAGTGCATCCTACAGCAAAGCCAAAGTAATAATTCTCCAGAAATCATTAATATCTGATTAATACGGAAATTCGGTGAATATTAATTTTTAGAAAATACCAACGAAATGATTATTTTTAGTGTCTATATATCGTACCCCTCTTTATAAACACACTAATTCTTTCTTTTATGAGAAAATTTTCTACGCTTATATTCAGTCTTGCATTGTCTGTAGTTGCCTGTGGCAGTGCACACGCGCAAAGAATAACTGTAACTATAGCAGGTAATGGAGCCCCCGGCTATACCGGCGATGGCAGTACAGGCCTATATGCTGCGCTAAACGGCCCTACTGATGTGTGCCCGGATGCTGCTGGCAACGTATATGTTGCTGATAATGGCAATAATAGTATAAGAAAAATAGCAGCGACCACCGGCGTAATTACTACGGTGGAGAGTACCATAACGCCATACTATATGTGCATGGACGCTACAACGTCCAATTTGTATTTTTCTACCACGGGTGCTATTAAAAAAATGAATCTGTCCAGTGGTGTAATTACTACAGTCGCGGGAACAGGAATTGCTGGCTATTCAGGCGACGGCGGCCCTGCGACGGCGGCGATGATCCAGGGCCAGTTGGGGCTATGTCTCGATGCGGCAGGCAATCTGTACATAGCCGACGGTGTCAATAACCGTGTAAGAGTGGTAGCTGCAGCAACAGGCATTATCAATACGATTGCCGGTACCGGAGTTTCCGGCTATACCGGTGATGGCGGCTCATGCTTATCTGCAACACTTGGAGTGCCGCTGTTTGTTTGTGTTAATGCGGCAGGCGATGTTTATATTGCGGATCAGGGCGAAGGCTATTCCGGCGGTGTTACGTCATATGTGAGCACCAATGCTATGGTCATTAGAAAGATCAACGGTACAACAGGTGTCATCACCACGTTTGCCGGCAGCATGACGTCTAGCGATGTAACAGGCGTTCTTGCTATTAATGCCTGGTTGGGAAGCATAACAGGGATGTGCCTTGACGCAGCCGGGAATCTTTACTGCTGCGAAGAAAGTTGCTCCTGCAGGAAAATAGATATTACTACCGATTCTATTAATTACGTTGGCGGCAACTTTGGCATTGATGCTTTTTTGGATAACTTGAACTCACTTAACTCCTGGATGGATGAGCCTCATGGTCTGTTTATTGATGGTTCACAACGTGTAGTTGTAGCAGATTATAATAATAACCGTGTACGGAAACTGATCCAGCTCTCCAGCACACCTTCGTTTGCTTATGGGGCAGGGCAATCTATTAATGCTTGTAGCGGAGCCGCTTTTTCTATAGACACCCAAATGGCCATAACAAACAACATACTTGGCGAGGTTGAAACATTTACTGTGCTCACCGCACCTGCAAATGGCGCATTGTCAGGGTTCCCTTATACAGCTCATTCCAAAGGTACAGACAGTCTGACGACCACAAACGGTCTATATTACACAGCTACCGCAGGTTATACCGGTAACGATTCTTTCAAAGTCATGGTTTCTAACGGCGCAACATCCGATGTGATAACTATCTATGTGTCTGTCAGCACTGCTAGTCCTGGCGCAATATCCGGTAGTACCGCCATTTGCATGGGGTCCGCAACACTGTTTACCGAGTCGATACCTGGTGGTGCCTGGTCTGCGTCCTATGGTTATGCATCTGTGGACTCATTCGGTAATGTAACAGGCCTGTCGGTGGGTGTTGACACCATTTACTATACAGTAACCATTGCTTATGGATGTACCTTAACTGCTACATCACTTATCACAATCGATGGTACTCCAAATGCAGGCAGCATAACAGGCAGCAACAATATTAATGCGGGCGGCTCTACAACGCTATCTAATGTCAGCGCTACAGGCAGCGGCGTATGGAGTACAACCAATACTTCGGTTTCCACAGTAACTGGTGCAGGCCTGGTATATGGAGTGGCTCCCGGCACCGATTCAATTGTTTATTCAGTTACTAATTCCTGCGGTACAGCGAACACCTACTTTAGCTTTACGGTTTCTGAGGTAACTACCGGAGTAAGCAACACATCTGCAAGCGCGGATAAACTGGTGGTGATGCCTAACCCTGCAAAGGATAATTTCACGGTAACAGTATCCTCTTCTAAAAATGAGCAGGTGACCGTTACAATTACCAGTATAACCGGAGCAAAACTGAAAGAGTTCACCGGCGCTACCAACCAGCCAATAGACGCTTCGCTGAATATGCCGGCAGGTATTTATTTGCTGAATGCTGCGACCGCGACTAACAGTATGAGCGGGAAGATAGTGATAGAGTAATTAACGGGGATTGTTGATTTATTTTGCGGAGACGTTGCTATGCAACGTCTCCGCGTATTTTTGGTGTAGTTACTCCACCACAATTTTCTTGACCGTATGCCGGTTCTTTATATCAATAGTTTTTACGAAATAGATCCCGCGCGCCCATAGAGCTACGGGGATATCTGTTTCGCCGTCTATCTGGCCTTTCCATACCTGCTGGCCCAAGGTGTTGTAGATAGCTCCTTGCAGTGTCCCCTTATTGCCGCCAAACATACGGAGTACAGTATGGGTGGGTACGGGATAGATAACAATATCGGTATCAGAAGTAAGGCTGTGGGTGACGGTAAAATCAGCGCTGTTTACATTAAAAAATACATTGCCGTGCCCTTTCACTTTTATACGTGCCGCATGGAGGTCTGTATCAGGGTTGGGAAGTGTGATAACAGCAGAGCCGGTGTTTGGGAACGTGCCTATATGGTACTGCCATGTATTCCCGCCATCGGCAGACATATAAATGTCAACAGCGGAAGTGTTAATCGGCGAAGTATTAGTGCCCACAACATTCCAGGTTATTGTTTCGGGGCTGCTGCCAATGTAGTAAAGGCCGGAAGTATTCTGGCTGGTGACTTTAAACCCCTCTCCGGTATTGATCGCATCAAGATGAACGGTGTCGTCCGGAATGAGGAAGCAGCCATTGCCCTGATATATGTCGCGCAGGGTAACGTGAAAAGTGAGGAAGCGGGCTACGTCAGGGGCCTTCTCTCCTTCTGCGTCTTCTATACCTGCATCGCTTAAAACGCCGGAGAGCACCAGGCCGTTTCTCGGGAATATGCGGGTAGCAGATTTTACAGGTGTGTAGGAACGGAAAATGGGGCCATATTGGTGCGTGTTTACCAAAGACTCGCCTACGTCGCCCAGGTTCCACTGTTCCCAGCAGTAGGTAACAGAAGTATCCATGACCGAGTCTGTAGCTGCCGGGCCAATAATTTCAAAAGGAGTGAGATAGGGAATGGTATAAGATGCCGTGAAGGATGGCGTTGCCACCAGTTTGTTCCCAGTGGCGGTCTTTACTGCACAGCCATCGCCAAGTGTAGTGATATAGTTCTGTATCTGCTCCAGGCTAATGGAGTGAAAGTAGGCATCGCTGTGGGGCTGCAGGTCATCGGGGCTACAGATTCCGGCATAGGCCATAATAGTAGATCCGCTGCCCGGTTCGTAAGCTGTAGGAGGATTTAGATTATCACCGCCGCAATTGCCGTCAGAACTGTTGAAAGGATGATCGGCGCCATATTCGTGCCCCATTTCATGCGCCACATAATCTATGTCAAAACCATCGCCCACGGGATCGGGCTGGCCGGTGACGCTTTGCGCTTTGTAACCCGTACCGCATGTGACGCCCACCTGCGACAAGCCTCCTGCGCCAGTCGTAAACACATGGCCTATATCATAGTTGGTATCTCCTATACGGGTGTCACACACCCTCTGATTGACCGTAAGGCACTGCGATGCATCACCATCAATATTTCGGTAGGGATCAGGGCCATTCACAGCGCTGGTGTCTGCATCCCAGATCAACGTGTCCTCATTATCCGCAAACACCATAGTCACAGACAGTTCGCGCTCATATACGCCGTTAATACGGTTCATCGAAGTGATCATTTTACTCAATACCTCCGCAATTGTTGGTTCGGAGAGGCCCGTAGCTGCCTGTGCATAAAAATGATCACATGCCAGGGCAAGGCGATAACTGCGCAGTTCGTAACCGTTGGCAGTTCTGGATGACTTTTTTTGTTCCCTGTTTGTTTCCCGGCCGTTAGTACGAAAGTCATGGGTGAAGGCACATTTCATCCTGTCCTTCGGTTCTTTGGTCTCCTCCCTCTTATAATGGACCATGTAGCTGCCATCGTGTTGTTTGTTATAAGGGTCAACAAATGAAGTATTGCTGCCGTCAAATATCATGGCGTGAAAGCCGTAGAGGGTAATGTCCAGCTTGGTAGTAACCCGTGGGTCGTCAATAGCTTCCCCTGTAAATGTCATCAGTTCAGGATACTTAGCTGCAAGTTTGCCGGGGAGTATCGGAGTTTTCCATATTTTGAATTGCCTGAAAGAGCCATCCGGCAACGGGAGCTCTATTATCTGGGCTCCCTCATATTTTTCCGAAAGAGTATTGAGCTGCTGCACCAGTGTAGCTTCATCGGCTGTATAAACCAGAAAGTGCGATGCATGTACAGTTTGCGCAGTTTTTGGTAATCGTTCAGGATCAGTAAGGCGCCAAAGACTCTGTGCAGCCAAAAAATAAGAATTGAACAGAGCCGTAAAAACAAACAATAAAGCAACACGGTTTTTCATTCTGTGCGTATATGAAAGGTATAGGTATCCGTAAGGTTAAGCGAATCGTAAATTATTAGGATAATAAAGTTAATAAATTTATCGGAAGGTGATGCGTGCAGATATTTCGAAACATCAATGCTTGTATCTTAGCAGTCAAATGGACGAGGTATTGTTTAAAAAATCTTATACATTATCTGATATAGACAAAGCCGCTATACAGTTCTGGGAGACGTTATCTGCCTACCGTATTTTCGCATTCAGCGGAGACCTGGGCGCGGGTAAAACTACGTTTATTCACCACTTGTGCGACTATCTGCATGTGGAGGATACAGTGAGCAGCCCTACTTTTGCACTGATAAACGAATATCATTTCAGGGAAGGCAGTAATGACAGCACGATCTACCACCTGGACTGGTACCGGCTAAAGGACAGTGCAGAGGCAGTAAATGCCGGCATGGAAGACTGCCTGCTGGAGGCAGAGGGCGGCAGGGCAAGGTGCTTTGTAGAGTGGCCGGAAAAAGCCAGGGAGCTGCTTCGTAAGCCTTATTTGTGGATAAGTATCGCGTCAAAAAGTGCTGCAGAACGGGAAATGACCGTAACCCTGATGAAATGAGATTTGACAGGTTAATAATGACATGGCAAAAAACTTCCTGATTTCTGATATAATTCTTACATTGCAGTCTGTATAATTAACAAATAAATATCTGAATATGTATTTAAGTGGTACAAAATCCTGTTCCCTCCTTTTTTGTTGTTTTCTATCAATGTCGCTAATGGCGAAGGATAGCAAAATAAATGCCGGGCAGGGGCTGTCTAAGCCACTGTCGTTCATCGAGAACAAAGGCCAGGTAAAGGATGATAATAACAACCCGAGATATGATGTGCAATACAAGCTCTCCACCCCAGGCATGAACCTGTATGTGGGTAATGGTAGCCTGCACTATCAGTTCATAAAAACAGAGGGCAACACAGCTGCTACCCTGAAGTTCACTACTTATAATATGGGCGTGACGCTGATTGGCGCCAATCCTGGTGCCAAAGTAATTTCAGCAGACGAGCAAGAGTATTATGAGAATTACTACCAGTCGGCAAATGATAATGGCTTTACAGCACATTCTTTTAACAAGGTCATTTATAAAAATGTTTACCCCAACATTGACTGGGTGCTGTATGTAAAAGACAATAATGTGGAGTATGATTTTGTGGTGCGTGAAGGAGGTGATGCCAGCAAAATAAAGTTGTCGTATGAAGGCGCTGCCAAACTCAGCATAACAGAAGATGGCAGTATATCTGCCGAAACGCCGATGGGCATTGTGAAAGAGAAAAAACCATATGCTTATGAAACAGGCTCCCATAAGGAGGTTGCTTCTTCTTTTAAGCTGAACGGAAATATTGTTAGTTTTGAAACAGGCGATTATCGCGGATCGCTTACCATAGACCCCTACCTGTTGTGGAGCACTTATTATGGCGGCGCCAATGAAGATGTGGCTACCTCGGTAAAAACTATTGCAGGCGGCCTTACGTACGTGGGCGGCTACACTGCAAGCACCGGCCTTGGCACTGCAGGCACTTTTCAGCAAAACCACGCTGCAGGTGTAAATTATGATGCATTCATGATCAAGTACAGTGCTTTGGGTGTTCGTATGTTCGCTACCTACTTTGGCGGCACTGGGAACGACCAGGGTACCTGTATAGCTGTTGACAACGCTGCTACCCCAAATGTGTATCTCGCTGGTTTCACTACTTCTGCGGCAACAGGATTAACAACAGGAGGAGCTTATCATGGAGCAAACAATGGTGGCAATGACGGATTCCTGATAAAGTTTGCAGGCGCAACAGGCGTACGCACATGGTGCACTTTTTATGGCGGTACAGCCGACGACTTCATTTATGGTGTGGCTTGTGATGCAGCTGGTGATGTTTATATAACCGGGCAGACCGCCAGCGCAACACTGGTATCTACCGCGGGCGCATACCAAACAGCTATTAGCGGTTCTACGGATGCTTTTGTGGCGAGGTTCACTCCAAGCGGCGCGATATCATGGTCAACTTATTTTGGTGGCACAGCACAGGAAGAAGGCCTCGCCCTGGCGTGTGATGTTGCCAACAACGTGATAGTTACCGGGCAAACCAGCAGCATTGTCGGGATAGCTACTGCAACTGCTTTCCAACCTGCATTAAATGGTACTAATGATGCGTTCATCGCACAATTCTCTCTCGTTGGGGCACTTAACTGGGCTACTTATTATGGCGGAGAAGGCCTGGAACAAGGTAACAGCATTGCCTGCAACCCCACAACCAGCGCTATTGCCATAACAGGCAACACAAGCAGCCTTACCGGAATAGCTACAGCCAAAGCAGCGCAACCCATAAATGGAGGCGGCCTGCAGGATGCCTTCGTCGCCTATTTCACTTCGACTGGTGCAGAAACATGGAGCACATACTATGGCGGCAGCTCTGTTGATTACGGACAGGGAGTATGTTTTGATCTTTTTAACAATATTGCTATCGCGGGCGCTACCTTCAGTTCCGGGGGAATCGCTACTACCGGTAGCTACCAGCCTGCGATTGGCGGTGATTACGATGCGTATGTCGCCAAATTCAATCTTCTTGGCCAGCGCATATGGGGTACTTATTACGGCGGCCTGTTCTATGACAACGCAAATGGTATTGCCTGCGACCTCACAAACGATGAGCTTGTGATAGCAGGATATACAGCCAGTACTGCTGGCATTGCTACAGCAGGCACACAGCAGACCGTTTATGGCGGCGGCACTTATGACGCATTTACGGCCAAATTCAAAACGGATACTCTTGTTGCCATAAACCAGCCATACAATGACACCCTGGTATGTGCCGGCAGTAATTTTCTGGTGAACTATACCACCAACTTTAATTTCCAGCCGGGTAATACATTTACACTCCAACTTTCTGATGCTACCGGCAGCTTTGCCGCGCCAACAAGCGTGGGTATTGTTACCTCCAGCGCATCCGGCTCCATACCATGTATTATCCCTGCGGGCCTCAGCGGCACTGGCTACCGTCTGCGCATCGTTTCCAGCAATCCCGCATTCACGTCTCCGGATGATTTCTTTGATATTAATATTGTGGCTGCATTCCCCCCGACCACAGCTACGGCTACTACGCCTACATGTGTCGGCGCAACACTTTATTTGTTCGATTCATCGCCTTATGCGATAACCAGCTATACCTGGACAGGCCCTGCAGGTTCGGGCGCCGGCGGCACTGGGTTTACTTCCTTTTTGCAGAACCCAACCAATACGGGCTTCTCAGGAACAGGGGTTACCGCTTCCGATGCGGGTACTTACTCTGTAGTTACCACACATAATGGTTGTCCCTCGAGCACGTCAACTGTAGATGTTGTTGTGAATAAGGATCTGCCTCCTACGCCATCAGTCAGCGGTACAACTCCCGGCTGTGTAGGCAGCAATGTATATCTGTTTGCTAACAGTGATACCAGCGCTTTTGTTACGTACAACTGGAGCGGACCGGGCGGGTTCACATCAACTTTACAGAACCCGGTGCTTTTATCTGTGACCAGTGCTAATGCAGGCGTCTATACGGTTACAGATACTATGGCTGGCTGCCCCTCTGCCGCAAATACTTTTACAGTAGTGGTAAGCCCGGTAAATCCCGTTTCGGTAAATATTACCGCCAGCCCCACCGATACAGTGTGCGCCGGTACTTTAGTGACATTTACAGCGGCAACAATTACCGGGGGTGTTTCTCCTTCCTATCAATGGATGGCGGGCGGATCGCCTGTAGTAGGTGCTATCTCCCCAACGTGGGCTTCATCAACGCTTATTAACGGCGAAGCTGTTTACTGTGTCATGACCAGCGATATTATCTGTCCATCGCCGGTGAATGCCAATAGTAATTTGCTTATTATGGATGTGATCGACAGTCCACCTTTGGTAAATATTACCGCTTCTCCTGGTACCTATGTGGCTATGGGCGACAATGTTTCGTTCACCGCCTATGTTTATGCCGGAGGCGCTTCACCCACATACCAGTGGTCGGTAAATGGCGTAGATGTTCCGGGAGCTACATTCAGCACATTTTTACTGAGTAATGTTACACAGCGCGATACGGTAACTGTAACCGTAACATCTAATATGACCTGCGCGGTTCCTAATTTCGTGCAGGGAACATTGGTGGTGCATCCTGCGACTGTGGGTGTTGGAAATGTTGCATCGGCGCTGGATAACATAGATCTTTTCCCGAACCCGAACAACGGCAGCTTCAGCATACAGGGTAACATGCAGAACACAGACATCAGCAAGGTATCCTTCCAGATATATAATTTGCTGGGCCAGCTTATATACAGTGATAACGGAACCGTGCAAAACAATAGACTGAACAAATCCTTCGATATGAACAATACACCGGACGGCGTTTACCTGATGAACATTGCCGGTGATGAAGGGCAGAAGAAAATTATCCGATTTACAGTACAGCATTAGTAAGCAAAAAGTGAAAAACAAAGCCCTGCACTTCGCGGGGCTTTGTTTTGCAAATGATTCACGGCAACTACTTTAACTTTATGACATGGAAGAGATGACCACAGTAACCGAAGTGATCAATAAGCTGCGAAAGGACGGGTATATAGAAGACTTCAACCTGCAGCAAAATTGCCTGCAATGCCGGAATGCGCATTACAGCGTTTTTCACGATGAGTTTGTGATCGATAAAGTGTATCGTTTTGAGGGCAACAGCGACCCAGGAGACGAAGCAACGGTTTATGCCATATCCTGCCCTAAGTATGACATAAAGGGTGTACTGGTAAACGGTGCCGGTATATATACAGACGGGATGACAGACGAAATGCTGGAGTCGCTGAAAATAAACAGGAAATAGCACTTGGTATCAATTTTGTTCAGATTGAGAATAGAACGGTCATGGTGAGCCCCGCCGAACCATGACCTGTTGAATAATATTCTACGCTTAAATCTAGGTTATGGACAAATTCAGTGAAGTTATTAAGTCGGAGAAGCCGGTGCTGGTTGACTTTTTCGCCACATGGTGTGGACCGTGCAAGATGATGGCCCCGATACTGCACGATCTTAAAGCGGCAGTAGGGGATAAGGTCACCATTCTCAAAATAGATGTGGACAAGAATCCGGAAGTTTCCTCGCAGTTCCAGGTGCAGGGAGTGCCTACACTCATCATCTTCAAACAGGGCAAGGTGGCCTGGCGACAATCAGGAGTGGTGCAGGCGAAGGAGTTGCAAAGAATACTGAATGCTATGTAATGCAAGATATTAGGATTAGCTTTGAAGTAAAAGGCAAATCCTATGAAAAAGTCTATATTTATTCTGTTCCTGTTATCTTCCATGTCAGGTAGTTACGCACAGAACTACCAATGTCTGCAAAGTGGCGTAAAACATTACTTCAATAATAGTATTGGTTATCTGCGGGGTATAAGAATTGACTCGGTGAAGACAACAGGAGATACCGTTGTGTATTATCCGTTTCATACATCAAGAGGAACCTACTCCAGTAGTAGTTTTTCTAATTTAGACACAACCGGAGGCAGTTGGCTCGGAAAGCATGTTTTGCAGCTCAGCAACGGTACATTTATTTTTGATGACAACTGGAATGATTCAGTTATCATAAAAACCCAGGCAAATTTGGGCGATTCGTGGGTGTTTTACCAGGATTCAGGGGATGTTTATTATAAAGCTTCTGTGATCTCGATCGATACACTCACTATGGCGGGTATTTTTGACACAGTGAAGAGTATTCAGATCAACGCCTATATCGGATCAGCGGTTTATACTTCTGATTCCGTTAATGGCATGCAAATAATTTTGAGTAAAAACCATGGTTTCTACCAGGTTCCTGATCTATATACTTTCCCGTATCATTTACCTGATTCGTCATTTACGCCAGGCTTGGATTTCTATTTAGATAAGTCAACTGTTTTGCCAAATGAGCTATTGGGGTATATAGGTTACCCACCTTCATTTAACCTTACAATATTTAAATTATGCGTGCTTTACAATCCATCGTACCAGCAGCTTTTTGATTTCCACACGGGAGATGTTTATGAATATGAGACTTGGTTAAACTTGCTCAGTGCCGGAGGCTGGGTGCCACCGTTTTTCGAGCGCGATTCTGTTACCGATAAATTGCTTTTAGGAACTCAAACGGAATATCGTTTTGTTGATACAGCGTCGTACCCCAATCCATTCAGATTATATTATTTTGCTGATTCAGGCTTTCATGCTATTTCATTGAACAATACCTTACTGATCGATACTTCGCTTATGCCCGAAGAATATGGTCAACAGCATACTTACTATTATCTGCCTGATGATTCTTCCTTTTGTATGCACAGTCCGGGCTATCAAATTGCCCCAAGCTACATGTATAGTTTATATCCGCCGTTTTATCTCGGAGATCTTGAATCGGAGATCGCTTATAAAGTTAATTTGGGTCAGGTATATTATCATCAGGATTTTTATGGTGGGGATGTTCACCAGGCTCGGGATAGTTTAGTTTATAATAAAAATGGTGCAGCCGCTTGCGGAACCGATCACGCCGCCAATGTCACTAACTCTGCAGCTAAAAAAGGCGCTCTGGTATATCCTAACCCCGCTGCAAATATATTGACCATCGAAACAGCGTCAATGCAGCTCCATACCATTGCATTATGGAATACGCTTGGCCAACAAATATTGAACTTACATAGTACACGGGAAAAAGAAACAATAAACACAGCTAATCTGTCTTCCGGCCTTTATTACATCAGCATCACGGATAATGAAGGAAATAGGTACAATGACAAAGTTGTGATTGTACATTGATATGCAATAGATGAAATCTTCTATAAGCTAAATAGTTTCCATTTAGGGAGTAGGTGTCTTCCACTCATCCCTATGCTTCCTGAGCGGATGCTCCTTTGATTTATTAAAGATCATCGGGCCGTTTTCGCGGCCGGCACGCCGGGCGCGCTGTTCGTCTGCCGGGAGATTTTTTTCGTCGCGGCATTCTTCGCTGCAGCAACCGTCATATTTTGCAGCGCAATCCCCGCACTGAATGAACAGCAGGTGACAGCCATCGTTCTTGCAATTGGTATGCGTATCGCAGGGCTTGCCGCAGATGTGGCATTGGGCTATTACATCTTCGGTGATGCGCTCTCCCAGGCGCTCATCAAACACGAAGTTCTTCCCCTTGAATTTTAAGGGCAGGTTTTCTTCCTTGGCTCTGCGGGCATATTCTATGATGCCACCTTCGACGTGGAAGACGTTTTTGAACCCATTATGCAGCATATAGGCGCTGGCTTTTTCACAGCGTATGCCGCCGGTGCAGTACATAATGATGTTGGTATCTTTCTTGTCTTTTAGCATGTCCACCGCCATGGGTAGCTGGTCGCGGAAAGTATCAGAGGGAACTTCTATTGCATTTTCAAAATGGCCCACTTCGTACTCGTAGTGGTTACGCATGTCCACGATTATGGTATCCGGCTTTTCGGCCAGTTCATTGTATTCCTTTGCTTTCAGGTACTTGCCTTTCCGTTCCATGCTGAAGGTGGGATCATCAATGCCATCAGCTACTATCTTGGGCCGCACCTTCATGCGAAGCACCCAAAATGATTTCCCATCATCCTCCATGGCTATATTCATGCGAATGCCATTCAGATCGGGATGTGCTGCATACAGGGCATCGCGAAATGCCTCATAATTACCGGAGGGCACACTCACCTGTCCATTGATGCCCTCATGGGCTATGTATATGCGCCCAAAGACTTTAAGTGCATTAAAAGCGATGTAGAGATCGTTGCGAAAAACACCCGGGTCCGCGACCGGGAAGTACTGGTAGAACGAAACGGTGGTGCGCGGCTCTTTCTCGGCCAGCATCAGTTGTTTCAGTTCCTCATTGTTTACGCGGTTGTGTAGCACTGGCATGGTGTACCTTCCTTTGTTTTTTTATTGAGAAAGCGCAAAGTTACCGATTTTTCAAAGTGCCAGCATGATTTGGATCAGTTTTGGATTTGTTAATTCATTTTGTAGAAGTGAACCGTATCGAAGTAATAAGCTGGATTATCCAGGTTCCGTGCTATTCGTTGCCGTATTCCAACAGCATTTAGTTCCGACATAGTAGAGTCGTGTACGGTGGCTGCGGTCATTTTTGTGAAGTCTTTATTTATGTCGATCACCTTTAGGAAGAAATACCCGGAGGGCCTATAGTCCCATATCTCCTCGCCCCTCTTCAGATACGGAACACTGACAAAGATATTGCCCCTGATGTTGGTAAAATGTATATTCATTTCTATAGTGGGGTTTTTGCCGCCGCGGTCCCAGAATTTTACATGGTATGCATCTGTACTGTAGGGCAATCCCCACTCTATCTGATAGTAGTTGTTTTTGTTCGAGTCCTCCTGGAATTTCCATTTACCTACAAATCCCTTATTAAAAGTATCGGTAGCGGGCTCATTGATCGGGAACTGGGCAACGCTCTTGCAGCCGAAGGAGTGCAAGGCCAGGACACCTGCTATAAGTAGCAGCAAATTTTTCATAATTTCAATTTACTATAAAGCTACTATATTTTTAAAAAAGATGTATATGGGTGAAAGTACATTAGCCACAATCATTTTATAGTTGCACCTGAAACAATTACTTTTGCACAAAATCTCATACCCCTGATGCGCAACTGGTGGTGGAAAATACTCTGTATTATCCTTTGTATATACGTGGCCGTTGGCGGATTCCTGTTGCCAGTGCCGCGGCTGGATATACTCAATGAAACTATCCGCAACCTTTACTTTCACGTGCCGATGTGGTTTACAATGATCGTGCTATTTGGCGTAGCTTTCTTTTATTCTATCAAGTACCTGCGCACCGGCGATCTGCAGGATGATATTTATGCGGTGCAGTATACCAATACAGGCATTTTCTTCAGCATACTGGGTATGCTTACCGGCATGGAATGGGCGCAATATACGTGGGGGGCGGCCTGGAGCAATGATCCAAAACAGTTGGGTACGGCAATGAGTATGCTTATCTATTTCGCCTACATCATTTTGCGTGGCGGGCTGAAGGACGAAGAAAAGAAAGCGAAAATAAGCGCCGTATATAATGTGTTTGCGTTCGCTATGATGATACCGCTGATCTTTGTGTTGCCCCGCATGGTTGACTCCCTGCATCCTGGCAATGGAGGAAACCCCGCCTTTGCCAAATACGACCTGGACAGTGATATGCGCCTGGTGTTCTATCCGGCGGTAATTGGCTGGATCATGCTGGGCTGGTGGATAGCTGCACTGAAAACAAGGCTGGAACTAGTAAGGTTCCGCAAGGAAAATACATTGCAATTTGAACTTGAAAAAAAAGCAAAATAATGGGTAAGCAAATCCTGACAACCATATTTTTATTGATAATAACTTGCATGAGTGCAAGTGCGCAAACAGAGATGGCGGATACTATGCGGAGCAACGGTAAAATTTACGTTGTGGTTGTGGTATTAGCTACTATCTTTGCGGGGATTTTTGCATACCTGATCATGCTTGACCGCAAGATCGGTAAACTGGAAAAAGAAAGTAAATCATAATTATCTCACACTAAAATTCAGAAAAGGTGGAAACAGTAAATGCCAAGCCAACACATCAGGCACACTACAGCTTTTTTCATGGCGTAGAACGCAACTTCGATAAAGCTGCGAAATATACACGTTTCGAAGCGGGCATCCTTGAGCAGATCAAGGCATGTAATTCGGTGTACCAAATGAAATTCCCTGTGCGCATAGGCGACAAAATAGAGGTGATAGAAGCGTATCGCGTACAGCATTCGCATCACAAGCTGCCGTGTAAGGGCGGTATCCGCTACAGCATGGATGTGAACCAGGATGAAGTGATGGCACTTGCTTCGCTGATGACCTACAAATGCGCTATCGTGAATGTACCTTTTGGGGGCGCCAAGGGTGGTATCAAGATAGATCCTAAGAGATACACTCCGTTCGAACTGGAAAAAATAACCCGCCGTTATGCATCTGAGCTGGTGAAGAAAAACTTCATAGGCCCGGGACTTGACGTGCCAGCACCTGACTACGGAACCGGCGCACGTGAAATGAGCTGGATAGTGGACACGTACGCATCTTTGAAAACAGGTGAAGTAGATGCTATGGCTTGCGTGACCGGAAAACCGGTAACACAGGGCGGCGTTCGCGGTCGCACCGAGGCTACCGGCCTTGGCGTATTCTATGGTATCCGCGAGGTATGTCTCGTAGCTGAAGATATGAAGAAAATAGGTCTTACTCCTGGCATTGAAGGCAAGAAAGTGATCATACAGGGATTAGGAAATGTGGGCTACCACGCGGCTAAGTACTTCCAGGAAAACGGCGCTATTGTTGTCGGCCTTGCCGAGTACGAGGGCGGTATCTACAACGAAAAAGGACTGGACGTAAACAAAGTGGTGGAATTCCGCAAAACAACGGGTTCTATCCTGAACTTCCCTGGCGCAACCAACTTCAAAAACAGCGCTGAAACAATGGAGCAACCTTGCGACATCCTGATACCAGCGGCTCTTGAAAATGTGATCAACAAGTCGAACGCAGACCGCATACAGGCTAAAATTATAGGCGAAGCGGCTAACGGCCCGCTGACGCCAGATGCTGACGAAATACTGGGCAAGAAAGGTGCCATAATAGTACCGGATATGTACCTGAACGCCGGTGGTGTTACGGTATCTTACTTCGAGTGGCTGAAGAACCTTAGCCATGTACGTTTTGGCCGTATGGACAAGCGCTTCAGTGAAAATCAGAACCACTTCCTGCTGAAGTCTGTGGAAGACCTTACCGGTAAGAAAGTAAACGATGTAGAGCGCCAGCAATTGCTGCACGGCCCTGACGAGGTGGACCTGGTTTACTCCGGCCTTGAAGATACCATGATCGGCTCTTACCACGAGATCCGTGAGGCACTGATGCGCCTGGGCAGCGGTGTGGATATGCGTACTGCTGCATTCACCGTAGCTATTGATAAGGTGGGTGTATCTTATGAAGAGCTGGGTATATTCCCATAATTCAGTTTGCAGACAGCAGTCTGCAGTTGACCATAATTATTTTACAAGGGCTGTCTTCGGGCAGCCTTTGTTGTATTTAATATTTATTTGCTGTTGACGTGCTTTTCCCGAATTGACAAATTCCGTACCTTTGCACCCTGATTTAAAACGACTAAAATTCTTCTATAATGGCATTTGATATTGATCTCATCCAGAAAATTTACCAGCAATTACCCGGAAAAGTGGCAGCCGCCCGCAAACTATTAGGCCGCCCGCTTACACTTACAGAAAAAATACTGTATTCGCACACGTACGATGCCCCAACAAAGGCTTATGGCCGTGGACATGATTATGTGAATTTCTCGCCTGACCGCGTAGCTATGCAGGACGCAACCGCACAGATGGCATTGCTGCAGTTCAGCACGTGTGGCAGGGAGCAAGTAGCAGTGCCCAGCACGGTGCATTGCGATCACCTCATACAGGCCAAGGTAGGCGCTGCTGCCGATCTGGCTACTGCACTGGACGTGAACAAAGAAGTGTATGATTTCCTCGCTTCTATTTCTAATAAATACGGTATTGGTTTCTGGCGTGCAGGCGCGGGTATCATTCACCAGGTAGTGCTGGAGAATTATGCATTCCCCGGCGGTATGATGATAGGCACCGACAGTCATACACCAAACGCGGGCGGCTTGGGTATGGTAGCCATAGGCGTAGGTGGCGCTGATGCAGTGGATGTAATGGCGGGCCTGCCATGGGAATTGAAAATGCCTAAAGTAATAGGTGTGAAGCTGACCGGTAAGATGAGCGGCTGGACTTCTGCAAAAGATATTATCCTTAAAGTTGCCGGCATACTTACTGTAAAAGGTGGTACAGGTGCTATCGTAGAATATTTTGGTGAAGGCGCCGACATCCTGAGCTGCACCGGCAAGGGCACTATCTGCAACATGGGCGCAGAGATAGGCGCTACATGCTCTCTCTTCGGGTACGATGAGAAGATGGGCGACTACCTGCGCGGCACTAACCGTGCGGACGTGGCACAGCTTGCGAATGGCGTAATGAAAGACCTTCGTGCAGACCAGGAAGTATATGATAATCCCGAAGCCTTCTTCGACCAACTGATAGAAATAAACCTGGATAACCTGGAACCGCATGTAAACGGGCCATTCACTCCGGACCTTGCCACACCCATCAGCCAGATGGCTGCCGCACTGAAAGAGCATGGCTGGCCTGAGGAAATAGAAGTTGCATTGATAGGCTCCTGCACCAACTCTTCTTATGAAGACATATCCCGCTCGGCATTTATTGCCCGCGACGGTATGGCAAAGGGGCTGAAGGCGAAAAGCGAATTTACCATAACCCCCGGCTCAGAAATGGTGCGCTACACCATAGAGCGCGATGGCATGCTGGATACCTTTGATAAAATGGGCGGTGTAGTATTGGCTAATGCTTGCGGGCCATGCATAGGCCAGTGGGCTCGCCATGTAGCCGATCCGGCCAAGAAAAATACGATCGTTACCTCTTTCAACAGGAACTTTGCAAAGCGCAATGACGGGCTGTCTTCCACACACGCATTTGTGGCATCTCCTGAAATAGTTACTGCTTTCGCACTTGCCGGTAAACTGTCGTTCAATCCGCTTACCGATACTATTAAGAACGAGAAAGGCGAAGATGTGAAGCTGGATGAACCCCAGGGGTATGAAATGCCGCCGCTTGGCTTTGACGTAAAGGATGCCGGCTATCATGCACCCGCTTCGGATGGTTCTAAAGTACAGGTAATTGTGGACCCTAAGAGCGACCGACTACAGCTACTGGAGCCTTTCCCGGCATGGGATGGTAAAGACCTTACCGGGCTGAAGCTGCTGATAAAGGCTTTCGGCAAGTGTACTACCGACCATATATCTATGGCTGGCCCATGGCTTAAGTACCGCGGCCACCTGGACAATATATCCAACAACATGCTGATAGGCGCTATTAATGCCTTCAACATGGATACGAACAAAGTGAAGAACCAGCTTACCGGCGAATATGGCGAAGTACCGGCCACAGCCCGCGCTTACAAGGCACACAACCTGGGCAGCATAGTGGTAGGCGATGAGAACTACGGCGAAGGCAGCAGCCGCGAGCACGCAGCTATGGAGCCACGCCACCTGGGCGTTCGCGCTATACTGGTAAAGAGCTTTGCCCGCATACATGAGACCAACCTGAAGAAGCAAGGTATGCTCGCCATCACCTTTGCCGACAAACAGGACTATGACAAGATACAGGAAGACGATACCATAGATATTGATGGCCTCATCACGTTTACTCCCGGTGAGCAACTGACACTGGTGCTGAACCACAAAGACGGCAGCAAGGAAGAAATAAAAGTGAACCACACCTACAACGAGCAACAAATAGAGTGGTTCCGTGCAGGTGGAGCGCTTAATGTGATCCGCAGTGAATTTGCAGCAAAGGCAATGGCATAACAAAATTCCAAAAGACAAAAAAATAAATTCCAGGGACATAACCCATTCGAAAGAGTGGGTTATTTTTTTGTGCGCAACTGGTTTTGTTATCATTTCGTAAAATTCTGCCAAATATTGCTGCTCAACTTGTTATAACGGCGGACTTGGTTAATTTTGCACTATCCCATGCGCAAACTGTACGACATTAAAGATTTTATAGAGTGGAAGGCCTTTGGCGTGTGCCAGGCAATAGGGGAGCGTATGGGCGTGGCCACATCGCGTATCCGGCTGTGGTTTATCTACATTTCTTTTCTTACGCTGGGTTCCCCGGTGATCGTTTACATGGTATTGGCTTTCTGGATGAATATGAAGCATTACATCCTCCAACGCAGGCGTAACCCGCTGAGGTGGCTGTAGTGCAATAAAATTCTCCGTGTTTACTTAATCCTTTTTGAAGACGTGCTCAAATGTAGCGTCAAGGTATTTGTGTGCGTCATACCTGTAGTATAACGTTTTGTACAGCGGCAATGGGTGTGCGGCTTTTCTTGCTATATAGACTTCTTTTTTACCAAACTCCGTGGTGTCTGCATATACATAAAGCGGCATTTTTTCGGGGTTCTTGCGGTTCAGCTCCTGCAGGCTGCCATCTTTCTTTAACAGGAAGAGCGCCCATGTTTCCGGGAAATCATCAATATCGGCAACAATGATCGTAGTGTTGTCAGCAACTTTTTTTGACTGGTTTGGCAGCACATACCACTCGCCGGTGTACTTATAAGTGATGCGCCTGGAGCCATCATCATACAGGTTGATCTTTTTGATGGTAAAAGTGCCGCCATCGCTGTTGGCATCAGCAGTCAGCTTTAGTTTTGTGAGGGTATTGTCACATTCCACGCACTCAGACATACATGAGTAATTGCCGCTCACAGAAGCTGCTGTTGCAATCAAAGCAGGGTCCGTTGACTGGCCATGAGCCGACAGGAAATTAAGGGAAATCAGTATTGAAGCCAGAATATATCTCATTACCATGGATGTAGTTTCGCGTTTAAAAATAGTCATTTTTTTTGATTGCTCTAAATTTCACCCGCTGTATTTATTGTTTCATACCAGAATGTGTAGGCCTTACCGATTTTGGGCGCGTTTGAGTTTGTCTAGTGAGCATATGTTTAGAGGCGGGCTTTATCTCGTACAGGGTCGAATCCAGTTGCTGAAGATCACCATTTTTTAATCGCAAGTAATAGTGTATGGGTTTTCGGTTTTCGTCATCCAACTCTACAACAGTGGCATTGTCATCTTTGGCAGAGCCTTTCAGTACGGTCCAGTTACCTTCCCGTAACTGGGCAGAAGTCGTTTTTAGTTTTGAGTTGCAATAAACTTCATTCAGGACGAAATTGCCATCATCCGCATACTTTTGGTGAGTCAGTCTCAAAGCAGTAGCAATATATTCCTCCGTACCGACTTCAATGTTCCCCTTATATTCATCATTGATCTGCACCGATTTGCTGTCTTGCGCAGCTGTCAATTCTGCTGATAATAATAAGCCAATTAACGCAACTATACATATTTGCATATCATAAAATTACTCATTACCGCTACAAATGCAACTAACCCGCGACCTTGTAAGCCCGTATCGTCCACGAGTCGCCCTTCAGGTTGGTTACTTTGGTTTTTTCCTGTATTTCCAGTATTTCATCCAGTTCAGCCCAAATCCCTTCCCGTTCTTTACCATGCTTGTCCACCATACTGATGACGAAGATACCACCCGGTGCAAGGTTCTTAAATAACGCCTGCACGGCATGCCGCGGATGGCGGAGGTAATAAAGGCTTTCATTGTAAACGATCACATCATACTGCCCGGTTACCTCCAGTTTATTAAGGTCACCGATTAAGAACCGGGCTTTTTCGTTCACCAGTTTCGCCGTATTTTGTATGGCAACTTCGCTGAAATCTATCCCGAGATAAGCGGCATAATCGCTGTCGGCAAACTTCTCCAGAAGTACGCCTTCCCCACAACCAAGGTCGAGGATGCGGGCGTTTGGGCCGAAGTATTTAGTAAGCCCCACGATGATGCTATACCTGCCAAGATCGGCAATATCCCGCAAGCCTTCCCATTTCTTGTTTTCAAACTGCTGGTTGAATTTGTGTTTTTGGGAGATTTTGCGTTTGAGGAATCTAATGAAATTCATTGCCTTGTTTTGCTTTGTCTAAAATTAATATCTAATTTAACAATCTCGTTTGAAAAATATCAGTGAAAAATCATTGAACTATCAATTCTACCTCTATGAGTTTATTGCCGTACATAAAATATACATTGGCGACTAATCTTACGGCCGATGAAGTAGAGCAAAGACTAGCTGATAATATTGAGCCGGCAAATAATTGGCGATTTAGTTTCGGAATGGTGATTGAATATAAAAAACCGTACGAAGGAAAGATATTAAACCATTTGTTCAAAATAAGGAGAATTGCATGGCTTAATCATAAATATCGTACTAGTGTAAGGGGCGTTATTACGGAATTAGCAGACGGAACATCGATCGACATAACAATTTGGCTGAACTGGTTTTGCTGGGTTTATGCCGTTGCGATTTTATTGGCTGATTTGATATTAATAATAGCATGCACCAGCAAAGCTTTGAACGCCGGAAATGCTGCACTTGTAGCGTTTTTTATTATTGCGTTTATGAATACTATCGGCGTGGTGTTTCCCTTTTACGCCTTCAGCAGTGAAAGTTCGAAAGCAAAGAAATTTCTCTCGGACCTTTTAGAAGAAAAAAATGATACTCAATGACCAAACGCACCTTCCTCAAATGAAATTCATAGAGTTAAACGGCAGAAAAGTGCTTTTTAGGTTGATTATCAATCTATTTATATATAGCCTTGTTGCAATGACTTGCTATGAAATAATGAAAAAGCATGGTAATTCGCCGGATGACACTCCGATAATGTTGACATTTGTATATTGTGTGGGATTGGTTTGGTTCTTAATATTCTTTTTTGCTGGATGGTACGCTTTTCGGATTTCTCGCAAATTATTTACATTTATCAAAACACTTGCCATTTTCGACAACAATGATTATTTCGTAGGCTACATTGAAAAACACTCTAGTATTTTCTATACGTCGGAGTGTCTTTGTGGTAACATAAATGGTTATCCGGTCATTATTTCATTTGAGCTTGCGACCGATAAAGGGCAAACCTCGAAATTAAATTTTGAGTTTATTACAACAAAATTTAACCACACTCATACGGAACGATTGCCAGTAATAGTAAATTGGTTAAACGGATATAGACCGATAGTGGATGTAAAAAAGGAAGTCAATAGTTTCGTTGGAATGTTAACCTCGAAATCTACTGTGATCGGGAGTTTTGACGCAATGATAGCTGATAAAAGCCTCAGCCTGGCTGAAAATAGTTAGATGAAATTTAAAATTGAATTAGTTGAAATGAACAAACGCACCTTTCTCAAAAGCACATCCCTCCTCGGCCTCGGTAGCCTGGTGAGTTATTCATCTATTGGTAAAATAGTGAAGTCTGTGGCGCACCTGCCGGTTGAGGCTGTGGCGCAGGATGAGGAATTTTGGGCCTCGATAAGGGGAGGGTATAAACTGAAACCAGACTATATAAACCTGGAAAATGGCTACTACAGCATTATGCCGCAGGAGATACTCGAGCACTACCTGGACCATGTGCGGGAGGTGAATATGCAGGGCTCGTACTATATGCGCACCGTGCAGTTTGACAATAAAAATGCAGCGGCGGCTAAGGTGGCTGAACTGGCAGGCTGTGGCGCAGATGAAGTGGTCATTACTCGCAACACCACCGAGAGCCTCGACATGATCATCAGCGGCATGGACTGGAAGCCCGGCGATGAGGCTATAATGGCAGAGCAGGATTATGGGGCCATGCTGGATATGTTCAAGCAAGTATCTAAGCGCTATGGGACGGTCAACAAGGTGCTGTCGGTACCCATGGACCCAGAGAGCGATGATGAAATTGTAGAAATGTATGCCAACGCCATCACGCCCAAGACAAAGCTGCTGATGGTGTGCCATATGATAAACATTACCGGCCAGATACTGCCCGTGCGCAAAATATGCGATATGGCCCACGCAAAGGGCGTGCTCGTGATGGTAGATGGAGCTCATGCCATAGCACATATACAATTCTCCATACCCGACCTGCATTGCGACTACTACGGCGCCAGCCTGCATAAATGGCTGAGCGTGCCGCTAGGTGCAGGTATGCTCTATGTAAAGAAAGAACACATAGGCAGGGTATGGCCTATTTTTGCCGACAGCACAAAAAAGGACGATGACATTGCACGGCTCAACCATACCGGTACATTGCCCGTAGCCACCGACCTGACCATAGCGAATGCAATAGATTTTTACCACAAAATAGGCGCTGAACGAAAAGAGGCCCGCCTGCGCTACCTGCAAAACTACTGGGTGGCTAAGGTACACCATATGCCTCATGTGATCATGAATACGCCCTCTGATACCCACCGTTCCTGCGGCATAGCCAACGTAGGTATAAAAGGCATGAAGCCAGGCGACTTTCAAAAAACTTTGCTGGATAAATACAAGATATACACCGTAGCAATAGATAGTGCGGGCGTACGTGGCTGCCGCATAACACCAAATGTTTTCACCACCATTCCGGAGCTCGATGCTTTGGTCAATGCCATTAAGGATCTGGGGTAAAAGCCTTTAACCGGAAGAACATAAGTGGTGCGCAACACATTCTACTTCAGCTATCCTTCGGAGAGGGCCGGGGAGAGGTCAGCATTATAATACATTGCAATAATAATTATTTTTATATAAACCAAACGTTTACCTGTTTTTATACGTCTATATATGTACGGAGCACTAATTATTTGTTTGACTAATAATCAGGCACATTTTTACTTCTTATCGGCAAAACACACACCTATATATATGAAATCATTCCTTATCGTTTTATTTTCGGCAACCCTATTACTGCCTTTTGGCGCTAGTGCGCAAGCAAGTGGCTGGGTTTGGGGCCAGGGCAATGGCGGTGCTGGCATAGATGCTTACGCAGTTGCCACAGATGCCTTGGGCAATGTGTATGGCGCGGGTATTAACTATGAGAACACGGCATCGACGTTTGGCGCGCTCACAGTGCCTAACACTGCGGTGGCCGGAACCGCAGGCGGATTAGGCTTCACCCAGTCTATATGGGTAAAGTACAGCAGCACAGGTACCCCGCTGTGGGCAGCAGGCACACAAAACAGTGACGACTGGCTCTATAACATCACTACAGACGCCAGCAATAACCTGATCGTTTTTGGTGCGTTCGACAGCCCTACACTCACGCTTGGCGGCACCGTGCTAACCAATGCGTATGGTTCCTCAGGAGACAATCAAAACTATATTGCCAAGTACAGCCCCACAGGTACTTTACTTTGGGCTATTGCTGATGGCAACTCTACGAATACGTACCACTACTTCCTCACTAGGGTATGCCTGCTAAGCACCGGCGGGCTAGTGACTGATGCTGCCGGTAATATTTATATAACCTCCAGTTTCCAGAAGCCTTCTATCACCATGGGCGGCACCACACTCACCAATGCAGATCCCAGCGGAGCTACCCAGGATATTTTTGTGGCAAAGTACAGCCCGGCAGGTACATTGATATGGGCTAAAAGTATTGGCGGTTCATCAGATGATTTTGCCTACGGTATCGCGGTAGGGGCAGGCGGCAATGTTTATGTCACCGGGCCGTTCTGGTCACCATCGGTTCCAGTCGGTTCAGCTACTATAGCCAATCCATACGGTTCCGGCGGTTATGGCGGCGGCGGAACACCGCTTGCTTACATCGCCGAGTTTTCGCCTGCGGGCGTTCCCTTATGGGCGCAGGCAGCAGGCGGCAGCAGTGGGGCCTATGGTATGGGCCTTGTGAGCGATCCCGCCGGAAACATATACATGACAGGCGGTTTTGGAGATGAATCGATCTCTTTTGGTTCTGTGACGATAAACAGGACCTTTGCGGGAACTGCGCCTAACCTGGCATTGTACCTCGTGCAATATTCACCGTCTAATGTCGTGACCTGGACCAAAACCATAGGCTCCGCAGCAGGAGGATTGTGGGGATTTGCGATAGGGCTAGCTGCATGTGGCGAGGTATGGGTAAGCGGCAATTACTCTGAAGATGCAAGTATAGACGGGCATATATTGGCTGTGGTGCCGGGCCCCGACCCTGTGTTTATCGCGGGCTATACGCTTGCGGGCGGTGTTATCGGTTATGCGGGCCTCGGCTCTGGCGGCGATGACCAGAATGGCATAGCAGTGGACCCAAGCGGCAACGTATATATGTGCAGCGATTACCAGGACGTATCATCGTTTTCCATAGGCCCTGACCTGATCAATTCCGGAACCAGTGGTACGGGTAATGAGTATCTCTATGTGGGAAAGTATGCCAATGTTGTGGGCGTTGCGGATACCAACTATACACACCAGGATACTATACTGTGCGGTGCAAGCCTGGTGACTCTGGGCGCCCCTGTAGGCTACAGCGGCTATATATGGGATAATGCCACTACACTACCAACCCGCGATGTAACCGCTTCGGGCTCCTACTGGGTTGTTTGCACCAGTACATGCGCCATACCGGTAATTATCGATACTTTCCATGTTACGATAACCCCTGCCGGTACATCCACCAGCGATTCCAACCTCGCCATATGCAATGGCGCAGGCTCCGCTACTTTGATTGCGGATCCCGGGTTTGGCACTTACACCTGGAATACAGGCAGCACTGCATCTTCGATCGTGATTACCAGCGCAGGTGTGTATTGGGTGACAGAAGCAGATGCTTGTGCTACACGTACAGACACATTCAACGTTGGACTGAATCCGCCGCTTTTGGTTACCGCCGCCAACGATGTGAAAGCCTGCAATACACTCATCGATTTTTCTTGCCCTGCTCCAGGGGCATCTACTTATCAGTATGCGTGGTATGGGCCTGTAGGTTTCACCAGCACACTTGAGGATCCTTCTATAGTTAACGTGGTACCGGCGGTACAAGGTGTCTATTCAGTAATAGTGACCGATAATGGCAGCGGCTGTACCGGCGCAGCCACTACTACTGTGGTGCTTACCTCTGTTGGGTTGCACCTTGCTAATATCACGCCAAACCAGGTCATCAGTTACGGCAGCAGCGTACAGCTCAATGCGGATAATGCAAAGTTCTACTGGTGGATGCCAAACGATGGCTCACTGAACAACAGGAACATCAATAACCCGGTGGCTACGCCTACCCAAAACACTATTTATACCGTTTATGGAATGGATAGCAGCGGCTGCAGGGATTCTGCTAATATAGAAGTTGATGTGATCTTTGACAGCGTAACCATACCCTCTGCTTTTACCCCCAACGGCGATGGCCTGAACGATATTTTCCGCCCCATAGGCATGAAGTACCAGAAGCTCATAGAGTTCAGCGTATATAACCGCTGGGGCCAGCAGATATTCACTACCGCCGACAAGTCAAAAGGCTGGGATGGCACTTTTAATGGCGTACTTCAGGATATGGGTGTTTATCAGTACGTGTTTGCTGTAGCAATGGCCGATGGCAATAACCGAATATTCAAAGGCAATGTGACGCTGATAAGGTAGTTTAGCGGTAACCTGCCTGCCGGTAGGCAGGGTTATAAGTCTGCGATTTTTATGAAAGATATGATAGCCCCGCCGGATGGCGGGGCTGCTTTTTTGAGGCAGGTTGAACTAGTGTGTGCCAAATTCCAATCTCCAATCCAAATTCCCAATAACAAATTCCAAATTCCAATACAACTGGCTTTATTTCCAATAAAAACTTCATAGCTTTATACAAACAATTCTATGGAAGCACAGACAACAGCAACTTCGATACAGGGTGGTGGTTTTTTGATCCAGCCCTCTGATCCGCATAGCACATTTACTCCGGAAGACTTTAATGAGGAGCAGCAAATGATCATACAGATGTGCGCTGAGTTTCTGGAGAAAGATATACTGCCTAATATAGCCGATATGGATGCGCAAAAGCCAGGGCTGATGCCATCACTGCTGGAGAAGGCAGGGGAACTGGGGCTGCTTGGTGCAGCATTCCCGGAGAAATACGGAGGCTTAGGTAAAGATTTTGTAACGGCGACATTAGTTAATGAATGTCTCGGTGGCGGCCACTCATTCGCAGTAGCAATGGCTGCACACAATGGTATAGGTTCATTGCCTATATTATATTTTGGAACTGAGGAGCAGAAGCAAAAGTTTATTCCGAAACTTGCGACCGGCGAAATGAAGGGTGCATATGCCCTTACTGAGCCGGGTTCTGGCTCTGATGCGCTTGGGGCTAAGACAACCGCTACGCTTACCGCAGATGGCAAAAGCTATGCCCTGAACGGGCAAAAAATATGGATCACTAATGCTGGCTTTGCCGATGTATTCACGGTATTTGCGAAGATAGACGGTGATAAGTTCAGCGCATTTATTGTAGAGCGCAATACGCCCGGGCTCACTTTCGGCGAGGAAGAACACAAAATGGGTATCAAAGGTTCCAGCACAAGACAACTGTTTTTTGAAAACTGTATCATACCTAAAGAAAATCTCCTTGGCGAAATAGGCAAGGGCCACATTATAGCATTCAACATTCTGAATATAGGCAGGCTGAAGCTGTGCGCTGCAACTTCAGGCGGTGCTAAGCTGTCGGTGAAGGCATCAGTAATTTATGCAAAGACAAGGATTCAGTTCAAAGTGCCAATTGCAAGTTTCGGAGCTATACAGTATAAACTGGCAGAGATGGTGGTACGTTTGTTTGCTGCAGAGAGTGCCTTGTTTCGTACTGCGCAATGGATAGATGACAAGGAAAAGGAACTGGAAGCGGCAGGAAAGGAAGATGCTTTGCTTGGTGCTGCCGAAGAATATGCCATAGAGTGCGCCATGCTGAAAGTGCTGGGCTCTGAAGCACTTGATTATGTAGTGGATGAGGGGGTGCAGATATTTGGCGGCAACGGATTCTCCGATGAGTACAACATTTCCCGCGCTTACCGCGACAGCCGCATCAACCGGATATTTGAAGGCACTAATGAGATCAACAGGCTGCTGACAGTGGATATGTACCTGAAGCGCGCCATGAAGAACAGGATAAACATTATGGGCCCGGCAATGGCCGTGCAGAAGGAGCTGATGAGCATACCTGATTTTGACACAGATGATGCGCCATTTGCTGCGGAGCAAAAAGTGATTGCTAACTTCAAGAAAGCCATTCTCATGTGTGCTGGTGGTGCTGCCCAGAAGCTGATGATGCAACTGGAGCATGAGCAGGAAATACTGATGAACATTGCAGATATGCTGATAGACACCTTCCAGGCAGAATGTTGTTTACTGCGCGCAATGAAGATGCAGGCCAGCAACAATCCAAATGCCGATCTCGCAATAGATGTAGCCCGCACTTTTATCTATGATGCCGCTGACCGCATAAACAATGCCGGCAGAAACGCCATAAACGGCTTTGCCACCGGCGATGAACAGCGCATGATGCTGATGGGTGTAAAACGCTTTACGAAATCGGATAGCTTCAATACAAAAGATGCAAGAAGGAGAATTGCAGCGAAAGTTATTGAGACAGAGAAGTATTTCTTTTAGCTGATTTTAGGATACTGAAGGATGCTGATGTTAATTCATCAGCATCTTTTTTTGCGCCCTCTGATAGTTAGAATTGATCGGCTACCTCCGGAGGGGCCTGACCATACAGTCTGGTTCTTATTCGGCCGCAGTAACGTTGCACTGCTTTTTATATAACACCAACCCGCCAATTATCAGCGCAAGCCCAATTCCAGCAAGAAATCCACGGAAGAAATCGGGAATAAAAAAATGCTCTTTTAAAACTGTTGGGAGAGTCACAAGCAGCAAACCGATCGAGGATAAAAGTTGAATTGTTCTCTGCGATTTATTTTTGGTCATAATACTGGATTTTATCAAACAACAATTTGCGCCGGGCATTTGCACATGTGCAAATTTTCAAATTTGCACATTGTAATTAGCCTTCCCGCCATTCCTTGCCAGTCATGTTCAGGAACACATCCTCCAGGTTGGCTTCCTTTACGGCTTTCGGGCGTTTGAAGCCGGAGGCTATGAGCTTGTCTATAAGCTCGCTTGGTGTGCTGAGGGCTATTATCTGCCCGCTGTCTACAATGGCTACACGCTCGCATAGCTCCTCTGCCTCATCCATATAGTGGGTAGTGATCACTACTGTGGCGCCGCGCTCGCGCAGTTGCTTTATCAGCTCCCACAGGTTGCGGCGGGCTTGCGGGTCCAGGCCGGTAGTGGGCTCATCGAGGAATATTACTTTCGGCTCATTGATAAGTGTAGTGGCAATAGAAAACCGCTGCTTCTGTCCGCCGGAGAGCTCCTTAAATTTGCTCCTTGCTTTCTCGCGAAGGTTCACCGTATCCAGCAGCGCCATAGCATCCACATCCTTGTTATACAGGCCGCTGAAGAGCTCTATTATCTGTTTCAGATTCAGGTTGGGGTAGTAGCCTGCTGCCTGCAGTTGCACGCCTATTACGTTCTTTATTGCCTGCGGTTCTGTATCCAGGTTCTTGCCATCCACGATCACCTCGCCCGATGTTTTCTGGCGAAGTGCCTCCAGTATCTCCAGTGTAGTTGTTTTGCCGGCCCCATTTGGCCCCAGCAGCCCGAATATCTCACCCTTCATCACCTCGAAACTGATTCCCTTTACGGCTTCAAAATCGCCGTATTTCTTCACCAGGTTGCTGACTTTTATTATTGCGTTGCTCATATATAAATTCAAAATTCAAAAGTAAAAATTCAAAACGGTCCATAGCAATGAAAATGCAAGTTATTGAATTTATTTTCGCAGAGGCTGCTTAATATGTGCCTGATCATTTCGCCCGATTTGGCGGTATTTAAAATGAAATGAAGTCTACATGCCGGAGCGGGCTTTGCGACTCCTATGTTTGCGTATAGCCTGCACGTAACTCATTCTACTTCACCCTCTCCTTTGGAGAGGCCCGGGGAGAGGTCTCTCACGCTTAGCGGCCTTAAAAAACAAAATGAGGGAACTGCGGGCTTGGCGCCTTTGCGAGAGAAATTTACACTAACCGAACGAAACACACTTCTCCGGAAACTCCGTGGCATGGCGGAAGACAAGGTTTCGTATGTAGTCATTGTCCTGCAGCGGTTCCATATTTTTTTGCAGCGTCTCTACATTTTTAAGCTGTAGCTTTTTATCGTTGATATATCCCATGCCATAGAGATTGCCCTCCATGACCAGTATGCAACTGTTCTCATTATCTTCAATGCCTTTATCTATGAGCGCGAATGTGGGCAGGTGCTTGCGCATCCAGCTTATGGCACTGCTTACTTTTTGGTTGTAGGCTGCAGGTTCTTCGTGCAGTTCACAGCCGCAATCAGGGCTAGATCCAATATTGCACAGACGCGGGCACAGCCCGAATTCTTCCTTAAGCTCACGCAGCCTCAAATGCCCTTCTGTCACCGTGTTGAACGTATAAATAGGTTTATGGCTGCGCCGTATCTTCTCTATCGCAAACCGGGTGTAGCCTTGTTGGTCATCGTAAGTAAACAAGCCGAACTTAGGCAGGAAGCCACGCTGGCTGCGGTTATGCACCGGCCATAGCCTCCGTATCTCGGCGCTTTCCAGTATGTGCGCCATTAGCTCGGTAGCGCATTCCTTATAAGTAATGCGGTGCGTTTCCCTTAAAAAATCCTGTTTCTGCCGATTGGTCTTATTGTTGGAGAAATGCCCTTTTACACGCCTGCGTATGTTTTTCGCTTTGCCGATATAAATTGCCTTTCCGGCGGCGTTATAAAAATAATAGACTCCCGGTGTGGATGGCAATTGCTCCAGGTTTTCTACCGGCAGGTGCGGCGGCAGGTATTGCTCGCTATTCCTGCCTTTCAGCATATCCTGTATTACCCCTTCGGTATCTTTTGCTATGATCATGGCCAGCAGGTCGGCAGTGGCAAGGGCATCGCCGCCAGCCCGGTGGTGCTCACCATGATTTATCCCGAAATGGTGCGTAAGCTTCCCAAGGCTGTAACCAGGCAAGCCTGGCAGCACTTTGCGCGACAGCCGTACGGTGCAGAGCTTCTTGGTGTCCAGTTCATACCCCGCATTCTTCAGGTGGTGTTTTACGAAGGAGTAGTCAAAGTTTACATTGTGGGCCACAAATATCTTATCCTGCAGCAGCTCAAAAACCTGGCCTGCTATCTCTTCAAACGCAGGGGCATTGGCCACCATCTGGTTGTCTATACCCGTGAGGCGCTGTATAAAGTAGGGTATAGGGGTATGGGGGTTTACAAGGCTCTGGTAATAGTTCAGCACTTTAATGCCATCGTGGATCACAATGCCGATCTCCGTTATGCCGTTCCCCGCAGCATGGCTCCCCGTTGTCTCAATATCTACTACAGCATATAGCATCCACCCTAAAGATAAGGAATTTGGAGGCTGAAATAAAAAACTCCCGGCAAAAAGCCAGGAGTTAATATAGGAATGTTATTGTTCTATCGTTTACTGATTAGTTGCATTGATCGTATAGCCGCCATTATAAAATCCGCTGATACCGCTGTTGTAACTATTGCCGCTGAGGTCATCAATTACCGGTGAGTCTTCTATCAGGCCGTTGGTGTTTTTGCTCCATTTCAGGGTGCCTGTGGCAGTGTCAACAGCATAGAGGTATTTATCATAGCTGCCCACATAAAGAACGCCGTTGTAGCATACGGGACTGGATTTGATAATACCCTTTGATGCAAAGCTCCACTTTATACCGCCATTGATGATGTTCAGTGCATATAGATTGTAGTCATGGCTCCCTACATAAACTACCTGGTTCATTACGTATGGCGAAGAATAAATAGAGCTGTGTGCGCTGTCGATCCATCTGCGCTCTGGAACAATCAGTTCCATCATCGGGTTAATGGTTGTGTCGAGGCAGTATATGTGGAAGTCGCTGCCGCCAAATATGCATGTACCTGCATATGCAGCAGGAGAGCTAAATATCCCTCCACTGGCTTTATATCTCCAGCGCTCTACGCCTGTTGATGGTGTGGGGCTACCTGGAGGGGTGAGCAGTATACAGTACATATTGCTGTCTGCAACACTGCCTATATATAAATAAGGCGCAGCGATAGCAGGTGATGAATAAAATGAAGCGCAACCGGTAGCGTTGCCCCTAAGCGCAGGCAGATTGGTAGAGTCCAGTAAAGGGTTGTAATTATTTTTATAGAAAGCGGTATCACCCTGTCTTTCTGGGGTATAAGTCCAGTTGGCAGTGCCTGTAGGGCCTAAATTTTCGTCAACGCAGTAAACTGTACCGCCAACACTGGCAAAATAAAGATTCCCATTGTAAATAGTTGGCGATGATATCACCGGAGTAGTAGTTGGGTAAGACCATTTTACTGCGTATGTTCCGGTATCAATGGCGTAAACCATGCCCGCTGTGGACGACATGGCACAGGCAACAAACAGGAGCCCTGCATCCGCAACCGGGGTTGCCTGGATATTAAAAGTTTTGGTCGCATCCGGCACGATCTTCTTTACAAGCACACCGGTTTTTGAGTTTATTTTGAAAATGGTATCCGTTGCTCCCGCATTGCGCTGCACATATGCCGCATATACCATACCATTATACAAAAGAGGAGAAGGTGTGAATACAATATCTACAGCAGGATTCAGCGTTGTATAGCCGCTCGGGTTATACATGCCATATTCCCAGTTCTTATTGCCGGTCGATGGGTCGAAAGCATAAACTACCTGGTTATCGCTGTTGATGATCACAGAAGGGTAGTAATTGGTTGGTAACGGTGTGTCCGTACTCGATTGTTTTTTACAGGCTGTAAAAAACAAGGAAGCCGACAATAATGATAATGCGATACTCCTCCAACGTTGTGGCATAGCTAGGTAATTATTTTTCTGAAGTTGCAAGATAATTGTTTTATATCAAACGTCATACAATCAAAGCACTTTTTCAGCTTTGTATGCTGTACGGACAATTTAGCTTTTTGAGTTTTCACTTTTGGGTAAAATAAAATATCCGTCCCATAGTAAGACGGATATTTTGTATTTAAAGTTGGGTGAACTAATTAACTGTACACCAATTGCTTTTGTTTCTCGCGCTTTACTTTGCTCACGATAGAATCGAAAGCCAGGTCGAAGGATTCCTCGAACGTCTTGCTCTGATGTTTAACAAAATAAGTATGCTTCGGCACATATATTTTTATTTCAGCTACCTTGTCCCTTACATGCTGCGATAAGTTGTCGAGTTTCAGATAGATCTCGGCTCCTATTATCTTGTCATGAAAGGTCTTCAGCTTATCGATCTTGGCGTTAACATGATCAAGAAGTCTGGTGTCTGCATCGAAATGCACGGTCCTGATTTGAACATTCATAATCGGTTTTTTTTATGGTTAAAAATGATCACCCTCGCGGATGATTTTGTTTGTGTATCTCTTTTAGTTTGTCAATATTATTGTGCGTGTATATCTGGGTTGCGGCAAGGCTGCTGTGCCCCAGCAGTTCTTTTATTGCCTGTATATTGGCGCCATTGTTCAGCAAGTGTGTGGCAAATGTATGCCGCAGCACGTGCGGGCTCTTCTTTTTAAGCGTTGTCGATAACCCCATGTATTTTCTTACCACCCGGTATATGTAGGCGGCATACAGTTGCTGCCCGCTTTCCAGGTTCATCAGGTACTGGCAGTCGTGTACTTCCAGTTTGCGCTTGTCATGCATGTAGTCTTTTACAGTATCAAGCAGTGCGGGGCTTACCGGCACCAGGCGTTCTTTATTGCCCTTGCCCAGTACCCTTATCTGGTTCAGGCTCCATTCGATATCATGTTCCTTCAGTTGCTGCAGCTCGTTTCGGCGCATACCGGTTGCATAAAGCAGTTCAATGATCAGGCGGTCGGTAGCGCCTTTGAATCCCTCATCAAATTGCTGTTCTTCGAGCAGGTGCTGTGTTTCCGATTCTTTTAGATACACAGGGAGCCGTTCAGGCAGGCGCTGTGTATGCAATTGCCGCACCGGGTTTTTTTCCGTATAGCCGTGTTTCTGTAAGTATTTATAGTAGGAATTAAGGCTCGAGATCTTACGGTTTACAGTGCGGGCAGTTTGTTTATCGCCCTTCATACCAGCCAGCCAGCCCCTGATGTGGAAATGGGTGATCAGCTTCAGCTCGGAAAAAGAAAATTCTTTGGTAAGGTAATCGTTGAACTGTTCAAGGTCTTTTTGATATGCAGCTAACGTATGAGGGGAGTATCGCTTCTCGAATCTCAGGTACTGAAGATAATCTGTTAGCCTTTCGTTAAACATAGATAAACCCGCTAATGTAAATATACGCATTTACATTAGCGGGTACAAATATATTTTTATATAACGCTTATTTATTGCGTTATTAAATTATTAACTGTGTATTAAATTATGCGTCAAGCTCACCGTTGGCCATCTGCTGCTTATATACTGCTTTCAGTATTTCGGTACGGCGCCTGATGGATGGCTTAGTGAATGACTGGCGGTCGCGAAGCTGGTTCAGAACACGGGATTTCTCGTATTTTTTCTTGTACTTCTTGAGTGCCTTGTCAATGTTTTCGCAATCTTTCGAATCTATTATCAGCATATTAGGATTCCCTTTTTGTCTTTGGGGAGTGCAAAGGTAATGATTTAACTTATTTGAACAAACTTTTTATTGTTGTTCCACAACTATCCGAAACTTTTTTGCCTGAATAGCGGCCATACCTTTGGTTAAGAACGACCAAAACACAAAAATATGGGGCTATTCAAACGTAGTAAAAATAATAACAAACCGTTACTGCGCCAAATTCTGGATTTAATAC
>CAISPO010000041.1 GCA_903887415.1 uncultured Bacteroidota bacterium | reverse complement strand
TAGGTTCTGACGTTCAACATATGAAGTTGAAATATACTTTTCATCCGGTCTGCCATCTATGATATGCTTTTCAGCACTCACAAACTTTGCAGATTGAGGGAAAGATTTGGGTTGAAATACCCTATTGTGGATAAAAAATGTTGTTTTGGGAAATACTTTACACGCGTACACGGGTTATTCTCCCTTATTCCAGCGTTTGTTTATGGCTTTCTTAGCTATTTCCTGACGTTTTTCGGCGGTCAGCTTGCTTGCTCTTGCTTTGCCACCTTTAAGACCGCCAAGCCGTCCTAATTCTACAGCAGCGGCATTTTTACCCTCATTGGGGTTTGGCTCTATGATTTCACCTGTTGCAATCTTAGCAACCATTACAGCAAGTGCGTTTCCGTCCTTTGGTCTTTTCGGATGTTTCATGTTACAAAGGTAGATACCAATTTCATACCTTGCTAAAAAGATTATTTTCAAACTGAGCCACTACCGGAGCGTTAGCAATAATATGAAAATTGATTTTATTTGGTAAATTTGATACCTTTTTGGAACAAATGACGAATAAAGAAAATGATATTGCACAAGTAGCGGCAGATGAAAAAAATCTGCGGCTGCTTATCAACAACACCGATGATCCTATATGGTTAGTGGATACCGCATGTAATATCATTGAGTGCAATGAGTCGTTTAAAAAGTGGGTGTCTCATTTTATTGGCAAAGAGCTGGGCAAGGGCGACCATGTGCTTTATGGCGGCCAGGATAAATTGTATCTTGATAAATTTGAAATGTGCTACCAGGTGGCTTTGAATGGCAAGGCGTTAAAGTCGGTAGAGGATATGCAGGTTGACAATCACCTTCGGTACACCAGCGTTAGTTTTAATCCGGTTTTTGATGAAGACAATAAAGTGATCGGCGTTAGCTGCTTTGCCCGGGATATTACCGAGCAGCGCAGGCATCTCTACAAGATAGAAGAGCAGAACCTTGCGCTCAGGGAAATAGCCTTTATTGAATCACATAAAATAAGAGGGCCGGTAGCTACAATTCTTGGTCTCTCGCAGTTCTTTAACAATGATGACATTAACGATGATGTTAACCGGGAGATCATAGCAGGCATCATCACTGCCAGCCAGCAACTGGACCTGGTAATCAGGGAAGTAGTAAAGAAATCCAATGAAATAGGGCCGCTCCCGTAATTGCTTTTTATCCCGCGCATTATGTAGAGACGTTGCACTGCAACGTCTTAGCACAAAACCTTAAAGCATTTCGGATAACTGTATAGCGCACATAGAGACGTTGCATTGCAACGTCTCTACCACACACAGTGTTAAAAACTATTTGATGACCAAGCTGGTAAGGACACAGTGCATTGCGTTTTTAATAACACAACCTGCAAAACATAACCTATTTCACAAGCGGCACATAGGCAACATTAGTTCCACTCAACACTCGAACATAGTAATTCCCTGCCGGAAACGACTCAAGATTTACAATATGCTCGTTATCCTGTGAAGCAACAATATTTGATTTAATGTCCAGCACATCCACATGGTAAGTAGTCCAGGCAGCGGGTATGCGCAGCGTGAAGATGCCGTTAACAGCAGGATTAGGTAATGCAGAAACATTTTCCCTTGCGTTTGGGATATTATTCACAACAAGCCCTGTTCTGAGGCTGTCGCGGTATTTTATGCTGGTTATCGTTTCTACGCCGCCTAATACCTGGCTGGTAACCCATAGCGCGGGGAAATGATCTCCGTTTACCAACCACTTATATTGGACGCTGTTATTGGGAAAGCCAATGGCTGTGGTGCCAAACTTTATGGAGTCGATTTCATGTATTTCAGAGCGAACACGTATGCAGTTTACCGGGGTGGGATAGTAGGGTGTGGTAATAGTGCCCCAGCCGTCAACTGTATTTTTCCGGTAGCCGGTTTCTGTGATGCCGCCGCTGCCGGGTATGCTTATGGGCAGGTTATAATAGTTGCTATCGCTGCTGCCATAGGTAAGCGGGAATTCATACCATACATCGGGATCGGTGTAGCTGGTGCCCACAGGAAAGGTGTTAATACTCGCTGCAAATGCGGCGGCAACATAGGCTGACGGAATATCTATCTTTTCAAAAAAGGTATAGAGGCTCTGAATCGTAATGCCAGGTATTGCAGCCTTTATGACTGTGTCGATAATGGCGGGAAGGCTGTCTAGCGTCTCATACCCATAGAGGTCTGAAGGCAGTGTAAAAGATAATATGGGGCTTATTTCAGCGACCGTCTGGTAAATATTCATCCCTTGCGATGTGGGCGTAAGCGCATAGCTCCACGATGTGTTGGCGCCACTGTCTGCGGGGCTTACGGCTGTTCCGGTCACAGCCACATTGCTGTAGATGAAAGTATCATTTGCTACCGGCATGTCAGTTGCCGTGATCGTTATTTGTGAGTAGCTGCAATGCCACAGAAATATGGCGGCAAGAATCGTCAGCGATCGCTTCATTGTTGTGTTTTTCGAAAGGATATGATATTAAAAGCGAAAGTACCCATTATAGCTCCAATAACCAATTTCGATGAAAGCCTTGTTTTTATATCGTCAATGAGCCTTGTTAACAAATTTGTATTTTTATATAGTATTGCTTGGAATCCGCGCCAATCCTGATTTACAGCGCCTAATTCCTAATTACCAAACCGTTATATTGATGACGATAATTTATATTGTTAATGATTAACCTGTTAATTTGTTATTCGAAAGTTAATGTTTAGATTTGTGAAAACTTTGGCTTATGGAACTTTCTACTCAAAAATCAGACTGGTTGAATTTCGACAGGCGCTTGCTGGTAAAGTCTCCCAAAGAAGCAATGCGTAAGACACTAAGGAACACGCTGGAACGGCAGGGCCTAGTGGTCAATTTATTTCCCACATCTTTTGTGACGCGGCTCAAAGATGCGACGATTAATATGTGGAGATGAGGAAGTTGCTGTTTTCGGACATAACGCTATAACTTAATGTTTAAATCCGCAGCACTTATTTCACTTTATTACTAAAGGCGTTAAGGGTATCTTTTAAGTAGTCGGTCGTTATGTCGGTCACTCTTTCGTTTACGTAAAGTACCTGGGTACTATTAGCGCTAAAACGCCCTAATGGGTTGTTTGAAATGTCATTGGTGTGCAGTGATTGGGAGTCAATAAAAATCAATGTTTTCCCTTTGTTTTGATAGAAGTCAAAGAAATAGCCATCGGCTAATGTCCAGCTAAGTCCAGTTTCAGCATTTATGTCCCTATGTTTCTCCCAAATAAATAAGTTGGCTGTGCCGGGACGTATAGTACCGGTCTTTACAGCGTTTCCAAAAATCGCTGCTGTTCTTTCCGCATCTTTCATATAAAGAAGTTCGGCACCTTGATTCAAATAATTGTAGTCAGACCATAAAAAAACAAGAATGTACAATGAGAAAAATGCATTCTTGACGTAAATGTTTCTGAATTGTAAGCTATTAAAGGCGATCACTAAAACAAGCAGGAAAATGCTAAATGAGGCCTGTAGCCAGCGTTGCTCCAGCCGAATAGTAACCACCACAGGAATCAGACAAAATGTAAAAAGGACCGCGAGAAAAAAAGCGGTATAATAGTTCGATTTTTGCACTTCATCTTTTTGTGCAAAGACTTTCGGGATTCTCATTAAAAACAATAAGAGTATTTCTACACTTCCAAAAATGGCAAGGAGAGTAATAAAAAGGTTGATTCCTTGCAGAGAGATAAATGGAACTCCGGTAAGGTAGGACGGGCCGGAGTTCATTTTGAAAATCGACAAAACACCATCTGCAAAAAAAGACGCAGCCGATGTCAGGGAGAAAGAAATATTTGTGCCGCCCGTACCGACAAAAAATGGCATAGAATAGGCAAATTTCTTTAGCACTATGTTTAGCACGATCGATAGACAAGCCAATAGGCTGAGCGAAAATTTGTGTTTAAGTGGAAGCGGATGTAAGCCTGGAGAGAAAAAAAGCACTACTACAATAAATGGGAAGAGCACTATATATCGTTCATGAGTGTACATGGCTAAGTTGGCGAATAACACACTCAAAAGAAATGCTTTTTGTAGTCTCCTAGTTGGCTCGGACGTTCTCACAAGTCCTGTTAAAATGAAATAAACCGACAATATAAAAAATAACATAGCCAATCCTTCTAAGGCGCCGCCGTTGAAAATATCAACGAAATCATATAACGAAAACCTTGACAAACCGTAAATAAGGCTAAACGAAAGAGAAGCGAAATGGGACCTTAAAAAAAGATTTAAGAGCAATGCGACAAGGTAGGTATTGAGTGTCTGGATCAATACGTTAAATAGATAGTAACCATTTAGATTTTTATGAAATAATTCGAATATGAATTTTAGGCTAAAAGCCGCCACAGGCCGGAATTTTCCATTTGTAGCAGTAGAATTAATAATCTTAGAAATGCTGCTATTTTTTAGGAGGTCTCGGAATACATATAAGTCATCTCCATAAACAGTATTCGTTTTCCATTGCAGGAAAAAGAAGTAAATGATGATTGGAACGGCCATCACGCACAATGAAAACAATATTTTCTTATTTCTGTTCATCAATCAGTTGCGGTTTGCGGGGCTTTTATTCGCGAACGTTTTAGGTAAAGCCACAAAGCAGCAGAGAAAAGAATTCCTGACAAACTCATCCATACCCCAATGATCCAGTAGCGTATTTTATAGGTCATTTCAATAGAGTGCGCTCCCGCTGTGAGAAACACTCCTGTCATGCCCCCATCTACAATAATTTGCTCTGTTTCTTTTCCATCTACTTTAAGATGCCACCCTTTATCATATGGTATCGACAAGTACATTAGTTCACTCTTTGTGGAGTTTATTTTACCAGCCAGATAATTGTCCGTAAACTTACTTACCACAAGTGTATCTGTGCTCAACTCCCTCATGTTGTTTGCAAGTATCGCAGAATCCGGGTATATGGAGCTGGTGTCTTTCAAGTTATATGTCCGCAGGCCGGGTATTTTGTTGACTTCTCCGTCTTTTACGACAAATGCTTTCAAACTGATAAACTCTTTCTGTTTTGTAGAAGCGCTGTCGAAATCGCGTTCTCTGATAAAATGAGTGTAGGTAAATCCTAAAGGCAGCACAAACTTATTTCTGAAAATTTTGACGTCACCAGTTTTGGTCACAGAGTCCCAAATCACTTTCGAAAGCGGCACTGAATCGCGCTTGGTCATAAAATACTTAACCCTGTTCTCTGATTCCAGTATTGGGTTGTCCAGCAGGCCTTTCGCCCAGCGAGACTCCCGCTCATTATTCTTACCAGCAACGCCCATTGTTTCTAAAAACCGGATATAGTAAAGTTGGTTGAAAGGAAAGTAGGAACTCGTACTGTTATAGCCTTGTGCCAGGCCATAATTCAGATCAGAATAGCGTGCCGAGGCAGGCTCAAAACTTTTGTCTATGCGTATGAAAGATGAATCTTCATGTTGTATATACCTTGCCGCATCAAGGAAGTAATTATTGTACTGGAATTTATAATTTAGATTCTGCATCGTGTATGCGTCCCGCCGGTTTCCTGTGATGCCGGTATTGTAGCAAAGCTCATAAAACAGAACAATGAAGAAGGCGAATTTCAGGAAGGTGAAGTTTTTGGTTTTATTCGCTGCAATTAAGATTATCGTATAGAGTAAAAGGACAACAAAGGTGAACAGCAATAAAGTGCAATCAAGAGCGTCCTTACCTGGAAAAAAAGGATAAATCAATAGCAATATGGCAGCTACAAGTGTATGGATTAATACACTTACGTTGATTTTTTGATTTTTAAAAATAAATTCCAGTGCCTGCAATGAGTAATAGATGATCACAACAGAAACGAAGAACGAATACGCCCGGTAATAGTCGCCGGAAAATAACCAGAATGCGTTTCTAAAAAAGGGAAACGCTATGGGCATAAGCCAAATACCCAGGAATACTGCAAAAAGAATGCGCAATCTTTTATTTAAAAACTGGAATACTTGTGGAACTAATAGCAAACACGGCAGCCCGCAATAAAACATTGGAGCTTCAAGAATGCAATCCCATCCTTTAAAATGGTCCCCGCTGCCAATAATGTCATTAGAGAAAAGACGCATGACGCAGGTGCCGAACTGCAACTGATCAGTCAGCGCAAATACAGGTTGGGACGACAATTGATGTGACAGCGAACTGGTCTCAGATCCTCTTGGGCTTTCGATCAGCAGCATAATATTCTCCAGCAAAAATGGCCCCGAGAGCAGGATGCCAAGGATGGAAAGCCCGGCCATTTTTAAAAACAAGCCACTGAGCTTGCCAATGCTGAAACTACCCACCTGCAGGTGCCTGAAAATGCTATACAGAAAGATAAACAATCCAAACAGGTAAAGGTTGAATGGCATGGAAATGCAGGCCAGGAATACCGCAAACGGGAATAAGAGCCATTTTCCCCTGTTAAACAATTGCTCAAACGCCAGTAAAAACAAAGCAAGGTTGAAGGCCTCAAATGAGAAGCCGAACCACGGGCTGCCCTCAATGATGTAGCTGCAAAAGGCGAAGAGCAAGCAACCAACGACGCAGGTGTAATCAGCTAGTTTTAGTTCCCGCAGATAAAAAAAGAAGGTAACGCCTGCGCAGATTATCGTTATTACTTCCATATAAATGGTCGCGCCAAGAATATGTTTGGTCCCCACTGCATACAATATTATTTGAAAAGGGTCGCGCAGTACAAGCGGAAACAGGCTCTGTCCCATTCCCATTTTGAAAGACCATTTTGGTATGCCGTGATGGGCAATATAGTCAGCGTTATTGTGGAAAAAAGGGTAGGATAGGTAATAGCCATCGCTGGTAATATCATAAAAATAGAAGGCCTTTTTCAGCATTAGAAAATCCTTAAAAGCTATAATGCATATTAAGCTGATGAGCCCGAACGCGATCCAGGGAACTATGTTGTTTGGCTTGTTCATCTATACATTGTTTTTTCTATTTCCTTATATACTGCGCCAGCACCTCTGTATCAATAACCTTGCTGAAATGCCTTGCGCCGGTAGCATTAAAGTGGTCCACATCAGAAAAGTCTGCAGGCCCAAAGCGGGCGTCGGTAAAGTAATCAAAATACCTGCAGTTATACCGCCTGCATAGGTCATCTATTGCCGTTTTGTTTTTCTGCAGGATGTTGGCATCGCACAAACCGGTAATAACCGGCAATGCAGGTGTATTGATGAAGACTACCTCTATATTCCTGCGTCGCAGCTCTTTTACAAACCCATCAAGGTCGCTGAGTATGGCCGCATACTGTGTGGTGTCTATAGTAGCCTGCCACAGCTTTATCCGGCTACGGCCTTCTTCGGCGCTCAGCATCCTGTTCTCCTTACCTGGGGGCAATGTATCAAGGGGCATGAACCCTTTATAGGTTAAACTGGGTGCCAGGTCTTCCTTAAACCCGGCCATGATATATTCTTTTACTTTCTCTGGTGTGTACAGTGCCACTTTTGAGTATCGCTTCAGGGCAAAGGGCGGAAGGTCTTTGTAATTTATACCCCAGTACTGGCTATAAAAGTAATCGCGCCAGCTTTCCACCGGGTGGTACCGTATCTGGCAGTAGAGCGAGAAGTAGCCCATCTCTATGCTCACCACCTTCAGGCGCGGCAGCCTATCAATATATTTCAGCGTAAGGCGTTTGTCGTAATAAATGGTCTGCAGGTAATCTGCAAGGTTAAATCCGTAGCAAGAGAAATAATCGGGGTTTACGCCGTGGTAAATATGCGAAGTGCCCAAAAATAAAGCTTGTATGCTGTCTGTTTGCTGTTCAAGATTGCTTCGTTTCTTGCTGTAGCTGTTGGGTATCTGCGCTAATTTATGTTCCAGCAGGCACCACGCAGCAGCCCACGGCAGGGCAAACAGCAGCACCTTGAACACAAATTTTTTATAACCCATAGTTGCAGTTAAAGACAAAGTTTTGGCAAAATAACGATTTCCACAGCGAAATAGGTACAGTGCTTTTCATACAGGCGCATCCTGAAAATTATTTTGCTATCTTGCCTTCAGATGAAAGCCGGGATCATGCAGCCATATTTCCTACCGTACCTGGGCTATTTCCAGCTAATAAACGCCTGCGACAGTTTTGTGGTGTACGACAATATCCAGTTCACAAAAAAAGGATGGATACACCGCAACCGAATGCTGCTTAACGGCAAGGACATGATGTTTACCCTGCCGCTAAAAAGCGATTCCGACTATCTGAATGTGGACCAGCGTTTCCTTGGCGAAAATTATGAGAAAGAAAAAAACAAGATATTGGGCCAGGTCCGGTCCGCTTACGCAAAGGCGCCGAACTTTAAGACTGCTTATCCCATAATTGAAGATATATTCAATGATGCCGAAAGGAACCTGTTTGCTTTCATATTCAACGCCCTTAGAAAAATTAATAATTATCTCAACATTTCTACGCCGCTCATCGTATCATCAACCATCAACATAGATCATGGCCTAAAGGGCAAATACAAGGTGATGGAGATCATAAAGAAACTGGGTGCTGACACCTACATCAATCCAATTGGCGGCATGGAGCTTTATGATAAACAGGAATTTGCAACCAACGGCCTCGCCCTGGAATTTCATAAGATGAAACCTGTCGTTTATCCTCAGTTCTCCAATGAATTCATCCCATATCTTTCTATATTGGATGTTATGATGTTCAATGACAAAACGGCAATTACTGCCTACCTGAATGAGTTTGACTTATTGTGATAAAAGGCGATTGGGTTCCTCAAAAAATGTGGATATCTTATTCCTCGATCGACGATATTTGGTGCGCTTTTTGCGGCACAATTCATAAAGGATTTCATAAGGTTGCTGTTCCGGATTTTGACTTTTCTCAGAACCAAACCAGAAGAAAATCGGAAGTTTTTATGGCAAGAAGTGAGCAATAAATGAGCAAGAATTACCCACATTTTTTGCTTAGTTAGTTGATTATCAATTGCAAGCTGTGCAAAAAAATATTTGCAGAAATTGTGGGCAATATTATTCTGCATTCTGCGGACATCCTTAAATCTTTCTGTCCTAAAAATCTTATTCTGAACTGTCAATTTGTCAAATTTCAAACTTTGGAATATAGATTGATAGAGCTATAGAAACAATCCCAATTACTAATAACTAATTACAAATTCCAGAAAATATGCAGGAAAAAGGAACAATATCCATCCATACGGAGAACATATTTCCCATTATTAAGAAATTCTTATACTCAGACCATGAGATATTCCTCCGCGAGCTTGTCTCTAATGCCGTGGACGCTGTGCAAAAGATAAAACGCCTTGCAGCACTTGGCCAATACAATGGCAGCCTTGGTGAGCCATTGGTAGAAGTGGCATTTGATGCAGACAAAAAGACCATTACCATTTCAGACAATGGCCTTGGTATGACCGCGGAAGAAATTAAAAAATACATTAACCAGATCGCGTTCTCCGGCGCTACCGAATTTGTAGAAAAATTCAAAGACTCAAAAGATGCCAATGAGCTGATCGGCAAATTTGGCCTTGGTTTCTATTCCGCCTTCATGGTGGCCGACCATGTAGAGATACAGACCCTTTCATACCAGGATGGCGCCCAGCCCGCTCATTGGGTTTGCGATGGCAGCACAGAGTTTGAAATCACACCCGGCGACCGTACCGAAAGGGGGACAACCGTGATACTTCACGTAAACAAGGATTGCGAAGAATTCCTCGACAAATACAAACTTCAGGAGATATTGGACAAGTATTGCAAATTCCTGCCTGTTCCGGTAAAGTTTGGCACCAAAGAAGAGTACGTTGACGATGGTGTTGATGAAGAAGGCAAGACAAAACGCAAGGAAATAGCTGTTGATAATATCATCAACAACACAACCCCTATCTGGACTAAAACACCTACTGACCTTACAGACAAGGATTACCTGGATTTCTATAGGGAGCTGTATCCAATGAGTGAGGACCCGCTATTCTGGATACACCTGAACGTTGACTATCCGTTCAACCTTACGGGTGTGCTCTACTTCCCCAAGGTGAAGGCTGATTTTGAGATGCAGCGCAACAAGATCAAATTGTTCTCGCGCCAGGTGTTTATTACAGATGATGTGAAAGACATTGTGCCCGAATTCCTGATGCTGATGCATGGCGTTATAGACTCGCCGGATATTCCGCTGAACGTATCGCGCAGCTTCCTGCAGGCAGACAGCAACGTGAAAAAAATAAACAGCTACATCACCCGCAAAGTGGCCGATAAGCTGGCGGAGCTGTTCAAAAATGACCGTAAGAGCTTTGAAGAAAAATGGCCTGACATTGGCATCTTTGTGAAGTATGGTATGATCAGCGATGAGAAGTTTTACGACAAAGCCAAAGACTTCGCTTTGCTTACCAATACAAAAAGCGAAAACTATACACTTACCGAATACCGCGAAAAAGTACAGGCTGCACAAACCGATAAAGACGGTATTGTCGTGTATATCTATACCAATGACCCGGCAAAGCAGGATTCATTTATTCAGAGTGCCAATCGCAAAGGCTATGATGTGCTGCTGATGAACTCGCCGCTGGACAGCCACTTTATACACAACCTGGAGCGCAAGCTGGAAAAGACACAACTGAAACGTGTGGACGCCGACGTTGTGGACAAGCTCATAACCAAGGAAGAGAAAATAGAATCAGTGCTTGGTGAGGCAGAAAGCAAGGAGGTGAAAGAGATATTTGAAAAAGCCATCAACAAGCCTAATATGAAGGTGGAAATAGAAGGCCTCAGTGCAGATGAAGTGCCGGTGACAGTGACTATGGATGAGTTTATGCGCAGGATGAAAGATATGTCGGCAATGGGTGGCGGCATGAGCTTCTATGGCGCTATACCGGATAATTACAAAGTAGCGATTAATGGCAATCACAAGCTCATCAGTAAAATACTCAAAGCTGGCAAAGATGAACAAGTTAAACTTGCAAAACAGGCATTTGACCTCGCCATGTTATCGCAGGGCATGCTTACCGGCGCAGACCTTACCGAGTTTGTGAACAGGAGTATTGAGTTGATATAGGTTGGGGGATTGGGAATTAGTAATTCGGAATTTGGGATTTGGAATTTGGAATTTGGAATTTGGATTGTTTCGTTATAGATGATCCTTCTCAGTAAAAAAGCAAAGAGCGGCGTAAACCGCTCTTTGCTTTTCATATAGTGCTATTGTCCTTTAATTTTTACCTACATGCGCTACGTGCGTTGCTGCATCCGCCGCAGTCGGCCGGCAGGTCCTTTTTTACGAGTTCCAGGTGTCTTGTTTCGGTGCCATCAAAGTCCCTGACAGTTACCGCCACATTATCGCCGGCGCTCAAGGTTTTCATGGCTGCTGCAAGATCATCGCCATCGCTTATTTTCTGATCATTGATCTTAGTGATAACATCGCCGCGTTCTATTCCCGCTTTGCAGGCAGGGCCACCAGGCATGACCTCATCCACCACTACGCCCTCTTCACAGCAATTGCTGGTGCCCCACACACCCAGCATACCTTCGGCTTTCTCGCCGGTATAGGTATTAGTAGCAATATGCTCTACCACTGTTACGGGAGCAGGAGGTGGCGGAGGTGGCGCTATGTAGTTGATAATGATCTTGTGGTCTTCACACAGTGGATTCTTTATAGTGGTTAGCAAACTGTCGTTAACATATACTTCACCATTTTTAATGCTCACTATTGCAACTGAGTAGCGGTCGTCAATAGAAATTGATTCGATAGTTGGCCTTATTGGCTCTTTTATTACAGCATGGTGGTGATGCGCAACCGCCTTGTGTGGCCTGGCGACTGCAGCCACACTTTTCGTGTGATGTTTCTTATAATGATGGACTGTTGTTCCCATCGTGTTACAGGGGCCGCCTGCGACTGCTTTCTTTTGATTTGCAGCGTTTTGCGCAAATCCCTGATTGCCAACTGCTACTGAAGCCAGCATGAGCAATATAATTATGTAGTTTTTCATAAAATAGTTTTAATGCAGAAATGAATATTAAAAAATCACGCCATCGGGGTGCACGCGGGGTGCCGACTTATAATTTATTTTGTTTACTTTTCACATTCTAATGACACGTCTAATGAAAAAATCAGTCGGTTTATCGCTGCTTGTTGCAGTCGTTTTTCTTTCTTCTTTTAAAGGTGATAAAGGAGTTAAAAGCACCTCCCATGCCATCGGGCATATTAAGAATGAGGGGTTTAATAATTCCAAAGTAATGAGCACGCTTTTTGAGCTTACTGATGTGAATGGGCCCCGGCTCACGGGTTCTACGGGTATGAAGAATGCGGAGAAATGGGCTGCTGAAAAACTGAAGAGCTGGGCATTAAAGAATGTTAAGATAGAGCCATGGGGCGGCTTCGGCAAAGGGTGGGAGATCAACAAATCGTATGTGGCAATGACCGCGCCATACTACCAGGCACTGATAGCAGTGCCAAGGGCCTGGACGCCCGGCACAAACGGCCTGGTAAGCGGCAATGCCGAACTTGTGAAAATAGAGAAGGAAGAAGATATGGCCAAGTATGCCGGCAAATTGAAAAGCAAGATCATTGTACTGGCTACAGGCACTACCGGCAACGAAACTAAACTCAATTTTACCGCTGATGCCCGCAGGCTCACAGATTCTGAATTGATCAAACAATCGTGGGACCCGCACATGGATGATGGCGTTACTAATCTTAACCCTGCAGCTCCGGCAGCACCGGCCTCGCCAAGGGCTGCGGCTCTAAGCCTGAGACAAAAAACAGATTCCTTCCTTTTAGCCGAAGGTGCAATTGCCGTGTTGAGCGGCGGACGCGGCACAATGGGTACGGTGTTTACCTCAAATGGCGCATCCCGCGCATGGGACGCAAAAACAGTGTTGCCGGAAATGGAAATGGGAAGTGAGCATTTAGGCCGACTGATAAGGTTGCTGGAAGCAGGCAAAGAAGTGTCTCTGGAAATGGATACGCGAACTACTTTCCTGGCGGCAGACTCGGTAGAAAATGTGGTAGTTGGCGAAATACCCGGGACCGATACCGCGCTGAAAGATGAACTGGTAATCCTTGGCGGGCATATGGATAGCTGGCATGCAGCAACCGGCGCTACAGATAATGGCACCGGTTCTGCGGTAGCCATGGAGGCAATAAGAATATTGAAGGCTATAGGCAACAAGCCTCGCCGCACTATACGTATAGTGCTGTGGAGTGGGGAAGAGCAGGGGTTGCTGGGCTCAAGGGGATACGTAAAGAACCATTTCGGCGACCGGCTTACGATGAAGCTAAAACCAGAACACAAAAAAGTATCGGCTTACTATAACCTCGACAATGGCGGTGGAAAAATAAGGGGTATTTATGCGCAGGGGAATTATGAGGCAATGCCAATATTTAAAGAATGGCTGGCTCCTTTCGAAGACCTTGGTGCAAATACCGTGACCATAAAAAATACCGGTTCAACCGATCACATCTCGTTTGACGAAGTAGGCATCCCCGGTTTTCAGTTTATACAAGACCCGCTGGAGTATGGCACCCGCACGCATCACACCAATATGGATTCTTATGATCGTGTAAGCAGCAACGATCTGCAGCAGGCATCTGTGATCATGGCCGCGTTTGTTTATAACACAGCTATGATGGATATGAAGATGCCACGGAAAACATTGCCCAAGGTGAATCCTTCGCCGACGAGTTATTTGAGGTAAGCGATTGTAAAGGCTAATATTTCCACCACTTGAGGTTTTCTCCATTGAGCGCCCTCGTTATTTTTCGAGGGTCGTTTCCTCCAGAGTAGGCATCGTGGTAATTCTGCCAGCCATTCATAAGATATTTGTCAGCAGGGCTGAAGCCGCCTGCGCCGTCATCAAGGTCGCCGCAGACGGGGATGCGGTAATCGCCCCAGTTGCACCTTTTTATGCTGTCTGTTTTATTCTTTTTCCAGATGCCAACAAACTGGTTGTTGCAATAGTTGTCTGAAATGTTGTTGAGATTATCGTAAAACATATGCTGGCTCGAATCAAGGTAGAACCTGGTAGTCAATCTGCCGGTTATGGTTCCGCTTGCTGGCTTTGCAGTGTCTTCGAGGAAGTTAATATCGCAATAAACAACTCCTTGCGTAAACTTAACCTCGTTCTTTTTGTTGTCCGGTTTAGGTACCATCATAACTGTTGGTTCCTTGCTCACTTTCGCTTTTACCACTGTTATCGTCCCCTTAAAACTGCGCACACTGTCTTTTACTTTGGTCTTCCCGGTTACCAGGTAACGGTACGCATTACCAGTATCCTTTTTTACAGTCAGGTAATGAATATAGAACCGCTGAAAATCGAGGCCGATAAATCCGTAAGGCTCTGGAAATTTATCTGTTGTCACGCCCTCGAAGATGAGCTTTCCATCAGGATAGCGCTCATTCTCCAAAACCTGGATGCTGTCACTCCGCCACAATTTGCTGAGGTCAAAGGTTTTTATGGAGAGGTAAAAATTTGTAGAATCTGGTGGTGCCGCCATGCAGGTAGTGCCCATCGATAAAAAAACAAGCGCAAAAACTATAAAAGCAAACAACTTCATAAAACGATCTATTTCGGGTGTTTATCACTCATATAAAATACAAGTTCACCGCCGCCCATTATTTCCAGCCAGGTTATATAATTCCTATCCAATACTTTGCCATTGAGTGTCACTTTCTGCACATACACATTTTTGTCGCTTTGGTTTTTCGCAGTGACGGTGAAAGTGTTTCCGTTCTCAAGATGAAGGCTCGCCTTATCCACTGCCGGGCTGCCCAGTGAGTATTGTCCATTGCCTGGTGCAACAGGGTAGAAGCCAAGTGTGCTGAGTATGTACCACGCGCTCATTTGTCCGCAGTCATCATTGCCGCCCAGGCCATCAGGAGTAGGGTGGTACTGCTTCTTCAGTATCATGCGTACACGCTCTTGTGTTTTCCAGGATTGGTCGGTCCAGTTGTATAAGTAGGCGAGGTGATGCGATGGCTCGTTGCCATGCACATAATTGCCTATGATGCCATCGCGGGTTATGTCCTCGGTCTTGGCAAAAAAACTATCCGGTAGTTGCATGGTGAACAACGAATCAAGATGCCGGGTGAACTTCTTTTTCCCGCCCATCATCTTTATGAGCTCTTCCGGTGCGTGCGGTACATAAAGACTGTAGTTCCATGCATTGCCCTCAATAAATCCCGGCTCATCTGTGTTCAGCACGTCAAATTCCTTCTTAAAGCTGCCATCGCTCATGCGTGGGCGCATAAAGCCAACTGAAGGATCATAAACGTTCCTGTAATTCTCTGACCGTTTAATGAATTCATCATAAACCTTTGGCCGGTTCAGCTTCCTGGCCATCTGAGCTATACACCAGTCATCATAAGCGTACTCGAGCGTTTTGGAAACAGAGGAGCCATTCTTGTCCTCGGGCACGTAGCCTATCTTCATATAATATTCAAGTCCATCATAGCCTTTATGATTAGCTGTTGCTACACAAGCATCCAGCGCTTTATCCGGATTAACTCCCAGGCTACCGCCTACTACCGCATCGGCGATCACCGATACGGCATGATAGCCGATCATGCACCAGTTCTCATTGGCCGAGTTGCTCCACACGGGCAGCATATGTTCCGCGCTTTGATCGTAATGGGCCAGCATAGACTGCACCATATCAGAATTGCGCCGTGTTTGTATAATGCCCAGTAAGGGATGCAAAGCCCTGTGGGTATCCCAAAGTGAGAAAGTAGTATAGTTCGTCCATGGTTCGGCTGCGCTCACCATGACCGTACGATGTGTTTGCTGGTCCAGCCCACGGTACTCTCCATTCACATCCATGTATTCTGTTGGGTTAATGAATGCATGATACATAGATGTGTAGAAATTCTCCTTCGTTTCTTTGTCTGCAGTGATCTCTATTTTATGCAGCTCCCGCTCCCATGCAGATTGACCGTTCTTCTTCACTTCATCAAAATTCCATCCCGGTGCTTCCGCACGAAGGTTCTCCAGTGCATTGGCTGTGCTTACCGGGGATATGGCAAATTTGATCTTTATCTTTTCACCTTCCGCGGTTTTGAAGTTAAACCACGCCCTTATCTGTGTGCCCGCTATCTCCGGAAAGTTTTTTGATTGGTCAAATTTTCTCCAGAAGCCTTTATAGACTTCTTTCTTCGAGCTGTTCTGAAAGCCATATTCGGTAATTGGTTTTGAGATCACCATCGCGAAATACACGGTGCGTGTTTTCGCCCATCCATTTGTTTGGCGGTAGCCGGTTATGAGTGTATCATTCTCCACTCTTATATATGTCCACACATTTTTGTCCGGGTAATTGTAGATCCCATAAACCGCATCCAATATTATATGCGCATCGTCTGACTTAGGGAATGTGTATTGATGAAAACCCACACGTGCAGTAGTGGTAAGCTCTGCAAGAATATTGTACCGCTCCAGTTTCACTTTGTAATAGTCAGCCTCCGCAACTTCTGTAGTGTGCGAGAAAGGAGAACGGAAACCACTTTCCGGTTTGTCTGCGGTTCCGGGATTAAGTTGCAGCTTGCCTGTTGTTGGCATAATCAGAAAATCGCCAAGGTCAGAATGCCCCGTGCCGCTAAAGTGTGTATGGCTGAAGCCAACAATGGTCTTGTCTTCATATTGATACCCTGCACAATACTTGTAAACATCCTTGTTGTAATGTCCATCAACTTCGTAAGGTATCGTATCTGTTTCAGGGCTCAACTGTACCGCGCCAAAGGGCACCGTAGCGCCGGGATAAGTGTGCCCCATGCGGTCAGTGCCTATAATGGGCTTTACGTATTGTATCAGGTGCTCTTCCTGTGCAAAAGAAGTAACACAGCATATCAGCATAAACGGCAGCAGGAAATTCTTCATCAATTTTATTTATTTTTTGCATACCGGCTCATGTCTTACCGGGAAATTCACTGAATTGGCGATAAAGCATTTTGCATGGGCCTCATCGTGAAGCTTGTTTGCTTTGTCTGTCATCGAAGCATCGGCGATCGAGACAATGGGATGGAGCACTACTTCGGTAAAACGTCCCGCAGTTCCCGGCACAAGGGTCAGCGTACCCGTTGCGTGGTCAACGTAATCTGTCACAATTATACCTGCGTCTGCACACAGGTGCAGGTACCAAAGCATGTGGCAGGCGCTCAGCGCAGCCACCAGCATGTCCTCCGGGTTGTGTTTTGTATTGTCACCGCGAAACGGTGTGTCCGACGAAGCAATGATATCCGGCTTGTTTTCTATAGAAATTACATGACTGCGGTCGTAGCCCGTATAGCTGCTTGTTCCCTCGCCTGTGTTCCCGGTCCATTGTACGGTTACGGGGTAGTTATGTGTCTGCATTTGTAGTTAAGTTTGGAATTTGGTACCGGTGGGTACCGGATGGTTTTTGACTTTTGAAAATTATACTCTGCCTTCCTTGATTTCATTTACCACTCCCGGGTCCAACAGTGTAGAGGTATCACCCAGGTTAGCCAGTTCGCCCTCGGCAATTTTCCTCAATATACGGCGCATTATTTTTCCGCTGCGTGTTTTAGGCAGCCCTGTTACAAACTGTATCTTATCCGGCCGCGCTATCGGCCCTATGATGCGGGCCACGGTCTGTGTTATATCCGCCTGCGCCAGTTGTTTGTTATCAGGCATTGCGTCCATTATTACATAGGCATAGATGCCCTGTCCCTTCAGGTCATGCGGATAGCCCACCACGGCACTTTCCAGCACACCGGTATGCATATTTATTGCATTCTCCACTTCCGCCGTGCCTATGCGATGTCCGCTTACATTCAGCACATCGTCAACACGGCCGGTGATGCGGTAAAAGCCTTGTTCATCCCTGTAGCAGCCATCTCCGGTAAAATACATATTGTCATACGTAGCAAAATAGTTCAGCCGGCACCGTTCGTGGTCGCCATAAGTAGTGCGGATGATAGATGGCCAGGGAAACCGGATACACAGATTTCCGCTAACATCATTTCCCGTTATTTCCTTTCCTTGCTCATCTACCAGCACTGGCTGTATGCCCGGCAGCGGCAATGTTGCATAACTGGGTTTTGAAGGAGTTACTCCGGCAAGATTAGAGATCATCGTAGCGCCTGTCTCCGTTTGCCACCAAGTGTCCACTATCGGGCAGCGTTTCTTGCCTATGTGCTCATCATACCAATGCCACGCTTCTTCATTTATCGGTTCGCCTACAGTGCCTAACACTTTCAGGCTACTCAGGTCTTTCCCCTCAAGTGGGGCCAGCCCATAGGCCATCAGGCTGCGTATTGCTGTTGGTGCCGTATAGAGTATGTTTACTTTATGCTTATCCACGATGTCCCACATCCTGCCTGCATCAGGCCATGCAGGAAGCCCTTCATACATCAGTGATGTGCCGCCGGCACACAATACACTGTACACGATGTACGTGTGCCCCGTTATCCAGCCTATATCTGCCGTGCAAAAATGCACATCGCCCGGCTGGTACTGGAATACATTCACGAAACTGTAGGTGGTATAGACCATATACCCAGCCGAACTGTGCACCACGCCTTTTGGCTTCCCGGTAGAGCCTGATGTGTATAGTATGAACAGCGGGTCTTCCGCATCCATTTCTTCCGCATCCACCAACGGATTTCCCTGCGCCTCTACTTTTTTTATTTCATCTGTCCACCATACATCACGGTGGCCGATCATGCTTATGGGCGACTGTGTGCGCACATATACAATCACTCTTTTCACAAACGGGCAGGTAACCAATGCGTCATCAATGGTATTCTTCAACGGTATGTCCTTGCCGCCCCGGTATGCGCCATCGCCGGTAATAATGTACTCGGCCTGCGCATCCTGCAGCCTGTCGGATATGCTTTGCGCGCTGAAGCCACCAAAGATCACCGAGTGTATTGCCCCTATGCGCGCGCAGGCCAGCATAGCTATCGGCAGTTCCGGCACCATACCCATGTACAAGCATACCCGGTCTCCCTTTTTTACACCATTATTTTTAAGCACCTGGGCAAACTGGTTCACCTTAAAATGAAGTTCTTTATAGGTTATTACCTTGTGAGGTTCCTCTTTGCCGTTTGGCTCCCATATGAGCGCTGGCACCTGGCCGCGCGTATCAAGATGCCGGTCCAGGCAATTCTCCGTAATATTCAGCTTGCCATTTATGAACCATTTTACATCCGGTTTCTTAAAATCCCATTCCAGTACTTTATCCCACTTCTTCCGCCACAGAAACTGTTCAGCAATATCGCTCCAAAATTGTTCCGGCTGCTCCACACTTTTTTTATAGGCTTCTTTATATTGGCCGTATGATGTTATTTGAAAAGGATAAGACATAAATGGTTCTTTTTGTATCCTGAATTTGCTAAATCAAATGTAGATAGTAATGCCGAAAAAGCGAGATGATATTGGTCAGATAATTCAACTAAGCCAAAACTGCATTGGAATTTCCTATGCTGCTTTCAGCGAAGGGTCCACAGCCTTTGTCGCACGTGTAGCGGGGTACCATGCCGCAAGGACGCCCACCACCAATATTGTGGCAATGACCAGCAGCACATCAGTAGCTTGTATTTCCACTGGGAAAGACGACGCAAGGAAGTCACCCTGCATAGGTACTAAATGGAATTGTATCTGCAACAGGCAAATACCAATGCCCAGCAGGATGCCGGCAACCCCGCCGGTAAACGACCAGAGCACTCCTTCAAACAGGAACAGAATCCTTATCGCAAAGGGCTGCGCGCCCATAGCTTTTAGTATGGCTATGTCTTTTCTTTTCTCTATTACCAGCATAGTGAGCGCCCCCACCATGTTGAACGAAGCGATGAACAGTACCAGCACCAATATCGCATATACGGCCCATTTTTCTGCGCTCATTACCATATAAACCGTTTTGTTTTGCTCGTACCTGCTTTCCACCCGGAATGCTGGCCCCAGCAGCAGCTGTAGTTGCACTTTTAGTTCTTTTACCGCGCCAGGCTCCGCTTTTATTTCTATCGAGGAGTATTTCCCTTCCGCGCCGAACAGTTTTTGCACCAATGGCAGCGGCGCCAGCATATACTTTGAGTCAAATTCATTTTCTACCCTGAAGATACCCGCAGGGTGCAGTGAAAGCTGCTGGTAGGCAGATGTAGGGTTCAATTCCGGGTTCGTTACGTTAGGGTTAGGATAGTAGAGGTCAATCTTACTGAATGGATAGTTGAAATCAACACCTAATTCATTGATGATGTGCATGCCAACAACAGCCGTGTATGGATGGCCCATAGATACCGAATCGGCCCCGTGTACTATGTATTTTTTTATATCATTTACCGAGAAGTAATTGTTGTCTATGCCCTTTACCATTACTACCTTCTGGCCTTTGTTGCTTTCATCTATCGCCATTGCATTTTCCTCTATGCAGGCGGTGACTCCACCCACTCGGTTAAGTCCTTTTATCGCCAGGAGCTTTGTGCTGTCTAATGGAAAGAATTTCCCGCGTGCCGCGGTTATCCTGATCTCCGGGTAAAAAGCCTTGTAAAGGTCTTTTACCAGCGACTCCAGCCCGTTGAACACTGAGAAGATAATGATCATCGCTGCGCTGCTCACAGCGATGGCGACCATGCTTATCCGCGAGAGTATGGGCGCGGCATTAGCCGAGCGCTTGCCGCGCAGGTACCTGATTGCCAGTTGCCAGATAAGTGTGCGGTTCATTAATTATTCCTGGGGACGGCTATTGAATTTTTCGTCATCCTTCTTTATTTGTTTGAACAGCTCATCCATTTTAAATACATGGTCCAGCGTATCGTCTGAGAAGAAGTGGAGGTCAGGGACCCTGCGCAACTGGTCTTTAACACGCTGGCCCAGCAGCTTACGCCATTCCCATCCGCGCTCTTTTATTTTATGCAGCAGTGCAGCAGTATCTTTGATCTGAAAGAAGCTCAGATACACGCGGGCTTCCAGCAGGTCGGGTGTTATCATTACTTTGGTAATGGAAACCATACCGCCGTCCACTATATTCATTCCTTCCCGCTGAAAAATATCGCTCAGTTCCTCCATCACCAGCTTGCCCACCTGTTTTTGCCTTTTATTCTCTTCCATTTGCCTTGTATTAGCCGATAAAGTTATGAATTATTATCGCTCCCTGAATTGTTCTTTTGCTCAAAAGTGAAGCTGCGCTAAAAAGGGCCATAAATCGTTGTATTCGGAATATCATTACCTTAGTATTATTTACTAATTTCGTACCTCATATTTTAGCATGAAAAAAATATTGATTGCACTTGGTGGCTGTACTGTGTTTCTTTTTCAAGGTTGCAAAGAAGTGCCGCCGACCATTATTTTCGGAACCTCAAAGGCCGCGGACAGTACGTACGTGATCAGCCCTGTACCCGCAGCGGATGCGCATAATGTATTGATCGAAGAGTTTACCGGTGAAAGCTGCTCTAATTGCCCCGCAGCCCACGCTGAGCTTGATGCTGACCCTCACGTAGTGGCAGGTACTGCATTTGTGATCTCGTACTATCAGAACTCGAATGCGCCGATAAATGTTCCACCCGCAGGTGCAGGCTATGATTTCAGGGACAGTATTGCATCGACTATATCAAGCAGCAGCATATACAGTACTAATGCGGATGCCAATTACAACACCCTGCCCGGCGGTGGCGTTGACCGTGCTCCCCTGACTTCTGGGACCACGATCTGGCTCGGCGCCAACACCTGGCCGGGCCTCATAGCAACAAGAAGTTCAGTGGCTGATTCGCTTAATCTGGCTGTTACGAGCCTTTTCAGCGCCGGAGTTGCAACGATAACGGCTACGATCACTTATACTCAAGCCGTGTCAACGAAGCAGAACATATCGATCGCTATAGTAGAAGACAGTATCAAGGACTACCAGGAAAAACCCCTTGGTGTTGTTGACACCGCTTATGTATTTAATGATGTGTTTGTGGACATGGTCACGCCAGCCCCATTTGGCGATGCAATACTGGATACACTTGCTACAAAGGTGCCTGGGCGTGTATTGAGGAAGGTTTATACTTACACCTTGCCGGTTTCCTTTAAGAAAGGGCTTGTAAACCCGGCCCACTGCAGGGTTATCGCCTTCGTGCACCAGCCCCAGACCGCCAGCCCCGATTTTCATGTGATACAGTCGCAGCAGACTAAGTTGATGGGGCCGTAATGTGATTTATTGAATTATTTATTTTGCCTTGTCCCTGTGGCAAGGCATTTTATTAAAATGCAGTTGAATAACCGCAAGCAAAATGAAAAAAATAGCAATAATTGTTTTTGGACTGGCGATGTCATTATTTGCCGCATCATGCGGCAGCAACGAAAACACGCAGGAAAATAAGAAGGTAGCAGTAACGGATACCGTTAAAGAAAAGCCCGTAAATGTGCCCGCATTTGATGCAGACAGTGCCTACGTATATGTGGCCAGGCAAGTAGCTTTCGGACCGCGCCTGCCTGGTTCTGCCGCGCAAACAAAGTGTGCGGCCTGGATGGAGGCCATGCTAAAGAAAGTCTGCGACACCGTTTACAAACAGGATGTGCATGTGAAGGGCGGTGATGGCAAATCATTGCCCTGTATCAATCTCATTGGCGTTATAAACCCACATGCTGCCGACCGTATCCTCTTACTCACCCACTGGGACAGCCGTCCCTGGGCCGACCAGGACACTAAGGACAAAGACAAACCCATACTGGCTGCTGATGATGGCGGCAGCGGGGTAGGGGTACTGCTAGAGCTCGCAAGGGCTATAAAGACACATAGTTTGCCCGCTTCACCGGGCATAGACATTCTTTTCACCGATGTAGAGGATTATGGCAAAAGCGAATGGGGCGAAGATTCTTATTGCCTGGGCACGCAATATTGGGCCACTCATCCGCACGTTCCGGGTTACAAGGCCTCATTCGGCATATTGCTGGATATGGTAGGCGCACACGGCGCACAATTTCCTATGGAGGGCTTTTCTACTCAGTTTGCTCCGGAGATCCAGCAAAAGGTATGGCAGGCTGCCGCCAAAGCAGGTTATTCCTCTTACTTTCCTTACTTGCCTGCTGATGAGATCACGGACGACCATGTGCCCGTAAACAAGCTCGCAGGGATCAAAACTATTGATGTAATCAACCTTAACCCTGATCCCGAACACCCGTTTGCCGCCCACTGGCATACCCATGCCGATGTGATGGATATCATAGACAAAAGCACGCTGAAAGCCGTAGGACAGACATTGCTGCAAACTATCTATGAGCAATCTGCAAGCCATAACTAACAGGGGAATCAAAAAAAACTGTTATCTTTTTAAAGAAACCGTTTTTGAATCTTTTCTGTGTGGGTTGTATAGTATATTTGCCCACAACAAAAATCAATAAACAGTTTTGAAGTACCGTAATGCCATACTGATCGTTCTGCTGGTTATCATTGCCGACCAATTGCTTAAATTTTACATCAAAACGCATTTTGTAAATGGGGACGATGTTAAAGTAATGGGTAGCTGGTTTAGGTTGCATTTTATTGAGAACGAAGGCATGGCTTATGGCATGAAGCTGAGCGAATCGGTTGCCGGCAAATTATTGCTTTCATCTTTCCGGCTTATTGCTGTCGTTTTTGGGTTTTATCTTTTGCATCGCCTAGTGAAAAAAAGCTACGGCAAAGGCGTCATTATCTGTGGCGCGCTAATACTTGCGGGTGCACTCGGTAACTTGCTGGATAGTATCTTTTACGGATTGATATTTACCGACAGTCCTTATTCCTGCTTTTCTGGTAATTACGATAGCCTGCACAATATGCTGCAAAACCACAACCAGGTGGGTGTGGCACATCTTACAAAAATAGGGCAGGGCTATGGTAAGTTTTTGCAGGGCAAGGTGGTGGACATGCTTTATTTTCCATTGCTGGAAACGACGCTGCCGAAGTGGCTACCATTCATGGGCGGTAAGAATTTTGTATTCTTCGAGCCGGTGTTCAACATCGCTGACGCCGCCATATCTGTAGGCGTACTTACCCTTGTGTTCTTTCAAAAAAGGCTTATCCACAAGCCGATGGCCGCGACTGCCACGCCTTCTGCTGAGCCCAATCCTGGTATCGCTGATAGCCAGTAATCCAAATCAAAAGCAAAAAATTGTATCTTGCAAGTACCATGGCAATTGTAGCTTTGGGATAAAGTATAACTCATGGAAGAAGGGCTGTTATCTATAACCGTGTGGCTTGCGGGCCGCAGCTATCGTTTGCGTATCAAACCCGAAGAGGAATCTGCAGTACGTAAATCTGTGAAGCTCGCAGACCAGAAGGTAAATGAAATGCGTACCCACTACGCCGGCAAAGACGATCAGGATTTTATGGCCATGACCTTGCTTTCCTATGCATCAGACAGTGCTATCGAATCTTTCAACAACCCCCTGCTGCAGGAAGAGCTCAATAAGATGTCGAAAAAGATAGACAGGGTAATGGGCAAAACACCTGATGATGTTATATCTTAGTAAGATTCGCACAAGCATTTTCATAGGGCAGAGACGTTGCATTGCAACGTCTCTACATAGCACCTACTAGCCCTGTATCGCCTCCACCATCACCTCCATCTTGCTTCCCCTCGATCCCTTTACAAGTATGGAACTATTTTGCGGTTGGTGGGCTTTGATATGATCAGCCGCTTCCGCAGATGTTGCGAACCATTTATACCCGTTCTGCAGGCCATTAAATTCTTTGCCCACCAGTATCACATCCTGCCATTCATACTGGCTTATCAGTGATACCAGTTCACGGTGTTCGTTCTGCTCCTCGCTCCCCATCTCCTTCATGCCGCCTATCCACAGCGCTTTATTTTGCAGTGCCGCTTCCGCGAAGTTGAGTATGGCTGCGCGCATACTGGTGGGGTTAGCATTATAAGCATCCATTATTATTTTGTTGGTTCCTTTCTGTAGCCACTGCGAACGGCTGTTATCCGGGCTATATGCAGCGATTGCCGCTTTAATTTCGTCTATGGAAATACCAAAATGCAAACCTGTTGCAACCGCCGCCATTACATTCGGGAAGTTGTATGCGCCCACCAGGTGGGTGTTGAGTGTTGTCTCCGTATTGGCCGTAAGCACGGCTACCTGCAGGAACACATCATTCATCAGCGGCCGGCCTATATACTGTCCATTTGCGCTGCCATAGGTCACCTGGCTGGCTATATCATGTGCCATCCCTTCCAGGTATTCAAGGTCTGTATTACGGAATATAGTACCGTTATGCGCCCTTAAAAAATCATACAGCTCACCCTTGCCCTTGCGCACACCCTCTATACCGCCAAACCCCTCAATATGCGCCTTCCCACAATTAGTAATGATACCGTGTGTCGGTTCGGCGATCTCGCAATAACTGGCTATTTCCTTTTGGTGGTTGGCGCCCATCTCAATTATCGCCATCTCTGCATCATCCTTTATTTTCAACAGGGTCAGCGGCACACCTATGTGGTTATTCAGGTTCCCCTCGGTAGCATAGGTAACAAACCGCTTGCCTAGCACGGCAGCCACCAGTTCCTTGGTCGTGGTCTTCCCGTTCGATCCTGTTATGGCTATGAATGGAATACTAAATTGCCGGCGGTGATAGCGGGCAAGCTGCTGCAGCGTATCCAGAGTATCTTCCACTACTATGCACCGGCTGTTGTGCGCGTAGGCGGCATCATCAATGATCACATAAGCGGCACCCTTATCCAGAGCCTCCTGTGCAAACGTATTGCCGTTAAAATTGGCGCCGCTGAGCGCGAAGAATATACAGCCTTTGGCCAGTTTCCGCGTATCTGTTTGTATCAGCGGGTGCTGGCGGTATAGCTCATATAATGCAGGGATATCCACTATGCTTTTTGTTGTAAAAATAAAGAACCCTCCTGATATAGGAGGGTTCCGGGATAAAGTTTGAAGTAAATTATCTTTTGTGCCTTTTCTGCTGGCCAAAACTGTTACCGCCTGGTTGCTCATCGCCATCAGGGCTGCCTAAGCGGTCCATTACGCAACGGAAACCGATAGTGCTGCTCGCAGTATTGCCCTGTATATAACGGCGTGTGCCTGGAGACAACCAGTACGCACGGTCTGCCCATGAGCCGCCTTTATACACTTTAGTAGAGTCATTGATCAGGGTGTTAGTGCCGTAAGCATAAGTGTACTGGGATAAGCTGTCACCATCTTTGTAGTTGTTCAGGTCGCCGCTTCTTGTTTCGTAGCGGTTGTTGGCCTGCACTTCTGCATTCGTCAGGTTCTGGTAAGGAATATGTCCTATAGTATCCCTGTCTTCAATAGTACCGTCTTCCTGAACAGCTGGCTTGGTGTATATATTGCCGCGGAATGGGCGGAAATCATCAACATCATCATGAGATGATGGACGGTAAGTATCCATTACCCACTCATTTACGTTTCCGGCCATGTTATATAAGCCAAATGCATTTGGTAAGAACGAATGTACCGGGCCCGGGATATCTGCGTTATCATTCAGGCCGCCGGCTACGCCCATCGCATCGCCCTTGGCGCGCATATAGTTACCTTCAAATTCGCCCTGGTATTGGTTGTGAAGGCCATAACGTGTAGTATTTTTTGGTCCCCATGGCAGTGTGTTACGGTCGGTAACAACTTCTTCACCACGGCGGCGTTTGTTTTCAGGAGTTGGGTTGTTGCCTATCAGGCCAAGCGCCGCGTATTCCCACTCAGCTTCTGTAGGGAGGCGGTAATCAGGGAAGAATACGCCATCAGCCATACTGTATGGGCGGAAACGGTCATCACCTGTTGCCTGCGGGTCAAGGTTTTTCTTCTGGTGGCCGCCTGTTCTGCCTTGGTATTGGCCGTTCATGTAAGTTTCCAGCGTGAAAACGTCTTCTCCCGATTGTTCCGGGTTAGGCCTGATGGCGCCTATCTTAATAAGTATGAACTCGTTTACGCGGTCCGTGCGCCATTTACAAAAATCAGTTGCCTGGTACCAGTTCACACCTACTACAGGGTATTCATTATATGCTGCCGCACGGAAATAATTCTTTACGTATGGCTCATTATAAGCCAGGGCAGAACGCCAAACTGTTGAGTCCGGTAATGCTCTCTGCACCACATCCGGATAGTCATTTCCGTATGCGCGGCCCAGCCAGTAGGTATATTCGCGGTAGCCGGAGTTAGCTATTTCGGTCTCATCCATGTAAAAAGACGACACAGATACAGTGCGCCTTACACTGTTGTTTTCAAGAGTAGGCATTTCATCATCTGTTGCTCCCATTGTAAACCTGCCGCCTTGCACGAATACCATGCCGGTAGGAGTAGGCTGGCCTTTAAAATCCGCGACCTCATACCCGCCCATCGACCTGTCGTTCAGGGGCCATCCCGTTACGCGGGACATGCCGTCACCCTTGCCGTTCTTGGCGGAATTCTTTGAACACGCCGAGAAAAACGTAGCTGCTCCTAAACAAAGTAAGCTAATTCCAATGATTTTTCTTTTCATAATCAAGCTCGAATATTTACACTAATAGTTAGTAGGTTCTTAAAAGCAGTTACAATGATACCGCATTCTTTTGAAATTTTCAAGTTTTAACCAAGTAAGTCAAAAAAAAACTTATTTTTCCTTTTTTTTTAAACAATATAATATTTGTAATAAAAAAACGTTATTATGTGCCGGAGGCTCAAATCCGGTGTTTTTTTGATCTATTTATTGCTTAATTTTGAGAGCATAACCCCTTACAAAGGTATTAACTTAAACATAAATGAAATATAAAATAGTATTATTTCTTTGCCTCGCTGGCCTTGTGTCATTTCAGCAGGTCAATGCTTATACAGGGTCTTATCAGGTGCAGTCCCGCGATATTCATGACGGGTATATTATTGAAAAGATATGGCTGAATAATTTTGTCATGCCACAGGTTTCTATCTCGGGTATCACTTACATAGAAAATGTCTCACTTCCGCGTGATGCAAAAATTGCTGATCCTACCGGCATTAAGGTGGTAATAGGTCGCGACCGGAAGCGGCCTTTTGCAGTGGTGCATGTACCGGTTTATGCTGCAGGCAGCGAACCGGGAAGTGTAAAAATGGTAAATAGCTTCTCTCTTGATATTCAGGAGCCGCCGGCAACCGCCAGGGTCGCCGCCAAGGTTGCCGATGTGCAGCATTCCGCACTTTCCCAGGGCACATGGTATAAGATAGGTATTACCCAAACCGGTTTTTATAAGATCGATTATAATTTCATTTCCAGCCTCGGTATCAGCCCTTCTTCTGTTAACCCTGCGAATTTGCGGGTTTTGGGCAACGGCGGCAATATGCTTCCGGAAGATAATTCGGTGCCCCGCCTTGCAGACCTCACTGAAAATGCCATCTGGATGAACGGCGGCGCGGGTAATGTATTTAATAGCGGAGACTATGCTGTTTTTTATGGAGTTGGTCCCCTCGGATGGGATAAAGACAGCCTCAATCAGAGATTTGTACACGGTAGTAAACAGTTTCCAAGTAATAATCTATATACAGATACGGCCTACTATTTTATCTCCTTCGATCAGGGTGCCGGACGGCGGATAACACAGCAGGGCGGCGCCGGAACGCCCAATAAGACCGTTACAGACTTTAATTATTATGACGTCCATGACCTCGACCTCGTCAACCCTGCTGCTTTTGGTAAGCTATGGTATGGCGAAGAATTCGCAGCGCAATTAAATAATACCTTACAAACATTCACTTTCGACATGGGTGCGCCAGTGACATCGGTTTACTGCAGTGTATTTATGGCGGGTACCTGCGATGTGAACGGCAGCACGTTCAGTGTATCGGTCAATGGCCAGAGTATAGGGGGGGCGGGTATTGCAGGCACGATTTCCGGGAGTGATAACGTAATGGCAGGCAATATTGTCAACGGGCAGGTAACTTGTAATTCCCAGGTAGTAAATGTTGCTATTAACTATTCCCCTGCTGATATCTCGGGCCTGGGATACCTGAATTATATAGAGCTTAATGCCCGCCGCCCACTCACAATGGCGGGAGACCAGCTTAGCTTTCGCGACTGGCAGAGCGTTGGTGCCGGAAATGTAGCTTCATATCAGTTGCAAGGCGCAAACAGTTTCACCCAGGTATGGGATATCACCAACCGCCAGGTGCCTGTGGTAATGAGTGGTTCGCTAAGCGGCAGTACCTACAGTTTTACACAGGATGCAAGTATGCTTCATGAGTTTGCTGCGATGAACAGCGCCAACCTGTTTACTCCGAAATTTATCAGCAAAACAGCTAACCAGGATCTTCATGGCACTCCGCAGTGCGATCTGATCATTGTAGCTAACCCTGCTTTTTTCAACCAGGCGCAGCAGCTCGCAGCCTATCACAGAACGCATGACAATATGCGCGTAGTTGCAGTAACCACAGATCAGGTGTACAATGAATTCTCATCAGGCGCTCAGGATGTAAGTGCGATACGTGATTTTGCCCGTATGTTCTACGAGCGTGCCGGCAACGACTCCACCCAAATGCCTCGCTATCTTATTTTATTTGGCGGCGCTTCTTACGACTATAAAAACAGGGTGACCAACAACAGCAATTTTGTGCCCGTATATGAATCGGCAGAATCCTACAACGACATTAATGGTTATTCAACCGATGATTTTTACGGCTTCCTCGATGATTCTGCTAATATCGGCAACTCAAATATGCTGAATATACTGGACATAGGGGTAGGTCGGCTGCCTGCCAGGAGTGCTGACGACGCCACAGCCCTGGTTAATAAAATAATCAGCTACGCGGCCCCTGCTACCCTTGGCCCGTGGCGGGTTTCGGCATTATTTGTCGCGGACAATTGCGATGATGCGGGCAACCACCTGGGGAATGCGGAGACAATGGCGGCAACTGTGGATGCCTGCTCAGGGGATCTTTATAATGAAGACAAAGCGTATATAGATGCTGTGCCCACAGTGTCAACTCCTGCCGGTGCCCGCTGCCCGAGTATTAACGCCCAAGTTGACAACGACGTATTTAAAGGTACATTCCTGATAAATTATAACGGCCACGGCAATACCCAGGTATGGGCTTCTGAAAGGATACTTACAGAGGATGATTTCAATACCTGGAACAACCCCAACATGCTGCCCTTCATGGTCACCGCTACCTGCGACTTTGGTCAGTTCGACCATCCGCAATATGTATCTGCCGCCGAGCAACTGGTGCTGCGCGCTAATGGCGGCGTGATAACGGTGCTGACCACTACTGCCGCTGTATATGCAGACTATAATGTAATCATAAACTCACAGTACCTCGCCGCTCAGTTCACCAGGAATGCGAATTATTCATGGAATGCTTTCGGCGATGCATGCCGTATAGGTAAAAATGCTACTTACATAAACACGCTTGCCTCAGACGAGCTGGCCAATTTCCGCAAGTTCGCCATGCTCGGCGATCCCGCCATAACACCTGATTTTCCGCAATATAAAGTGAAGCTGGACAGCATTACAGATGCCGCCACCCTCGCACATGCTGATACCATCAAGGCGCTGGGCGCATATATTGTATATGGCAGTGTGCATGATAACAATGGCAACATTATTACGAATTTCAACGGGGATGTATCGGTGTCGTTTTATGACAAACCCCTGGTAGTGAATGTGAGTACCTATTTCGGGGATCAGTCTTTTAATCTGCAGGACAACATAGTCTATAAAGGAAAAGTAACGGTAACCAACGGCATGTTCAGCCTAACATTTATCACGCCTAAAGACATTAACTATTTTTTCGGAACGGGCAAAGTAAGCGCCTATGCCCAGAACGGGTTAACAGATGCAGCCGGGGCAGATACCGGCATTACTGTAGGTGGTTTTTCTGATAATCCTGTCCTTAACACCACTCCTCCTGTTGTAAAAGCATATATCGGCGACAGCCTGTTCCAGAACGGCGGCATTACTGGTAATAACACTTCGCTTTTTGTTTCTCTCTATTCTTTAACCGGCATCAACGTATCCGGAACCAGTATAGGACACGATCTTACCGCCGTTCTTGATAGCAATTACGAGGCACCCTACATTCTCAATGACTATTACGAATCAGCGCCCAACACTTACCAACGCGGCTATGTGTCTTTCCCTGTTAATGGCCTCGCCGATGGCAAACATAACTTTACCGTAAAGGCATGGGATGTAAATGATAATGTAGGGGAGGGCAGCGTGGATTTTATGGTAATTGATGGCCAGGTGGTGGACATTCAGAACCTGGCGAATTATCCCAACCCCTTCAGCAACAGCACCACCTTTGTTTTCGATCATAACCATCCGGATGAACAGATCAATGTAAAGATCGGCATCTATAATATTGCAGGCGGGCTGGTAAAGAATTTAGAGCAAAGTTTCATCCCTGAAGGCAGCAGAACCAATACGATCACATGGGACGGAACAGACAATAATGGCGCAAAACTACCCTCTGGGGTGTATGTTTACAGGCTGAATATTTCTACTGATAAAGGTTTTCAATCGTCCGCATACCAAAAACTGGTAATTGTACGTTAATGTCTTGTTAGTCCATAATTCTCATAAATATTATTGAAAAAATGGGTAAAATGGGATATTTTTGCAAAACTTTAAAAATTACAATAATAGAATGGCGAAAACACTTGCTTTAATTGGTTTGACGTTAGTTACGGGACTTGCTGCTCCGGCTCTTTATGCACAAAGTGGAGGCAATAATATTAATGGCACCTCCAATTTTGTAACAACAGCCGTACCGTTTTTAAGAATATCTCCGGATGCGCGTGCAGGCGCGATGGGGGATGCCAGTATCGCTGTTAGCCCGGACCCGAATGCACAGTATTGGGACATCGCAAAGATCCCTTTTTCTGATAAGAACTATGGCATATCAATGACCTATACTCCGTGGCTTAAAGACCTGGTTCCTGATATATTCCTCGCCTACCTGGCAGGTTATGCCAAATTCGGAGAAAAAGGTGATAAAGCCATCAGTGCATCTATGCGCTATTTCTCTTTAGGGAACATAAATTATACAGATGCCTTAGGGAATTCGATCGGCACAGGTATGCCACGGGAATACTCATTCGATGCCGGCTATTCTCAAAAACTTTCTGAATTTTTAGGAACAGGCCTCAGCCTGCGGTATATACACTCAGCTATAGCGTCAGGTGTGAGCTATATTCCTGGCGGCGGCGACTACCGGCCAGGTAATGCTTTCAGTGCAGACCTTGGCGTGTACTATGCCAAAAAGCATGAGGTCACGGACGATAAAAGCCGCACGTTCAGTTTTGGCGCGGTAGCCAGCAATATTGGCTCTAAAATATCTTACAACTCCAGCCGTAAGGATTTTATCCCGATGAACCTGGGTGTAGGTGTTGCCTACAAGTCGCAATGGGATGCCTATAACTCCATCACTTTCGCGCTTGATATGAACAAACTATTAGTGCCTGTGCTTAACTATGCAGGCAGCGATACCCAAGTAACCGTTGTGAACGGTATATTGACTTCCTTCCAAACCGGTAACCAGTTAAAAGAGATCGACTGGTCGTTTGGTGCAGAATACTGGTATCAGAATACCATCGCTTTTCGTGCAGGCTATTTTTATGAGGATGCAAGCAACGGCGACCGCCAATATATTACCTGCGGTGTTGGTGTGAAGTACAACATCTTTGCATTGAATGCCTCCTACCTGGTTCCGCAAGGCTCCGGTACTACCCGCAACCCATTATCCAACACACTCCGCTTCTCCCTGATTTTTGAGTTCAACAAATTAGAAAGCTCCGGCTCGTCTGAAGATGATACTACACCTGCGCCGCCAGCTGCTCCCGCAAAATAATTGATCAGTAACATTAATAGTAAGGCCCCGCATACGGCGGGGCCTTCTGTATTTCATACACTTGCCCATTTCCAGCGGCGGCGAGCGGAGCTCAGGAATGGGCTGTGTTGAGGATGGCAAATACAATTATTGTTTTCTTTCCCCATTTTCAGACAGAAATTGGAAATCCGCTATATTTATCTCCTCAAAATCCCCTGTTTGAAAAAAATATTTACCTCTATTTTGCTTTTGTCGCATCTAACCATTTTCACTCTGCCAGGGGCAGGTTAAAAGTCCGCCCCAATGGGGAGAGCGAAACCCGCAGAGCACAGGTCTCTCATTCTGAAAATTCCTTTATTTGGAAATCTTGATCAGTCTTCCGTGTCAAATCCGTCTTCCACGCTGGTTCCCTTTACAATGCTGTAGATAACCGGCGCCTGGTGGTAAATCGCTTTGTTGAATTTATTGCCCAAAACAATAATGGTCATATTGTCTTTAATGAACCGGTAGAAGGATGTATTGTTGCCATGCCACCAGCCATTGTGATAAATAACCTTATTTCCGTTCGGGTAGCAAAGCATGCGCCAGCCCAAACCATAGTTCTTAATGCCACGCATTTCAAAGGAGCATGGTCCGTAAGCCAGTTCTATCGTTTCATTGCTGAGTAGCTTGTTCTGGTAAAAGGACTGGTCCCAGCGAAACATATCTTCCGGTGTGCTGTAGATACCTTTATCGCCATACACGCCATCGGCAAACATATCGGGTTCCCGCATCCAGTTATAAGCATAACTTATTGCGGCCTCTGCAGGCATTCCGCTGGCAGGGTTGTAGATAAACGTATGTGCCATGCCCAGCGGCTGAAAAATATACTTCGACATGAAGTATCGGTAATTCATATCCGTTACACGCTCTATCAGGATGGCCAGGATGGCAAAATTGGTATTGCAGTATTTGAATTTTGTATTCGGTTTAGACTCAAGCCTTGGCTGGTGCAGCACCATCATCTGTAGCATCGTAGTGTTCGTGATAGGCATTGACAGATCTTTGTCATAGTTGGGTACCCAATGGGTATAGTCTGGCAAACCCGATCGGTGGTTCAGCAGCATTCTTACTGTAATGTTAGGGTAGGGGAATTCCTTTATATACGTTTGTACTTTCTCATCCAGGTCAATGTACTTATGCTCATAAAGGTAGAGCACCGCAGCCCCAGTAAATGTTTTAGACACAGACGCAAGCTGGCACGATGAATTAGCGAAGAGCGGTATTTTATGCTCCCGGTTACCATAGCCAAAATATCTTTCGTAGATGATCTTCCCCTTGCTGGCCACAAGTACACTGCCATTAAAGCCAGCGCTTACTTGCCGACGGTAATAGTTGTCCAACTGGCCAATAATTGCCTGGCTGGCGGCGCTGCTGGTATCATACAGCAGCGGGGTAACAGGCGCTTTTACTGGCGCTTCCCGGAATTTGCCGCTGGTAGTACGTGCAGATACCGGTTCCGAAACGGAATGGCACGCAAATAATAAAAAGGATAAAACGGCAATAGCTATATAAGAGGGTGTAAATCGCATATTTTCTCGGTGCAATATCGGCAAAATAGTATTTCTATTTTAACTCACAATTTCTATTTTAACAAATTCCCTGATGTCATCAATTATTTCATAATAGCACTGGTTCAGATGATAGTAGTTAGTTACAAATATTTCATACGCTTTTTCTATCGGTGGCATATGTAATGCGCGTTTTGCTAATCCACTCAAAGACCGTTCCATACCCTTTAAGCTGCGGTAACCAAGCAGCCAGTTGTGCTCTTTCATATGTGGAAAGTACGATGCGAATTTGGGCGGTAAGTATGCTTCATTTTCCGAAAGCTGCCGATATACGTTTTGTGTAAACTCAAACAATGCCTGCTGTGTGGGGAAATACTTAGGGTCGCTGGCAAGGAAATGATCGTAGAGCGTATCCATCACCGCCCCCGAATACAGGCCATATACTTCACGAAAAGGCAGCCGGGCACGTAATGTCGCCGGGTGCCTGTCGGTATATTCATCTATTTTTCGGTGCAACAGTATCCCTTTTTTTATGCCTTCAGGGTATTGCTCCAATGCTATTCTTCCCTTCACATGATCACCTATCATATTCCCGGTAAGTATTTTACCATCGCCAAATGACAGGAACGCATGTGCCAGATAATTCATGCTGCAATTTAGGCAATTTGGCCTTGGAATTCTTTTAATGGCCTGATGCCCTGTAGTTCTTTTTGGCATCAAAAAATTACTTGTGCTGCAACATGATTGGCTATTTATGTATTGCTCTGTACGAGCTACCGCTTTGTAGAACCCAGGTTATAGAAATAAAGCGTTGCCCGATAGGGGCTACCCAATTCGCGAGGGTGAAAAAAGCTGGTATTAATTCTTCATTTCCCCATATCCTCCTCCATCGCCCTCAATTCTATCGCCAGCTTTTCCAGCGAGATCATCTGCGTATCATCCAGCACAAAAGGGGTAGCAACACCAGGTTCACGAATATCCATTTTAATTGCTGGTTTCAACCATGGCAGCCGTTTCAGCACTGCATTAAAGAGTGCAAGGCATTCGTCGATCTTCGCTTGCTGGGCGGCAGTGCCGTAAACAGGTTGCGCCACTTTCTTTTCATCCTGCTCCAGGTGTATGTTATTGAGGTCCCTCGTTATGCGCACATTGCAGGTAATAAGATCATAGTACACCTCCGATTTCTCCTTCCCCGGTTCCTCCATGTACCGGTTAAATGAGTCAAAAACGTTGCTGTTCTTCGATTCTACGCTCCTTTTGTATCTCGTCCATTGGGTAATGCGGGTATCGGAATAAAATGTAGCGACAAAATATTCATAGTTGCAGTACACGGCGTCGGCCAGGTGCGATGGCAACCATTTTTTATCCCAGGTCGGCAGCAATGCAAACCCCGACACCACGGCCAGTAGGGCGCCGCCAATGGTACATAAAGCACGGGTGATCATTAGCGAATCATTATATTCCTTTTCCAGGTTGAAGAGCAGCACCAGGTTCAGCGTTATGACAAAGGCGGCCACGGCATATTGTTTCTTGGCATAATACACCATCAGCACGAATGTGAGAAATAAAATGCCTTCTTTTATATGCAGCCCGGCGGGCAAGTGCAGCAGCAGGCTGCCAGCAACCCCGCCAAGCACAGTACCTACGACCCTGTCTATTGCCTTTTTGAACGTCGCCCCGAAATAAGGCTGTATCACGATCATCACGCTGAATGGCATCCAGTAACCATGATCTATATTAAACCATTTAAAAATGAACAAAGCTATGGTTGCAGCTATTGCAGACCGCAACGCGTAGCGTGTAGTGAATGATGTGGTATTGAATAGTACGCGCAGGCTGCCCAGCAGGTACTTTGGCTTTAATACAAACAATGTTTTCAGGAAAGAATAAGACCGGAATACTGGCTGGTCCTTGCCCATATGCTCCACGCGCTGCAGGGCGCTTTCCATCAGCTTTATGGTGCGCCCTGTAAGCTGCAGTATCCTATGTATGGCCCGCGTTTGCTGCTCTTTATCCGGCAGCGGATACTCAGCGATAAGGGTGGTGAGTTTTTTCAGTCGGTTGATGTGCGATACTGCCAGCAATTTTTCTTCCGGCTTCAGCGTAATGACGAACACCGATATCCTGCTCACGGCTTCCCTCATGGCGCTAAATAGGGTGGCGGCTTTCACGCGCAGTTCCTCATCAAGCTCCCGCACTGCTATATGTTCCATCTCCTCACCCATAGCTATGACGTTCACGGCCACAATACCTGCTGTTTTGCGGAGCAGCGAAAGTTGGTATTGTGACGTGTCTTTTTCACTGACCTGGTGGGCCATCCGACGGTAAAACTGGTAAGAACTATCTATGGCTGCGCGCACTGCATTTTCCTTTACATACACTTCGCCATTTGCACCTCGTGCACTTTTGTCATTGCCGCTTTTCGAAATTGTTTCTACAAGGTCGCCTATTGCGCGCCATGTCAGGGCTATCTGCCGGCGGAATGGCTCTTCTGCCGGCATCAATAAGGATATGAATATGCCCACAAACACTGGCCAGATGGCACCTATAGCTATCAATATCAGCCGGTGTTTTATGTCGGTAACATGGTGCTCCGGGTAAGCATTGCAGATAATGAACATAAGGTACACGCAGATGGCCAGCCCGCTGGCCCGGTCGCCAATGTTCTTTAGCAATGTGGCGAGGTAGGCCACAACAAACATGCCCGCTATGCTTAGCCATACATTCTGGCCGGTAAGCATGCCTAATATCGAAAAGTCGATTGCCAGTGCCGCGCCGGTCAGCAATGTACGCACACGCCATGCAAAAGACCCCTTCATCTCTACCCATGATATTGCTTCTGCCGTCAGCGTTATCCACACGGCGTCACCAAGCCTCCCGGTCGCCAGCCCCCATATGATAGGTAACGTACCGGATAGCGCCATACGCAGCCCCCAGCTGATGAGCGGCTCAAAGCTCTCATCCAGCATCATCCGGTTCAGCCGTTTATATGATTTTAAGTAGGACATTAGTCGGCACAAAAGTAAATGGTCGCGAGCTAAAAGTTAAAGCACATTATTTGGGGATGTCAAGAAAGAGCGAAGGAAGCCGTCGGTGGCAACGCCCCGAGGAAAATTGACTGGCGCCGGACAGCCCTGAGAGGGAGAAATATATCAGCGAGGGTGAGGCCCCTCGATACCATAAACCGAACCAGGCAAGCCCTGAAAGGGTGTAATAGCAATATACACACGTTCACTCCGCCAGCACCTTATCCGCTATCTTGCTCACTTCCCGCTCCGTGACAGACCCCTCAATAAACTTCTTGAACTGCTTGCCCGGATGCACGATCACCGTAGCAGGTATAGACCCTTCCCACGACTTATCTATTTTAGGCAGGAACACATTAGGATCTGTATCCGATAGCCACACCACTTCCGGGGTTATATTCTTCTTCTGAATAAACCCTTCCAGCTTAAAAGTATTATCTCCTTTAAAATCAAGGCTCACCAGCAGCACCTTTACGGGTGCGCCTGCATACCTGCTTTGCAGTTTGTTGAACTCTGGCAGCTCTGCCACACAGGGCATACACCATGTAGCCCAGAAGTTAACTATATACAGTGTGTCTTTAGACGAACACCGGTGAATAATAGCATCTGCGCTGTATGGCGCTATCTGCGCGCGGGTAGCAAAGGAACAAACGGTTAATACGAGCAACAGATATATTCGTCTCATGGGTTAGTGAATAAGGGTGCAATTTACCATAATATGCCCGATAGGTACTGGTAATAAATTGTAAAAAGATTGGCATGATTTTGATAAGTGTAGCATAAAAAAAAATTATGGGAGACGTAAAAGATCTTAGAAATTCGGAAGCTGTAGAAAAGATCCAGGAATTGGCCGGTGATATCAAAACATGCATGTTTTGCACCTACAAAGACAACAAAATGGAATCCAGGCCCATGTCATCGCAAAAAGTTGATGATGAAGGAAATCTCTGGTTCCTGTCTGATAGGAACAGCAGCAAGAACAAGGCGATTCATCATGATGATAAGGTGGACTTGCTTTTTGCCGAAGGCACAGACAAGTTTATGTTGCTGCATTGCACCGCCAGCATATCAGCCGACAAAGAAAAAATAAAGGAATTATGGAATCCCATTGCAAAAATATGGTTTACCGAAGGTGTTGACGATCCCGCTGTCAGCGTTATCAAGGTAGCTTTTCATGATGGCTATTATTGGAATACAAAGCATGGCAAGATGGTAGAAATGGTAAAGATGGCAGCAGCCCTCGCCACAGGCACCACCATGGACGATGGCATAGAAGGTGCGCTCAGCAAATAGATCAGTTTGTTGTTGCCTTAAGGAAGTTCACAATAAAAAGCCTGTCTTTTGATGAGCAGCGGTGAATCACATCATCGGCGCTGTAGCGAGCTATTGTGCGTGACTTACATAGAAGCCAACGGTAAATACAAGCAATAGGTACATTCGATTTATGGAATCGTGAAAATAGTCCCTGCAAGTTACCATAAAGTGCCTGATCACAGTCGATTTTATGATCGTTTTATGATTTTGGTCTTAGCTTTGCATTAAACACGGACATATATAATTCCTGATGCGTGAATAAGGCTTGTTTCTTTATTTTGATTCTGTGGGCTCTTGCTGGTCAATGCCTTGCCCGCGGCACTGACAGCCTGAAACCACCGTTTGCTATTTACATAATGCCATGCCAGCTTATAGATGGCGGTTATGCGTCCGGTCTCACAGCTGGCACTGAATTCAGGCTATACAACCGTTTTTCAATGACGCTCGAAGCAGGCAATTTTTACACCAACGGTTTCATGGGCAAGGCCGATGCAAAATGCTATCTGAACAATGAGTTTAAAGATGGGAAAATGGAAGAGAAATCCTATCTCGCTATCGAGTATGCATATAAAAGGCAGGTTTATACAGCAAATGACAGCCTCAAAAGCGTTATGAAGAATCTGGATTATTCCGTTTACAAATTCGTGAATATTTTGAACCTGAAAATTGGTTTTACAGCTACGCGTGCACGCTCTTACTACATGGACGCCTATTGTGGTATTGGTATCCGCTACCGGGTAGTGAATAACAACCTGACCAGCGACCAAATTGCAGATCTCTATCATTGGCACGAAGGCTTCATTGATAATTTTACCAATTCGTCAGCCCACGGTATTTCACCATCCATTTCCCTTGGCTGGAAAATAGGATATAGATACAAATAGCTATGAAAAAGCCCGTAGCCGTAACAACAATTATACAACACGAGTAAGCCTCTTTAGGGGTTTGGGGTTTTTTCTATAAGTTTGCCCCCATGATCGACAAAATAGCGGTATTAAAACAAAAAACCGAAGCAGCCCTGAAAGGCGGTGGTGATGAACGTATAGCAAGCCAGCATAAAAAAGGAAAGCTCACAGCGCGCGAGCGCCTGCAGTTATTGCTCGATGAAGGGTCTTTTGAAGAAATAGGAAAGCTCGTTACCCACCGCAGCCGTGATTTCGGTATGGAGAATGAGGTATATCTCGGCGATGGGGTGGTGACCGGATATGGCACTATAAACGGCAGGCTTACCTATGTCTTTTCCCAGGACTTCACGGTCTTTGGCGGCAGCCTCTCTGAAACTCATGCGGAGAAGATAGTGAAGATCATGGATCTTGCCATGCAGAATGGCGCTCCCGTTATCGGCCTCAACGATAGCGGTGGCGCCCGCATACAGGAGGGCGTAGTGTCGCTGGGTGGCTATGCCGATATTTTTTATCGCAATGTGCAGTCATCGGGTGTAATCCCGCAAATATCCGCTGTCATGGGCCCGTGCGCGGGCGGGGCAGTGTACTCCCCGGCCATAACAGACTTTATTCTCATGGTCGAGCATACATCCTATATGTTTGTTACCGGCCCCAATGTGGTAAAGACGGTGACTCATGAAAATGTGACGAGCGAAGAGCTTGGCGGCGCGCATGCCCATGCGTCAAAGTCTGGCGTTACACACTTTGCGTGTGCCAACGAACTAGAGTGCATAGAAAACATAAAGCGCCTGCTCTCGTACATGCCGCAGAACTGCGAGGAAGATGCTCCTGTTTATGCATACGAACCTGGAGATGAGGCCAGGCCAGCGCTGAATAATATAATACCTGCCAACCCCAATCAGCCTTACGATATAAAAGAAGTGATCGCCGAGCTTGCTGATACAGACTCCTTCCTGGAAGTGCATAAAGAATATGCCGAAAACATTGTGGTAGGCTTTGCGCGCATAGGTGGCCGCAGCATAGGTGTGGTTGCCAACCAGCCAGCATACCTCGCAGGTGTGCTCGATATTAATTCGAGCAAAAAAGGTGCGCGCTTCGTGCGTTTCTGCGATGCGTTCAATATCCCTTTGCTGGTGCTAGTAGATGTTCCCGGCTTCCTGCCCGGTACAGACCAGGAATGGAACGGTATAATTATTAACGGTGCCAAACTGTTATACGCCCTTAGCGAGGCTACAGTGCCCAAAGTAACCGTCATAACACGTAAGGCATATGGCGGAGCATACGATGTGATGAACTCAAAGCACATTGGCGCAGACCTCAACTACGCATGGCCTACCGCGGAGATAGCAGTAATGGGTGCGAAAGGCGCGGCAGAGATCATTTTCAAAAAAGAAATCTCAACCGCTGCCGATCATGATGCCAAGTTGAAAGAAAAAGAAGCGGAGTATATTGAGAAGTTTGCTAACCCTTACGGCGCTGCCGCAAGGGGCTTCATCGATGAGGTGATAATGCCGGCTGAAACCCGCAGCAAGCTGTTAAAAGGTTTTAAAATGCTGGAGCATAAAGTGGTAAAAATGCCCAAACGCAAGCATGGCAATATACCTCTATGATAATTTGCTGAAAGGCTCTATGGGTGCAGTGTGGTTACGCCCTGCACCGGTAAATTAATGTTTACATAAGTGAAAATGTAGTTGATCACAATTGTATTATTTTTACCGCGATACCCGGTTCCTTGCATTGAAGCGCCCGCCCATAACTGGTAAGGGATGATCAGGCTGTCATTGAGCACATATGCATTCAGGTTCAGGCCATAGAAATTCAAAAGGTTCTTTATTACAACTTCATTGGCGGCAGTGGAGACGGAAGTAATACCTACCGTGTAGTTTTTTCCCTGGTGCACGGTGTCTGTGTCATATACCGTCCAGTTGCCAATGTAGGCGTCCCGTGCCATTGTCTGGCAGCGATCTCCCTCGTAGCCCACGGGGCAGGTACACTTACCGTTATTGCATACGCCGCCATTCACACATCCCGACAAGCTGCATTTAGCGCCGGATTTGCACGAGAAGGGTGTCAGCATAACACCGGCGGCAAACAGCACAAAACAAACGACAACTAATGACTTCACAAAAGAGCTCATCGCTACGGAATATTAATTATCAAAGATATCGATAATTATGAAAAGACCATCTTTACCGCAATGTTATCACTCCCGCAACAATTAAATTACTAAGGAGCGTAGTTTCAACATAGCTGATAACTATTGTACGATTTGTCAGCAGGCACCCATTGCCCTGTATAGTATAGCCGTCCAACTTCTGGTAGGGAATGAACAGGCTGTCGTTGATTACATAAGCGTTTACCGGATCCGTGAAGTGATTCAAAAAATTAGTGATGATAATATCATTAACAGCCTGTTTGCTCTCTAAGATACTGACAGGATATTGCGCTCCTTGAGTTTCACTGCCATTTTCTGAAGCACTCCAGTTCCCCAGGAATGCATTGCGCGAAACAGTCTGGCAAGTGCTTCCCTGGTAGCCTGCAGGGCAGGTGCAGGTTTCGTTGTCACAAACCCCGCCGTTTGCGCACGTCCCCGTTCCGCATTTGCTGAGCCGGTTGCAGGAAATGTTTGTGATAGTTAAGCAAACTGCAATGGCAACCAGGCAAATAGCAGATAGTAATTTTGTAAGTGAACGCATATATAGCAGCGGCTTTTCTTACGACAAAACTATGTAAAAATTACGATAAAAAATATTGATGTATTCGTAGGCTGCATACCTCCGCAGAAAAATGTTGATCGCTATACAATAAGCGCCAACGACATGACAACGATATAAATAAATATCAGGATAAGCAGGATCTTTTTCATTGATAGGGCAGTTTAGGGTTTAAGAACTATCTACTAACGGCAGATACCTTCTGTTTATTGTGTTTCGATCTTGCCCGGTTTGCCCACGACTGCCAGGAAGTACCCAATAATGATCACCGTAAGTGAACCTGTGCTGATGAACAAAGCCACAGGCCCGAAGGAATACCATACAAGCCCGGCCAGGCTACTAGCGAGTAAAGCGCAGATACTCTGAAAGCCCGTATAGGTACCAATGGCGGTAGCTGTATCTTTTCTGTCGCTGATGTTCGAGATCCAGGCCTTGCTGATGCCGTCTGTAGCCGCTGCATAAACGCCATAGATGAAAAACAAAAGGAAGATCAGGTATAAATTGTTACTCAGCCCCATTCCGAAATAAACGATCGCAAACATCACCAGTCCAGACACAAATACGTTCTTAAGTCCTATTTTATCACCTATCTTACCCAGTGGAAAGGAAAAAAAGGCGTAAACAATGTTGTAAAAAATATAAACCCCAATGGCAGCGGTATCACTGAATCCATTTGCTTTTATCTTCAATATCAGGAACATATCAGAGCTGTTGAACAATGTAAATAGTAACAATCCTGCAACCAGCTTTCTATATTCAGGCAGGCTTGCTTTCCAGTATTTTATAAAATCCAGGAAGCGGGTTTTTACTTTGCTTTCCCTGGGCTCACTTTTTTTGTCTTTTACCCAAAAAGTAAACAGGATAGAGACAACACCCGGAGCAAATGCTATATAAAACAGCATCTTATATTTTCCTGGGTAAAAATAAAGGAACAACAGTGCAATAGCCGGGCCTATCACAGCACCCAACGTATCCATGCCGCGGTGAAAGCCGAATACTTTTCCTTTGTTCCCAGGTGCGGCCTCATCTGATAGCATCGCATCCCTCGCGCCGGTCCTTATCCCTTTACCCAGCCGATCCAGCGACCTTGCGGAGAATAACCACGCAGGAAAAGTGAATAAAGCCATCATCGGCTTCGACAGCGCACTAAGTGCATAGCCCAACCTTACAAATGGCAGCCGCTTGCCGGTATTATCTGATAACTTCCCAAAATAACCTTTGCTCAGCCCCGCGGTGGCCTCTGCAAAGCCCTCTAGCAGCCCAATCAGAAGTATTGAAAAATTAAGGCTCTTGAGATAAATAGGAATCACCGGGTACAACATTTCACTGGCCACATCTGTGAAGAGGCTTACAAACGATAACAACCATATGGTGCGCGTAATGGCTTTCATAAACTCCAAACGGCGTGTTTTGAAACTAAAGCAATTTGATTTTGGCTTCTGATGCAGGCGGGTACTAAAGATCCTTCGCCGGCGAATATAAGAAGCTGAAAATATATGCTCCCATGAAGCTCCGGAACAAGGTACTGTATTTTTTTTGCGGGAGGAATTTAGCGGTGCTACTTTTGCCCCGTGAGAACATGCTCCCGTTTTGCAGACCTCTGTCTGTACACCAGCCTATATACTGCCTGCTGTGCCCTGGGCTTGTGCATGGCTACAGAGCGGCTCATTATCGGCTACCCGCCGCTGCTTATCAGCAGGTTGCACATCCTGGTCTTTGGCAGTACCCTGTTAGTCTATAACACGCCGCGTATTATTCGCAGGCCCAATACCGGCGACCCGTTAAAGCAGCCATACAGGAAGTGGTATTCTCTTTTTTTCTTTGTTGGCCTGATACTGGCGGTTGCCGGTCTTTGGGGGCAGCCCGATGTGCTGCAGTTAGCTTCTTTTACCCTCAGTGCCTTTGCCTTTGCATACTTTCTGCCACTGCTGCCTTTTAAAGACAAAAAGCGCCTCCGCGATTTCGGCTGGCTCAAGATCATTGTGCTTGCCGGCGTATGGACCACCGCAACCTCGGTACTCCCCATGCTGTATTGGCAAAAAAACATCAGCGGTTACCCGGTTGAAATAGCTACAAGGCTCGTCTTTATTTTCACCCTCTGTGTCATTTTCGACATCCGTGATATTCGCGCTGATGTAAGTAACAATATCGATACGCTCCCCAATAAAGTCGGTCTCAGGAACAGTTACCGGCTTATTAATTTTACCCTTTTATTGTTCAGTGGGCTAAGCGTTATTCAGTATCTGCGTTATCCGTTGGCATCAAGGCTTGCAGGAGCCTTGCTTACGGCTGTCATTACAAAGGCCATTGTAGTTTATTTGCGCCGGCATCGCTCTGAAAAAGCATACATCTTCCTCGCTGATGGCGTAATGATCGTCTATGCAGCGCTCGTGTTGCTGAATTGATTTTCTTCGATGGAATTGGGCACAGTTAAAACATTGGGTTGCTCCGTTAGTAGCTACACAATTCGCGAACATTTAATACCCATTTGAAATGAAGTGTATCCTAATAACTCTGATAATGGCGGAAGATCTGGTCCGGATGGTTGAATCCGGCGATTCCGATAACGGCTATCATAACAATGAAAAAGAGAAGAGTGATCACTGAAAGTATAGTCCCTATGATTGCGCATACCCTGCCTGCTTTCAGGTTGTTGTATGATGAGGGCGTGTATTTCACTGGTTCCAGGTTATAGCGCCTCACATCCTTACTGGCCAGAACCAGCGCAATGATACCGCAGATACTGCCAAGTACGCCGTAACAAAAACACCCGACTATAGAAATAATACCCAGTACCAGTACTGCAGTGGCATTAGGGAGGGTTTCTTTGTGGCCGTCATTAAAAATATTGGTGCTGCCCTGTTGGTATTCCATTGTCAGAAGATTTTGTGGTTATAGACTTTGTAAATGTAAAAAGCCAATGTGATAATTGCAACTGTAAACTGAAGAAAAACAAGAACATCTGCGCCCTTGCTGAATTTATATTTCAGGTGCAGCGGCAGAAAACCAATAAGCAGCAGCATAGGTATTGTTGCAGGGTGATAATGCAGGCTGCCGCGCAGGTCTCCCTGCAGCAGGCAGATGAAGCTCCGCTGCATACCGCATCCCGGGCACTCCATATGAAAAAGCGCCTTGGAAGGGCAGGGTAGCATATGTTGCTGCAGAAACGTAACGAAGTTCATTAACCCCCCAGGTTTTATTCTCCTGCAAGTTATAAAATAAAAAGCGGCTGCCCTTAGGAAGCAGCCGCTTGAGTTATGTGGAGATGACCATTTTATAATTTCACTACGCGCTGCACCTGCCGTACACCATCCCTCTCAATAACCACATTATAAGTCCCATAAGCCCATTCGCTGGTATTGATAGCGGCCTTATTGCTAGCTCCGCTCACCTTAATATCACTTCTGGCTATGCTCCTGCCCATTACATCAAACACTTCTAAAGAATAGGTACCGGGAACTGCATTATTCATTTCCAGGTATAATACATTGTTTACCGGGTTAGGATAAACAATAACATCATAAGCTCTTGTAACAGCCGCCACAGAGGCGTCTGCAGCCCATTCATTAATTACTAGGTGGTTAGTATTCCACACATCTGCCGCATCAGCGGTATCATTGCCGTTTACAAAATTTGCCGCGCCCCAGAACGATATTGTTCCAGTGCCAAATGCCGGTGCCGTCCATGTAAAAGACTCCGAAAAAGACGAGCCGCTAAGCGTATGGGTGGCACTGTGTTCCATACAGGTGAGCTGTGTGTACATCCCTGGTGCAGTTTTTTGTGTGTTCGCAGGCAGGCCAGTTGATGCCCATGTTCCGGCATCTGCATTCGATGAGGTCGAGACAGTGCCTTTCAATGCATTTAGCTGAAAACCATAGTGGGTATTCGACGTTCCGCCCGGAGTGCCTGTTATCTTAACCGTATAATTGTGGCCCGCCATATAATGAGTGGTTGGTATTCCTGCTGAGTCCAGTTCGATAGCCACTGTTATTGATGTAGTAGCAGTAGTGTTGTGACACCCATTGCCGGTAAAGTAGCACCCGTTTGAGTTTGCGAAATTACCTACCCCGTTCAGCTCAGCGCCCGTGCAGTCGTATCCGTGACGCGCTGGGCCATCATGATAACTGCTGATTGTTAAAGACAGTGATGCTGCAATAGCTGTAAATAAGATTTTCTTTTTCATTTTTTAGTTTTCGAATTGTTTATGTAAAAAGTAAATGTAGGTACTTCAATTGGGACAAACAAAACCAAGAATGCTTTTTTTTATGGTAACAAATTATTAATGTTGGCATTTATAGATAAATATATTAGTAATATAAAAGTTAGCCTCAGCCTCAATAGTTATTTTGGAATTTAAGCGTCGGAATTTGAATTTTGCGTGCCTCCAAAACTATTCTGCAATGGGGCCACTTTTATGGGACATAAAAAATTGATCCGCTTTCGCGCTATTGATACTTACAGCAATGTATTGCAGTACCCCGAAGGCATGAAAGGCAACTGGGGCGATTTCTTCAAAAATACTAATCCGGTCACCCTCGAGCTTGCCTGCGGTAAGGGCGAATACAGTGTGAACCTGGGCCGGGAGCATAAAGACAGGAACTATATTGGGGTGGATATAAAGGGTAACCGCATATATAACGGAGCTAAGATCGCCCTCACAGAAGGTTTAACGAATGTCGCTTTTTTACGTATCCACATCGGCCAGATCACCGATTATTTTGCACCCGGCGAAGTGACGGAGATATGGATCGTCTTCTCCGATCCCTTTCTTAAAAAGCCCAAGAACCGGCTTACACACGAGCGCTTTCTCCATGCTTATCAGCAAATATTAAAGCCCGGCGGCCTTATAAATCTGAAAACCGATTCAAAAGAGTTGTACGATTTTACACTGGAGGTCATCAGGGAGCAGAGATGCGCGATCCACGAAAACATCGCCGATATTTACGGGCAAGGCAAAGCCACCGGTCCCCTTGCCATCCAGACTTTTTACGAGAAAATGCATCTCGCCGATGGCCGTACTATTTACTACATCTGCTTTTCATTGCCCGAAACACCTATAATGCTAACAGGCAGGTTTGATAAAAGCGACATGGAAATGGGAATTGGGGATTAGGAATTTGGATTATTTTTATTTTAGTACAGAAATGATTGTTCGAAGCATAAATACAGTACAATCCAAATTCCTAATCCCCAAAAGTCAATTCCAAAATTGCAAGACGACTACTACATACTTCCTAATGGACTGCTAGTCTTTACGGCATCTTACCTGCTGCGGCGCGGCTATTGCTGCGGCAACGGCTGCCTCAACTGTCCATACGACTATATAAAGGTTCCCGAACCCAGGCGAACTGAATTGTTACTAAAACGAACGCATGATGAAAGCAGGGAAAAAAGATAAAGAGGTCCAGGTAAAGAAATTGGCGCCCATAAGTCTTTATGACAATATTTATGAAGTGGTAAGGTGTGTGCCAAAGGGGCGTGTTACCAGTTACGGTGCGGTGGCCGCGGCAATAGGCGCAGCATCCGGTGCCAGGGTAGTGGGCTACGCCATGAACCTGTGTTCCGGGGTAAAGCCCAAAGTGCCTGCCCACAGGGTAGTGAACAGGAATGGCATGTTAACAGGCAAACATCATTTTTCCCCGCCCGAGAAAATGCAGCAATTGCTCGAAAAAGAAGGAGTAGAGATAAAAGACGATAAAGTTGTAAAATTTGAATCTCTCTTCTGGGACCCCATAAAGGAATTGGAAATTTAATTTGGAACGCTTTTTGCAATACACTACCTTGCTATCTTCATTAACTTTGACAATATTTAAAAAGCAAAAGCGGAATAATCTTCCTTTGCCCCGCCAAAGAAAGATGCTGAAAATTGGCGTTTGCTAAATAGAATTTAATAGCGGTTAACCTTTAAAATAATATAACAGCGGCTTACACCGTAATTTATGTGTGCTCATCATCCCGGTAATCGCTTCAAGTACATCCTGCCAGTTTTATTGTTAGTAACATTTCTAAGTTCCTGCGAAGACGATTGGAAAGAAAAAGGCCCCAGGCCCCCTGATTCTTTTGTTGCATTTTCAAAGCAGTTGAAAACAGTTGTACTTCCGGTTGACACTACAAATAAAAAGATCGCTAAATCTCTTGCTGCAGATGTTTGGCGCACCTATGAGGCGGATAATTACCTCCCCATATGGAGCCGGGAAGACTACACACCTAATGATGCATCCGAAAAGCTGGTCAGCGAGCTAGAAGACATGCAGATGGATGGCATTAATCCGGAACGCTACAATCTGTCTGCAATAAAAAAACTGAAACAACGGCTCGATACTACCAAACACAATACACTGCGCGATGTGGTCATTTTCGATACCATGCTGACGCGCAGCTATCTCTATGCTGCTAAAGACCTGTTGATGGGCGTGATAGTGCCGCGCAAAGCGGACTCGTTATGGTTCCATGTCAATGACTCCGCCTGGACTGCACCACAATTGCTCGCCGCAGCAAAAGGCGTGTACCATTCCCTGGATGATTTCCGGAGCGATGTGCCTACATATAGTTTGCTGCGCAATGAGTACCGGCGATATTACAAGCTGGCAAGCGATACGGATCTTAACAAAGCAGTAGCTGCAATTCACTATCAGAAGAAGCCCGATAGCACGCAGCTCGAAAATATAAACTACGTTATCAAATCAGAGCTACCGTGGGTGCAAACCACAGAGAATGACACAATGAATGAGGAGGCGCAACTCATATCGGCCTTCCAGGATTACAGTGGCCTAAGACCAACAGGCAAGCTAGATAGCCTTACTGCCCAGCGCCTCTCTGTTACACCTGCTTCCTGCCTGCAGGTGCTCGGGGCTAATATGGAGCGTGTGCGTTGGATGCAAAAACAATTTGGCGATCTGTATCTCGTGGTTGATGTGCCGCTTATGGAGTTGTTCTTGAGAAGAGATGGCCGCAATGCCATGCACATGCGGGTAGTTGTGGGCAAACCGGAACGGCAAACTCCCTCTCTTTATGCTACAATGGCTAATATTGTGATCAACCCTAATTGGGGCGTGCCGCCTACAATTCTTAAAAAAGATGTGGTGCCCGGTTTCGAAAAAAGTGGTAAAAAATATCTCGCCAGCAAAGGGCTGAAAGCCTACGACAAAAAAACGGGGCATATCATAAAAACATCGTCGCTGAATGTTCACAACCTCAGGCAGTATGCTTATAAGCAGGCACCGGGTGACGACAATTCGTTAGGCTTTGTAAAATTTAACCTGCCCAACCCTTGGGATATTTATCTCCACGATACCCCGCACCGCACCGACTTCGGCAGGCGCGACCGCTTTCTCAGTTCCGGCTGCATCCGCTTACAGCAGCCACGCGAAATGGCCATATATATCCTTTCAGAGCTCGAAAAAAAGAGATATACAGAAGATAAGCTTGACAGCATGATAGAAACGCACAAGACAAGGTGGGAGCTCCTGAAAACAAAGATACCGGTGCACATCACCTATCTCACCGCCTTCGAAGATTCTACCGGTAAGCACATCCGCTTTACCCGCGACATCTATCACCGCGATGAAAAGCTCATCTCGCTACTTCATTGATAAATGATGTCAAAGGATTGGTTTGGAGCGATTTTTGCAATACGTCTTTGCGGCCTTTGCGAGAAATAGTCTAATTGGTCGCAGCACCCATAGGCACTGTTCTAGAGCTGTCCACAATGCCATTGTGCACATACTCTATTACCCGCACTCTCGGCTTCGGAGCCTGTTGTGGCAGTACGTCAGCCATCATATTGTTCTCCGGCAGGTTGGTTATTTTTCTGTTCAGCCAGCAGGTGGAAGACAGATATTTATTATCGGGGTAGTAGATAAACAGGCAGGTTCCGTACTTAATAGCATCGATAATAGGCCGGTAAAGTGCTGTTGGCACGGCAGGGCAGCCCCAGCTACGCCCCAGCCGATTATGACTGGCAACAAATTTATTGTTTACATACTCTGCGCCATGCACCACTATGCCCCTGTCATAAGCCGCATCATTAAAGCCATAGTCCATGCCGTTCAGCCTCAGCGAAATGCCATGCTCGCCCGTATAAATATCCCCTGTCACATAAAAACCCAGGCTGCTTTTGTGCGAATTGACGGAGTTGGAAAAAGAATAAGCAGAATCATCGCCAGATCCCTCTCCATGCGCCACATAAGTATTGAAAAGTACCTTCCGTTTAGCAATATCTATCACCCAAAGCCTGTTTTCTGTTGACGGCAGGCTGAAGTCGCACACAGAGATCACCTCGTTGTCCGTGTTCAGTTTGCCAGAGTTGCGCAGGTTCAGGTAGCCGCGGTAGGCTTTATCAAAGACTTCGTAGGAAAGGGGAGTGGATTTAGAGAAATCTATTTGCTGGTAAAGCTGCGAAATATAACTTTCCACCCGCGCTTCCGTTAACAGTGGGGTGCCCTCGTCAGCAGACACCGCTTTGTATGAAAAAGCAACAATAAGATACGCTCCCAGGCACATGATCATTTTCTTCATCGACCTTACATTTTTGCATTAAGAAATATTTTCAGAGGGACGAAGATAATACTGTATTTGTCAACTTACATATGCTCAATATCTTTTAACCGTATTTTAACGAGGGTGCTTGTTCTAAAAGACACAAAAAAAATGCCGGCAATTTTTTTGTTCGTTTATTAATATTGCACTATGCTTATTAAACGATTTGCCCTTCTGTTACTTTTGGCCGCCACAGGTCTTTCACCGGCATACAGCCAGAACGATGATTTTTGTAAAGCTGTAATGGCGATCGTTAACGACGCGCCAAACAGTTTTCGCAACATAAAAGGTGCTCCCTTAAAAGGGGGCAGCATGTGGGAATGTGGTATCAAAGTCCCTGGCACCATCGCATCCAGGTTTGTCTATGTCACCGGCATTTGTTATGAAGGCGCTTTTTTTCAAACCTGGGATAAAAAGGAAGTGAAAGGAGCTTACGAAAAATACAAAGATATATTGGCCAACTGTCTTGCAGCGAAAGGATACACCATGACGGCAGTTGACAATTTTTATCCGGGCCTCGGCGACTATAAAAAGCTCATATTTATGCTCGAAGAAAAGGATGAGCCGGTTGTATCTAAGCCGAAATTGAAATCAACGCCAAAGCCAAAGCGTCCGCTGCCGCCAGCGCATTTCGCCATGGAAGTTAATTACAGTAAAGAAGTTGGAAAATATACTATCGGCATGTTTATTTTTGAGCATTAAAAAAATCACACGTGGCTGGGCTGGATAATTACATCGAGGTAAACAAGGCCCTTTGGGATGCGAAAACGCATCATCATGTAGCATCTGCTTTTTATAAAATGGATGATTTCCTTGCTGGCAATACATCTTTGAGAGAGATAGAATTGGCTTTGCTTGGCGATGTAAAAGGCAAATCGATCCTCCATCTTCAGTGCCATTTCGGCCAGGACTCGCTATCGCTAGCCCGCATGGGTGCCAGTGTCACCGGCGTTGATTTCTCCGGTGAGGCAATAAAAAAGGCGAAAGAATTAAGCCTTCAATTAGGTCTGAACGCGCGGTTTATATGTTCAGATGTTTACAAATTATTGGAAGAGTTAGAGGGGCAATTTGATATAGTATATACGTCTTATGGTGTCTTAGGCTGGCTACCCGATATGAAAGAGTGGGCCGGCGTAGTGGCCCACTATCTAAAGCCAGGCGGTACTTTTATTCTTGTCGAATTTCATCCCGTAGTATGGATGTTTAATAGTGAATTCATGGACATTCAGTATTCCTATTTCAACAAAGAAGCGATCATAGAAACCATCAATGGCACCTACGCAGATCGTGATTCAGCCATTCAGATGACCGAAATTGGCTGGAACCATGACCTTGCAGAAGTAATGCAAAACCTGCTCAGTGCAGGCCTCTCGATCACCTCATTTCAGGAGTTCGACTACTCGCCTTTCAATTGCTTCCGCAATACCGCGGAGCCCATCCCCGGCAGGTTTCAGATCAATGGGCTCGAAGGGAAGATACCTATGGTATATGCGCTTAAGGCCCGTAAATAGGGCTTCTGCAGCCTATTTTTTACCTGATTAAAATCATTTAAAAACATTTGCTTTTTCCATTCCTTGCTTTATCTTTGCAGGCCCTACTAATGTGAGCGGATTATTAGAAGCGCATAAAAAGTAAGGAAATAATACAAATAGAATTTGGCGGTCTGCAAATGTTCCCTATCTTTGCGCTCCCAAAAAGAAAAACTGGAGGGAAAAAGTTCTTTAAAAAGTCAGGATGCGAAAGCGATCCCGATAGCTATCGGGAGTTGTTGAAAAAGTATTTTTAAAAACAATTTTGCAGTGTGGTTTCAACTCCCTACCTTTGCACTCCCTTACGGGAATGAAAGTAAAGAAACGGTAACAAAAAGTTCTTAAAATAGTAACACAAAAGATGTAGCGGAATATGGCCGCGGGAATGGTTCAACTCCATAGCATTTACAAGTTTCATTATCAAATTGGCTAATTGCCGGATTGACTAATTGAAAAGTTCTTTGAAAGATTGGGAAAACAAAAAGCAAAGCAGTAACGATGAAGTTCGTTACAACAGGGAAAGTCAGCGACATAATTAAAATGAAACGATTGATTTCCAAATTAAAAAACCGCCTGTAGTAATACAGGTAGTCAATTTACAATGAGAACATCAGTCAGTTTCGAACAATTCATTTACAATGGAGAGTTTGATCCTGGCTCAGGATGAACGCTAGCGGCAGGCTTAACACATGCAAGTCGAGGGGCAGCACGGTAGCAATACTGGTGGCGACCGGCAAACGGGTGCGGAACACGTACAGAACCTACCTTGATCTGGGGCATAGCCCGGAGAAATCCGGATTAACTCCCCATAAGATAATAGAGTGGCATCACTTAGTTATTAAAAATTTATTGGATCGAGATGGCTGTGCGTCCCATTAGCTAGTTGGTAGGGTAACGGCCTACCAAGGCGACGATGGGTAGCTGGTGTGAGAGCACGACCAGCCACACGGGCACTGAGACACGGGCCCGACTCCTACGGGAGGCAGCAGTGAGGAAT
>CAISPO010000040.1 GCA_903887415.1 uncultured Bacteroidota bacterium | reverse complement strand
CCCGGCTGAAAAACACTGCTTCGCTATGTTTTTCAGCGCGCCCCTCCTAAAAACAGGAGGGGAGGTGTTGCGCAGCCTACCGCGATGGAAAAGCCTCGTAGAAATCCTGTGATGAATGGTGCTAATCCCCAGAAAATGCGGGAGGCTGCTACTGAGGATAAATAGCAGCAATTAGTTCGGACAACAATTTTTACTACCGAATGGAATAAAGCCCCAAAATTCATTAATTCTATTATTTTTGTGAAATACCCCTGTTATGAGTTTCACCAAGTTCAATTTATTGCTCACTGCCACGCTGATCGTGATATTGTATTTCATGGTCCCGTTTTATAATGACTGGCTATGGGGGGCTAATGCCAAAGTGCTGAATGTGAACAACAGTATGCTGGACCAGATGCAAAACCTGGATACGAGCTACCGGAAGTCATACCGGTTTGGCGGTTCTTATGTGGCTTACCAGGATATAAAAAACAAGTTGGCGAAGGCTGGCGGCAGTGTGACGCTGCTGCTGCCAACTACCGAATACCTGAAGGCGCTGGGCATTAACGACCTGAGCATGTGCGAGCCATCGGAGTTCTATTACTTCACCGGCCTGAACTCCGTGTGGGCCAACAGCCCGGAGGTGGCCAGGGCCAACTGGGCAATTGTTGCCGCCCGGGGCAGGGGCATATCGCTGAAAAAAATAAAATCGAAACCTGAACTGGACAGCCTGATAACGCTGTATAAACCATATATAAAAGGATGAACTTTCCCGGCCTTATATTCCTGATCCTTGCCCACTTCATCAGTGGCAGGGGTATTCTGCAGCTTTTCCGGCTGCAACTGAAGCCGGTGCAGCTGGTGTGCCTGAGCGTGGTGCTGGGTGTGCCGCTGGTATCGCTGGCGCCGTGCTTTATACAACTGGCGCATATACCTATCACATTCACGTCGGTGTTTGCGGGCGTGGCGGTGGTAACGTTGCTGTGCAGCATCCCGCTGCTCGTTGGTTTTAAGCGGCCTGTGCTGGGTAAGATAGAATGGCCGGGCATTTATGAGCTGCCGTTCCTGCTGGTGTGCCTGGGCATGGTGGTGCTGAGTGTATGGCGCTGCTATTATTATCCGCCCACAGCGCGCGATATGCTGGCCGGCCCGGAGCTGCTGGCGGAGTTTGCGGTGCGCGAAAAAACAATGGTGAGCTCGGTATTTACTGTTGATTTGCATACTACGAACAATTATTTTAAATCGCCCTATATTACCTGCCTCCAGATTATCTACAAGCTGCTGTCCACGCCGCCGTTCGGGCAAACGTGGATGAGCGTGCTGTTCATACCGTTCCTCATATTCATGTACAGTATGCTGCGGGAGCGGGTACATCCGTTTTTGGCAAGCATGCTCCTGTTCCTGTTCATCACCATACCCGACCTGTTCGCCTATTCGTTTGTGATGCTCTATGACTACAGTAACATGGTGTTCTTCTTCCTGGGCTTTTACTTCCTGGTGCGCCACCTGGAAAACAAGCGGATGAACGATTTTGCTTTTTCGGTATTCCTGTTTGGCCTGGCTACTTACATCCGGGTGGAAACGGTGATATTGATAGGCATGGTGTCGTTGCTGCCGCTGTTTGTTTTCTTCCGCGAAAAACAGGCTTTCAAGACCATTGCCATCAAGTGGGGCTTGATGATGGCGGTGCCCACGGCTTTCTACTTCATCTGCATAGACTTGTTTGTGCGCCATTTTGTGCCGCTGCCGTTCAATGCCAGCAATGATATCAACAAAAACCTGGGCGATGTATCTTATCTTTTTCATAGGTTCAGCGAGATAAATGACAAGCTCATCTGGGGCGAACAAGGAAAGGTGGTATATGGTTATTTCATACGGGTCTTTCCATTCCTGGTGATCACAGACTTTATTATCTGGCTCACGAACACTAAGAAGCAGCGCTTTAACCCGGAAGCCCGTTATGCATTGTTTGGTGTGGCTATAATATATGTAGGCCTCCCCATACTTGGCTACTTGCTGCCGCTGTTTGATGTGATGAATACTACCAAGCGCGGCCTGTTCAAACTACTGCCCATAATGCTGCTGTATGCCGCAAACAGCGGACTGATACAGATGATCTCCGAATGGCTGAAAAGGCTGGAGAGTGGTAAGAAGGATCCATCACCGCAACTAAGGGCGCCGGTTGCGAAGGCTGTGCCAAGACCTGCACCGGTAAGCAAAGCGGTTCCTAAAACGAAAGGCAAACGTTAAGCAGCAGAGCATACAGTTCCGGACGTATGACTCACGATTTGACGTAGTGGAGCATCTCCTCAATGTATTTACGTTCATTGTTCAGGCGGGGCACTTTGTTCTGGCCGCCCAGCTTGCCTTTGTCTTTGAGCCAGCGTTTAAAGCCGTCTTTGGGCATCTGGTGTACTATAGGCATACGTAGCGCCATATCCTTGTGCCGCTTGGCTTCGTAGTCGGAATTTATGGCCTGGAGCGATTTGTCGAGCAGAAAAATGAATCGTTCCAAAGAGACGGGCAGGTATTCAAACTCTATTATCCATTCATGAGCACCGGTGTTTTCGCCGGTCATATATACCGGTGCTGCCGAATAATCAACTACAGTGGCTCCTGTCTCTGCACAGGCAATAGCAATTGCATTGTCGGCATTGTCCACGATCAGTTCTTCCCCAAAAGCATTGATAAAGTGCTTGAGCCGGCCAGTGACTTTAATGCGGAAGGGATCGAGGGAAGTGAACTGTATGGTATCGCCCACTACATATCGCCACAGACCGCCATTGGTGCTGATAACGATCGCGTAGTTTTTGTAAGGCTCTACTTCTTTGAGGGTGAGGGTGCGCGGGTTTTCTTTGCCATATTCATCCATGGGCATAAACTCATAGAAGATGCCGTGGTTGAGAAACAATAGCATACCTTCCTCATCTTCCCGGTCCTGGGCCGCAAAAAAACCTTCCGATGCATTGTAGGTTTCGCGGTAGTACATATTGGGCGAGGGTATGAACTGCTCGAACTGCCTGCGGTATGGGGTAAAGTTGACGCCGCCATGTATGTAGAGTTCCAGATTGGGCCAGATGTCCAGCAGGTTGTTGGTGCCGGTTATCTCAAATATCCTTTTAAGCAGCACTATGGTCCAGGTGGGCACACCTGCTATATACGTTACGTTCTCTTTTATGGTACTGTGCGCCATGCGCTCTATCTTGGCTTCCCACTCGGCCATGATAGCAATAGACATTTCCGGGAGGCGGAAAAGCTGCCCTGCCAGCGGCATATTCTGCAGCATAACCGCAGAAATATCGCCGAAGAACGAAGCGGCATTCATCTGGTTTACCTGGTGGCTGCCGCCAAGTATCAGGCATTTCCCGGAAGTGACATTGGAAGCGGAATTCTGCCGGAGATAGAGCGCCATCACATCGCGGCCACCCCTGAAATGGGTATCATCCATGGACTCTTTACTCACCGGGATAAACTTGCTTTTGTCGCTGGTAGTGCCGCTGGATTTTGCAAACCAGGTAATAGGGGATGGCCAAAGAATATTCTGACTGCCCTCAAAGATGCGCTGGATATAGGGTTTTAGTGTCTCATAGTCATTAATAGGTACATTCTTCTGGAAATCGGTAATACTATCTATATGCTCAAAGTCGTACTTCTTACCGTATTCGGTGAACTGGGCAGAGCCGATAAGATGGTTAAAAACCTGCTGCTGGGTATCTATAGGATTGTGCATGAAGTTATCTATCGCGCTCTGGCGCAATTTGATAAAACCTTTAAACGCAGGACTCATTATACCCATACCTTTCTCTTTTTGGAATTGGGAATTTTTTCAGGAATTGGTAATTGAGGATTGGGAATTTGGATGAGATCGTAATCATCCTTGCCGAAACATTCCTAATTCCCAATTCCAGAATTCCAATTCGAATTTATAACTCCCCTCGGCCGCTAATACCAACTGGCGGCAAGATGGGTGCAATGTTTTTTCTCTTTAATTCAAAGTTCTGTCCAAGGTACACCTTTCTTACCTGCTCATCTGCTGCCAGCTCTTCCGCAGTCCCGGCTTTGAGTATCTTTCCTTCAAAAAGCAGGTAGGCGCGGTCTGTGATAGAGAGCGTCTCCTGTACATTGTGGTCTGTAATAAGGATGCCTATGTTCTTGAACTTTAGCGCGGCCACAATGCTTTGAATGTCTTCGACGGCAATAGGGTCGATACCGGCAAAAGGCTCGTCAAGCAGTATGAATTTCGGGTTCACTGCCAGCGCCCTCGCTATCTCGGTACGCCTGCGTTCACCGCCGCTGAGCACATCTCCATTGCTTTTGCGCACATGGGTGAGGTGAAATTCTTCCAGCAGCTCCTCCAGCTTGCGGTGCTGCTCTGTGCGGGATAGCTTTGTCATTTCCAGCACCGCAGATATGTTATCCTCAACTGAGAGCTTGCGGAAAATGGAGGCCTCCTGCGGCAGGTAGCCAATGCCCATCTGCGCACGCTTGTACATAGGCAGCTTGGTAATGTTCTCCCCGTCCAGGAACACATCGCCTTTATCGGGCTTCACAAGGCCCACAACCATGTAAAACGAAGTTGTTTTGCCCGCGCCATTAGGTCCCAGCAGTCCCACGATCTCACCTTGGTTCACCTCGAACGACACATCGTTCACAACAGTGCGCTTACCATATTGTTTTACAAGCCCTTGCGTCTGTATTTTCAACTGTAGCCTTTTGGGCAAAAATAACGAATAGAGGGGAGTATTTCAGTTGGGCAGATTTACAGTTGGCAGTTTATAGTCTGTAGCTGGAGTTACTTTAACCTTTTTGCAACAGACGGCCATTGTGTCCACAGTGAGACATGCTTTTGCACAATATGTTTACAATACACACTGAATTTATAAACATAAAATGCCTTCCCTCAAACAAATAGCAGTAATATGCGGATAGATATAAGTGATAACAAAGCCAATATACGCGGAATGTCAGTAATACAGCGGTTTCACAAGTTTACAATTCTTCTAAATTTGTTTTGTTTAAAAAACTGCTTAAAATTATGAACATTTTTGTCCGTACTTTTGATCATCAATTGGCGTATAAGCATGAACAGAGGCAAACAGCATATGGAAGAACAGGCATTATTGAAACATTGTAACAAAGACGTCCTCAGTTATCTGAAAACTGATGAAACTGGTGACGACCACATATATAGTGGACGGGATACACCGTTACGACATGATGCTTTTGATATTTCTGACGGTGAAAAAATAGAGAAGATAGCATATCATTTTCAGGAAATAATGACCACGCTTGGTCTTGACCTGAACAACGAGAGCCTCTCAGGCACGCCACTTCGTGTAGCTAAAATGTATGTAAAGGAGCTTTTTTCAGGCCTTGATCCCAATACAAAACCGAAGATCACCCTATTTGAAAATGAGTACAACTACAAGCAAATGCTCGTTGAAAAGGATATAAAGTTCTTTAGCAGTTGCGAACACCATTTTGTGCCCATTTATGGCAAAGCCCATGTGGCCTATGTTTCGTCTGGAAAAATAATAGGCCTTTCAAAATTGAACAGGATCGTGCAGCATTTTGCAAAAAGGCCGCAAGTGCAGGAGCGCCTCACGGAGCAAATAGCCTACGAAATGCAGGAGGCGCTGAGCACAGATGATGTTGCCGTTGTTATTGACGCCAGGCATATGTGCGTTTCATCGCGAGGGATCAAAGACACAGATTCATCGACTATCACATCATTTTATGGCGGGAAATTCTCAGAAACTGACTTCAGAAATGAGTTCCTTAAATACCTAACTATATAAATTCAGCGATGGAATCATATCAGATCAAGCAACTGGAAAGAATGACCGGAATAAAAGCCCATACGATACGTATATGGGAGAAAAGATACGGACTGATAACGCCACACCGTACTTCTACCAACCGGAGAAGCTACGATGAACACCAGGTGAGAAAACTCCTCAATGTTAATACACTTCTTGGCTTGGGGCATAAGATATCCAAAGTAGCGATGCTGAGTGAAGATGAGCTGAACCAGGAAGTGCAAAACCAGGACATCAACTTGTCAACAGACACGGCCATCTCTGGTTACATTGATGACTTGCTGCGGTCAATGCTGGATTTTAATGAGCCGGCATTTGAAAAAATATATGCGGCAGCAACAACCAGGTTAGGGCTGTATGATGCTATGATCCATGTTTTCTACCCCTTCCTGGTGAAGGTAGGTGTGCTGTGGAATGTGAACAAGGCCGCTCCGATACAGGAGCATTTTGCCTCCAACATCATCAAGAGGAAACTTATGGCAGCGATAGATGGACTGGTACCGGCTACAAAGACGACTAAAAAATTCCTGCTTTTTCTACCTCCGGATGAATGGCATGAAACAGGCCTGCTGCTTGCCGATTACATCATACGCTCACAAGGTTATGAAACCATTTACCTCGGCCAGAGTGTCCCTTTAGACGGTATCCATAAGGTGATGGTTTCTGTCCGCCCATCACACCTGTTATTATTCTATATCAATTCGAAGCCGAAAGAAGAAATCACCCAGCAATTAAAATCCTTATCTGGGATCGATCTGCGTACTACGGTGCTTGTAGCTGGGAATACAGACCTGTTTAGCGAAAACAAAACGGGATTAAAAAACATAGTTTATCTCGATGGAGTCAACAGCCTCACCAATTTATTGAGGGAGATCAAGAAGTAGTGAATCATGTTATCTGGAGAAACCAACAGTGTGAAGAAAATAGCAGTGGTCGGAAGCGGATTTTCTGGCTTGTCTGCAGCTTGTTTCCTGGCGAAACGAGGGCATAACGTTACCGTATTGGAGAAGAACGAGGCCATAGGCGGGCGGGCCAGCGCCTTTACTGAATCCGGGTTCACCTTCGACATGGGGCCGAGCTGGTATTGGATGCCGGATACATTCGAGCATTTTTTTGCACAGTTCAACAAGCGGCCTGAAGATTTTTATCAACTGGTGCGCCTGGATCCGGGCTTCCAAATGATATTCGGCAAGGGCGATTTTTTGCAGGTTCCCGCCAGTATGGAAGGTATCATGGAGCTGTTTGAAAGCATTGAAAAAGGAAGTGCCGCCAAGCTGAATAAATTCCTTGCGGAGGGCAGATTTAAATATGAAACAAGCATGAAGGAACTGGTTTATAAACCGGCCTTTTCCTGGCTGGAATTTGCAAACCGCAAAGTAATATTTGGGGCGGCAAGATTTCAGTTGCTGCGCTCCATGCGCCGTCATGTGAGGGACCATTTCAAAAATGAACGACTGATAGCCTTACTAGAGTTTCCCGTATTGTTCCTCGGCGCTACAGCGAAAGAGATACCCGCATTGTACAGTCTTATGAATTATGCAGCACTCTCACTAGGCACCTGGTATCCGGCCGGCGGCATGAGGGAGATCATAAAAGCTATGGAAAGTGTTGCCCTGTCTTTGAATGTGAGCGTCATAACCGGGTGTGAAGTAAAAGGTATCTACGTCCGAGATAACAGTGCGGTGACACTGACAACTGTAAAAGGCGTCTATACTACAGACGGCGTCATCGCAACAGGAGACTATCATCATACGGAACAAACCCTGCTTGAGGAAGCAAACAGGAATTACCCGAAAAGCTACTGGGATAAAAAAACACTGGCGCCGTCCTGCCTGATCTTCTATGTTGGTGTAAATAAGAAGATAAAAAAGTTGATCCACCACAACCTATTTTTCGATACAAGTCTGGATCATCACGCTTCAGAAATATATACAACACCAAAATGGCCAACAGACCCACTGTTCTATGTCTGCTGCCCGTCAAAGACCGATAGCACAGTGGCACCGGAAGGAATGGAAAACCTTTTCCTGCTTATGCCAATAGCGCCAGGCCTGGAAGATACCGAAGCCATACGCGAGCATTACTTCCAGGTCATGATCAGCAGGATGGAGCTGTTGTGTGAAGAAAGTATAATGCCGGATATTATTTACAAAAAGAGTTATTGCGTAAACGATTTCGTAAGCGACTACCATGCATTTAAGGGCAACGCATATGGCCTTGCCAATACGTTAAGGCAAACGGCTGTGCTGAAGCCTAAGCTCAGAAATAAAAAAGTGAAAAATCTATTTTACGCCGGGCACCTGACCGTGCCTGGCCCGGGAGTGCCGCCAGCAATCATATCCGGCGAGATTGCTGCGACCCAACTATCCAAATACCTAAATGACCGCCGATGAAACAGCTATTTGACGATGTATCCTTTGCCTGCAGTAAAATAACCACCAGGGCTTACAGCACCAGTTTCTCGCTGGGCATCCGGTTTTTAGACCGGCGGTTTCACGATCCGATCTATGCGATCTACGGTTTCGTTCGCTGCGCTGACGAGATAGTTGACTCATTTCATGGCTACAATAAAGCAGGCCTGCTTGAGGAGTTTAAAGCCCATACCTGGCAAGCTATACAGGAGGGGATAAGCACCAACCCGATACTGAACAGCTTCCAGTTTGTAGTGCAAAAATATGGCATAGAAGAAAACCTGATAAACGGCTTCTTTAACAGCATGGAGGCAGATCTTAACCAAACAACTTACACGCCCGCCGGTTATGAACAATATATCTTCGGTTCTGCGGAAGTGGTGGGGCTGATGTGCCTGCGCGTGTTTACTGAGAATAATCTGCAGTTGTATGAACGGCTAAAACCGGCTGCCAGGAAACTTGGTGCAGCATTTCAAAAAGTAAACTTCCTGAGGGATATGAAAGAAGACTATCTTATACTCGGCAGAACTTATTTCCCAGGTGTCAATTTTCTCAACTTTTCCCCGAATGAGAAAGAGAAAATAATAGCCGATATCTCAGCCGATTTTGAGCAGGCGCTTTGCGGTATCCGGTTGCTGCCTGTGTCTTCCCGAAAGGGGGTATATCTCGCTTATTTTTATTACAGGAAACTATTTACAATGATCAGGAACACCCCGGTCGAAAAATCGCTTACCACGAGGATCAGGATACCCAACCATAAAAAAATAAGCCTGATGTTTCAATCAATAATCAGGCACCAATTGAATTTGTTATGAAGATATTTACGTTAAACAGGGAGCAGGAACTTCCGATTTCTATAGAAGAAGCCTGGGCGTTTTTCAGCGCTCCTAACAATCTTGACAAGATCACACCACCGGAACTGGGGTTTGTAATAAAATCGCAACTGGGAGACGACGGTATTTTTCGCGGTATGAAGATTCAATACATTGTACGGCCCTTGTTCGGGATCCCGTTAAAATGGATCACCGAAATCTCGGAAGTAAATGCTCCTTACTTATTCGTTGACAACCAGCTGAAAGGTCCGTATGCATTGTGGGAGCATACGCACCACTTCACTACTATACCCGGCGGCGTGAAAATGAGGGATGAAGTGAGATACGGATTACCTTTGGGGTGGCTGGGGCTTCTGGCGCACAAATTTATTGTGCGTAAAAAACTGGCTGACATTTTTAATTACCGTAAGAACATACTCGAACGGATTTTCCCAAAAAGTAACTAAAGAATATGTGGCTGATCAACCTAAGCGTGGTACTTATGTCATTCCTCTCTATGGAAGGCGTAGCATGGGTGACTCACAAATACGTTATGCACGGATTATTATGGGTTTTGCATGAGGACCATCACCGTAAAAACCCAACATCTTTCTTTGAAAAGAACGATTACTTCTTCCTGATCTTTGCACTGCCTGGCATTGCTTGTCTTGCAGCCGGAATATATACCGACCACCACATCTTCTTATATATAGGCTCGGGTATAACGCTGTTTGGATTTGCCTATTTCATGGTGCACGACGTTTTCATTCATCAGCGATTTAAATTGCTGCGAAATGCTGATAACTTCTATTTTAAAGCTATCCGCAGGGCTCATAAAATGCATCATAAGCACCTGGGTAAAGAAGACGGTGAATGTTTTGGAATGCTCTTTGTTCCACTGCAGTATTTTAAAGACGCGATAAAAGCCGAGAGGGAAACCAGGAAAAACAGATCTGCCAATGTCTGAAAAATTCACCTACCTGTTGGTTGACGCGGGTTGTATTATTTTCCCATTCGCGTTTTCATCTCACCCAAGGATACGATTTGACAAACAGTGGCGGTATTTTTTTCCTTCGTGTTTTGTAGCCGCGGTGGTGTTCCTGATTTGGGATTATTTTTTCACTATCCACGGAATATGGAGTTTCAATCACAGGTATGTTACCGGGGTCTATTTTTTGAATCTTCCGATAGAAGAATGCCTGTTCTTCATTTGCGTACCTTACGCCTGCGTGTTCACTTTTTACAGCGTTTCTGCTTTCTTAAATTCATCACGTTTTAACAAAGTTGCAAATTATATTTCGTGGGCACTGGTATTAAGTCTTGGAGCTACTGGTGTACTGAATTTATCAAAACTGTATACCTCGGTCACCTTTCTTTCGCTGGCAGCCTTTTTTTTACTGCTGCTCCTGAAAAAAGTGACTTACCTCTCATCGTTCCTTATTTCATTTATGATTATTCTGGTACCCTTCTTTTTATCTAATGGCATACTGACTGGCACAGGTCTTGCCGAGCCAGTTGTTTCCTACAACAATCATTATAATCTCGGAATACGGATGTTCACTATACCGCTGGAGGATATATTCTACGGGATGCTGCTGATCTTAATGAATGTGGCGGGTTTTGAGTATCTGAGAAAGAAATAGTGTTTTAAGGGAGATTGCAGTTGGCAGTATTTTTTTGAAATTTCCAATTGAATGAAAGGACTTAGTTTCACAGATAAATCCAATGGGGATGTCGCGCTCATCAACAGTCCGTTTACCGTATTGTTTTATAAGCCCTTGTGTCTGTGTTTTCAACTGTAGCCTTTGGGGCAAAAATAACGAATAGAAGTCGTGAGTCATAATTCGTAAGTCAGCCTGCTGATTATATAGGTTTGATACGGCTTTAACCTTTTACCATCGATGGCTAAGGGCAAGGCTCCGGAGCGGGTTCTCCTTTATCCCGGACACAACGAACCGAATAGCCGTAGTCTTCCGTGATCTGAAAATCGAACTTATCATCGCTATTAACGAAAAACGACAGCCCTGTTCCTCTGTCATCTGCCGTCTTGCGAGCGTCGCATGTCCACCAGAAACTTTCTTTGCCGACGTAGCTGAAAGTGCCTGTGGGGTTTCTGCATCCGGAGGCTAACCCAGCAAATCCGCTTAGATTATTTCCATTCCAGTCGTTACTCCAACTATGTTTTGCCTTTAATTTTTTTCCTGCTTGTTCTGTTCCAATGTTAGTGATCAGCTTGTCGAAATCTGCCCGTGAGGCTATTCTCCAGCAATGCGGTGCAATCCCTTTCCTGACTGCGTACCAGTTGTAGAGTTTTCCGTACATGCTGCCGTAACAGGCTTCGTTATCGTAGTTGCAATAACATCCTATCCTGTTTTGGTTACAGGCTTTCCATTCAGCAGCTGTCTTTGCTTCCTGTATAGGAGAGCCATCAAGATAATGATCTACGTCAAGGTTCTCCGTCATCCATTCCTGGCGGCCTATGACTACAGTAGCGCCGGTTTTTGACTGTGCAAGAGCAATCCTAGATATGGCATTGACGAACACAAAAATGAACAAGTATTTCCAACTTATTTTGGAGCCTATCATACTTATATTTTTTACATGCGTTTTTCAATAATTTTTGAAACTTTTTTTTGCTTTTTCCTTAGCGTAATGGTTGATTGGAGCTAACATTAAACTCACTCATCCACACATTTGCCGACAGGCTCCGCCACAATTGGGTGGCCTCGGGCACCGTCAATGTTTTGCCGGCCAGTTTACTAAATAATAATTGCTGGTATTCGTCTCTGAGTAAGTGGCGATCTGCGATCTGTGCTTTCACCCAATCCTGGTCTCTGGTAAGCGCATCTACGAGCGGGGTGTAGAAGCCGATCTTATCTGTGCGGTTATATACAAGGTCGGGCAGGTATTGTTTGCATGACTCGCGGAGTATGTATTTTCTCATGCCATGCTTCAGGAAATCTTCCGGACGTATCGTTGCCACATATTCGGCAATACGATGGTCAAGGAAGGGCATACGGCCCTCTATGCTGCATGCCATGCCGTTGCGGTCGTCGTAGTGAACAAGGTGCGGCAAGTGAACGCCATAAATTGATTCACGCCATACATCATAAATGCTGTCGTACTTGTATTGTTCAATAAGACTGTCGTCAACGTTCGTCAACAGGCCAGGCGATATTATGCCTCTGCGTTGTATGCGAGATCTTGCCCTTAGTTTCGTTTCTGTTCCAGGCGCAAACGACTTCAGCAGCGTTCGCAGCATATAGTTCTTACCCAGCTTCATTGCGACGAGGTTCTCATAGAATTTCCCGAACTGCATCGACTTGAACTGCTGTAATAATATAGCCTGCGCCATATTGTTATACCCGAAAAATAGTTCATCCGCGCCCTGGCCATTGAGTATCACTTTTATATTGGCTTCCGCAGCCATATTCATCAGGAAGCCGTGTCCCATGATGGACGGGTCACCGAAAGGTTCTTCCTGTATGTTTATGTACTTAGCGAGATCACTTTTTATTGAAAGCTCGTGAAGGTTCTTATTGTGTACAATAAAGTTGTTCTTGCCAAATTTGTTGATGACTGCATCCACATACTTTGTCTCGTCATACTTTGTATTGGGCGACTGCGCAGTGAAGATGTGTATCTCCTTGTCATAGTATGTAGAGAGGATACCGGCTATGATCGACGAATCTATGCCGCCCGATAAGGTGATGCCAATAGGCACGTCTGCCAGTGTTTGCGACAGTACTCCTTCCACTATCCTGTCATGTAGCTCTTTTTCCGCTTTTTTATCAAAAGGTATTTTGTCTTTAGCTTTTATGTCCGGCAGCTTCCAGTACGTTTTACAATCCAGTTTTTCATCACCGGGCTTCATCCATGCATAACTGCCCTGAGGGAAATGCAGTATGTCTTTGAAGAAAGTATGTATGCCCAAATGCCCGTAATTGCCCAACGCCAGGTATTCTGCCAGCTCCGTAGAATCGTACGCTGGTTGTTCATTTTCAGCTATTAGTGGTTTCAGTTCGCTGGCCAGCAGCCAGGTGCCGTTCGTTTTGCGCACATAAATGGGTTTCTGCCCGTAGCGATCTCTACTTACAAACAGCCTTTTCTCCTGCCTGTCCCATATCAGCAATGCCCACATGCCCACCATTTCTTTTAGCATTCCTTCCTGTTGCAGCCGGAACAGCTCAATGATGGTCTCTGTATCAGAATGGCCTTTGAAAGGATAACCCGGCAGGAATTGTTTGCGCAGGGCAAGATGATTGTATATCTCTCCGTTGAAGACCAGGCTATACCTGCCGCAGGAAGAATCCATAGGCTGGTGCCCAAGCGCAGACAATTCAAGTATTGATAACCGGCGGTGAAGCAATGTTATTTGCTCATCATTATATATACCGCTGTCATCGGGCCCGCGGTGCTGCAACAGCCTGCTCGCCCTGTTTGCGAACTGCAAACCTGCTTCCTTACTGTTGCCTATATAACCAGCTATGCCGCACATTTTTCAAATTCAAAATTAAAAAGCCCAAATCATATATTGTTGATGAGTTGCAGCAACTTATCAGCCTGCACATCCATATTCAGTTCATTTTTGTAAAGCTCATTTAGTATGCCTTTATTTTTGAACCGGTCTTCAGAAAGTATTTGTTTTATAGCACCGGCTATTTGCTCTTTATTGATCTGCATGATACAAATACCGGCATTTCTTTCCTCCAGCCAATATTTTATGTATGCCTGCGCCCCGCCCACCGTCCATACATTCCCTGCAATGTAATCACTTAGTTTGTTCGGTGCGGGGTCTTCCGCTTCATCGCTCATTGTTGTGTTATAAAACACAAAGCCTATGTCTGCGGTTTCTATCAGTGCGTAAACATCTTCACGGCTTAGTCTGCCGGGCAAAAATATGCGCCCTGCCAAAATCGGGTTTGAGCCAATTTTATCTTTCAGCTTTTTAAAGTACGCTTCGCCGGAAGGCCCTGCAATATGAAGTGTCACCTCCGCAGGCAGCAATTCCATCGCGTCTATTATCTCTTCTATATATTGCGCTTCTGATACACGCCCGGTGTAAACGAGCCTGGGCTCCCGGTTCGGCACATGGTTTACCCCATGCCCCTCATATCGCCTGCAATTGTAGATCACGCCGGCGGGCCCCTTCCTGCCGCTCCGCTTACTTATTTTTTCAACCCGGCTTTGCGAAGGCGCCAGGAAAAAATCCAAACCCCTCACCCATGCCGGGAAACGAAGCGCCCGATAGTAATCGAACGATAGCCGCATTTTAGTTGGTGCATTCGCGATCTCAAATCCCCAATATCCCTTTTTTATACCATCAATTCCCGATATGGCCTGTAGCGAAAGGATATCACAAGCTATCAGGACATCTGGCCTGTTTTCTTTGATAAGCTGTTTTACGGAGTGTGCCATGTAAGCATGGGTTAGCAGCCTTTTGTATCCGCTCTGCCTGGGTACTATAGCATAAGTATGAGCGGTACTATAGTCTTTAGCGTCAGGTTGCTCTCCGCGGTACTGGGCGTAAATTACGCTTACCCTGTGGCCTTTTGCTTTCAGCGCTTCAACCATTTCAGCAGCCGGGGGCAAAAGCCATGGCTCAAGGCCAAAGACAAAACAAAAAAACATTTAATACCATCGCGTTTGGAGGACTCAAATTTACGCTTAATCCCGGGAAATCCCATTGAATGCTGACATATCAATTATCCGTAACTTTGCGCAAAATTGAAAATCGGAAATTATGGCAGAGGTACTGCAAAAAGTGGTGGAGGAGTTGCGTCAGGGGGAAGCATATGCTCCGTTCGCAGGGGACCCGAATGAGTTTAAGAAAAAATTCTATATAGAAAGCTACGGCTGCCAGATGAATTTCAGCGACAGCGAGATAGTGGCATCCATACTGCATGATGAGGGCTTTGGGGCTACACGCAATTTTGAGGAGGCTGACCTGGTGCTGCTGAATACCTGCTCCATTCGTGAAAAGGCGGAACAAACAGTGCGCAACCGCCTGCATGCTTTCCGGAAGGTGAAAGAGAACAACCCCGGTATGCTGATAGGTGTGCTCGGTTGTATGGCGGAACGCCTGAAAGCCAAATTCCTGGAAGAAGAAAAATTGGTGGATATAGTGGTGGGCCCTGATGCATACCGCAGCCTGCCCGGCCTGATAACCGAAGCCGAGGGCGGCCAGAAAAGCGTGAACGTGCTACTGAGCCGGGACGAAACTTATGCCGATATATCTCCGGTGCGGCTGGACAGTAATGGGGTTACCGCCTTCGTAAGCATCATGCGTGGCTGCAACAATATGTGTACCTTCTGTGTAGTGCCCTTTACCCGCGGCCGTGAGCGTAGCAGGGATGCAGAAAGTATTGTGAATGAGTGCCGTGATCTTTTCAATCGCGGTTTTAGGGAAGTGACACTTCTTGGGCAGAATGTAGATAGTTATTATCATAGCCCTGTTGACGGTGAGGAAGTGAATTTTGCAAATCTTTTAGAGCGTGTTGCGTTGATCGACCCTCTGCTGCGCATTCGTTTCAGCACATCCCATCCTAAGGATATTACAGACGATGTATTGCATACAATGGCTAAGTACCATAACATCTGCAAATACATTCATCTGCCGGTACAGAGCGGCAATACACGTATCCTGAACCTGATGAACCGTACCTACACCCGCGAATGGTACCTGAATAAGGTGAAACGCATACGCGAGGTAATGCCAGACTGCGGGCTCAGTACCGATGTTATCTCCGGCTTTTGCACAGAAACCGAAGAAGACCACCAGGATACGCTTTCTGTGATGGAGCTTAGCCGCTTCGACATGGCTTATATGTTCTCTTACAGTGAGCGGCCCGGCACACTTGCCGCCCGCCGATATGAAGACGACATACCGGAAGACGTGAAGAAAAGAAGACTCATTGAGATCATCAATCTGCAAAACGGTCACTCGCGGGAGAGCTATACAAGTGACATAGGTAAGACCTTTGAAGTGCTGATAGAAGGCTCCAGCAAGAAGAGCGACAAAGACTGGAGCGGCAGAAACAGCCAGAACAAAATGGTTGTGTTTGCTAAGAATGATCAACCGCTGAAGAAAGGTGATTATATACAAGTGAGGGTGACTAATGCAACCTCGGCAACATTGCTGGGAGAAATTGTATAGTATGGTAACGTTGATAAAAGATAATATGGAGGCAATACTCGATGCTTGCAAAAAGTATCGCGTAAAGTCTTTTTATCTGGTCGGCAGTGCAACAGACGAAAATCGTTTTAACACCGAGAGTGATGTGGACTTTCTTTACCGGTTTGAGGACGAGGGCAATCCAGGAATGGATTATGCCGACAACTTCTTTGACCTCATGTTTTACTTACAAGACCTCCTGAAACGTAAAGTAGATCTTGTCTCAGAACAAAAAATGTGGAACCCTTATTTTATTGAAAGTATTAACGAAAGCAAGCAGATGATATATGAGGCGTGAAGTAAGCAAATTATTGAGCGACATCTATAAATCAATCAATGTGATTGAAAGTCACCTTCAAGATGTTACGACACTTTCGGCTTATAAAGATAACCTTCTTGTCATTGACGCTGTTGAGAGAAGATTAGCCATCATTGGAGAGGCTTTGTGGCAGGCGGATAAAATGGATAAAGAAATTGCTGTTTCGCATAAAAAAAGAATAATCTCATTACGCCACATTATTATTCATGATTATGATATACTGGAGGACTCCTCTATATGGATAATATGTACTAATGATCTTCCTGTTTTGAAGAAGGAAGTAGATGCAATTTTAAACTCAAAATAAAGGTAAGGCTGCGTGAATCTCACGGACTCACGATTTATAACTTACGACTTACGACAAAATGGATATTCAAAGTATAAAGAATAGGTTTGGCATTATTGGCAATTCGCCGGCGCTGAACCATGCATTAAATACCGCCGTACAGGTTGCCAATACAGATCTCTCCGTGCTGATAGTAGGAGAGAGTGGCGTAGGCAAGGAGGTTTTTTCCATGATCATACATGCGCTCTCGCCCAGGAAGCATAACCCCTTCATCGCAGTGAACTGTGGGGCAATACCAGAAGGTACTATTGACAGTGAGCTCTTCGGGCATGAAAAGGGATCATTTACAGGCGCTGTTGATAGCCGCAAGGGGTATTTTGAAACAGTGAACGGCGGTACTATATTCCTGGATGAGATCGGCGAAATGCCGCTGGGTACACAGGCACGCCTGCTGCGTGTGCTGGAGACCGGCGAATTCATTCGCGTAGGCTCATCGAAAGTGCAGAAGACAGATGTGCGGGTAATTGCCGCTACCAACCGCGACCTGCTGGAATACACACAGTCGGGTGATTTCAGGCAAGACCTTTACTACCGCTTAAGCACGGTGCCGATACGAGTGCCATCGCTCCGCGACCGGAAGGAGGATGTGCCGCTGCTGTTCCGGAAGTTTGCGGCTGATTTTGCAGAGCGGTATAAAACCCAATCTGTGCAGCTTGATGCTGCAGCACAGCAAATGCTGGTGAACTACTACTGGCCGGGCAATGTACGCGAACTAAAAAACATAGCCGAGCAGATATCTGTACTCTCCATAGATAAGGCCATAAACGCTGAGGTGATGCAACGTTTTCTGCCAAACCGTGAGACCTCACGTAGCCTTGCAGTGATACCCTCTTCACTTCAGGGTGGTGGCTCATCGGGGTCGGGTACCGATTTCAATACTGAGCGGGATATACTCTACAAGCTGTTCTTTGACCTGAAGAAGGACATGAACGACCTTAAGCAGATGATCTTTGATGTAGCCCATCACCAGGGCTATACACCGGTTGACCCATCGACAAATAACAGTGCGCTGATGCCGGTATATAATAGCGAGCAACCTGCCAATACCAACTACAACCAGGGCGCACCTATTTTGCTGGAATCGAATGACCATCATGAAGATGTGGAGGAGACTCTGCTGCTTGCCGACCGTGAGAAAGAGTTTATCACCAAGGCGCTGAAGAAACACAAGAGCCGCCGCCGTGATGCGGCTGCAGAGCTGGGTATATCTGAACGTACGCTTTATCGCAAGATAAAGGAGTATGATATTGAGGAGTAAAGCCTTCGGAAATTCCAAAGGGGAAATTCCAAATTCCAAGGTGAAAATTCCAAAGAACAAATTCCAAATTCCAGACCAGTCAAGCGCACGGATTATTGGTATCAATCCTAATTCCCAATTCCGTAAAGACTAATTCCGCTTTCCAGTGCATTCATCTATCAGGAACTGGTAGGCCCATTGCAGGTGCTCTTCGTAATGGCGGTCGGTGAACTTATCGTTGTCACGATTAGGCGCCCCGGCAAGGATAGAGTAGATAGGTATTTTATGAAAACGGGCGTAGGAGTGGCCGGCAAAAAGGCCTTTGGAATTTTCGGGGCTTGAGGGTTTTATATTGTCACCATCAAGTACCACCCGGTCGAAATCAATGACCACAATATCTTTTACAAATTCTTTGTCCGACTTATAGGATGACTCCTGCTGGCGGCTGTCCGTTTCAATGGTCAGTTCGCAATCATTGAATTTGAGGTCTCTTTTATAGATGCCGGATTCAACTGACTTTTTGGGGATGATGATCGTAAAATCCGTGTAAGCAGTTTTGATAAATTCTATTGCGTCCTCCTTTGTGGTGAGGTTTGCTTTCACCCATATTTTGCGTTTTTCATCGTCCCGGGTTTTCTGGACCTGTGCATAAGATGGCAGGCATAAAAAGGAGCAGGCGATGGAAGTAATGAGGAATCTGAAAATCTGCATATTATTGGGGTGCTTCTAAGAGTTCAAAAATACTCAATCTTTACTAAGATTTTTAGGACCTGCCTAACGGCAGGCAGGTGAACGGATTTTATGATGATCGATTTTTTTTTGTTATCGCCGGCAATGTCCCATTCGGGGTATATTTTTGTAGTGCTTATATGGGGCATTTAGTTTGTTGGATAATTCCATTGTGATCCTTTACTGCGGCTGGTTCTGTGGATATTATTAAATTTATTTCACATTTCCCATTCGGTAACATAGTGGGGCATTTGTCGGAATCAGGATTTTCAGGATTAAAGAATTTTCAGGATATAATGACGAATGTTGAATGTCCCATTCCATGCCCCATTGTACCCCAAAATTTCCCGGAGAGACTTCAGAAAAAATCTTCACGCAAAGCCGTAAAGAAAAACCGCAAAGGCCGCTACGCTCAACGGAGTGCAATTTATTTCAGTATAAAGAACCTGCTGTGCCCGCCAACGGGCGCCTTTTTTCCTTTTTTGGCCCAAAGTTCGTGCTGAATTTTGAAGGAAAAAAATTGAAGTTTTATGATAGTGCGTTTTTCGCACTGTCATGTAACGTGGGCGGCACATGATGTAAAATTCTTCGCGTTTAGTTGCCGGATTTACGTTTCTAAACTGTGTTCAACCTGACGTCTATTTCACGGTTATACCAATGGGACATTAATATTGCACCGGTCGAGTAACTGAATTCCGTGAGTTTGCTTCGGTGCCGCCGCACACAAAGGGCTAGTCGGGCACCTCGCGATGACGCGCGACTTTGGTGTTTTTTAATGTCTAAACGGTATTACGTTCTTTTCTGCTAAATTCAGATGCCCATCATCTTCTCCAGATGATGGTAGCCGATGCCGAAATAGGTTTTTGCATTTTTGATCTTTTGCAGGAGGGCTTCATTTTTTGGCAACTGTTGTTTGTTCTTTATGCCTGTGATCATTACATTTTTAGGGGTGTGGGCATCGGAGATGAATTCAAAGACTTTGGTCTTGTAGCCGAAGTATTCCAGGATCATGGCCCTGATGCCATCGGTGACCATTTCGGCCTGGCGTTCCAGGAATATACCATGCTTAGTGAGGAAGTCAACATCATTATGCACCTGATGCTGCTCTATCTCCCGCCTTATCTGTTTGTGGCAGCATGGGGCCACCACTATGAGATCGGCGCCGGCGGTGATGCCCTTGTAAATCGCATCATCAGTGGCCGTATCGCAGGCGTGCAGGGCAATAAGTATGTTGGTGTCCGAACTATCGTATTGTTCTATAGTTCCTTCTGCGAAATGCAGTTTGTCGAATTTACTGTCGTGTGCAATCTTGTTGCATAGGGATACCAGGTCTGGACGAAACTCAACACCAATAACCTCTGGCTGCAGATGCAGCACATTGGTGAGATAGTCATAGAGGGCAAAGGTTAAATAGCCTTTGCCGCTGCCCATGTCTGTTACCTTTTTCAAATGTTCCGCAGGAACGTCTTTTATTAATGAGCTCAGTATCTCTATGTAATGATTGATCTGGCGGTATTTGTCCTGCGTGCTTTTGAATACGTTTCCATCTTTATCGGTAATACCTAATTCAGTGAGGTAGGTTTTACCTTTTGCCGCGATTAACCGATGCTTGTTCTTATCGTGTTCCACGGCGGGAGCCTCAGTTTTTATTGGTGGGTTTTTCCGGATGGTTGTTTTTTTATCATTGATATTTTCGAAGACCAGATCAAAAGCTGTAGTAAAGAGCGTAGCCACCTTGAACCCTTCGTTGAGCAATGTCTGCACAATGGCTACGCCTTCGTTTTGCGAATAGTTCTTAACAATATCGCGTGTTTTATATCGGTAGGTAAAGCTCATTTTTACTTCCTTTTTAATGAGCGCCTTTTTTATGATAACCTTCTGTAGATTTTCTTCGGCGCCTTTATATTTTCCTAAAGACAAGCTCACGAAAGTATCGTCTTCCAAAGACTGTTTTATGGATGAAATGAATTGAGGGATTTTTTCGGAAGCCGACATTTTTATTTTTTTTACAGCGCGTTATTGGCTGCAATTTAGAACTTATCTATGGTATCGCGATTGTGCTTCAAAAGTGGCTGAGTTATAAACTCGCTAAAATGGGCAGGCACAAGTCCGCCCTGCACAGGGCTAAGCTACAGAGCCGCGCTGGGGTGAGCCACGGTGAAATTCAGGAACCGCATTTTTTGGTTAACTTTATCCTAAGTGCATTGACTTATTATGTGCCAAAGACCCTCTTTATCTTTTATAAAGCGATTTGCCTGCTTACTTGCGGTGTTTTTCAGCGCTCATTCATATGCACAGGATGAAAGAAAGCCATATTCGATCTCTTATATGGCCGTTGGCACCGGCATCAACAATAATACCGGGCCGCTTGGTATCACCTACGAGCGGATATTTAACGCCAACAAGGAAACAAACTTCTCATTAAATGGCGGGGTGGGCATAAGTACATGGGGCGCAAAAATTGAACTGGAGCTAAAGCATTATTTCAAGTCTTACAACAAGGGTTGGGCCGCTTCCGCAGGAGTTAGCTGGAACAGCGGTTTCCGCAATGACCATGAAGTATTTGAGGTATGGGCATCGAACGGATGGTACACCAGTGGTGGTGAGCAGGGTGTAACTATAACGCGTTTGCCGCAGGCCAATGGTTTTGTGTGCATCTATCACTACTGGCGACTCGGGAAGAGAGAAAACAGATTTTCAACAGCCTTTGGATGGTCTCTGTCGCTCACTGCGGATAAATACAGGGAAACATCAGGAAACCCAATAAGGAAAGGCGAAACGGAAGAACAGAACTTCCTCTTACTATATGCTCCGGGCGGGCTGATACTCTCTGTAGGGTACTCGCTGGCTTTTTCTAAGAGAGAAAATTTATGAGCGCTGCAAAACAACCATGGGTTTATTGCTGCAAGTTTTCTATCAAAAAGGTGCTTTTATTGCCCGTGCTACTTGCTCTGTTACACTGGCTTTTTCCGCTATAGCAAAGGCTTTTGAGGCCCGATAAGCTGTACTTATCTCTGTTTGCGTCGATCTTATTCTTTGAGCGCGCACCATTTGCCTGCATTATTGAAAATTGCTACCAGAATGCAAACATTTTTGGTTTTTGCAGCACTTCATATGCAAAATATAATTTATACTTACAGCAAAAGGGGCAAATTCAAACGAATTCTTTATCATTAACAAATTTATTTTATTTCACTTTGATGATCAATTTCCTCTCTTTGCAAACATCCCGCCATTTTCTCCAAAATCTATAATTATCGACAAGGGTAAGGGTGAAATTAGTGAATCCTGTGGTGGGCGGATAATAAATACTGATAATTGCAAACGAGAGTTAAATTTGCATATATGTTAAGTCCATGCTGATTTGAGCATTTCTTACGTATGCGTTTTATTTATTTTTGTTAATTGGTTGTAAATCCAAATTATCCACTTTAACTTGCACTCAATTAGTAAATCATTAGCAAAACGTTTACTAATAAATAACAAAAGAGAAGTTCGATAAAAAATGTTTTTAAGGCACCAATCTAAAAAACAGAGCGTATGAAAAAATCTACCCAAATCGTTTCCGACCAACAGACAGCTTCTTTCGCAGAGGCATGCACGCCATCCACTTTTTCCAACCGGTCATCGGTACCAACTACTTGTTCATTTACTAAATATACGGATATGAAAAAGAATCTTCTTTCCGGCATTGTAGCAATATTGTTATTGATGACCGGGTACGTAGTAAAAGCCAGCAGTACTATATCACAGAACTTTAATAGTTCATCGATCGCTGCAGGCAAGAAAATATGGTTTAACGCAGTTGTAAATGTAAACGGCACTGCCACTTACCCGCTGACCATTTACTTCAACAACCAGGTCATCTCCAGCTCACAGTTTTCACTTTCCGTGCCAAACGGCGAATTGATACTTGACCCAACTGTGACGACAGCAACCACGGTTTACAATGGCTCGACATGGGTGACGACAGCACCGCCAAACGAAGCGGGCCACTATTTTATATCCGGTTACAGCGATTCGCTGACCAGCAATATTCCCGGCGGGCTTAACCCAGTATCCTGGACAGGTACTTTTTCTACCTGTGGGGCCAATGTATCTATAAGCTGGGAATGGGCTGCTGCCGTTTATACTTCTTTTAACAGCAACCTTAATAACCTGGGCGTAAAGCCATCTGATTGCAATTCCTGTTCTGCTTATTCAAATTCAGACCATGCAGGGTCACCGGAACATTATATGTCGCATGTGATCACCGGCGCAACAGGCAGCACCAGCGGCGGTGGCGGCATGTGCGGATCAGGATCAGGCACCAGCTATACCGGCAACTATTCTGCATCTCAGACAGTAGCGCTCACCGGAAGTAATTTTGCTACTGCGGTATGTGCAGGCAGCACAGCTAACCTTACCGCTGCAATAGCAGGCGGTACATGGAGCAGCAGCAATTCATCAGTAGCATCAATTAATGCAAGCGGCGTTTTATCGGGCGTTTCAGCAGGTACCGCTAAAATTACCTACGCTACAAGCGGCTGCACTGTGACCCAGACTGTGACCGTTAATGCCGCACCTACAGCAGGCGCATCATCATCCGGGTCGGTTTGCCAGGGTTCAACACTTATTTTAACAGGCACTACGGGAGGCAGCACAGGCAGCGGCGGATGCTCCGGCGGTAGCGGCGGCGGCGGATGTTCCGGCGGCGGATGTTCCGGCGGCGGCAGTGGCAGTTCTTCCACATTTTCCTGGCACGGGCCTTCGGGCTTTACATCTGCTTCGCAAAACCCGACACGTACTGGTATGTGCAGCTCAATGGCCGGCACATATAGTGTTACCGTTACCGGATCGAACGGGTGTAAAGCAACCGCAACAACAAGCGTAACCGTAACCTCCGCTCCAAATGCAGGTACAGTAAACGGAACAGCTACAATATGTGCGGGAACAACTACAACTTTTACCGATGCAGTAAGCGGCGGCGTATGGAGCACCAGCGCATCCGGCATTGCAACAGTTAACGCATCCGGCATTGTAACAGGAGTAGCCGCAGGCACTGCAACTATATCTTATAAAGTAACTAACAGTTGCGGCAATGCAACAGCTACCAAAGTGATCACTGTGACCGGCCTGCCAAATGCAGGGACATTGAGCGGTGCAAGCAGTATGTGCGCAGGCGCAACGATCACCATAAGCCATACCGGCAGCGGCGGTGCATGGAGTACCAGCGCAGCAAGCATTGCCAGTGTAAATGCAAGTGGTGTAGTAACCGGTGTGGCCGCAGGCACTGCTACAATATCCTATGCAGTAAGCAACAGTTGCGGTGCTGCTGCAGCTACTAAGGTGGTAACAATAAATGCAGGACCAAACGCAGGCAGCATAACAGGAGCATCAACTGCATGTACCGGGACAACAATAAACCTGGCAGATGCAGTAAGCGGCGGTGTATGGAGCATAAGCGCAGGCAGCATTGCAACAATTAGCTCGACAGGGGTTGTAACAGCGTTGAGCGCAGGCACTGCAACTGTATCTTATAAAGTAACCAACAGCTGCGGCAATGCAACAGCTACAAAGGTGATCACAGCAGGCGCTGCACCCAATGCGGGCACAGTGAGCGGCACCGCTACTACCTGTGTGGGTGCAACAACCACATTGAACGATGCAGCCGGCGGCGGTGTATGGAGCACAGGCGCAGCAAGTATTGCAACTGTGAATGCATCCGGAGTTGTAACCGGTGTTGGCGCAGGCACCGCAACTATATCTTATGCGGTAACCAACAGCTGCGGCACTGCAACCGCAGTAAAAGCGATTACGGTTAACGCAGCGCCAAATGCCGGTACTGTAACCGGGGCTGATAACACATGCGCCGGAGCAACAACAGCTTTTGGTGATGCAGTAAGCGGCGGTGTATGGAGCACAGGCGCTGCAGGAATAGCTACAGTAGATGCTTCAGGGGTTGTAACCGGAGTGGCTGCAGGTACTGCAACTATATCTTATACAGTAACCAACAGCTGCGGCAATGCAACAGCTACAAAGATGATAACAGTAGGCGCTGCACCTAATGCAGGCGCAATAACAGGCGGCTCAACTGTATGTGCAGGATCAGTAATAAATACGGGCAATGCAGTTAGCGGCGGCGTATGGAGTACCAGTGACAACACAGTAGCAACTGTTGACGCAAGCGGAGTTGTAACCGGAGTTGCGGCAGGTTCGGCTACCATATCCTATACAGTAACAAACAGTTGCGGTACTGCAGTGGCTACCACTGGTGTTGCCGTTATTTCTATACCGAATGCAGGCGCGATAACCGGCAGCACAACAGTATGCGCAGGCGCAACATCGGCCCTTAACAACACTGTAGGCGGCGGCGTATGGAGCACAGGCGCTGCGGGAATAGCTACAGTAGATGCTTCAGGGGTTGTAACAGGCATTTCTGCCGGTGTAGCAACAATATCTTATACAGTAACCAACGGTTGCGGATCAGCTACTGCCAATGGTGCAATAACTGTTAACCCGCTTCCTGATGCAGGTGCAATAACCGGCAGCACAACAATATGTGCCGGCACAACAACAACATTGAACAATGCAGCAGGCAGCGGCGCATGGAGTACAAGCGATGCTACCGAAGCTAGTGTAGATGCAAGCGGAAATGTAACAGGCGTTGCCGCTGGTGCAGCGACTATCTCTTATACAGTAACCAACAGCTGCGGTACAGCAACCACAACCATCCCGGTAAATGTTACCCCGTTGCCAAATGCAGGTACAATAACCGGCGGTGCTGCATGTATTGGCACACCAATCAGTATGAGCAATACAGTAAGCGGTGGTGTATGGAGCATAGATGCAACCGGGGTTGCCAATATAGATGCAACCGGCGTGGTAACCGGTATTTCTTCCGGTGTTGCCAACGTATCTTATACAGTAACCAACAGTTGCGGATCGTCTGTTGCTACAGGCTCTGTAACCATAAACTCACTTCCTGATCCAGGAACAGTGAACGGCGCTGTAATATGCACAGGCGCTGCAACAGTGCTCAATAGCACAGTAAGCGGCGGCGTATGGAGCACAGGTGCAGCAGGAGTTGCGACAATAGATGCGGCAGGTAATGTAACTGGTATAACAGCAGGTTCGGCTACAATATCTTACGCAGTGGCCAACACTTGCGGGACTGCGAGCGCTACAGCAGTGATCAATGTTAATCCTTTACCTAATGCAGGAACCATCACTGGCAGCAATGCCTGCCTGGGAGCTAATAACACCCTTGCTGATGCAGCAGGCGGCGGCGTATGGAGCACCAGCGATGCAACAACTATATCTGTAAGTGCAAGCGGTGTTGTAACCGGCGTTGCCACAGGCAATGCAACTATAAGTTATACAGTAACCAACAGCTGCGGCACAGCGACAGCTACATTCCCAATAGCAGTAAATGCCCTGCCTCCAACAGCAGGCGCCGTTACCGGTTTCGACAGTGTATGCATTGCTCTGACAGGAGTTTTAGTTGACACAACAAGCGGGGGTGTATGGAGCACAGATAATGCGGCCAGGGCGACAGTGAATGCTGGCGGAGTTGTAACCGGTGTATCACCAGGCAGCACAACTATATCTTACACTATAACTAATGGTTGCGGCTCAGTAAGTGCGAGCAAGCTGATACATGTTAAGCCACTTCCTGACCCAGGTGTGATCACAGGCCCGTCGCATGTTGCTTACGAGGCAACTATCGTTTTGACTGATGTAACAAGTTATGGAACATGGACCGCAGACAATTACTACACAACGGTTGATGGCGGCATAGTATATGGGCTTAAACCCGGTGTGAGCACTATTACTTATTCGCTCGATAACCTTTGCGGTGTTGCCTCTGCTACAAAAGTTGTTATTGTTGACAGCCCGGTAGTTGGGCATTTAACAGACATCCAGTGGACTACTAATTATGCCTGCGTTGGCGGCACAGCGGCATTCTGGAATGAATATTCCGGCGGTGTATTCACGATAGACCCAGCAGATTCTGCAATAGCTTCTGTAACGCCCATTGGCCTTGTAACCGGCATAAGCGCAGGTACAGCAATTCTGAGCTATAGTTACTGGGGGGCTGTTACAACAACTGTAATTAACATATATCCAGTTCCTAATCCTATCGCGGGTCCGTCAACAGTATGCAATACTAATTCAATAACATTGGCTGACGCTACCCCGGGGGGTGTTTGGTCAAGCAGTATCCCATCTACGGCTGCGGTAAGCACAACCGGCGTTGTAACAGCAGCTAATCCAGGTGTGGTACCCATATACTATACTTTGTTAGCTCCTGCGGGCTGCAGGGCTGCCATTACTATAACAGTGAATCCAAACCCCGTAGGTATATTGGGTGCAACCAGTCTGTGTGCAGGTTCGGTAACAACATTGCGTGATTCTACTGCCGGTGGCGTGTGGAGTGGCAGCGATGGCCATGCAACAGTGGATTCGGTGGGAAATCTGACAGGTATCTCTGCCGGCGGGATAGCAGTTACTTATACACTAAGTACAGGTTGTTTTGCTCTTGATATCCTTACCATATTCCCGCTGCCAGGCCCGATCACTGGTAACCTGAACGTATGTAACGGCGCTACCACTATCGTAACAGATACAAGCAATGTGAAGCTGTCATGGACCAGCAGTACGCCGTCTGTTGCTACTGTAAACCCAGCAGGTGCGGTAATTGGTGTATCACCAGGTACAACTACTATTACCTATACGAAGACCACTGGCTGTTACACCACCGCAGTAGTTACCGTTAATCCGGTTCCTGTTGTTGCTGCTATATCGGGCCCATCTACAGTGCCCAGTGGCTCACCTGTTACCTTATCTGATGTTACGGCCGGTGGGTTATGGAGCAGCAGCAACACTTTCATGATAAATATAGGCAGCGCCACAGGTATGTTCACCCCTCCATATGCCGGCACCAGTGCTACCATTTATTACACTGTGACCAATTCATATGGCTGCGCGGGCCAGGCATCAATGCTGGTAAGTGTAACCGCAGCACGGCTCAGGAATCCAAATGCTACTACCAGCGTAGGCGGTATTGTGAATGTTTCTGATGCTGCCGCCGGCGGCGATTGGAGCACCAGTGACAACACAGTTGCTACTGTGGATGAGAATGGCATAGTAACTGCTCTTGCACCAGGCAGCGCAATGATCACCCATACCGCAACCGGCAGCGATGGCGCTGTAACAGAAACTGTAACAGAGGTGATCGTAACTGCGCTTCCTTTCGATGTGAAACTTTTCCCAAGCCCTAACAATGGTGCATTCAGTGTAACCGGGATTGCAGGTACCGATAAGGATGTGAATGTAACTATTGAAGTGACCAATATGCTGGGCCAGGTGGTTTATACCAACCAGTCTGTAGCTACTGCAGGTATGATTAACAGCCAGGTATCGCTGGGCAGTAATCTTACCACTGGCAACTATGTATTGATCGCCCGTAATGGCAGTGAGAATAAGACCATCCATTTCGTAGTAGGGAAATAGGGGCCTCTCCCCGGCCCTCCCCAAAAAGGGGAGGGTGAAGTGGAATGAGGAGCGTATTTAGGTATTGTAAAAAGCAGGGGCTGGCGGAAACGCTGGCCCTTGTTGTGTACGGCGCAGCTTGCGCTAATTAAAGGATGTGCAATAGTGAAATGGCAAACTATCGGCGTGCTTCGCCTATCCTAACAAGCCAAATCTAAGACCCGCCATTTTTTTCCTATTTTTACACTTCATGCGGAGCAAACTCATTCTTTTATTACTGCTTCCCTTGCTGCTGATGGTGGCGGGGTGTCATATATATAGTTTTTCAGGGGCTACTATTGAGGGTAAGACCCTGAATATACACCAACTGGAGAATAAGGCGCGCAACGTGGAGCCTAGCCTCGCATCAACGCTTACAGATAAGCTGCGCAGCCGTATTTTGTCGCAGACGGGCCTCTCACCTGTAAATAAGGATGATGCAGACTATGATATGAGCGGCGATATTACCGCTTACGAGGTGACAGTGACCGGGGCGACAAATGTGCAGGTGGCCTCGAAAAACAGGCTTACTATGAGTGTAAAGATAACTTTCAAGAACCGGCTGAACGAAAAATCGAATTTTAGCCAGACATTTACCCGTTTTTCCGACTTTGACGCCTCACAAATACTGGACAACGTAAAGGCCGCATTGATAGATGATATAGGAAATCAGCTGGCGGATGATATTTTTAATAAAGCTTTTGTAAATTGGTAGCCGGTTACAGTAATGACAGACCAATCTTCCATACAATATATATCCCACTTGCTGGATAGCCCTGCCTCGGTAACCCGGGGAGACCATAGCATTGTAGAGTCATTGATCCGTACGTATCCCTACCTGGTGCCGTTGCGCTATATAGCTGCCGTTGAAAGCCGGACATCATCCGGTTTCTCGCCGGAAATGCTTGCGAAGGCCCGGCCATACCTGGGCAACTGGATGAAATATTGTGAATTTGCCGCTGCAGCCACCCAGGCGCCTGTGATAACTCAGCTTGTGGCAAGCGAACCTGTAACCTATGATCATCACCCGCCTGTGCAAGAATATGTGCCAGAGGCGGCAGTGAGTGAACCTGTAGCCAATGAATACCAACCCCCGGTGCAGGAATATGTACCAGAGCCGCAAGTGGAAGATACCGGCGCGCCGGAGGAAATTGCGGTGCCGGGTCCGGCTATAGCAGATACGCCTGAAACAATAGCTGACCAGGAAGACAGTATAGCGGATCAAATAGCCGCGGAAATAAAGCACGAGGCGGGTCCGGAGCCGGTGGTAAAGGTGAGCGATGAATTTTTGCAACTCATAAGAGAAGAGACCCCCGTTGCCCCTGAGCCGCTGGGAATAGTGCCGCAGCCTGTTTTTAAGGCTGGTGATGAACAGCCCTCGCCCGGACACAACGAAGCAAGTGACGAATATGAGATCGCCGAAGAAGCGGTGCCAACTGCTGAACCGGCAATCGTAACCCTGCATGTAGTAACGCCAGCAGTTGACGAGCCAGCGGTAGAAGCGGTAAGCGATACCGCCGCAGAAGCATTAATATCACCCATATATACACAGGATTATTTCCTGCAGCAAGGTGAAAAAATATCAGAAGAAATACCTGTGGAAATAGCTGACCTTAAGGAAAGCGCAGATGCTGACGAAGTTGACAAATCGCTGATGGTGATGATGAGCTTCTCTGAATGGCTGCTGCACTTTAAGAGCACCACACGCAAGCAGGAAGAAGAAAAGAAAGACCAGCGAGCGCTGAAAACGATGTGGCAGAAGGAGAAACTGGCGGCGGCGCTGGAAGAGGAAAACGAGGAAATACCCGAAAATGTATTTGAAATGGCGGTAAACTCCATAGCCAAAGAGGACGGCCTTGCCAGTGAATCGCTGGCGGAAATATATATAAAGCAGGGCAAATATGACAAGGCAATGGATATGTACCGGAAATTAAGTTTGCGAAATCCTCAAAAAAACGCTTACTTTGCCCGCAAAATAGAGGAAGTTTTAAAGGAAAAGCAATCATGACATCTCTCATTATTATACTGATACTGTTGGCCTGTGTGGCATTGGCATTTTTTATCCTTATCCAAAACCCCAAAGGTGGCGGCCTTACCGGGAGCTTTGGTACTATGAGCTCGCAGGTAATGGGCGTGAAGCAAAGCACCGATGTAATGGAAAAAGGTACATGGATACTGATAAGCACTGTTGCCGGTTTGTGCATCATTTCCGTTGCGTTGTTTCAGAAACCTGAAGGGCCAGTTAAGAACGGCAATGCTGCCTCGCAGAATACTGCTCCTGCCAAGAAGAAGTAATTCCCTGAATTATAGAAATTTTCTGAAAGGCCCTGCATCAGCTGGGCCTTTCTCTCATTTTGAAAGCCGCAATAAGCGGTCGCACCGCTCGCTGTTGGATTTCAAAATCACCCTCATTTAATATTTTGGCTAAAGCCAGATTGTAGTTGACTTTGTACCCGACCTAAAGGCCGGGGCTGCTATTATCTGGGTGATTTAATCCAGCCAATTGAAATTACTTTCCCGGTTTTTCCTTTTTCCTCACGACTACCCATTCGTCCAGCTTGACATTGAAGGGCATGTTGCCGATCTTGATGATGGCGCGTTTGTCGCGCTGGATCTCGGTGAGTGTGCCTACCTGGTGGTTTTCTTTGTTGCGCAGGAGGTCGCCGGGCTTCGGTGCGCCGCCTATGGTGTCATAGTTCTTATCTGCTTTCTTAGCAGCGGCGGCATTAGTGGCTATTTGCTTTTTGCGGAACAGTACACTTTCAGCAGCGTTGATTACTTCCTGTTTATTCTCCGTTTTTTTCCAGTCGTGGATGATCTGCTTGAATTTGCGCTCGGTGTCGCGGAGGTAGTCGAGCTCTTCTTTTTTTATTATGTTTTGCAGGCGCAGAGTCTCATGCTGCTGCCGTAGTTTTTCTTTGTCGGTTAGCTCTTCATAGCTCTTTTTGAGGCGGGTGTTTTCTTTCAGCAGCTTATCGAGCTCTTTCTCTTTGTCAGACAGCTTTACGGATTGCTGCTCGGTATGGTGCAGCATTTTGTCGAGCTTGAAATGCTCGCGGGCTGTGAGCTGCCGTGCACGCTCTATGACCGGTGCGGGCAGGCCGCTGCGCTGTGCGATGGCAAAGGTGTACGAGCTGCCGGGCTTGCCAATGGTGAGCCGGTAGAGGGGTTCCAGTTTTTCTTCGTCAAATGCCATTGCACCATTAAAAATACCACGTACTTTTCCGGCCATCACTTTCAGATTCAGATAGTGGGTGGTGATGATGCCAAGCGCATGTTTTGCAGCGAGGTCTTCTACAATGGCCTCTGCGAAAGCGCCGCCAAGGTCGGGGTCTGAGCCGCTGCCCAGTTCATCAATAAAGAACAGGGTTTTGCCATTGGCGAAGTCCATAAAGTGCTTCATGTGCTGCAGGTGTGCGCTGTAGGTGCTGAGCTCGTGCTCTATGGACTGCGTATCGCCTATCTGCACCATCAGTTGGCGGAAGATGCCGATCTCTGAATTTTCATCGGCTGTTATCAGCAGGCCTGCCTGTGCCATGAGCTGCAGCAGGCCTATCGTTTTCATGGCTACTGTTTTGCCCCCGGCATTGGGCCCGCTGATAATAAGGATACGATTTTGCCTGTCGAGTGTGAGGTTCAGCGGAACAGTTAGTTTGTTGCTATGGTTGTTTTGCAGGAACAGGAGCGGGTGGTATGCTTTTACCAACTGCACGCCGGGGTGAGGGCTGAGGCGCGGCATATTGGCCTTCATATCCACTGCCAGCAATGCTTTTGCCCTGATGTAATCGTATAAGCCGGAGACTTTGAAATAGGCTTCAAGCTGAACTGAAAATTCGGAAAGGTCTTTGGTTGCCTGCACCAGTATGCGGTGTATTTCCTTCTGTTCCGCCCGCTCCAACGAGAATATCTCGTTGTTGATGTCTATTGTTTCTTCGGGCTCTATGAATACGGTTTTTTGGGTGTCGCTTTCACCGTGCAGTATGCCCTTTACTATTCTTTTGTATTCTGCAAGTATCGCTGCTGTGCGCCTGCCGTTGAGGAAGCTCTCAGAAATATCTGCGAGATAGCCCGCCTTATTTAGTTTGCGCAGTACGGACTCAAATGTCCTTCGGGCTTCATGCCGCGCCTTGCCCAGCTCTGAGCGGATGATCATCAATTCGCGTGATGCCGTATCGCGTACTATTCCGCTATCATCTATAATGCTCGTTATAATGTCGGTTATTTTCTTTTCGTAAGTTATATCGTCGCAAATGATACGCAGTGCCGGAAACAGTTCATCATGCTTTTTGAACCAGAGCAGCACATCCTTCATGTTGATGGCAAGCTGGTGAAACGCCAGCAATTGCTCCCCCGTAAGCACCCCACCTGGTATCGAAAGCAATTTTAGCTCCTTCTGCATATTGCGGGTGAAGTCATTTGGGAAATGGTCGCCAGCTACGAGTATATTTTTAAATTCGTTGGCTTGTGTCAGCTCCCGCTCCATATGGTCAAGGCGGGTGTGGAAACGGATATTCACTACACGCTCACGCGCAGCATCGGTCCGGCACTTCTGGAGTAGTAAGTCGCAAACTTTATGAAATTCCAGGGCTTCGGCGGCATGTGCCGGGTATAGTTGCATCATGGTAACTGGAAGCAAAATTAGAGATTCAGGGGCAAATGCACCGTAGTAGTTTTTGGGGACAGTAGTTTTGCCGTGGAGATCTCCAGGCCTTTTAGCATTTCCTGGCATTTCCAGAATTAATATACAATTCCCCCTTTTTTAACCTTTCTCCTTCATGAAAATCCGTTAAATTGCGTACCCTGATGAGTACGAACAATTATGAGTGGCTGATAGATCGGCTGGATGCATTTATACGGAAGTATTATGCCAACCAGGTATTGCGCGGCGGGCTAGTATTTTTGAGCTGTCTGTTGTTCTATGTACTTACCGCGAGTGTTGGTGAGTATTACCTCTACTTGCCTGTGTGGTCGAAGGTGTCCATAATGTCGGTGTTTATGGTGCTGGGGCTATCGTCATTAATAGCATGGGTTATCATCCCGCTTACCAAAATGGGGCGGCTGGGCAAGGTGATCTCTCATGAGCAGGCAGCAAGTATCATCGGCAGGCATTTTCCAGAGATCAGCGACCGGCTGCTGAACATACTGCAATTGAAGCGGCACCCGGATAACAACGCCAGCCGTGAGCTTGCGGAGGCCAGTATCAACCAGAAGATAAGCGCCATATCTGTAGTGCCGATTACCAAAGCAGTCGATCTTTCTAAAAACAAAAAATATCTGCCATACCTGCTGCCGCTATTGCTGGTAGCCGTGTTCATAGTTGTAGCTGCTCCCAGTGTATTTACGGAAGGTTCCTCTCGCTTGCTGCAGCCCACTAAGGCTTTTGAAAAACCATCTCCGTTTCATTTTATTATTAAGAACCCATCGCTAATAGCAGTACGAAATGCAGACTATATACTCACAGCCGAGGCTACGGGAAGTATGCTGCCTGCTGATGCTGCAATAGAAGTAAATGGCGAGCGGTTACCTATGCAGCCATTGGAAAACCATACCTTTCAATACACCTTCAAGAATGTGACTGAGGCGGTGAACTTTCGTTTTTATGCAGCAGGCTTTTATTCTTCATCTAATACCCTGAGAGTGATCCAAAGACCGGTGCTCAAGGCGTTTAAGGTACAGGTGAACTACCCGGCTTATACAGGCAAGAAGAATGAAGTAAGGAACAGCCTGAGCGACATGACGCTACCAGTGGGCACTACGGTGAACTGGACATTTGTGACCGACCATACGGATAATGCGTCGATCCATTTCGGCAGCGGAATGCCGGTGGCGCTGCCAAACAGTTCATCTACCTTTTCTTACCAGTACCGCTTTATGAGCGATACCGCTTATACCATAACACTGCACAATAAAGAGGCTGCAATTGCCGACAGCTACCGCTACCAGGTGCAGGTGATACCAGACCAGTACCCAGTGATACAGCTGCAGCAATTCAAGGACTCGGTGACCGGCAAGCAGATATTGCTGACCGGTACTGTAGGAGACGATTACGGTGTTACACGTGTGGCGTTCAACTATGAAGTGAGCGATAAGGAAAAACCGGTGCTTACCAAAAGCATACCTGTGAAGATCACTGAGGGTGCACTTACTTCATTCGAGCAGTATTTTGACATTGAGAGCCTGAAGCTAACACCGGGGCAAAAAGTAACCTACTACATAGAAGCCTGGGATAACGATGGTGTGCATGGCAGTAAGGCATCGCGCAGCGAAATGATGAGCTTCCAGATGTATGACCCGAAACAACTGGACTCTGCAATAAACGAAAATTCACAACAGATCAATTCTGGTATCAGCAACAGCTCTCAAAAAACACAGCAACTGCAAAGTGATTACAAGGACATGCAAAGCAAAATGCTGCAGAGCAACAGCGTGGAGTGGGAACAGCAGCAGTCGCTGCAGGAGATGATGAAGAAGCAACTGGAGCTGAAAACCAATGTTGAAAACATTAAGCAACGGTTTGAAGAGCAGATGCAGCAGAGCGAGCAGAAGAAATACAGTGATGATGTAAAGGAAAAGCAGAAGGACCTGGACAAGCAACTGGACAACCTGCTGAGCAATGAGCTGAAGGAAGAAATGAAAAAGCTGCAGGAGCTGATGGAGAAGCTGAATAAAGACCAGGCCGTAGATGCCATGAAGCAGATGCAGCAGGACAATAAACTCTTCAACATGGACATGCAGCGTATGGAAGAGCTGATGAAGAAGCTGGAAATGCAGATGCACATGGAAGATGTGGCCAATAAAATGGACGAACTGGCACAAAAAGAAAGGGGCCTGCAAAAGCAAACAGAAGAAGGCAAAAAGGATAATGGCGAGCTGAGCAAAGACCAGAAGCAACTAAAAGACCAACTGGACAAGGCGATGAAGGAAGACGTGGCCGACATGAAAAAAGCCGCCAAAGACAGTAAGCAGCAGGACCGGCTCGAAAACGAAGAGCAGAAAGGCAAGGACGCACAACAGGATATGCAGCAAAGCGAGGAGAGCCTGGACAAGAAGGAGAGTGGCAAGGCGGGCAAATCGCAGAAGAGCGCAGCAGACAACCTGGAGCAAATGGCAAAATCACTACGCAAAAAAGCAGGCGGCCAGAGCCCGGAGGAAATAGACATAGACATAAAGGCGACCCGGCAGATACTAAGCAACCTGATAAGACTGTCATTTGACCAGGAAGACCTTATGGGGTCGGTGAAGGTAACTTCTACATCGAGCCAGCAATACGTGGCCAACCAGGAAGAGGAAAACCGGCTGCACCGCAATTCGCAAATGATACGCGACAGCATGTTTGCACTGAGCAAACGTATAGAAAAGATATCAGTGACCATAAATAAAGAGACGACCGAACTGGAGCACCACATGCAAAAAGCAGTGGACAACCTGGAAGACCGCAGGGTGGACCTTGCGCAGATGGATGAACAGTATGTAATGACGCATACCAATAACCTGGCACTGATGCTGAACGAAGTGCTTGCCAACCTGATGCAGGCGCAGGCCGATGCAAACAAACCTGGCGGCTCCGGTAGCTGCAGCATGCCCGGCGGAAAAAAACCGGGTAAAACTCCTGGTGAGCAGTTGTCTGACATTATCACCGAGCAGCAGAAGGTGGGTGAGGGCATGGGTAAAATGCCAAAACCAGGCGGTAATAAGCCTGGCCAGGGGCAGGGCCAGGGACAACAAGGGGAAGGAAAAGGCCAGGGCAAGCAAGGTGGCCAGGGCGAATATGGTGATCCGGAACAACTGGCAAGGCTGGCAGAGCAGCAGGCTATGATAAGGCGGAAGATACAGGACCTGAGCAATGAGCTGAACAGTAAAGGAGGCCTTGGCAGCAGCGCTAAAGAGCTCAGGGAACTGGAGCAGAAGATGGACAAGAACGAGACAGACCTTGTGAACCGCCGGCTGACAGATGAACTGATGCAGCGGCAAAAAGAAATAACAACAAGGCTGCTGGAAACTGAGAAATCGCTGCGTGAGCAGGAGCAGGATGACAAGCGCTCGTCCAGGTCTGGCGAAGAAATGAGCAGGCCCGTACCCGCAGCATTGCAAAAATATATCACCGACCAGAAGCAACTGCTGGAATTGTACAAAACAGTTCCGCCGCAGCTAAAACCGTATTACCGGGATATGGTAGAAAGTTACTTTCACATCATAGGCAACAAATAATGGGCAATTCGTGCCGTTTTTGGTATTTATTGCAAAAGCTCCCCTGAGAATAGCTAAATTATTTTTTTAACCAAGAGTTAATTGTATTAAAATATAATTTTATT